>NZ_JAGGKM010000003.1 GCF_017873715.1 Cytobacillus luteolus
AAGAACCCTGAAAGATGATCAGGTTGATAGGTCAGAGGTGGAAGCGCGGTGACGTGTGGAGCTGACTGATACTAATCGTTCGAGGACTTAACCACAAAAAAACTTACAAAATGTCTTAGTTACGTTATCTAGTTTTGAAGGAACAAATTTCTAGTTGAAATTGTTTCTTTTTATAGTACAATAGAATTCTAGTGTTAAATTTATAAGCGCCCGTAGCTCAATTGGATAGAGCGTCTGACTACGGATCAGAAGGTTATGGGTTCGACTCCTTTCGGGCGCGCCAAATTAAATTAATTGAATATATATTATGGCGGTGTAGCTCAGCTGGCTAGAGCGACGAGCGAAGCTTCGTTGAAAATACATCGAGTTGTACCGATTGAGCTGCTGCTTGATTATGCTTCCTGAAATCGGGACACAAAAAACTTAATACTTTTGGTATCTATTTTTAATTTTCTTTAATATGGCGGTGTAGCTCAGCTGGCTAGAGCGTACGGTTCATACCCGTGAGGTCGTGGGTTCGACTCCCTCCGCCGCTACCATATAATATTTTTAGCCTAAAATGGAGGAATACCCAAGTCCGGCTGAAGGGATCGGTCTTGAAAACCGACAGGGGTGTTAAAGCCCGCGGGGGTTCGAATCCCTCTTCCTCCGCCATTTTAACTTTAATTACATTATGGAGGGGTAGCGAAGTGGCTAAACGCGGCGGACTGTAAATCCGCTCCCTCAGGGTTCGGCGGTTCGAATCCGTCCCCCTCCACCATTTATTCTCAATAATTATTCACATGTTTTATCTTAGGGGCATAGTTTAAAGGTAGAACTGAGGTCTCCAAAACCTCCAGTGTGGGTTCGATTCCTACTGCCCCTGCCAAATTTATTGTAACAATTAGTAGGTTAAGACCATATTATAGACTGTAACTAATGGCGGCATAGCCAAGTGGTAAGGCAGAGGTCTGCAAAACCTTTATCCCCGGTTCAAATCCGGGTGTCGCCTCCAATTCTTATATTCATCTTCATGCGGGTGTAGTTTAATGGTAAAACCTCAGCCTTCCAAGCTGATGTCGTGAGTTCGATTCTCATCACCCGCTTAAAAAAACATAAGATTTACCAGAGAAGGGAGTAATTTACCCTTCTTTTTTTTGATATAGAAATTTACTTCTGCGAACTCATGTGATACGATGTTAATATAAGTACAATAAGGGGGCGATCTAGAATGGTACAACATACTGAATTAAGTAGTCTTCTAACACCTTTTGGGGAATGGTTATTATCAAATGGAAAGTCTGAGAGCACTGTAAAAACATATAATGGTGCGATGGTGAAGTTTTTTGACTGGATGTTAGAGTGTGACAAGGATATAACTAATCTATCCAAAAAGGATGTTCAAGACTATATGCAGTATCTTGAATCATTAGATAGAAGCCCCGCAACTATAGAAAAAGCTTTTTCAACAATTAGTGTTTACGCAAAATACCTAGATAGATATGAAATTATAAGGGGAGTAAGCCGTGTTGAAAAGGAAAAGGATGATTCTACTCCAGAAATTTTGGAATTAAGTGAGAGAAAAGCTCTATTAAAGGAAGTAGAACTTGACGGTGATTTACGTAATATAGCCATTGTGTATACTTTGCTGCATACAGGTATTAGAATTTCTGAATTGTGTGCGTTAAATCGTTCAGATATCCAAGTTGACTCAGAAAGTGGTAAAGGAAAACTGTTCATTCGTACTTCGACTGGGGAGTTAAAAAGAACAATACCTTTATCAAAAGACTTACAGCATCATTTAACGAAGTATATCGAGAGTATTGAAACATCTCAAGATGCATTATTTATATCAAGTGTAAATAAACGTATTTCAACTAGAGGTGTACAGTATATGTTGAAAAACTATAATGTAAACCCACATAAATTGCGTCATACATTTTGCTTTGATCTAGTACAAAATGGTGTTAGTCTAGCAACAGTAGCAGAATTGGCAGGACATTCTGACGTAAATGTTACGAAACGTTATGTCGATTCTTCGGTAATGGATACCGAAAGCGCTATTGATAAGACATTTTCCTAATTATTATATGAAACACTAGGCTGCTTTGTCATAAGATTTGGTAGGTTAGACGGATTTCCGTTTAACCTATTTTTTTACATAAAAATAGCCTATCCATTTTAGTGGATAGGCTAGAATTCTTAACTATTTTTCGTTTTGATTTTACCAGACCAAGTTTTGAAACCGCCTTTTAGTTGGTTAAGATCTTGGTATCCTTTTCTTTTTAACATTTGAGCTGCTCTGCCTGTTCTCATGCCATTTTGACAATACAGGTAAACAGGCTTGTCCTGGCGTATTTCTTTAAGGCGCATTTTTAATTGAGACAATGGAATGTTACGAGCACCTAGAATGTGTCCATTTTCAAATTCATTTTGTTCGCGTACATCTATCAACTGTGCTTTACGGTAGCCAGCACGGAATTCTTCTTCAGTTAATGTTTTTAGAATTTTTCTTTGATACAAAAACATGATGATAGCGTAAGTTATAAATGCTCCTAGTGCTCCAAGTGTAATATAAACCATTTCCAACAAAATCGACTCCTTCTTTTTTCCTCTTTTCATCGACATACTCTATTATATAAGTGATAACATGAATAATCAAAGGAATTCTGTTTGTTTTTACTTTGAAATCAGTGTTAATTTTGTTAGACTTAAAAAGCAAAATGAAATTTGTGTTAATGAGGGATAAAATATGACGATTGAAACATGGAGATTTATAGACTCAGGTGATTGTTCTCCTGAATTTAATATGGCATTAGATGAAGCCTTGCTTGATTGGCATAGTGAACATAAAATTCCACCGACGATTCGTTTTTATGGCTGGAATCCACCTACCTTATCAATAGGTTATTTTCAGAAGGTAGATAAGGAAATAGACTTTGATGCTGTTAAGAAATATGGTTTAGGTTTCGTGCGACGCCCTACAGGTGGTAGAGGGGTTTTACATGATCAGGAACTTACATATAGTGTTATTGTTTCAGAAGATCACCCTGAAATGCCCCATACGGTTACTGAGGCATATAGAGTGATTTCAGAAGGTGTATTACAAGGTTTTCGATTATTAGGACTGGATGCTTATTTTGCGGTACCTAAAACGGATGAAGAAAAAGCAGGTTTAAAAGATCCTAGGTCTGCTGTATGCTTTGATGCACCTTCTTGGTATGAGTTAGTTGTTGAAGGACGAAAAGTAGCCGGAAGTGCTCAGACACGCCAAAAAGGTGTTATTCTTCAACATGGCTCTATCTTACTAGATATAGATGAGGATAAGCTCTTTGATGTCTTTAAGTATCCTAATGACCGTGTAAAAGAAAGGCTCCAACGTAATTTTAAAAATAAGGCTGTTGCCATAAATGCACTAAGAGCGGAGCCGGTTACGATTGATGAGGCAAAGAAAGCTTTTAAGGAAGGTTTTGAGAAGGGCCTGAACATTGAACTTGAGCCCTATACTCTTTCAGATGAAGAAATACTATATGTAGAAGAGATTGTAAAGAAGAGATATGCAAATCCTGATTGGAATTTTAAAAGATAAAATGACAAGCGACTTTTTTTTAGTCGCTTTTTTTAATTGATTTTTTAAAAGTGTTTATTTGTAAGGGCTCATTTTAGATAAGGATTTTGCAACCGACAAATTTTTTCGTTTTTGGTCAATAAACGAGAATAATCTTAGTTTATCTCTTGCTATCTATCTTTTTTAAACTATTTAAGGTTTGACAAAAAAGATTATAGTTGACCAAAAATCAATATGTAGTATTGTCGAAAAATAATTATATACTATATATAGATTTTTATATTGATTTGGATTGGAGGAATATGTTAAGTTATGGTTACTGCTAAATAAGACAACAAACGAGGGTTGATAGAAATATTAGATGCCCTCGTATGGACAAGCTATAAACTGAGTGACAAGGGAGATGTGAGAATGGCTGTTGTGCTAGAAAAAAAGAATATGGTGAATGTAGAAAGGCTTAATCAAGATATCAGGCTTTTTCCTCAAGTACACCCAATTACAGAAGATATGATACTTACACATAAAGGAGTATCACGTCTTGTTATGCTTGATCGTTATACTTTCAAGGATACTGAAAAAATCACATTAACTGCTGGTGATTTTGTCGTATTAACGATTAAGGAAGATCCAAAGTTCCCAGCGCGTGGTCTTGGATATATCGTGGATATTGATTGGGAGCAGAAAGCTGCTAGAGTACTAGTTGAAGAGGAATACCGTGGTGTATTAGACAGCCAAGAGGAAGTCGAAACTGGAATAATTAAGAGATCTCTTGACGTAATTGAGAAGCCTTTAGAAATCTACTACGAGCAAATTGCTAAGCGAAATGCAACAGGTCTTGCATCAGTAGAAAAAACGGAAGAAAAGCGACAAGAATGGTTTGAGAAGTTCTACGCAGAGCTAGTGAACTTAAACTTCATCCCAGCTGGCCGTGTATTATACGGGGCAGGTGCTGGTACAGAAGTTACATTCTTTAACTGTTATGTAATGCCATATGTACAAGATTCTCGTGAAGGAATTTCAGAGCATAGAAAACAAGTGATGGAGATTATGAGCCGCGGTGGCGGAGTAGGAACAAATGGTTCCACGTTAAGACCACGAAATGCACTGGCTCGTGGAGTAAACGGTAAATCATCTGGGTCTGTATCTTGGTTGGATGATATTGCGAAGCTTACTCACCTTGTTGAGCAAGGTGGGAGTAGACGCGGAGCCCAAATGATAATGTTGAATTCCTCACACCCTGATATTATAGAATTCATCATTTCTAAGATGCAAAATCCAAGAATTTTACGCTACTTAATTGAAAATACAAACGATGAAACGATTAAAAAATACGCTCAAGAAAAATTAAAATTCACTCCGCTTTCACAACAAGAAAGAGATATGTATCAAGGAATTGTTAACTACAAATCTATTCCTGGTTATGGCGGATTTAGTGATAAAATTATAAAAGATGCAGAAATAAAACTTAAAACAGGCGGGAATTATTCAGTTCATAATCCAGAGTTCCTTACTGGCGCAAACATCTCTATATGTTTAACTAAGGAGTTCATGGAGGCTGTTGAGGAAGATGCTTATTATGAACTTAAATTCCCAGATGTAGAAAGCTATGATGAAGCTGAGATGAAAGTTTACAATGAGGAATGGCATAAAATTGGTGATGTAAGAGAATGGGAGAAACTAGGACACAAAGTACGAGTGTACCGTAAGATCAGAGCGAAAGAGCTTTGGAACCTAGTTAACATTTGTGCAACGTATTCAGCAGAGCCAGGAATTTTCTTCATTGATAATGCAAATGAAATGACAAATGCGAAAGCTTATGGACAACAAGTAGTTGCGACAAATCCGTGTGGAGAGCAACCTCTTGCACCATATTCAGTATGTAACCTTGCAGCTGTTAACCTAGCTGAAATGGCTGATAAAGAAACAAAAACAGTTAACTTTGAAAAGCTTAAGAAAACAGTTGAAGTTGGAGTTAGAATGCAAGATAACGTTATCGATGCTACTCCATACTTCCTAGAAGCGAATAAAAAACAAGCATTAAGCGAGCGCCGTGTTGGTCTTGGGGTAATGGGATTACACGATTTACTTATCTATTGCGAAACTGAGTATGGTTCAGAAGAAGGCAATAAGCTTGTTGATGAAGTGTTCGAGACAATCGCAACAACTGCTTATCGCGCTTCAATTGAACTTGCGAAAGAAAAGGGAAGCTTCCCATTCTTAGTTGGCGATAACGAAGAAGGCACTAATCGTTTAAGAAATGCATTCACTCAAACTGGCTTTATGGAAAAAATGCCAGAAGATATTAAGAATGGTATTAAAGAGTACGGAATTCGTAATTCACACCTGTTAACTGTTGCTCCCACAGGTTCCACAGGGACAATGGTTGGAGTCAGTACCGGCTTAGAACCATACTTCTCCTTCTCATATTTTAGAAGTGGGCGTTTAGGCAAGTTTATTGAAGTAAAAGCAGATATCGTTCAAGAGTATTTAGACAAAAATCCTGAGGCAGATCCAAATAACCTTCCAAAATGGTTTATTTCTGCAATGGAGCTTGCACCAGAAGCACACGCTGATGTTCAATGTGTTATCCAGCGTTGGATTGACAGCTCAATTAGTAAAACAGTAAATGCTCCAAGAGGGTACACTGTTGAGCAGGTTGAAGGAGTATATGAGCGTTTATACAAAGGTGGAGCAAAAGGTGGAACTGTTTATGTTGACGGTAGCCGTGACTCACAAGTATTAACTCTTAAAGCGGAAGAAAACACTTTTGAAGAAGAAGTTGTTACAGAGACAACTGAAAAGAAAAAGAGTCATGTTGTATTAGTAGATACAATTAATGCATTACGTTCAACAGATGTAACCATCGGTTCAGAAGTTGGAAATACATGTCCAGTTTGTCGTCAAGGTACGGTTGAAGACCTTGGAGGCTGCAATACGTGTACTGGATGCGGCGCACAACTTAAATGTGGATTGTAAAATAGTAAAAAAAGACCCTGCTTTGGGTCTTTTTTTGTTGTTTTTATTTAAATAGCACTAACTAATCCACCCTAATTAGATTAGCCAACCCTGTTATTATGAAGTTTATCGGTCAAGCAAGAGGATTTATCGGTCTATACCCAAATGAAATCGGTCTTACTTATAGCTTATCGGTCAACTCGCGATAGATTTCGGTCTATCACCAAATCACGAGTTAATACTCAATCTCCTCAAAATCCTTCGGCTCTGGAGTAGGCTGCATAGTTTGCAACTCCTTATTTTTCGAAATTTCATCATTTAAATCTTGATATGCCTTAACCTTCCCAATTTTTCTTTGATAGCGTTTCCCTTCATTAGGATTCATGTACATTTACCTCCTTTGAATTAGAATGTTACCGATAGTTTATCCAAATATCCCACAACCTTTTATGGAAACCATTGGCGCATTTTATCCATTCTAATCCGGTCATACTAACCATAAAAAGAGGTGAAACCATGGAACCATTTATCCCACAGCTCGTTTACATAGAGCCTAAGGCCCTAGATTATCCACTTGGAGTCGAGCTAAAAGAAAAATTTGAAAAGATGGGAATTGAAATTAGGGAAACAACATCGCATAATCAAGTCCGCGATTTACCAGGTGACAATGAAAACCAAAAATACAGAATTGCCAAATCCACACTCGTGGTAGGTATACGAAGAACTTTAAAGTTTGATACATCAAAACCTTCAGCAGAGTATGCGATTCCATTGGCGACAGGCTGCATGGGCCACTGTCATTATTGTTACTTACAAACCACGCTTGGGAGTAAACCATACATTCGTACTTATGTGAACCTTGAAGATATTTTTGAACAAGCAACTAAATATATAAAAGAAAGAGAACCAGAAATCACACGTTTTGAAGCAGCTTGTACCTCGGATATTGTAGGTTTGGATCATTTAACTCATTCACTTAAAAAGACGATTGAGTTTATAGGTGATACTGATTTGGGTAGACTTCGATTTGTTACTAAATACCATCATGTAGACCATCTTTTAGATGCGAAGCATAATGGTAATACGAGGTTTCGCTTTAGTGTAAATTCTCGTTATGTGATAAAGAACTTTGAGCCAGGAACATCATCTTTTGATGAAAGGCTTGAGGCAGCAAGGAAAGTTGCAAATGCGAATTATCCTTTAGGCTTTATTGTTGCGCCTATTTATATGCATGAGAATTGGCAGGAAGGTTACTTCGAACTTTTTGAAAGATTGCATGCATCTCTTCAAGGGATAGACCTTTCAAACTTATCCTTTGAACTTATCCAGCATCGTTTTACTAAGCCAGCAAAAAAAGTTATACAGCAAAGATATCCTAAGACCAAGCTTGAGATGAATGAGGAAGACCGAAAGTACAAATGGGGACGCTACGGAATTGGAAAATATGTCTATAAAACCGAAGACGCAGAGGATATTGAAACAACAATTAGACGTTACATCCATGAATTTTTTCCAAGTGCTGAAATTCAATATTTTACGTAAGTCGTGGTAAACGTTTCCTTAATTGCTTGTCAGCCTATAGGTTCTATTGTAAACTTTTAATACAAGAAGCTTTCCGGCTAAGTTATGGAGGAGACAAAATGCCAACACCAAGTATGGAAGATTACATTGAACAAATATATATGTTAATTGAAGATAAAGGCTATGCAAGAGTTTCTGATATTGCCGAAGCTCTGTCAGTCCATCCCTCCTCAGTAACGAAAATGGTTCAGAAACTGGATAAAGATGAATATTTAATATATGAAAAATATAGAGGGCTAGTATTAACTACAAAGGGTAAAAAGATTGGAAAGAGATTGGTCTTTAGGCATGATTTATTAGAACAGTTTATGAAATTAATTGGTGTTGATGATGATAAAATTTACAATGATGTAGAAGGAATTGAACATCATTTGAGTTGGAATGCGATTGATCGAATTGGAGATTTAGTTCAGTATTTTGAAGAAGATAATTCTAGAATTACTGAGTTACGAGATGTCCAAAAACGAAATGAAGAATAGTGTTTCAGGTTCAATCCTGATAACACTATTCTCTTTTTTTTGGTCTAATTCACCCCTCGTTTTGATACATATATATCAAAAGTACGAGGGGGATTTCTTATTGTATATCGATGGTGTGTTTTCGGGAGGTGGGATAAAAGGATTTGCGTTAATTGGTGCATTTAAAGCAATCGAGGAAAAGGGGTTTAAGTTTAAGCGCTTAGCAGGAACGAGTGCAGGCTCACTTTTGGCAGCATTTATTGCAGCGGGATATACAAGTTCGGAGATCATTGAATTGATGGATGAGATAAATATGAAGGAATTCCTGGATAAGCGAAAAACAGTTATTCCCTTCCCTTTTTCTAATTGGCTTTTATTATATTGGAAGCTAGGGCTTTATAAAGGATTTGTATTAGAAAAATGGATTGAAGAGAAGCTTGAAAAAAAGGGAGTGAAAACATTTGCTGATCTTCCCCATCAATCACTTCGTCTAGTTGCTTCTGACCTTACGAACGGTAAGATCCTTGTTTTACCAGATGGTTTGAAGCCGTACGGTATTAACCCAAGGACCTTTTCAGTTGCTAAAGCTGTGCGTATGAGCTGTAGCTTGCCCTATTTTTTTGACCCAATAAAACTATCCATAAAAGAGAACAAAAACATTATTGTAGATGGAGCTGTGTTAAGTAATTTTCCAATTTGGCTTTTTGAAGAAGAAAAGAAGGCAAGACCATTATTGGGAATAAAATTGAGTACGAGCTATACAGAGAAGCCTGCAAACCAAATAAATAACGCAATCCAGTTGTTTACGGCTCTATTTGAAACAATGAAAGATGCCCATGATGCACGCTACGTATCAAGAAGACATGAGAAAAATATCATCTTCATACCTTTAGAAGGAGATCTAACTACAGAATTTGACCTTACTGAAGAGAAAAAACAATCAATCATTAAAGTCGGGGAACAAAGAGCAGCAGACTTTTTGAAAAAATGGACATATTAAAAATAGAAAAAAAAAGAAGAATCAAGTTTTCTAAAAGAAAGCTCGATTCTTCTTTTTGCCTTTTTTTCCTTCAATAACAGTTAGGTGTGTTGGGGTCGATTTCTTCTTTGGTGTTGACGGTTGATTCGGCTTTTTTACACTTGTTAAACTCGCCTTTTTGTTTATTGAACCAAGTACATTACTTTTTCTACTTCCTTGGTCATTAAAACGCTTTGCGGATTGTTTGGCTGCTCTTAAATATGCAGAGTGTTCTTTTCCACCAATTCGCCGTCTAACAAACCATTTATAAATAAGGAAGATAACAACACCAAAAAAAGCATAAATAGCTAGTTGTTTTAATAATTGCCCCGGCTCAAATAGTAGTGTAGATAAGAGGCCAAATACACTAAGACTAATGAGAACTAGAACAAAAATATTACGGCGACGATTCAAGAGAAACACCTCCTAACAGCTTTTTTTTAGTTTATTAAGTAAGACAACTTTAGTTGCCGATTATTAGTAAAATATTTCATTCTTTTTTATTTTTAACTTACTTTATATTTTACAGGAAAAAAGATGAAACAACTAGTGAGAACTATATGTATTTAGTATAACCATGATTTTCCTATTATAGACATAAATTGATTACACTTCATATTACGTTCAACACCTGGACATACTAGCAAATGGAGGTGCTTAAAGAAATGGTAGAAGCAAAGAAAAAGGATCCGGCTCTTGAGCAAAACAAAAAAGAAGAACCAATGTCAATTATGGCAAAAGTAATGGTTATCGGCTTGTGTGGAGGAATCTTTTGGAGTCTTTTAGGTTACCTTCTCTATATTTTTAATTTCACTAAGATAAGTCCTAATTTAGTATTACAGCCGTGGGCACTGGGTGATTGGAAAAACGGCCTTTATGGACAGTTTATGGGAATCTTTATCATTGGTTTACTATCGATAGGTGTTGCTCTTTTATATTATGCTGTTTTAAGAAGGTTTGAAAAAATTTGGGTGAGTATGATATTTGGTATAGCGTTATGGGGATTTGTATTCTTTCTTTTAAATCCTATTTTTCCAGACCTAAAAAGTGTATGGGAACTTGGCAGAAACACAAATATTACAACAGTGTGCCTATACCTTTTATATGGTGTTTTTGTAGGTTATTCAATTTCATTTGAGGTAAACGATATCCAAAAACAAGGACAGAGTGTAACGTCAAATAGCTAGGTATAAATAGTGTTTTATGTTAGAATGTTCTTTGACTGAACATTCTTTTTTTAACAAGGAGTTTATAATAATGAAGCGCATACTTCTAATTAATGGTCCTAATTTAAATCGTTTAGGAAAACGTGAACCTCATATTTATGGTCATGCAACTTTGGATGATTTAGAAAAGGATTTAAGACTTTTTGCCAGTCAGATTGGCATTAACCTAGTTTGTGTTCAATCAAACCATGAAGGAGTCATTATTGACAAAATTCATGAGGCTGGCGATACATATGATGGGGTTATTATTAACCCAGGCGCTTTTACACATTATAGCTATGCAATTCGCGATGCAATTGCAAGTATTACAATTCCGACAATTGAAGTTCATATTTCAAATGTGCATGCCCGTGAAGAGTTTCGACATACATCGGTTATTGCACCCGTCACGGTTGGCCAAATTGTAGGGTTAGGACTATATGGTTATAATGTTGCAATTTTAGCGATGCTTGAAAAATTAGGGGGGAAAGTGGAGTATGTTAAAATTAGAGAAACTACGTGAAAGCTTTAAGAATCATAGTGTAGATGGATTACTTATTACAAATGCTTATAACAGACGTTATATGACAGAATTTACAGGAACCGCTGGTGTAGCACTAGTATCTGAAACGAAAGCTGTGTTTATCACAGATTTCAGATATGTAGAACAAGCAAATAAACAAATTGAGCATTTTGAAATTGTACAGCATAAAGGCCCAATTATTGAAGAGGTTGCAAAACAGGCTGCTGAAATGGGTCTTAAAAAGCTTGGCTTTGAACAAGATGATTTAACATTTGCTACATATAAAGCGTATGAAAAGGAAGTAAATGCAGAATTTGTTCCTGTTTCTGGTGCTATTGAAAAGTTGCGCTTGATTAAGTCTGAATCAGAGATTAAGATATTAAAGGAAGCAGCAGAGATTGCAGATGCGGCTTATTCTCACATTCTTAAATATATTCGAGCGGGAATCACTGAGCTAGATGTATCAAATGAACTTGAATTCTTTATGAGAAAAAATGGAGCGATTTCTTCTTCTTTTGATATTATTGTTGCTTCAGGCTATCGTTCTGCATTGCCACACGGTGTTGCTAGTGACAAAATCATCGAAAAAGGTGATTTTGTAACGTTAGACTTTGGGGCTTATTACAAAGGTTATTGTTCAGATATTACGAGAACACTAGCTGTAGGAGAACCAAGTGAAGAGCTTAAGAAAATCTATAATATTGTCTTAGAAGCTCAACTTCGTGGTATGGCTGGTATTAAGCCAGGAATGACAGGAAAAGAAGCTGATGCATTAACTCGTGATTACATCACAGAACATGGCTACGGAGAGTATTTTGGACATTCAACTGGTCATGGTTTAGGAATGGAAGTACATGAGCAGCCTTCACTATCTGTGAAAGCAGATTCTGCCGTATTAGAGCCAGGCATGGTTGTAACAGTTGAACCAGGAATCTATGTTGCAGGTCTTGGTGGCGTAAGAATTGAGGATGATACAGTTATTACACCGAATGGCAATGAATCGCTTACCTATTCTACAAAAGAATTAATTATTTTATAAAATGAATTAAGAAATAGATTTTCTTGGATTCATAATCATTAGGAGGATTTTTTGCATGATTTCAGTAAATGATTTTCGTACAGGTTTAACAATTGAAGTGGATGGTGGAATCTGGAGAGTAATGGATTTTCAACACGTAAAACCTGGTAAAGGCGCAGCATTCGTGCGTTCGAAGTTACGTAATTTAAGAACAGGTTCTGTACAAGAGAAAACTTTCCGTGCTGGTGAAAAAGTAGCAAAAGCTCAAATCGAAAACCGTAAAATGCAGTACTTATATGCAAACGGAGATCAACATGTATTCATGGATACAGATACATATGATCAAATTGAATTACCGGCAAACCAAATCGAGTATGAGTTGAAATTCTTAAAAGAAAACATGGAAGTTTATATTATGACATTCGGAATTGAAACTCTTGGAGTGGAACTTCCGAACACAGTTGAACTTAAAGTTGCTGAAACTGAGCCTGGTATCAAAGGTGACACTGCTTCTGGTGGATCTAAACCAGCAATCATGGAAACTGGCTTAACTGTAAACGTACCATTCTTCATCAACGAAGGCGATGTACTAATTGTCAACACAACAGACAGCTCTTACGTGTCACGTGCTTAATTAAATAACTTTTAAATGAACCCATCCTAGTTGATGGGTTTTTTGTTTTTCACTTTGAACTTTGACCGTTCCTTTCCGCTGCAGGCACTTGCTTTCCGCGGGGAGGAAGTCGAGCCTCCTCAACGTTCCGTCTGCGGGGTCTCGACCTTTCCTCTACTTCCCGCAGGAGTCAAGTGCCTTCCGCTCCAATCCACTATATTACTTAATATGAAGTATTAAGAATCCATAGGAGAAGATAAAATATCAAACTCAAAAGATTAGTAACAAGTAAAATTCGAAAAATAACTTAGTTACACCTATACCATTGTTCAAGTGGGGGTTATTCGCTAAAATCCACGAGACTCCTGCGGGAGATGCGCGTCAAAGGGAGACCCCGCAGGAGCGTAGCGACGAGGAGGCTCCCGGACCGCCCGCGGAAAGCGAGTGGATTTTAGCGAATAACCAACAATATACAACTAAAATCTGAATAATGAGTAATCTGTTTAGACCTACCCCACCAGTAGGTCTTTTTACTATCCTTAAAATTTTCTCGTCTTAAATCCTCTCTTTCTGCATAGGTTGTACAAAACGAAAAATTTGATGGATGAGTGCTTGTTCAAAATGTGTTTGAACAACCTCTTAAAGAAAGTGGAGGACGTTATGAAAAGGTGGATATCGTTAATAGAAACGAGTGTTTTATCAATGGCTGGACTCCGAATATTGTCAGGGACACTTGAGATTACGGCTGCAATTCTAATGTTAATTTTTAATGATCCCAAAAAGGCACTTGCGATTAATGCACTTCTTGCCATTGTGGGACCAGTCGTCTTGGTTACAACAATGACAATTGGCTTACTTTCTGTGGCTGATGATCTCTCTTTTTCTAAGCTTTTCTTTGTTGGACTAGGTGTAGCTCTCATTCTATTTGGAATCTATAAATAAGTGAAACTAGCTCTCTAAGGTTAAGAAAGTGTAATAATGTGGCCAAGCCTGCATAAATTGAAGTAACAATAGGATTTTTAAAGGAGTGGAAGGAATGGAAGAAGTCCTAAGTGTGTTGCCAAAATCAATTTCGTCACAGCTCATGTCTTACTCTCTTTCCGAACAGGAAAGAATTGAGGAGGTACGCGTTAGGGTTTCAAGGCCACTTGAAGTCATCATTAGTGGCAACCCCCATTTTCATAAGTATATCATCACACCTGAAGATGGAATGCAACTTCTAAATAAGCTAAGCCACTATTCAATTTATACTCTTGAAGAGGAATTAAAGCGTGGCTATGTCACCATTCAAGGTGGCCATAGGGTTGGACTAGCTGGGAAGGTCATAACTGAAAACGCACGGGTAAAGGTAATCCGTGATGTGACCTCCTTTAATATACGAATTGCAAAACAAAAAATTGGGATTGCAAATTCGCTCCTCCCCTATTTATACAATGACGATTGGAAAAACACGATGATTATCGGACCACCTCAGACTGGAAAGACGACATTGCTTCGTGATATTGCCCGAGCAATAAGCTGTGGTGAACCACAATTTGGTATCAGTTCAAAAAAAGTTGGTATAGTCGATGAGCGGTCAGAGATCGCAGGCTGTGTAAAGGGAATTCCGCAGCATCAATTGGGTAATCGAATCGATGTATTAGATTCATGTCCGAAAGCTGAGGGAATGATGATGATGATTCGTTCTATGAGTCCAGATGTCATCGTTGTTGATGAAATTGGACGAGTTGAAGATAGTGAAGCCATATTAGAAGCTGTAAACGCAGGGGTTAGCATGGTGGTAACAGTTCATGGGCATCAACTAAGTGATCTTTACAAGCGACCATCTCTAAGACCCCTATTAGAAATTGGTGTATTCGAGCGGTTCATAGAATTGACACGATCACAAGGACCTGGAACTGTAAAAAATATTTTAAATGAAGCGGGTCATATATTGAATGAAGTGAGAGTGACATAGAATGAAATTACTCGGTGCAATCATTATTTTAGTTGCAGCTACTTGGACGGGATTTGAAGCAGCAAGACATTTAAGTGAGCGGCCACGTCAACTTAGACAGCTAAAAGCTGCACTTCAAGCATTGGAGGCTGAAATTATGTATGGACATGTTCCTTTGCATGAAGCAGCGATTCATCTGGCTAAGCAGATGCCTAAACCATTAACTTGGTTTTTTGAGGGGTTTGCCAAAAAACTAATTGATGGTGAGACAAGTGTGAAGCAGGCATGGGATAAAAGCTTGGAGGAAGTTTGGAAGTTCACCGCTTTGAAGCAAGGTGAACAAGAGGTTTTGAAACAGTTTGGTGAAACACTTGGTCAGCATGACCGAAATGCACAACAAAAGCATATCATTCTAGCTCTTACACATTTAGAGAGGGAAGAAAGTGAAGCTAGAGAAAAGCAGGCACGTTATGAAAAGATGGTCAAAAGTTTAGGCTTTTTAACAGGGCTTTTGCTAGTGATTTTATTGATGTAGGTATTAGGGGGAGAAGAGCAAATGGGAGTCGATGTAAATATCATTTTTCAGATAGCGGGTGTTGGAATTGTAGTTGCATTTCTCCACACAATTTTGGATCAGATGGGAAAGAAAGAGTATGCTCAATGGGTTACTCTACTGGGCTTTATATATATTCTCTTCATGGTAGCAACAATTGTTGATGATTTATTTAAAAAGATAAAAGCTGTGTTTCTCTTTCAGGGATAAAGGGGGGCTCTGTCATTGAAATTCTTCAAATCGTAGGACTAGGATTAATAGCAACTTTCCTAGCATTAATCGTTAAAGAACAAAAGCCCACTTTTGCTTTTATGCTCGTTGTATTTGTTGGTTGCGTCATTTTTTTATTTTTAATTGATCAAGTATACGAGATTATAAGAATGCTAGAAAAAATAGCATTAAATGCAAATGTCAACATGGTATATGTTGAGACAATTTTAAAAATCATCGGTATTGCCTACATCGCCGAGTTTGGAGCGCAAATTACGAAAGATGCGGGCCAAGGTGCGATCGCTTCTAAAATTGAATTAGGTGGAAAAATATTAATATTGGCAATGGCAATACCAATCCTTACTGTCATCATCGAAACAATCATTGGTCTAATACCTAGATAAACGTGATTAGGCACCACTGCTTCTTTAAAATCTGGGGGTGATACGTTGAAGCGAGCTCTTACAGTCATTCTACCTATGTTAGTATTCTTACTATTTTTTATTCCAGACAATGTACAAGCTTCTCCCCCACAGCAGGATCTAGTAGATAAACAATTAGAAAAGCTTGGAATTGAAGAAATTAAACGATATTGGGAAGAAATCACTACCGTATATGGTGGTTTTCTACCAGAGAGTCAAAAAGGAAGTTTAGTCGACTTCATAAGTGGAGAAAAGAAATTCTCAATTAAAGAATGGCTCATTGGATTTCTTAAATATCTATTCTATGAATTGTTAGCGAATGGAAAACTCTTAAGTACATTGATTATGCTTACCATTTTCAGCATGTTTCTCCAAACATTACAAAATTCATTTGAGAAAAGTACAGTAAGCAAAGTCGCATATGCATTAGTGTATATGGTGCTAATAATCATTGCATTAAATAGTTTTAGAGTAGCCATTTCTTATGCTGAAGAAGCCATCTCAACAATGACGAATTTTATTCTCGCGTTAGTGCCACTATTGCTTGCATTAATGGCCTCATCAGGTGGACTTATATCAGCAGCCTTCTTTCATCCAATTATTATTTTCTTAATGAACACGAGTGGATTACTAATTCAATATGTCGTGTTGCCTCTTCTCTTTTTATCAGCATTACTAAGTATTGTGAGTACATTGAGTGATCATTACAAGGTGACCCAGCTCGCACAGTTAATACGAAATATTAGTATAGGTTTATTAGGAACGTTTTTGACAATCTTCTTAGGTGTTATTTCCGTACAAGGGGCATCTGCAGCTGTATCGGATGGAATTACCATTCGAACAGCCAAATTTATTACTGGAAACTTTGTACCTGTCATTGGACGAATGTTTACAGATGCTACTGACACAATTATCAGTGCATCCGTCCTATTAAAAAATACAGTAGGTATCGTGGGAGTAGCGATTCTCTTGTTATTAGCTGCCTTTCCGGCAATTAAGATATTGTCTTTAGCCTTAATCTATAAAATTGCTGCCGCTTTGTTACAACCATTAGGTGGGGGACCGGTTATTGCGTGTCTAGATATTATTAGTAAAAGTGTCATCTATATTTTTGCTGCACTTGCAATTGTATCTCTCATGTTTTTCTTAAGTATGACAGTGATTATTGCTGCTGGGAACCTGACAATGATGGTCCGATAGTGAAGGAGGTGGAAGAGTGGAATTTTTAGCAGATTGGATTACAAATATTATTCTTTTTATCCTACTAGCAACCGTCGTTGAAATGCTTCTACCAAATTCTAGTATGCAAAAATATGTAAAGATGGTAGTTGGTTTATTGCTTATCGTGATTATCTTAACACCACTTTTCCAGCTTTTGACTCAGGATTTCGAACAAACCTTCGCTAGTTTAAGGGTTTCACCGCAAAATAATGAAAAAAATATAGAAAATTTAATAGAAATTAAGAAAAAAGAAATACAAGCCTCAAACCGTGCATATATTTTAGAAGAAATGGCTGTCCAAATGAAAACTGAAGTGGAAGAGGAGATGGTGCAGGAATATGGTTTGACTGTTGAAAAGGTACTTCTTTTTCCAAAAGAAGAAAGCATAGAGATTACCTCACCCGATGATTTGAGCTCAATCGAGGTAGTTCTCTCAAAGCTAGACAAAGATCCAAATGCGGTTGCGGTTGTAAAGCCAGTTATTATTGACACCTCCAAACAGACACAAATTGAAACCAATCAACCAATTGTAAAAGAAATTGCTAGTTATCTAGCTAGTATTTGGGGATCTAATCCAGAACAAATAGTCGTATCTGTGGAAGGGGGGAAGAAATAGCAAATGGGGAAGGAACAAGGATTTTTAGAAACAATTAAAAAGATGTTTAATCAATCAAAAGAAGATCAGTCCGATCCTCCAACAAAAAAGCCACCTAAGTATCATTATTTGCTACTCGTTTTAGCACTGGGTATTGGGTTTATGCTAGTTAGTAATTTATTGAACAGCAATAATCAACCCCAATCTTCTATGCCAGTAACAAAACAAGAAAGCGTAGATGAGCCAACATTTGGACAGAAAAAAGATTTAGAGCAAGCGGCTATTTCTGAATACGAGGTTCGCTATGAGAACCAGCTAAAAGAAGCATTGGAAACAATTGTAGGTGTGAGTGATGTATCTGTGGTCGTTAATGTTGATGCCACGGAAACGAAGGTTTTACAAACCAATACTATTACTAACAGCCAATCGACGGATGAAACCGATCGTGAGGGTGGAAAACGTAAGGTAGAGGATCTGTCGAAGGATGAGCAAGTTGTCATTATTAGGCAAGGTGAAGAAGAAACACCAATTGTTATTAAAATTGAAAAGCCAGCCATTAGGGGTGTACTTGTTGTCGCCAAAGGGGTTGACAACATTCAAATAAAAAAAATGGTGGTAGAGGCTGTTACGAGAGCACTAGATGTACCTAGTCATAGAGTGGCAGTTTTACCTAAAAAGTCTAAGGGGGAATCATAAATGTTATTAAAAAAGCAAACAGTTTGGTTATTAACAATGTTAAGTTTAGTGGTGGTTCTATCAGTCTATTACATTACGTCTCCAGAAGGTGCACCAGAGGATTTTGCATTTGAACAAGAAGGTGTGAATGAAACTGCAGAAAATACAGATGTAACAACAACAGCTGAAGGCGAAGAAGGTATGGAAGTAACAATTGAAGAAGCTGAAGATGGAACTGCTATTTCAACAATCTCTAGTGATGAGCTATTTGCACAACTTCGTATGGATATTGAGGATAAGAGAGCTGAGTTAAGAGAGCAACTAACAGCTGTTGTAGCTTCAAGTGAAGTTTCTGCTGAAGAGAAAAACATGGCTATGGAAAAAATGCAAGAGTTAACAGAAATCGCAATTAAAGAGTCAACAATTGAAACACTAATTAAAAGCAAAGGTTATGCTGACGCTCTAGTAAGAGCTGACGGTGGTAAAGTAAGAATTACAGTTAAGGCAAAAGAGCATAACAATGCAGCTGCAAACGATATTTTATTACTAGTTGCAAGTGAGTTAGGTGAGCTACAAGATGTAGCTGTAACTTTCGAGCCTGCTGAATAATAAAACGTAAAGAAACCGGCAAACATTATTGCCGGTTTTCTTCGTTAATCTTTATACAACTGTAATAATTGCTGTACAGATTTATCTGTCTTGGAAGCAGACTCTGATAAATCATAATGTTGTTTTGTCTGTTCTGTAATTGTTGAAGCTATTTCTTCTAAGGTAGCATTTGCCTCTTGAATAATACTACTAAATTCATTTACTGCTATACCAATAGAATTTGTTGTTTTTTCGATAGAGCTACTTAATCCGTCAAATCCAAGGATATCGTCTTTTAATTCATCGATGGAGCTACTAATTTGTGAGAAAGCTAGATCTGTTTGTTTTACCAAATTTAAATTTTCACTCATATTCTTAGAAGTCATTTCCATGTTTTCTTGTGTTTCCTTTGTCTCAGAAATGACATTCGATAAATTATCCGAGATTTGGGATGCTGTTTTTGCAGTTAGCTCTGCAAGTTTACGAACCTCACTTGCAACAACCGCAAATCCTTTTCCACTTTCCCCAGCACGTGCTGCTTCAATTGAGGCATTTAAAGCTAGTAAATTTGTTTGTGAGGCAATTTCCTGAATAGACACTGTAAAATGCGACGTCTCTTGAATTTTAGTTGCCAAACTCCCAATTTTGCGATTCATTTCTAGTAATAGTGTGTTGAATGAGGTAATTGCATCTAGTAAGCTTTTTGTAACTTTAGTTCCATCTGAAGAAATGTTTGATGTATATTCAGCTTTATTTTTTAGTTCAGAAGCAGAGTTTACCATTTGAACAACCAATTGATTAGCGTGCTCTAATGAGTTTGTAATGTCATAAATTGTGCTTGTTTGATTTTGTACGCCTGATGCGATTTCAGAAATAGCAGTGTCCATTTTCTCAGATGCAAAGTAACTTTCCTTACTTTGATTACTCACTTGTTTAATGGTTGTAGAGATAATCGCAGTATGATCCTCTAGTTGCTTCCTTCTTTCTAAGTCATTAACAAGCATTTCCTCAGTCTTTGACTGAGCTAACAAGATATTTTTAGACAACTGGTCAGCCATTTTTAATTGAAAGGATAGTAGAATTGTTACTAGTAAAAATAGGAGATAGATGGTTCCATAATTTTTTGTTTCTAACACTAGTTCAGAATGATGCAAATAGGTAAAAACAGTTAATATTAGTAACCCCAAACCAGCTCCAAGAAAGAGAGTAGAGCGCTTCATGTAAATGGCAGACGTAGCTAAAATAAAATAAACGAGAAAATAAGCTGTTGGCGAGATACTACTTTGCATAATTGTAAAGATGACAGTTGCTACAAACAAAATGGCGATGTACGGAATGGCTGTTATAAAACGATTTGTGTAATGCAGAAAAGCAACTACTGAAACTCCGATAAATCCTCCAATAATAATAGATAAAATGAGAGCAAGTTCTTTTCCTAATGCAATATCAACAATGGCAGCTAGAATAACAGATACGAAGGTTGCTTTAACAACTAGCCCATTTTTACGAATTAAATCCTCTATTTTCATTTTTTCAAGAGAAAACATGAAACACTCCTCCACAATACAAATTAATTATTGATGGATAATTTCGACTAATTTGTAAACAATCCTTCTTTTTTTTACAAAAAATGTTGAAATATGATTGAAATAGGAAAGCGTTTCCAAATTACTTAATAAATTTTAGGTAAATTCAACTAGACTAACATATTGCTATTGAATTCATTGAAGATAGTATCGTATCATATTAGTAGGTGGTACTAATACTAACATTTAATTTTAAAATATGGTATTCTTAAAGTAAGATGGATCGATATGAACTAAGGAGTGTAATGGATGCTTAAAATTCAAGAAATACGCGAACTAATTAAACTTGTAGACCAATCTTCTATTGATGAGTTTACTTTCGAACATGATGGCTCAAAAATTAAAATGAAAAAACATAACGACAATACTGGGTCAGTAATGAAACATGTAAATCAAGAAGTACAACAAGCTCCAGCAGCTGTTCAGGAAACTGTTCAACAAGCACCTACTGCTGTGGCAGCACCTGTAGCTGTACAAGCAGAGGCTCCAAAATCGGTAGAAGCAGCATCAACAGAAAACTTACATAAAATAACTTCACCAATGGTAGGAACTTTTTATGCAGCTCCATCACCTGATACCGAAAACTATGTTAAGGTTGGAGACCGCGTAAATACGAATAAAGTTGTTTGTATTGTGGAAGCTATGAAACTTTTCAATGAAATTGAAGCGGAAGTTAATGGAGAAATAGTTGAGATTTTAGTGAAAAATGGACAATTAGTAGAGTACGGACAACCACTATTCCTAGTTAAACCTGAATAAAGGGAGACTGCTATGATTAAAAAATTGTTAATTGCAAACAGAGGAGAAATTGCCGTTAGGATTATTCGAGCGTGCAAAGAATTAGGTATAGAAACAGTTGCTGTTTTTTCTGAAGCAGATCGTGAAGCCCTTCATGTCCAACTTGCAGATGAAGCCTATTGTATCGGGCCTACTGCCTCAAAAGATAGCTATCTAAATGTTACGAATATCATTAGTGTAGCAAAGCTTACTGAAAGTGAAGCTATTCATCCGGGTTATGGATTTTTGGCTGAAAATGCAGACTTTGCGGAGCTTTGTCGTGAATGTAATATTACATTTGTTGGGCCTAGTCCTGAAGCTATTTCAAAAATGGGGACAAAAGACGTAGCTCGTGAAACGATGAAGCAAGCGGGTGTACCGATTGTTCCAGGTTCACAAGGGATTATTAAGGATACAGATGAAGCAATTGCTTTGGCTAACGAGATGGGTTATCCTGTCATCATTAAGGCAACTGCAGGTGGCGGTGGAAAAGGGATCCGCGTTGCTAAAACAGAGGAAGAGTTAGTAAAAGGAATCAATATAACTCAACAAGAAGCAGCCACTGCATTTGGAAATCCAGGTGTATATATTGAAAAGTACATACAGGATTTCCGTCATGTTGAAATACAAGTATTAGCAGATAATTTCGGAAATGTGATACACTTAGGTGAACGTGATTGCTCCATTCAACGCCGATTACAAAAGTTGGTTGAGGAAACTCCATCTCCAGCTCTTGATGCTACGACAAGAGAAAAAATGGGAGAAGCTGCTGTTAAGGCAGCAGCAGCAGTTAATTATTCTGGTGCTGGAACAGTTGAGTTTATTTACGATCACAATGCAAATAAATTCTACTTCATGGAGATGAACACTCGTATTCAAGTAGAACACCCTGTAACAGAGATGGTTACGGGCGTTGACCTAATTAAGGAACAAATTAAAGTGGCTTCTAATGAAAAGTTATCTATTACGCAAGAAGATGTAACCTTTACTGGTTGGTCGATTGAGTGTAGGATAAATGCAGAGAATCCTGAAAAGAATTTCATGCCTTCACCTGGAAAAATTGAAATGTACTTACCTCCTGGTGGATTAGGAGTTCGTGTTGATTCAGCAGTATATCCAGGCTATGTGATTCCACCATTTTACGATTCGATGGTTGCAAAATTAATTACATACGGTGCAACTAGAGAAGAAGCAATTGCTAGAATGAAGCGTGCATTAAGTGAATTTGTCATTGAAGGTCCTGGTGTTCACACGACAATCCCGTTTCATTTAAAGCTACTAAATCATGAAAAGTTTGTAGATGGTCACTTTAATACAAAGTTTCTTGAATTATATGAGGTAATGAAGTCATAAACTATTACTGGAGGTGCTAGTTATGTCAGAGAATAACGTGTTAGAAATGAATCAAGGTAACAATAGCTTAGGTAAAGTTGAAATTGCACCAGAAGTGATTGAAGTTATCGCAGGAATTGCAGCTTCTGAAGTAGATGGCGTAGCACAGATGAGAGGAAATTTTGCATCTGGTGTAGCTGAAAGACTTGGTAAGAAGAATCACGGTAAAGGTGTAAAAGTAGATTTAACAGATAACGGT
Organism: Cytobacillus luteolus; assembly: GCF_017873715.1. Classification (NCBI taxonomy): domain Bacteria; kingdom Bacillati; phylum Bacillota; class Bacilli; order Caryophanales; family Bacillaceae; genus Litchfieldia; species Litchfieldia luteola. The sequence continues at coordinate 23,073 of NZ_JAGGKM010000003.1, forward strand.
ATTACAATTGATGTTTTCTGTGCAATGAAGTTTGGGATTTCTATTCCTAACGTTGCTCAAAAGGTTCAAGATAATATTCGTCAAGCACTGTTAAATATGACGGCACTAGAAATCGACGAAGTTAATATTCATGTTGTTGGTGTATTGTTTGAAAACCAAAAGCAAGAGCAGCAATACGAACAAGAAATGTAAACAAAATTTATTAACCTATGGGGGTCTGCGCATTTTGCGTTGACCCCTATTTTATTATAAAAGAAAAATATGCTATTATCTAAAGTGGAATAGTCGACAAACTTCGTACATAAAGGAGAAAAGAGTAAATGAAACGACGTACAGCAAGAGAAAGAGCACTACAGGCTCTATTTCAAATAGATTTAAGTGACAATGACCCAAGAGAAGTTATCACAAATGTGTTAATGGAAGGGGAAGAAAGCGATCCTTTTCTAGAGCAGCTTGTTTTAGGGGTAGTTGAAAACAAAGAAGAGATAGATACCATACTACGTGCTAACTTGGAGAAATGGACACTAGAGCGCGTAGCTAATGTAGATCGTTCCTTACTCCGCATGGCCATTTTTGAAATGAAATATATCGAGGAAATACCAGTAAACGTAAGCATGGACGAAGCAATCGAACTAGCAAAAACATTTGGGGATGACAGTTCAAGTCGCTTTATTAATAGTATCTTATCAAAAGTAAAAGAAACATTATAAATGCTCTTTCGTATGGTTTGTTGTTTAAATTTCAGGCTCTAAGTTGATTGGAGGGGAAGGCACTTGACTCCTGCGGGAAGTAGAGGAAAGGTCGAGACCCCGCAGACCGAAGGTTGAGGAGGCTCGACTTCCTCCCCGCGGAAAGCAAGTGCCTGGACCGGAAATCAACGGACTTTATTAAGAGTGCAATATAAAGATTTGTTTAGTTAGTCTAGTTTCATCTGTCTTTGTAAGTTTTTATATAAAAAATACAATACATATAGGGAGAGATTCAGATGACAGCTCAAATTATTAGTGGTAAAGAGGTTGCAGCAGAAATAAGAGGTAGAATTTCAGAAGACGTACTACGTTTAAAAGAAACAGGAATCATACCAGGATTAACTGTAATTTTAGTAGGAGATAACCCCGCATCTAGATCATATGTTACAGCAAAACAAAAAGCTTGTAATGACACAGGAATACATTCCACATTACTCGAATTTCCAGAAACCATGACTGAAACGAATTTACTAAACGAAATAACAAAGCTGAACAATGATCCAGAAGTGCACGGAATTCTTGTACAATTACCTTTACCAAAACACATTAATGAATTGGCTGTTATCGAGCATATTTCACCTAATAAAGATGTAGATGGATTTCACCCAATAAATGTAGGCAGAATGATGACAGGTCAAGACGCGTTTCTACCTTGTACACCATTTGGAATTGTAGAAATGGTTAAATCAAAACAAATACCGATTGCTGGAAAACATGTGGTCGTTATTGGTAGAAGTAATATAGTTGGTAAGCCAGTAGGACAACTTTTCTTAAAGGAAAATGCTACTGTTACTTATTGTCATTCAAGAACAACGAATCTCAAAGAAATCACAAAACAAGCGGATATTCTTATTGTAGCAGTAGGTAAAGCCCACTTTATCGATGGTGAATATATAAAAGAAGGTGCAGTGGTAATTGATGTAGGCGTTAATCGTCTCGATACAGGAAAACTTGTTGGCGATGTGTTATTTGAAGATGCAAGTCATGTTGCCGGGTACATTACACCTGTCCCAGGTGGGGTTGGTCCAATGACAATTACAATGCTACTTTACAATACAATTTTATCAGCAAAAACAAGTTCAGAGCAAATGAGTAATATATAGGCTCTCAAGGGGTTTTTTTATGAGTGAAGTTAGGTACCTAACCGTTACAGCTTTAACCAAATACATAAAACGTAAATTTGATGTTGATCCACACCTTCAGGATGTATTAGTGAAGGGGGAAATTTCGAACTTTAAGGCCCACAGTCGTGGGCATATGTATTTTACGATAAAGGACCAAAATGCCAGAATACAAGCAGTCATGTTTTCTGGCCAAAACCGTAACATGAAATTCACACCTGAGGATGGCATGAAGGTGCTAATTAGGGGAGAAATTTCTGTTTTTGAAAGTAATGGAAATTATCAAATTTATGTAAAAGAGATGCAACCTGATGGGATTGGTAATTTATACTTAGCCTTCGAACAGCTAAAAAAACAGCTAGAACAAGAAGGTCTATTTCATTCAGATTATAAAAAACCAATCCCAAAATTCCCAACATATATTGGAGTCATTACTTCGCCAACAGGTGCAGCTATACGAGATATTTTAACTACCATAAAGAGGCGTTATCCAATCGGGAAAGTGATTATCCTCCCTGCTTTAGTTCAAGGACAAAACGCTCCTTCTTCTATTGCTAATGCCATTTCTACAGCAAATAACTTAGGTTACTTAGACGTTTTAATCGTTGGTAGAGGTGGAGGATCTATAGAAGAACTGTGGGCATTTAATGAAGAAGTCGTTGCCAGGGAAATTTTTAAATCCGAAGTTCCAGTAATATCAGCTGTCGGACACGAGACTGATTTTACAATAGCAGATTTTGTGGCGGATTTACGTGCACCAACCCCGACTGCAGCTGCTGAGCTTGCAGTACCACATATGGTAGATTTAGCGGATAAGCTTTTATCAAGGAAAACACGTTTAATTAGAGCACTTAAGTCCACAATTGGCTATGAACAAGAACGGTTTAATAAATTACAAAATTCCTATGCTTTCAGGCATCCAAAAAATCTTTATGTACAAAAGGAACAACAGCTTGACCGCCTATACGAACGATTAGAAAGAGCGGGAACGAGAAACTTAGAAAGAAACCAGGAGAAATTTGAACGGTTATCCGTTCGACTTGAACATAATCACCCTGAGGAGCAAATCAAAAAGGCAAATGAACGTTTCTTGCAGGTTAAGAAAATATTGCAAAAAGAAGTGAAACAAATTGTAAATCAAAAACAATTTATGTTTTCTTCTACCCTTTCAAAATTAGAGGCATTAAGTCCTTTGAAGATAATGGAACGAGGCTACAGTCTGGTATATGATCAGCAGGAAGCACTGGTGAAGAGTGTGAAGGGTGTAAAAGCTGGGGAGTCTTTAAGCGTACAGTTACAGGATGGTAAAATTGATTGTAAAGTTGTTGGTGTAGAGGAGAGGACATTACATGACTGAAGAAAAACAAATGACATTTGAAGATGCCATGGAAAAGTTAGAAGAGATTGTAGAACGATTAGAAGAAGGCGATGTTCCTCTTGAAAAAGCGATTAGTTACTTTCAAGAAGGAATGAAATTATCAAAGCTGTGTCATGATAAGCTTCAAAACGTTGAGAAACAAATGGATCAAATTTTACGCGAAGATGGAAAGCTAGAGCCCTTCACTATTCAGGGGGATGAATAGAGTGACCACATCAGATTTTGAAAAGTTCCTTGCTCAAAATAAAGAGATGATTGAAGCAAGTCTTCCTGTTATGATTGAACGCTTGCATTCACCAGAAGTATTAAAAGAAGCGATGATGTATTCACTAAAAGCTGGGGGTAAGAGAATAAGACCATTATTATTATTTGCTACCCTTGATAGTTTCAAAAATTGTTTCGAAATTGGCTTACCTGTTGCCTGTGCAATTGAAATGATTCATACCTATTCTCTTATCCATGATGATTTACCAAGTATGGACGATGATGATTTAAGAAGGGGAAAACCGACAAATCATAAGGTATTTGGAGAAGCAAATGCAATATTAGCGGGAGATGGACTGCTTACATACAGTTTTCAACTGATATCAGATATGGATCATTCAGAGGTTACACCACAAATGAAGCTAGACCTTATTACTAACCTAGCAAAGGCAGCAGGGCCTGAAGGGATGGTAGGCGGTCAAATTGCTGATATGGAGGGAGAAGGGAAGAACTTAAGCTTAGAAGAGTTAGAGTATATCCATATCCATAAAACAGGGAAGATGCTAGCGTTTAGTGTAATTGCTGGTGCTATTCTTTCAAAGGCAAGAAATGACCAAATTCAAAAATTAGAAAGCTTTGCTTATCACATTGGGCTAGCTTTTCAAATTAGAGATGACATTCTTGATATTGAAGGTACTGAGGAGAATATAGGTAAACGTGTTGGCAGTGATCAGCTTAATGAAAAAAGTACCTATCCATCTCTACTTACAATGGAAGGCGCGAAGGATAAGTTAACATTTCATATTGATGAAGCAAAAAACATATTAGCTAGCATAGAGTTAGAAAATACAGATAAGCTTTTAAAGATTTGCGATTTGATTGCTACACGTAATCATTAAGGATTAAATTGAGGCAAGAAAATGTTTATGGTATACTCATAGTGGTAAATTCTATTAGTATACGGCAACTATTATCTTTATTTAAATAGTGAAAACAGATTGATGTCAATATACTTAGAATTGCCGTTATCACGCAGGTGTTAACGGCTATTTTTACAATTAGAAAAAGTTATATTAAAATGAACTAAAATCGATTCAATTAATTGGAAATTACAATGAAATTAAATGAAAGTGAGTGGTCTATTTGGATCTTTCATCAATAAAAAGCCCTCAATTCCTAAAAAGTATGAACAATGAGCAGCTAGAAAAGCTTAGCTCTGAGATCCGTCAATTTTTAATTGAGAAGCTTTCAGCTACTGGAGGGCATATAGGTCCTAATTTAGGTGTAGTTGAATTAACAATTGCACTACATAAGGAGTTTGAGAGTCCAAAAGACAAGTTTCTTTGGGATGTTGGTCATCAATCGTATGTTCATAAGATTCTTACAGGTAGAGCCTGTGAATTTGATACATTAAGACAATATAAAGGATTATGTGGGTTTCCAAAGCGTATTGAAAGTGAGCATGATGTTTGGGAAACAGGCCATAGTTCAACTTCTTTATCTGCAGCAATGGGAATGGCGGTTGCAAGAGATCTGAAGAAATCCAAGGAATTTGTTATTCCAATTATCGGCGATGGTGCATTAACAGGCGGGATGGCACTAGAAGCATTAAATCATATTGGACATGAAAAGAAAGATATGATTGTTATCTTAAATGATAATGAAATGTCAATTGCACCGAATGTTGGTGCACTACATTCAGTATTAGGTCGCTTACGTACTGCAGGGAAATACCATTGGGTTAAAGATGAACTAGAGATGCTACTTAAAAAAATACCAGCGGTTGGTGGAAAGCTTGCGACAACAGCTGAACGTGTGAAGGATAGCCTCAAGTATCTACTAGTTTCAGGTGTATTCTTTGAAGAACTCGGCTTTACTTACTTAGGACCAGTTGATGGACATAACTTTGAAGACTTATTTAGTAACCTTCAATATGCTAAAAAGACAAAAGGTCCAGTGCTTTTACATGTTATAACAAAGAAGGGTAAAGGCTATCACCCTGCTGAATCTGATACGATTGGGACTTGGCACGGTACGGGTCCTTATAAAATTGAGACAGGGGACTTCGTTAAATCAACTACTACAGCTCCAGCATGGAGTGCTTTAGTAAGTGAAACAGTCAGAAAGGTAGCTAGAGAGGACGAACGAATAGTTGCTGTAACTCCTGCAATGCCTGTTGGTTCAAAGCTCGAAAAATTTGCTCAGGAATTCCCGGACCGAATGTTTGACGTAGGGATTGCCGAACAACATGCAACCACAATGGCAGCTGGACTAGCAACCCAAAATATGAAGCCTTTTTTAGCGATATATTCAACATTCTTACAACGTGCATACGATCAAGTTGTTCACGATATTTGTAGGCAAAACTTAAATGTTTTTATCGGAATAGACCGTTCCGGGCTGGTAGGTGCAGATGGAGAAACACATCAAGGTGTGTTTGATATTGCGTTTATGCGTCATATTCCTAATATGGTTCTTATGATGCCAAAGGACGAAAATGAGGGTCAACATTTAGTTTATACAGCATTAAAGTATGATGATGGTCCTATTGCACTTCGTTATGCAAGAGGTAATGGACTAGGTGTTAAAATGGACGATGAGCTAAAAACAATTCCAATCGGCTCATGGGAAGTAGTAAAAGAGGGTGAAGATGCAATTATTCTTACCTTTGGTACAACCATTCCGATGGCGCTAGAGGCTGCTGAACAACTTGAAAAGGAAGACTTTTCAGTAAAAGTGATAAATGCAAGATTCATCAAACCAATGGATGAGACTATGCTTCATGAGATCTTTGCTCAGAACATTCCAGTTTTAACACTTGAAGAAGCAGTATTACAAGGTGGGTTTGGTAGTGCGGTATTAGAATTTGCCCACGATCATCACTATCAGTCTGTAATAGATAGAATGGGTATTCCCGATAAATTTATTGAACATGGTAGCGTGAATGCTCTGTTAGAAGAGATTGGATTAACGACTGAAGAAGTTATCAATCGAATCCGTAAAATAACACCTATAAAACAAAAGAGGGCTTGAAAAAAGAATGGGTACTAAAAAAGAACGACTTGATGTACTTCTGGTTGAGCGTGGATTAATTGAAACGCGTGAAAAAGCAAAACGTACCATTATGGCAGGGCTTGTTTATTCAAACGAGGTTAGGTTAGATAAGCCAGGAGAAAAAGTAGAAATAGATATCCAGCTTACGGTAAAAGGAAATGTCATTCCCTATGTTAGTAGGGGAGGGTTAAAGCTTGAAAAGGCCTTGAAGGAGTTTTCTCTCGATATTTCAAACAAAATCCTATTGGATATTGGTTCATCTACGGGAGGTTTTACGGATTGCGCCCTCCAAAATGGTGCATTAATGTCTTATGCAGTAGATGTAGGATATAATCAGTTGGCTTGGAAACTTCGTCAGGATGAGCGTGTGGTTGTAATGGAAAGGACAAACTTTCGATATGTCACACCGGCCGACTTAAGTAAAGGAATGCCACAATTTGCTTCAATTGATGTTTCCTTTATTTCCTTGAAACTAATTTTACCAGTTTTAAAAACACTTTTAGTAGCTGACAGTGATGTAGTTGCTCTCGTAAAACCCCAATTCGAAGCAGGCAGAGAGCAAGTCGGAAAAAAAGGAATCGTACGAGATGCAAAAGTACACGAACAAGTACTCTCAACGATCATCGATTTCTCAATTGGACAGGGCTATGATTGTAAAAATGCGTCCTTCTCACCAATAACCGGTGGCGATGGTAACATCGAATTCCTTCTACATCTACACTGGACTGGACACAAGGAAACTGGAGAAAAACAACTAAAAAAATCAGTAGAAACCATAGTTGCCGAAGCCCATGCAACATTAAAAGCAAATAAAGAAACAACAGGAGAATGACGTTTATCGTTATTCTCTTTTTTTTCTATTTAATACTTTAGGTAACTTTAATACTATGTTGATTTCCCCTGAAGGTACGAGACTCCTGCGGGAGTAGCGCGTCAAAGTGAGACCCCACAGGCGCAAATCGCCGAGGAGGCTCACGGACCGCCCTCGGAAAGCGAGGTCCTTCAGCGGAAATCAACAGGCAAGTTTTACTATCCCTATTTAGACAACATACTTCGACAAAAATAGGAAAAAATACCGAAAAAAATGTACTTTTTTTCAAATTTCATATAACATAACAGGTATAAACATACAACATTTTTGAATAATGGTGAGGTGAGAAAATGAATAAAGGTCAAAGACATATTAAGATTAGAGAAATCATTGCAAACAATGATATCGAAACACAGGACGAACTAGTGGATATCTTAAAAAATGGTGGCTTTAATGTAACCCAAGCAACCGTATCAAGAGATATAAAGGAACTTCACCTTGTTAAAATACCTATGTTGGACGGAAGATACAAGTATAGCCTACCAGCAGACCAACGGTTTAATCCGCTACAGAAGCTTAAAAGGTCACTTATGGATGCATTCATTAGAATAGACAGTGCTGGTCATATGTTGGTTATGAAAACAATGCCTGGTAATGCAAATGCAATTGGTGCCCTAATTGATAATCTAGACTGGGATGACATTTTAGGAACAATTTGCGGAGATGATACAATCCTTATTATCTGTAGAACGCCAGAAGATACTGAAATTATTTCAAAACGCTTCTTAGACATGCTGTAAACGATTTAAAAATAAAGTCTAAGGTGAGATTATATGTTAGCTGAATTATCAATAAAAAATTTCGCAATTATAGAATCACTCTCTATTTCATTTGAAAAAGGCTTAACAGTTTTATCAGGAGAAACTGGTGCTGGTAAGTCCATTATCATCGATGCCATTCATCTACTCGTTGGTGGTCGTGGATCTGCAGAATTTGTTAGGTACGGTGAGAATAAAGCAGAGATTGAAGGGCTTTTTTTATTAGAAGATGTTCATCCTTGTTATGATAAAGTTAAAGAATTTGGCATTGATGCCACAGAAGGTATGGTTGTTTTACGAAGAGATATTTTGAGTAATGGAAAAAGTGTCTGTAGAATCAACGGAAAGTTAGTGACTATTTCCATTCTTCGTGAAGTTGGCAGAACATTAATGGATATTCACGGACAGCATGAGCATCAAGAGCTTATGAATTCGGAACTACACCTTTCTTTGCTTGATCAGTACGGGGGAGAAGTGGTTGATGAGGCTTTAACAGAATATAGAGACATCTATAAGCAATATACCGAACTTAAACGAAAACTAAAGGAATTAAGTGAGAATGAGCAGGAAATGGCTCATCGCTTAGACCTTTTACTGTTTCAGCATAAAGAAATAGAGAAGGCGAATTTAGTAATCGATGAAGACATTCAACTTCTTCAAGAGAGGAAGAATATCTCTAATTTTGAGTCTATTTTTGAAGGGCTCAATAAAAGCTACGAAGCACTAAGCGGGGATCAAAAAGGCCTAGACTGGTTGGGACATGCTATGGGTCACACAGAAGATATTTCTGAAATTAATGATTCATTAAAAGAAATACATGAAACTATCTCCAATAGTTACTACCTACTTGAAGAAACACTATATAAAATCCGTCAACAGTTAGATGCTTTGGAATTTGATCCAAATAAATTAGATTTAATTGAAAGTAGATTGAATGAAATTGGTCATTTAAAGAAAAAATATGGACAGACGGTTGGAGATATTATAGAGTATGCTGCAAAAATAGAGGAAGAAATCGAGAAAATCCAAAATAGAGATCATCACGTAGATAACATTAAAAAAGATCTAACCTCCGTAACCGATGATCTAAGTCTAGAAGCTAAAAATCTTACATCCATTCGTAAGAAGTTTGCAGTTGAATTAATCCAGGCCATCCATCGAGAACTTCGTGAACTATACATGGAAAAAACTGTTTTTGATATTTACTTCAAACAGGTAAAAGGTTCCTATGAGGACCCACTCTTAGATGGGGAAAATGTAAAGTACACCTTAAATGGGAATGATGAGATAGAATTTTATATTTCAACAAACCCTGGTGAACCGATGAAGCCCTTGGCGAAGGTTGCTTCTGGTGGAGAATTATCGAGAATTATGCTAGCGATGAAGAGTATTTTTTCTAAGCATCAAGGAATCACCTCGATTATTTTTGATGAGGTTGATACAGGTGTAAGTGGAAGGGTTGCACAATCAATCGCCGAGAAGATACATCGTGTTTCTATTGACTCACAGGTGTTGTGTATCTCACATCTTCCACAAGTTGCTGCAATGGCTGATACCCATCTATTTATTGCAAAACAATCAGAAGATGGGAGAACAAAAACCTCAGTTACACCATTAAATGAGGAAGAAAAAATAAAAGAAATTGGTCGTATGATTTCAGGAGTAGAAATTACAGATTTGACAAAGGAACATGCCAAGGAACTCCTTGGTTTTGCAACGAAAATAAAACAAAATTGAAATGCTATCCAAAAAGGGTAGCTTTTTTTAACCTCATTTCGGTTATAATTGTTCCGTTCTAGGGTCAAATTAAAGAATGTAGCCAAAGAAATTTTGGTGTGGGATTTAGGAGCGAGGAGAGTGAAGTGGATTGAATAGAGACAGAATGAGAAAACTTATAGGTACATTTCTCCTTGTTTCACTAGTCGCTTTAGGATTTTGCACGCCCTTAAAGGAATATATAGCAATACCAAAAGAATTAACGGTTTTTGAAGGGCAGAATAGCAAATTCGATCTTTCAGTACCAGTATCAGCCACATTAAATAGCGATAGCGATTCGATGACACTAAACAAGGAATCAGACTCACTTACGCTAAATACGCATGATAGTGGAAGAGGACAAATGCTTTTAGAATTAGCAGGTCTTCCCATTAAAAAAGTTGATGTTAATGTATTATCCGATTTTAAGGTTATACCAGGTGGTCAATCAATCGGAGTAAAACTGAATACTGTTGGTGTCCTTGTGGTTGGACATCACCAGATTGAAACGCAAGATGGTAAGAAATCTCCTGGAGAAATTGCAGGTATTCAAGTAGGAGACATTATTACAGAAATAAACGGTACAAAAATTGAAAAAATGAGTGATGTTACACCGTTTGTACAAGATGCAGGTAAAACAGGAAATCCCCTAAATTTAGTCATTTCTAGAGAAAATGAAAAATTCGAAACCAAATTAGTACCTCTTAAAGATAAGAATGACCATGCCTATCGTATCGGTTTATATATTAGAGACTCAGCGGCTGGAATAGGGACAATGACATTTTATCACCCAGAATCAAAAAAATACGGAGCATTAGGACATGTGATTTCTGATATGGACACCAAAAAACCAATTGTTGTCCAAGACGGACAAATTGTTCGTTCCACAGTTACATCTATTCAAAAAGGTAGTAACGGAGATCCTGGAGAGAAACTAGCGCGCTTTTCGGGTGGAAAAGATGTAATCGGTACAATTACACGTAATAGTCCATTTGGAATCTTTGGTGTTCTTTCAAAGGAAATTAAAAATGGAGTTATGGACAAACCAATGCCAATCGCTTTATCACATCAGATTAAAGAAGGCCCTGCAAAAATTTTGACAGTGGTTGATAACGATAAGGTTGAAGAATTTGACATTGAAATAATGAGTACAGTACCTCAAAAATTCCCTGCGACTAAAGGGATGGTTATCAAAATCACAGATGAAAAACTTCTTTCGAAAACTGGTGGGATTGTTCAAGGAATGAGCGGAAGTCCAATCATTCAGGATGGAAAAGTCATCGGGGCAGTAACCCATGTTTTTGTTAATGACCCAACATCAGGTTATGGTGTGCATATTGAATGGATGCTAAATGAGGCTGGGATCAATATTTATGAAAAAGATGGACAAAAAGCGAGCTAAATTTGCTCGCTTTTTCTTTGGAATTATGTTAAAAATATAGGTAAGTAAAGATAATTCGACAAAATCACAATGATTCAATTGTCAAATGGCGTATTTAGTCGAAAAACAGAGGAAATAGGAGAAAAAAATAGATTTTCTAGATTTTTTACTAATTTTTTAAAAAAATAGAGGATTTTATATTGCATTGTCGAATTCTTCCTTTAGAATAAATATATAACACAAAATATTTCGGACTTAGGAAATCGAGGAGGAAGAATTGTGAAAAAAATTAAGGTGTGTGTGGTTGATGACAACCGCGAGCTTGTAAGTTTATTAGAGGAGTACATTTCTAGCCAAGATGATATGGAAATTCTTGGTGTAGCATATAATGGTCAAGAATGTTTAAACATCCTAAAAGATAATGATCCAGACGTTCTGGTTCTAGATATAATTATGCCTCATTTGGACGGATTAGCGGTATTAGAGAAATTACGTGACATTAAAAAGGATAAACAACCAAATGTCATTATGCTAACTGCTTTTGGTCAAGAGGATGTTACCAAAAAAGCGGTTGATTTAGGTGCATCTTATTTCATCCTAAAACCGTTTGATATGGAGAATCTTGCTAGTCATATTCGACAAGTGAGTGGAAATGCAGCACCAATTGTTAGACGTTCAGGTTCAACTTACAGAACTTCATCTATTCAGTCTACAGCTGAATCTAAGCCAAGAAACTTGGATGCGAACATAACAAGCATTATTCATGAAATAGGAGTACCAGCTCATATTAAAGGTTACCTATATTTACGTGAAGCGATCTCAATGGTTTATAATGACATTGAACTATTAGGTTCTATTACTAAAGTTCTATACCCTGACATTGCGAAGAAATACAATACCACAGCTAGCCGTGTTGAACGTGCAATTCGTCATGCAATTGAAGTAGCATGGAGTCGTGGTAATATCGATTCGATTTCTTCTTTATTTGGTTATACAGTGAGCATGACAAAGGCAAAGCCTACAAATTCCGAATTCATCGCAATGGTAGCCGATAAGCTTCGTTTAGAGCATAAGGCTTCTTGAGAGGGTAAGGACGAATAGACTTTAATTGAAATTATATTTTTAAATAAAATAAAGCCCAATTAATCAAAAAAAGATTAATTGGGCTTTTTCTTTTATTCATTATTTTTTGAAGCCTCATCCTTTTTATCAAGCTCCATCATTTTCTGAATAAGAATATGCTGTGGCATGTGCATGATTTGTTCAAGTGGAACATTTAATGCCTTTGCTAATCTCTGAGCTGTTTCTGCGGATATTTGTAATGGTCGCATTTTGGTAGCCTCCTACATTTACTATGTAGTAAGTATATCAAAAAAACGGAGGTTATTCTTATGACAAAGATTTTTGCCCATAGAGGTGCTTCTTCTACACATCCTGAAAATACGATGGAAGCCTTCAAGGAAGCTTTGAGAGTCGGAGCAGAGGGGATTGAGTTGGATGTGCAATTAAGTAAAGACGGTGTCGTTGTTGTCATTCATGATGAAACAGTAAACAGGACAACAAATGGGAAAGGGTGGGTCAAAGAATATACGTATAAGCAATTACAGAAATTTGATGCAAGCTATAAATTCTCTAAAAAACTAGGTGTTTGTAGAATTCCCTCATTAGAAGAGGTTTTTAGTTGGGCAACTGATAATAATATGATTCTTAATGTAGAATTAAAAAATGGATTAGTGGAGTATGAAGGCATTGAGGAAAAGGTGTTGGAACTAATTTATAAATATAATTTATCTAACCGTGTAATCATTTCATCTTTCAATCATTACAGTATGGTTAAGTTTCATCAGCTTGCTCCTGAAATTGAAACAGCACTTATTTATATGGAGGGGATTTATAAACCTTGGGAATACGCAGCTACATTAGGAGCAGGAGCTATCCATCCTTACCATCCTGTTGTAAAAGAGGAAACAGTGAAATTATCTCATGACCTAGGTATTGCCGTAAGGCCTTTCACTATTAATAAAATCGAATTGATGAAAAAGTTTGCAAGCTTTGGATGCGAGGGAATTATAACAGATGATCCTAAGAAAGCTATATCTGTGCTTAGATAAACTATATTCAGTGTTAAGGTTATTCGCTAGAATCCACGAGACTCCTGCGGGAGTAGCGTGTCAACGGGAGACCCCACAGGCGCAGAGCGCCGAGGAGGCTCCCGGACTGCCCGCGGAAAGCGAGTGGATTCTAGCGAATAACCCCTTGAACCCTTCCAAGACACTATAAAAAGTAATAAGCAAAGTGCACAGCGCACTTTGCTTATTTTTTTTGAAAACGAGTTTGTACTTTGTTTCGCTTTCGATCTCGATAGAAAATAAATCCTGCCACAAATCCTAAGCCGATCAAAAACAGCAGCAAACCAATTAAAAATTGTAACCATAAAAAAGGTATTGGAGGATTTAAAATTCCAAAAAACACATCTCGCATATATTTTATGCCTAATGCTGCAAGGGCTCCAGGTATTAGAACAATGATTAAAGCAAGTATTCGTTGCATAATAAACAACCTTTCAAAAATGACTTCCTTTACAAATCATAATCGAATAAAACTATTTGTCAAGATAAGAGAAAAACGGTATGATAAGGTTGTTGCAATTTTTTGCATGAGTCATACTTGAGTGTATGTAATATTTTGCAAATTTCTATATTTTCCGATAGTTAAGTGAGGTGTTTTCATGCAAAAAGTTTTGATTGTAGGTGCCGGTAAAGGTGGCAGTGCTTTATTAACGATCCTTCATGAAACGGAAATGATGGAAGTTGTAGCAATGGTTGATATTAACCAAGATGCACCGGGTATTGCCCTTGCAAAACAGCTTGGTGTCTTAACAGGTCAGAATTGGCGTGATTATATCTCGGGCAACATTGATATCGTTGTAGACACGACAGGTGACGAAAAGGTATTTAATGAAATTAGAGAAAAACGAAGTAAACGAACAGTGATTATACCTGGTTCGGTTGCTCATATTACAGCAAGGTTAATGGAAGAAAAAGAAGCCTTAATTACGAATTTTAAAGAGGAAACCTATAAGCATGATCTTATCTTTAATTCCACTCATGATGGAATGATCGTAATCGATGAAAAAGGCTATATCATATTGTTTAACCGTAGTGCAGAAAGAATGACTGAATTAAATAAAGTGGACGCACTTGGGAAACATATTTATGATGTCATTTCCGCAAGTAAACTACCACGAGTGTTACATACAAGGGAAACGGAACTTAATCAAGAAATGGTTCTTGAGAATGGACGTAAAGTAATATCAACTAGAATTCCGATGGTTAATGAAAATGGACTTCTAATGGGTGCTTTTGCAGTGTTCAAGGATATTACAGAGGTTGTTAATTTAGCTGAAGAAATAACAAACCTTAAAGAAATTCAAACCATGCTTGAAGCTATAATTCAGTCTTCGGACGAGGCAATAACAGTTGTCGATGAGGAAGGACGAGGAATTTTAATTAACCCAGCCTATACTAGAATTACTGGATTAGAACAAGATGAAGTGATTGGTAAGCCTGCAAATACCGATATTTCTGAGGGTGAAAGTATGCATATGCAAGTACTTCAGACCAGAAGGCCAGTACGTGGGGTAAGAATGAAGGTCGGCCCGAGTAAAAAAGATGTAATTGTAAATGTAGCCCCGATTATAGTGGATAGCAAGCTTAAGGGAAGTGTCGGTGTAATCCATGATATGTCAGAGATTAAATCGCTTACCAATGAATTGAATAGGGCTCGGCAAATTATTAGAACACTTGAAGCGAAGTACTCATTCGATGATATCGTTGGTGCATCTGAAGAAATGCAATTTGCAATAGAGCAAGCAAAGTTAGGAGCAAAAACGCCTGCTACTGTTCTTCTTAGAGGAGAATCAGGTACAGGAAAGGAGTTATTTGCTCATGCTATTCATAATGCAAGTGACCGGAAGTACAACAAGTTTGTACGTGTAAATTGTGCTGCTTTATCTGAATCATTGTTAGAAAGTGAATTGTTTGGATATGAGGAAGGGGCATTCTCGGGAGCTAAACGCGGAGGAAAGAGGGGGCTCTTTGAAGAGGCACATAATGGTAGCATTTTTCTAGATGAGATTGGCGAATTATCAGCCAATACGCAAGCCAAATTGCTTCGTGTATTGCAAGAACATGAGATTACAAGGGTTGGTGGTACTAAAACAATCTCAATTAATGTTCGCGTAATTGCTGCTACCAATGTCAATCTAGAAAAGGGAATTGGAAAGGGTACTTTTCGTGAAGACTTATACTATAGATTAAATCGTATGCCAATCCACATTCCTCCTCTAAGAATGAGAAAGGAAGAAATTCCAGCCTTATCTATGCATCTAATCCATAAAATTAATCAAGATTATGGAAGAAATGTGGAAGGTCTAACAGAGGATGCAGTTGAGCATTTGAAGTCCTATAATTGGCCTGGAAATGTTCGAGAACTTGAAAATGTTTTAGGACGAGCTATTATTTTTATGGCCTTTCACGAGACTTTTATTCAAGCAAAGCACATTCAGCCACTTCAAAACGAAGAAGTAGCAGAAGAAAATGAAATGATTGAGGTCTCAATAAAAGAACAAAAATTATCAACATTGGTTGAAGAGTATGAAGGGCGAGTCATTACTGAAATTTTACATAGATATGATGGCAATAAAACGAAAGCGGCAAAAGTACTCGGTATATCGCTAAGGAGCCTATACTATAAGCTTGAAAAATACAACATTGCAAATAATAGCATGCAATAAATTGCACGATTGCAAAAAACTGCAAAACTATGTAAATAAAAATAAAGCGTTTTCAATAGTTTTGAGTTGGCACACTTCTTGCATTATGTATTATTGGATGCCGCACTATTATATCTAGAAAGGGTTGAAACACTAAATGGAATTAGACATATTGTTTGAAAAAGCAACCCAATTTACTGGAAAGACAGTTGCGGTTGCAGCGGCAGAGGATTCAGAAGTCATAGAGGCAGTAACTGAAGCAGTGAACAGAAATCTAGCTAGCTTTTTGCTTTACGGTGATATAGAAAAAATCACCAAACTTATTAAGGAAAGGAATCCTGAATATTTAAATTCAGACAAAATAAGAATTGTACATTCCATTTCCGATACGAAATCTGCCGAACTTGCTGTAAGAGCTGTTCATACAAAAGATGCAGATGTTTTAATGAAAGGTCATATTTCAACTGCTACTATTTTAAAAGCAGTTCTAAATAAAGAATATGGATTACGGACTGGTAGTGTTTTATCTCATACAGCTGTATTTGAAGTTGCAGGCTACGATCGATTCATTATTGTTACTGATGCTGCAATGAATATCGAGCCAGATTTAAACCAAAAAGTCCAGATTGTTGATAATGCGGTGAAAATTGCTCGTTCAATCGGGATTGAAAGACCGAAAGTAGCTCCGATTGCAGCGGTTGAGGTTGTAAATCCTACGATGCAGGCTACCATAGATGCTGCAGCATTAACACAGATGAATAAAAGAGGACAAATCAAAAATTGTGATATTGATGGTCCACTCGCACTTGATAATGCAGTCTCTGTATTGGCAGCAAAGCATAAAGGAATACAATCTGAAGTAGCTGGAAATGCAGATATTTTATTAGTTCCAACCATTGATGTTGGGAATGCACTATATAAATCATTGATCTATTTTGCAAATGCAAAGGTTGGCGCAGTAATCGCAGGAGCAAAAGCTCCAATTGTATTAACTTCAAGAGCCGATTCTGCTGAAAGTAAACTATATTCATTAGCTCTAGCAGTTTGTTCTGCTTAAAACTATATAATTTTTATCTTAGGGGGATTTTACAATGGAAATTTTCAAGTATATGGAGACTTATGATTACGAGCAATTAGTATTTTGTCAAGATAAGCAATCTGGATTAAAAGCTATCATAGCTATCCATGATACAACACTAGGTCCAGCATTAGGTGGAACACGTATGTGGACATATGAGTCAGAAGCAGCAGCAATTGAGGATGCACTTCGCCTTGCGAAAGGTATGACATACAAAAATGCAGCAGCTGGTTTAAATCTTGGTGGTGGAAAAACAGTTATCATTGGAGATCCACGTAAAGATAAAAATGAAGAATTATTCCGTGCATTTGGTCGTTATATTCAAGGGCTAAATGGTCGTTATATCACTGCTGAGGACGTAGGTACCACTGTTGCAGATATGGACTTAATTCATGAAGAAACTGATTATGTAACTGGTATTTCGCCAGCATTCGGCTCTTCAGGAAATCCTTCACCTGTTACTGCTTACGGTGTTTACCGTGGTATGAAAGCAGCAGCGAAAGAAGCGTTTGGTTCTGATTCACTTGAAGGTAAAGTTATTGCAATACAAGGTGTAGGGAACGTTGCGTATAACCTATGTAAACATCTACATGAAGAAGGTGCTCAGTTAATCGTTACTGACATTAACAAAGAAGCTGTTCAACGTGCTGTTGAGGAATTTGGTGCAAAAGCAGTTGATCCAAATGAAATCTACAGTGTAGACTGTGACATCTATGCTCCATGTGCATTAGGTGCAACTATTAATGATGAAACAATTCCATTAATTAAAGCAAAAGTAATCGCTGGTGCAGCAAATAACCAATTAAAAGAAACGCGTCATGGAGATATTATTCATGAAATGGGAATCGTTTATGCTCCTGATTATGTTATTAACGCTGGTGGTGTTATCAACGTAGCAGACGAATTATATGGTTACAATCGTGACCGTGCAATGAAAAAAGTAGAAACGATTTATAACAATATTGAAAAGGTAATTGATATTGCTAAGCGTGATGGTATACCAACTTACCTAGCAGCAGACAGACTGGCTGAAGAACGTATTGAGAGAATGAGAAATTCTCGTAGCCAATTCTTACAAAACGGGCACAGTATTATTAGCCGTAGATAATTAAGGTAGTGGTAAAGAGACTGTCTTCTCTTTACCACTATTACAAATTAGTGGTGTTAAAGTAATAACCTATTACTTAACATTTTGGAGGTTTCAACGTTGCAGGAAAAAGAATATCGAATTCTCGTAATCAACCCAGGATCAACATCAACGAAAATTGGCGTGTTTGATAATGAGCGCTCAGTATTTGAGAAGACGATTCGTCATGATAGTGAAGTTATTAATTCATATGCAAATATTATTGATCAATATGAATTTAGAAAAAATACAATACTAGAAGCCCTAGATAACGAAGGCATCAACATCTCTAAACTAAATGCAGTTTGTGGAAGAGGTGGGCTTTTACGTCCTATCGAAGGTGGCACGTATAAGGTTAATAATGAAATGCTTCATGATCTTAAAATAGGATACTCCGGCCAACACGCATCAAATTTAGGTGGAATTCTAGCGTATGAGATTGCTTCAAATTTAAATATCCCTTCATTTATTGTAGACCCGGTAGTAGTAGATGAACTAGCCCCGATTGCTCGTATCTCCGGATTTTCTCTGATTGAAAGAAAAAGTATTTTTCACGCATTGAATCAAAAAGCAGTTGCTAGAAGAGTGTCAAAGGAACTTGGTAAAAAGTATACAGAACTAAATTTGATTGTAACTCATATGGGTGGCGGTATTACCGTTGGTGTTCATAAGCAAGGAAGAGTAATTGAAGTAAATAACGGATTACATGGTGATGGGCCGTTTAGCCCGGAGCGTGCTGGAACTGTACCAGCAGGTGATTTGGTTGCTTTATGTTACTCAGGCCATTACTACAGAGAAGAAATCATGAAAAAACTTGTAGGTCAAGGTGGTCTTGTAGGTTATCTTGGCACAAATGATGCAGTAAAGGTTGAACAAATGATTAAAGCTGGTGATGAAAAAGCCAAGAATGTGTATAATGCAATGGCTTACCAGGTTGCTAAAGAAATTGGTGCAGCAAGTGCTGTATTAGCTGGAAAGGTTGATGCAATTATTCTTACTGGTGGCCTTGCTTATGGTAAGGAATTTGTTAAGGAGATTGCTGATCAAGTAAATTGGATTGCTGATGTCATTGTGGAACCAGGTGAAAATGAACTTCAGGCACTAACTGAAGGGGCATTACGTGTCCTTAGAGGTGAAGAGGATGCAAAGGATTATCCAGGGGAAGTAAAGCAAACAAAAGTGACACAGTAAAAATAGACGGGAGATGTAAGGAACATGGCAACGGAATATGATTTAGTTATTCTAGGTGGAGGCACTGGCGGATATGTTGCTGCAATTCGTGCCTCACAGCTTGGATTGAAGGTAGCAGTTGTTGAAAAAGGAAAGCTTGGAGGTACATGCCTTCACGCTGGATGTATACCAAGTAAAGCATTACTTAGAAGTGCAGAGGTATATGCAACTACGAAAAAGAGCGAAGAATTTGGCGTATTAACAAGTGATGTAACTCTAGATTTTTCAAAGGTTCAAGCTAGAAAAGAGAAAATCACTGATCAGCTTTATAAAGGTGTTCAGCATTTAATGAAGCAAGGGAAAATCAGTGTGTATGAAGGATTAGGGCGTATTTTAGGGCCTTCTATTTTCTCACCGATGCCCGGAACAATTTCAGTTGAAATGAACAATGGCGAAGAAAACGAAATGTTAATTCCTAAAAATGTCATTATTGCAACTGGATCAAGACCGCGTACATTACCTGGTCTAGAAGCTGACAGTGAGTATGTAATGACATCTGACGAAGCACTAGCAATGAAAGAATTACCTAAATCAATCATAATCGTTGGTGGCGGAGTAATTGGAATTGAATGGGCTTCGATGCTTGTAGATTTTGGCTTAGAAGTAACAGTGTTAGAATATGCAGATCGAATTTTACCAACTGAAGATAAAGAAGTATCAAAAGAGCTACAGCGTCTAATGAAGAAAAAAGGTGTAAAAATTGTTACTGGTGCGAAAGTACTTCCTGAAACACTTGAAAAGGGAGAAGGAGTAACAATCAAAGCTGAGCACAAGGGTGAACAAAAGACATTTACTGCTGAAAAACTACTTGTTTCAGTAGGGCGTCAAGCAAATGTTGAAGGTATAGGACTAGAAAATACGGAGATTCAACTTGATAGAGGAAATATCGTAACAAATGAAGTTTATCAAACAAAAGAATCCCATATTTATGCTATAGGAGATGTAATCGGTGGCTTGCAATTAGCTCACGTTGCATCTCATGAAGGAATTGTAGCAGTTGAGCATATTGCTAACGAAAACCCAATGCCTATCGATTATACCCTTATTTCTAAGTGTGTATATAGTAGCCCAGAGGTTGCAAGTGTTGGATATACAGAAGATGAAGCAAAAGAAAAAGGCTTTAATGTAAAAACAGGTAAGTTTTCATTTAGAGCGATTGGGAAAGCACTTGTTTACGGTGAAAGTGATGGATTTGTAAAACTTGTGGTTGATGAAGACACTGATGACCTATTAGGTGTACATATGATTGGTCCACATGTTACAGATATGATTTCAGAGGCAGGACTAGCAAGAGTACTTGATGCAACTCCTTGGGAGATTTCACATACCATTCACCCTCACCCAACATTATCTGAGGCAATTGGTGAAGCAGCATTAGCTGTTTATGGCAAGGCAATCCATTCATAATGGAAAGAATTTAAGCTTTTATATAGGAGGTTATTAATTATGACAGAAAATCGTCATCAAGCATTAGGTTTAACTGATGAAAAAGTTCTTGAAATGTATGAAACTATGCTACTATCACGTAGAATTGATGAGCGTATGTGGCTATTAAACCGTGCGGGTAAAATTCCATTTGTTATCTCGTGTCAGGGTCAAGAGGCAGCTCAAGTTGGAGCAGCTTTTGCATTAGACCGTGAAAAAGATTATGTTCTTCCGTACTACCGTGATATGGGAGTTGTATTAACTTTTGGAATGACTGCTACAGAACTAATGCTGTCTGGTTTTGCTAAAGCAGAAGATCCAAACTCTGGTGGACGTCAAATGCCTGGACACTTTGGTCAAAAGAAAAACAGAATTGTTACTGGTTCTTCACCGGTTACAACTCAAGTTCCACATGCTGTAGGTATTGCCTTAGCAGGGAAAATGGAAAACAAGGATCTAGTAACATTCGTTACATTTGGTGAAGGTTCTTCTAACCAAGGTGACTTCCATGAAGGTGCAAACTTTGCTGGGGTTCATAAGCTGCCGGTAATCTTCATGTGTGAAAATAATAAATACGCAATTTCGGTTCCTATTGAAAAACAATTAGCATGTGAAAACGTATCAGATCGTGCAATTGGATATGGAATGCCAGGTTATACGGTTGATGGAAATGACCCATTAGAAGTATACAAGGTAGTTAAAGAAGCTGCAGAACGTGGCCGACGTGGTGAAGGTCCAACTCTTGTTGAGACAATTTCTTATCGATTAACACCTCACTCCAGTGATGATGACGATCGTAGCTATCGTGAACAAGAAGAAGTAGCGGAAGCAAAGAAAAAGGACCCAATCATTCTTTTCGCAGCATATCTAAAAGAAGTTGGCGTTCTAACAGAAGAAATTGAAACTACAATGAACGACCGTATTATGAAGCTTGTAAACGAAGCAACTGATTATGCTGAGAATGCTCCATATGCGGAACCAGAATCTGCTCTTAAGCATGTGTATGCTGAGTAAAGTAAGGGGGAAAATTTGATGCCTGTTATTTCATATATTGATGCAGTTACAATGGCAATGCGTGAAGAAATGGAAAGAGATCCTAAGGTTTTCGTATTAGGTGAAGACGTTGGAAGAAAAGGTGGAGTATTTAAAGCGACACAAGGACTTTATGAACAATTTGGTGAAGACCGCGTATTAGACACTCCATTAGCAGAATCAGCAATTGCTGGTGTTGGAATTGGAGCAGCGATGTACGGTATGAGACCAATTGCAGAAATGCAATTTGCTGATTTTATCATGCCGGCAGTTAACCAAATTATCTCAGAGGCAGCTAGAATTAGATACCGTTCTAACAATGATTGGAGCTGTCCAATTACAATTCGTGCTCCTTATGGCGGTGGTGTACACGGTGCATTATATCACTCACAATCAGTTGAAGCAGTATTTGCAAATCAACCAGGGTTAAAAATCGTAATGCCTTCGACACCTTATGATGTAAAAGGCTTACTAAAAGCAGCGATTCGTGACGAAGATCCAGTACTATTTTTTGAACATAAACGAGCGTACCGCTTAATTAAAGGTGAAGTACCTACAGATGACTATGTATTACCAATTGGAAAAGCTGATGTAAAACGTGAAGGTGAAGATATTACTGTAATTACATATGGTTTATGTGTTCATTTCGCATTACAAGCTGCTGAAAGATTAGCGAAAGATGGAATCTCAGCACATATTCTTGACCTGCGTACTATTTATCCTTTAGACAAAGAAGCTATCATTGAAGCAGCTTCTAAGACAGGAAAAGTACTTCTAGTAACTGAGGATAATAAAGAAGGTAGCATTATGGGCGAAGTTTCGGCTATCATAGCGGAAAACTGCCTATTCGAATTAGATGCACCAATTAAGCGCTTAGCTGGTCCAGACGTTCCGGCAATGCCATATGCTCCGACGATGGAAAAATACTTCATGGTAAACCCTGATAAAGTAGAAAAAGCAATGCGTGAACTTGCAGAATTTTAATAATATAGAGACTGACCAAACAGTCGTCAGTCTCTAAACGTTTTTTAAAAGGTGCTTTTCGAGTAGTAAGTGCCTACATAGAACGAGGAGGTAAAAACCGTGGCAGTTGAAAAAATTACAATGCCTCAGTTAGGTGAGAGTGTAACTGAAGGAACAATTAGTAAGTGGTTAGTATCTGTTGGTGATAAAGTAAATAAATATGACCCTCTAGCTGAGGTCATGACCGATAAAGTTAATGCAGAGGTTCCTTCATCATTTACAGGAACAATTAAAGAATTAATTGCTGAAGAAGGCGAAACACTAGCAGTTGGTGAAGTGATTTTAATGATCGAGGTTGAAGGTGGAGATGCTGCACCAGTTTCTAAAGAAGATACTGCAAAAGCGGACACATCAGAAACACCTGTTGTCCAAACAGATGATACAGATAAACCTAATAAACGTCGCTACTCTCCAGCAGTATTAAGACTTTCTCAGGAACACAATATTAATTTGGAAGCGGTAAACGGAACGGGTGCTGGTGGACGAATTACTCGTAAAGATTTACTACAGATTATTGAGTCAGGTAATATTCCTACAGAAAGTACGAAGGAAGAACCAGTAGCAAAAGCTGCTCCTTCACCAGTACAAGTAGAAGAAACAACAGCAGTTAGTCAGGCTGCACCGAAGCAAGCTGCACCGGCACCTGCTATTCCAGTCCATGCTGGTGATATTGAAATTCCAGTAACAGGAATTCGTAAAGCAATTGCAACGAACATGCTTCGTAGTAAGCATGAAGCTCCACATGCTTGGACAATGATTGACGTAGATGCAACAAACCTAGTTGACTATCGTAATACAATTAAAAATGAATTCAAGCAAAAAGAAGGCTTTAACATTACATTCTTTGCGTTCTTCGTAAAAGCTGTAGCACAAGCTCTTAAAGAATTCCCACAAATCAACTCGATGTGGGCTGGAGATAAAATCATTCAGAAAAAAGATATTAATATCTCAATTGCAGTTGCGACTGATGATGCATTATTTGTACCAGTTATCAAGCATGCTGATGAAAAAACAATCAAAGGTATTGCCCGAGAAATTACAGATTTAGCTACAAAGGTTCGTACTGGTAAGTTAAAATCTGATGAAATGCAGGGTGGTACATTTACTGTTAATAACACAGGCTCATTTGGCTCGGTTCAATCGATGGGGATTATTAATTACCCACAAGCAGCCATTCTTCAGGTTGAATCGATTGTGAAACGCCCTGTAGTAATGAACAACGGAATGATCGCGGTACGTGACATGGTTAACCTTTGTATGTCATTAGATCACCGTGTGTTAGATGGGCTAATTTGTGGTCAGTTCTTAGCACGTGTGAAAGAAATCATTGAAAAAACATCAAAAGAAAATACATCTGTATACTAAAAAAAAGATCTATTAGGTTAGTAGCCTAATGGATCTTTTTGATTTTTACTTTTGAATTTAGACCGTTCCTTTGCGCTGCAGGCACTTGCTTTCCGCGGGGAATTATGAAAAAGCCAAACTGCCGGCTTTTTCAAGGGCGAATTCCCATCGGGGAGGAAGTCGAGCCTCCTCGGCGCATGCGCCTGTGGGGTCTCGACCTTTCCTCTACTTCTGAGCAGGAGTCAAGTGCCTTCCGCTCCAATTCACTCTTCAAGTATATACACAGTAAAAATCCTTACAAAAAAGAATCTATCTAGCATTGTACAATTCCTCTTTTGCTCTCTTGTTTACAGATACCTTCAAGTTCTTCTATTAAGTCATGTATTGATAGAATTTCATACACAACAATGGTTTCTGCTGAAAAATGATGGTGATACTTTTTAGTTGTTTCTTTATTTTGCCTGTTCTTCCACTCCAAGAATTGCTGGTTAACCTGGTCGACAAGAATAAGGTGATCATCCGATATACTATGCCCGGGATCACTTAAAATAGTTGAAACAGATTCAATCAGTTCTATAACCGTTTGCTTTTCAGTTTTATTCCACCTTAAATCTGCAAACTTAGTATAAGAAAGGTTTTTCAAGTGATAAACCATTTGTTGAAGAACATATAGTTTTTTTAGCTCATAATGATATTCTCGAATTTGTTTTTTTGTATGACGATGGTATTTCCATTCTTCTCTTATATATTCGGTAAGCTTAGTCGTCGTTTCTAATTTTCGCGACACGTGCTCTAACTGCTTAACGGTATCCCGGTTATAGTTTTTCTCTCCTATAACATTTTCTTTTATAGGACCATTCAAAATAACTGAGCATTTTTGGAGTAATCCCGATAAGTTTGTAGTTATCGACTTCGAATAATTAGGTGGTAAAATAAATAAATTCACAACTGTTGAGACAACTAGTCCTATGGTGGTTGTACCGAGTCTGGAAACAAAAGCCATTAAATGATGGTCCCCAGTAGTCGGAATCATCATTACTGCTGTTAGGGTCGCAACAAGGATTCCATCAAACAATTTCAATTTATAGCAGGCTGCAATTGTTAACACAGCAGATAGTGCATATACAATTGCTCCGTGTCCCAAATAATGCGTGAGTGACATTGAAAAAGCTGCACCAATTGCAGCTGCAGGCAATCTAACAATTCCTTTTTTCATTGAGTCTGAAGCGGTTGGCTCAATCGTAACGATAGCCGTAATGACTGCAAAGATAGCAGGAAGATTTAATTGCAAACAAATCCATGCAGTTATAAATACAGCAACACCTGTTTTAATTGTTCTTCCACCAAATAGATTAAAGATTTTATTCATATCAACATTCCTTATACAAACAGTTAGGCTACACATCTATAGTATACAATTATGGGATAAAATGCTAATGGAGTTAAATACGGAATTTTTAAACAACCCATCATCAAATGCTAGTTTAAAAATGATATACTAGTATTATTAAAGTATAACCAACTATTTTGTAAGCGATTACGTTTAAAGGAGGCAGTCATTTGGAAAGCATTGAATCTTTGAAAAATCAGAAGTTTCCAGCTGCAGACAGTAAAGTTTGGAAAGAAGAGGCCGAAAAATCCTTAAAAGGAAAACCTTTAGAAAAGCTTTTAACGAATACATATGAAGGTATCGCTTTAAAGCCTTTATACACAAAAGAAGATACAAAAAATCTTGACCACATAAATGAGTTTCCTGGGTTTACGTCCTATAAACGTGGAATCAATCCCACAGGATATTCTGTGAAATCTTGGGAAGTTAGTCAAGAACTTAATGTATCAAGTTTTGAGGAAGCAAATCGTATCATAAAACATGAGATAGAACGTGGACTAACTATGCTTAACTTGGTCCTTGATAATCTAGAATCTCCGATTAATACACTTGATGATGTAAGGGTATTACTTGATGGCATTGAGCTAGAGAAGTTACCTCTTTTTGTAGATGCAGGTATTCTATCTTTCCCATTTCTTTCATTGATAGCTACATACAGTAATGAAACTCAGGTTCCTCTCAAAGATCTAAGCGGAACAATCGGAATGGACCCTATTGGAACCCTAGTGAAGGATGGAAAACTTACAATACCTCTAGAAAAACTATATGACTTAATGTCTAGCACTGTAAAGTGGTCGAAAGTTCATACTCCACAGCTTCGAACGGTACTTGTAAATGGAAACCCATATCATAATGGTGGTGCCAATGCGGTTCAAGAGCTTGCATACACGATTGCAACAGCAGTTGAGTATATCCAAGAAGGGTTGGATCGAGGACTTTCTATTAATGACATTGCTAATTCGATGACTTTCTCCTATTCTGTGGGATCTAATATGTTTATGGAAATCTCGAAGCTAAGAGCTGCAAGAATGTTATGGACAAGAATTATTGAGGTCTATGGTGGAGACAAAGTTGCGGGGCAAATGCACATTCACGCACGAACTTCTGCTTATACGAAAACAGTCTATGATCCTTATGTTAATATGCTTCGATCAACAACTGAGGCATTTGCTGCAGTAATTGGTGGAGTAAATAGTTTGCATGTTTCTACTTTTGATGAACCTACTAAAAAGGCAGATAACTTTTCACGAAGAATTGCGCGTAATACTCAGCTAATTCTTCAAGAAGAAGCACACTTAAATAAAGTGGTTGACCCGGCTGGTGGGTCTTGGTATGTTGAGTCATTAACAAATGACTTAGCTGAAAATACTTGGGCATTGTTCCAACAAGTAGAGGAACAAGGTGGAATCCTTAACGCGCTACAATCTGGATTTATTCAAGACAGCATCGAAAAGGTAGCAGGTAAAAGAGTAGAAAATGTAAAACTCCGCAAAGAAAAAATTGTAGGGACAAATTTCTATGCCAACCTTTCTGAAAAAGAATTGAAAAGTATTGATTTAGAAGGACCAAAGAGTAAGATTATTCCTAAAACGGAACTAGATGGTGTAGCAAAAGATTACATTGATCGTGTAAAGGATGAAGAGGTACTCCTTAGTACTACCATGGATTTAGTAACTCAAGGAGTTGCATTGAAAGAGTTAGTTGGACAGTTTGAGTCTACTAACAATATACAAGTTAAACCTATTCACTCTCATAGACTAGCAGAGTCTTTTGAAGAGCTGCGAAATGCGGCTAGAAGACATAAAGAGGCAACAGGAAGCTTCCCTAAGATTGGCCTTCTAAACTTAGGTACCCTAGCCATGCATAAGCCTAGAGCTGATTTTATTACTGGATTTTTTGAAGCGGGAGGCTTTGAGGTCCATAAAAATGAAGGTTTTACATCTGTAGAAGCTGCAGTTAAAGGATATGAATCGATGGACTTATCCACAGTTGTTATATGTGGAACAGATGAACTTTACAAAGAGTTTGCCGAGCCATTGTCAAATCAAATTAAATCAATTCATCCGAATGCGAAAATCTATGTTGCAGGGATGCAAGATAAAGAAACAGAGACATCCTTTTTACATGCAGGCATTTCCGGGTTTATTCATATGAAATCAAATTGTTATGAAGTGTTGAAAAAATTACAGCTAGAAATGGGGGTAGCGGTAGATGAGTAAAAGACCCGATTTCTCTTCAGTAAAATGGTATAAACAGGATCAAAAAGTAAGTGAGGCAGAATGGAAGAAGAAAGTGGAGGAAGAAATTAATTATACCTTCGAAGACCTTTCGTTTGAAACAAATGAGCAAATTGCTTTAAAGCCGTTATACACAAATGAAGATACAAAGGATTTTGAACATCTTGATTACATGCAGCCAGGTTTACCTCCTTTTTTAAGAGGACCATACCCAACTATGTATGTTAATAGACCTTGGACTGTAAGGCAGTATGCTGGATTCTCAACTGCTGAAGAAAGTAATGCGTTTTACCGCCGTAATTTAGCAATGGGGCAAAAAGGGTTGTCTGTAGCCTTTGATTTAGCAACCCACCGTGGGTATGATTCTGACCATCCTCGAGTAATAGGTGATGTAGGTAAAGCAGGTGTTGCTATAGATTCAATTCTAGATATGAAGGTGCTATTTGATGAAATACCACTTGATCAAATGTCGGTTTCAATGACAATGAACGGTGCTGTACTTCCAATCATGGCATTTTATATAGTTACTGCTGAGGAACAAGGAGTTAGCCAAGAAAAACTCACTGGTACTATTCAAAATGATATTTTAAAAGAGTACATGGTTCGAAACACGTATATTTATCCACCAGAAACATCTATGAAAATTATCGCTGATATTTTTGAATACACTTCAAAAAACATGCCGAAGTTTAATAGCATAAGTATTTCAGGATATCATATGCAAGAAGCAGGAGCACCTGCAGATTTAGAGCTTGCATATACGTTAGCGGATGGTCTTGAATATGTAAGAACCGGTATTGCTGCAGGCATAGATATTGATTCATTTGCACCACGCCTATCCTTCTTTTGGGCAATAGGAATGAATTATTTTATGGAAGTAGCGAAGATGAGAGCAGCCAGGTTGATTTGGGCAAAAATGATGAAGCTATTTAATCCAAAGAATCCTAAATCGTTAGCACTTCGAACACATTCACAAACATCTGGATGGAGTTTAACAGAGCAGGACCCATATAATAACGTTACTCGAACGTGTATTGAGGCATTAGCAGCAGCGTTGGGACATACGCAGTCCTTACATACAAATGCGCTAGATGAAGCGATTGCGTTACCAACAGATTTCTCTGCTCGAATTGCCCGAAATACTCAGTTATATTTACAAGATGAGACTGGCATTACAAATGTTATTGACCCTTGGGGTGGTTCATATTATGTCGAGACATTAACAAATGAACTGGTTGAACGTGCATGGACACATATTGAAGAAATTGAAGGACTTGGAGGAATGGCGAAGGCTATTGAAACAGGTTTACCTAAAATGAGAATTGAAGAAGCATCCGCACGTCGTCAAGCAAAAATAGACTCAGGAAAAGAGTCAATTATTGGTGTAAATAAGTATCGACTAGAGAAAGAAGACCCACTTGATATTTTAGACATAGATAATACAGCTGTTCGTTTAAAACAAATTGAGAACCTTGAAAAATTACGAGCAGAAAGAGACGAAGAAAAAGTCCAAGAAACACTTAATGCCTTAACAGAAGCAACAGAGACAGGAAAGGGTAATCTACTAGAGCTTGCTGTTAATGCTGCTCGTGCTAGGGCAAGTTTAGGTGAAATTTCTGATGCGATTGAGAAAGTGGCCAAACGCCATAAGGCTGTTATTCGTTCTATTTCTGGTGTGTATAGTGCAGAATTCTCAAATGAAGACGAAATCCTAAAAGTGAAAGCAATGGCTGACGAATTTTTGGAGTTAGAAGGGCGTCGTCCGAGAATCATGATTGCAAAAATGGGACAGGATGGACATGATCGTGGAGCGAAGGTAATTGCTACAGCGTTTGCTGATTTAGGCTTTGATGTAGATATTGGACCATTGTTCCAGACACCTGAAGAAACTGCTCTACAAGCAGTGGAAAATGATGTTCATGTTGTGGGGATGAGTTCCTTAGCTGCAGGGCATAAAACATTGTTACCACAATTAATCGAAGAGCTGAAAAGACTAGGAAGAGAAGATATCCTTGTAGTAGTAGGAGGAGTCATACCAGCTCAAGATTATCACTATTTGCGTGAGCAAGGTGCTGCTGCCATTTTTGGACCAGGAACAGTCATTCCAGTTGCCGCTCAGAAGGTTATCGAAGAAATAATCAAGCGCCTCGGTTATGAGGAAGTGGAATTACATGAAAAATGATCGTAATCGACCTGAATGGGTGCCGAAGGACAAACAGGATGATATTTCGTTTACGACAAATGTAATGAAGGGCATAGAAGGGGACAGCAATGACGGTGTGCCTTCTCATTCCCGGAAGTTTGTAAAAAAACATGATCGTACCGTCGACGAATATGTTTCAGGTGTATTAAAAAATGATAGGACGATTTTGGCCCAAGCGATTACACTTGTCGAAAGCAATGCTACAAAACATTTAGAAAAAGCCCAAGATGTAATAAATGAGCTTCTTCCTCATGTAGGGAAATCAATCCGTATTGGTATTACAGGTGTTCCGGGTGCAGGTAAAAGTACTTTTATCGAGGCTTTTGGGAAATACTTGTGTGAAAAGGGTCATCGGGTAGCAGTTTTGGCGGTGGATCCTAGTAGTAGTGTAACAGGTGGTAGTATCTTGGGCGATAAAACTCGAATGGAAGAGCTTTCTAGAGATCGAAGGGCATTTGTACGTCCTTCTCCCTCTGGTGGCACCTTAGGTGGTGTGAATCGAAAGACAAGAGAAACTATCCTCCTTTGTGAAGCAGCAGGCTATGATGTGATTTTGGTGGAGACAATAGGTGTTGGACAAAGTGAAGTGGTTGTTCGAAGTATGGTAGACTTTTTTCTCTTATTGGTTTTAACAGGTGCAGGAGACGAGCTACAAGGGATGAAAAAAGGTGTAATGGAGCTAGCTGATGCACTGCTTATTAATAAAGCAGATGGAGACAATAAACAAAAGGCTATCGCCACACAAGCAGAGTATAATCGAATTCTCCATTACTTAAGGCCAGCTACTGTTGGGTGGCTTACAAAAGCCTACACTGCTTCAGCATTATATGGTGAAGGCATGGATAGTTTGTGGAAAACTATTCTACAGTTTGAAGCTGAAACAAAAAATAGTGGAACTTTTGAAAAGAGAAGACAAAACCAATCTAGAGAATGGATCGATGCAATGATAAAGGACCATTTAATATCTAGCTTCTTCTCAGACCCCACTATTAAGGCGAAGCTTCCTATCCTTGAACAAGATGTGTTGTCAGGTAAACAAACGGTAACTAAAGGTGTTAGAGAGATATTAAATTTTTATGAAAGAAAAACAAAGTAACCTTTATGTAGGAAGTAAAATTTGTCACATACGAAAGATTATTGTTATGATAGTGTAGTAAAGGATACTTAAATAAGGAGAGATTGTATAGATGAGTATGGATTTTAATCTTTTTATGAATGATATCGTCGTACAAGCACGTAAAGAAATCGTTGCTGCAGGTTATGACGAACTAAAAACTCCAGAAGAAGTGGAAGAAGTATTTAACCGTAAAGGAACAACACTTGTTATGGTAAACTCTGTATGCGGTTGTGCAGGAGGAATCGCTCGTCCTGCTGCAGCACATTCGGTTCATTATGACAAACGACCTGATCAATTAGTGACAGTTTTTGCTGGTCAAGACAAAGCTGCTACTGAAAAAGCAAGAACTTATTTTGAAGGGTATCCACCTTCATCTCCATCATTTGCATTACTAAAAGACGGCAAGATTCTTACAATGATTGAACGTCATGAAATTGAAGGTCACGAGCCAATGGCTGTTATTAATAAGCTACAAGATGCATTTGAAAAATATTGTGAAGAAGTTTAAGAAGCCAAGTAACTGGCTTCTTTTTTTTGAGTTATTAAGCATAACTATTCATTGTTGTGTATAATGTGTTGTTTATAAATTGGTTTAAATTCATATAATCACCCATTTATAGCACTTTAAATAATCAGAATAAATAATATTTATTTATTATATTGCATAATTATTAATATGTGTTAAAATTCATTACAGTGAATAATTATTAATTAATTTATTAAAAGATGTAATGGGGAGGAATAAAAAGATGAAAAAGAAGAATGCAATACTATTATTAATTACTAGTTTGATTGTAGGTTTATTGGCAGCGTGTGGTTCTGGTGCTAGCACGTCAGGAGATGGAGAAGGCAAGAAAGTGTTAGTTATGGGAACATCTGCTGATTTTCCACCGTTTGAAACACTAGATACAAATGGTGAAATTGTTGGTTTTGATATTGATTTAGCTAAGCATATTGCAAACGAACTTGGCTATGAAATAGAGATTAAGGATATGAGTTTTGATGGTTTAATTGGAGCACTTCAAACAAAACGTATTGATTTTGTTGCTTCTGGTATGTCTGCAACTGAAAAACGTAAGGAAAGTGTAGATTTTTCAATTGAGTACCACCGTTCTGGAGAGATGTTTGTTAGTTTGAAAGATTCAGGTATTAACTCTATCGAAGATCTAGATGGGAAAAAGATTGGCGTTCAAT
Source organism: Cytobacillus luteolus (assembly GCF_017873715.1). Taxonomy (NCBI): domain Bacteria; kingdom Bacillati; phylum Bacillota; class Bacilli; order Caryophanales; family Bacillaceae; genus Litchfieldia; species Litchfieldia luteola. The sequence continues at coordinate 55,517 of NZ_JAGGKM010000003.1, forward strand.
TAGGAACGATCCAAGAAGAGGGAGCAAATAAAATTGCTGAACAAATGGAACTGGAAGTAAAAACCCTAAATAAGGTTCCAGACTTAATTCAAGAACTAAAATCTAAGCGTGTAGATGCTGTGTATTTAGATAAAACAGTTGCTGAAGGTTATATTAAAGAGTTAGATTTAGCAGGCTTTAATGACCCTAATGAAAGCACTCCAGGAATGGCAATTGCTTTTCCAAAAGGCAGTGAAATCACAGAGTCCTTCAATAAGGTAATTAAAGAGATGCAAGAAAACGGTGAGCTTGAGAAATTAGAAAAAAAATGGTTGGAAACAGAATAATAGAAGATAGAAAAGAGGTGTAGGCATGGATTTGGATTTTCTCCGAATCGTGCCTTCTATTCCTTTTATACTAGAGGGAATAGGTGTCACGTTATTATTTGTATTTGTATCAGCATTACTTGGTTTTTTTATTGGAGCAATTCTATCATTATTTAAAATTAGTAATCTTAGTGTTTTAAAATGGTTTGCAGAAGCCTATACATCTGTATTTCGAGGAACTCCATTAATACTCCAGCTTATGTTGATTTATTTTGCTATTCCTCAATTAACTGGTTATGATATTCCGATGTTTTTAGCAGGGATACTAGCATTCGGGTTAAATTCAGGGGCGTATATATCTGAAATTATTAGAGCGGGTATTCAAGCTGTAGATAAAGGTCAACAAGAAGCAGCTGCAGCACTAGCAATTCCGTATAAGCCGATGATGAAGGATATTATCATGCCACAGGCGATGAAAAATATATTACCGGCTTTGATGAATGAATTTATTACGCTAACAAAAGAATCGGCGATTGTTTCAACCATTGGACTATTAGATATTATGCGAAGAGCACAGGTGGTAAGTGCAAATACGTATACTGCGTTTGAACCACTTTTGTTCGCAGGATTGATTTATTATATTTTAGTCATGATTTTAACATTATTTGGGAAGGCTCTGGAACGGAGGTTACGAAGAAGTGAATAAGACCAACATAGAAAAACATATTACGGTAAACCAGCTTTATAAATCATTTGGTAAATTAGAGGTTCTTAAGGGAATTTCTACAACAGTCTCAAAGGGAGAGGTAATTGCTATTGTTGGTCCCTCTGGTTCTGGGAAATCAACGTTTCTACGTTGCTTAAATTTGCTTGAAACACCGACAAAGGGGCAGGTTTGGATTGGTAATCATGAAATTACAAATCCAAAAGTAGATATAATGAATGTCCGGGAAAATGTAGGGATGGTTTTTCAACATTTTCACTTATTTCCTCATAAAACAGTTATTGAAAATATAATGTATGCTCCAATGACTGTAAAAAATCAATCTAAAAATGAGGCAGAAACAGTGGCTAAACACCTTTTATCACAGGTAGGCCTACTTGAAAAAGCTTCGGAATACCCGGCAAAATTATCGGGAGGTCAAAAGCAACGTGTTGCAATTGCTAGAGCATTGGCCATGGCACCAGAGGTTATGTTATTCGATGAACCAACATCTGCTTTAGATCCTGAAATGGTTAAAGAGGTATTAGAAGTAATGAAGTCTCTTGCAAATACTGGCATGACAATGGCAATTGTAACACATGAAATGGGGTTCGCCCGTGAGGTAGCTGATCGAGTATTATTCCTTGATGACGGGATGCTAGTTGAGGACTCACCGCCAGCTGAATTTTTTACTGCCCCAAAAAGCCAAAGAGCTAAAGAATTTTTAGAAAAAGTACTATAACAAACAGGAATGGCTATTAGTGTCATTTCTTTTTTTGTACAAAAAAGAGTATTTCTGGATTTTTTAGTGGAAACTACGGGTATATGCTTAAAAAAGGGTGGATTATCTAATATGAAACTGTTTTTATCTCTGGTCATAGCTGTTACCTTGTCCCCTATTTGGCCATTAGGACAAAATCCTCTTATTGGAGACCCCTACATTATTATCAACAAAAACACAAATGAGTTAGCGTATGTTAATTACGGTGCAATTCAGGAAGTGTATCCCATTGCAACTGGTGTTACTGCTGATTTGACTCCTGAAGGTGAATACACAATTACTGTTAAAGCTAAGGATCCGTATTACAGAAAAAAAGACATTATTGGTGGTTCTAAGCACAATCCTCTCGGAACAAGATGGTTAGGTTTTGATGCTAGGAAAACGGAAGGAAGGATCTACGGAATTCATGGTACGAACAATGAAGAATCAATTGGAAAGTATGTATCCAATGGATGTGTGCGAATGCATAACAAAAACGTTGAGGAGCTATTTAATAAAATCCCACTTGGAACAAAAGTATATATCTACGCAAAGGATTTAAATTTTGATACAGTAGCAAAAATGAAAGGGGCAATACGATAAACGAAAAAGGGTGATTCCTTTAAGAGAATCACCCTTTTTCACGTACTTGCTATAGCCACATACTAGCTCCAGCTAATAATGTTGTAATCACCATTGTTCCAATCATTAAATAAACTACTATTTTTTGAGTTTTACGAGACATAGGATCCCCCTTAAAACATATTTATACCTTATATTCTACCCCGAATATGATAAGTGGACAAGTTGAAAATACTTCTACATACAGGTTTGATTTTGCTGAAAATAGACAAATTTGTGTCAGTTCATGCTAAAATAGTAAATATGTTTTAATGAATCCGTTTACATCTATGAGCGAGCGCTCGGTTGGGAGGGAGCTTTGTTTTATGATAAAAAAAATAGACCATATAGGAATTGCTGTTTCCAATATTGAGGAACAATTACCATTCTATATTGAAACACTAAAGCTGACTTTAGAAGGTATTGAGACAGTAGAATCCCAGAAAGTAAAAGTAGCATTTATAAAAATTGGTGAGTCGAAAATAGAGTTGCTAGAACCAATAAGCGAGGAGAGTACAATCGCTAGTTTTATAAAAAAACGTGGTGAAGGAATTCATCATATTGCCCTAAGTGTTGACTCAATTGAAGAAAGAATACAGCAAATGAAGGCTGAGGGCATACAAATGATTAATGAAACTTCAAAACCTGGAGCCGGTGGTGCTCAAATTGCCTTTATGCATCCAAAATCAACCGGCAATGTGCTTTATGAGCTTTGTGAAAAGAAGAAGAAGGAGGAGAATTAGAATGATAGACATCTATGAAAAAATAAATGAACTATATGACCGTCGTAGAGAAGTTGAGTTAGGTGGCGGAGATGAGAGAATTGAAAAACAGCATGAAAAAGGTAAGCTAACTGCACGTGAACGAATTGAATTACTTGTAGATGAAGGGACATTTGTTGAACTTAATCCTTTTATAGAGCATCGTAGCCGCGATTTTGGTCTAGAGGGTAAAAAAGGCCCTGGAGATGGAGTCGTTACAGGCTATGGTAAAGTAAACGGACGTCCAATTTACTTATTTTCACAAGATTTCACTGTGTTTGGTGGAGCATTAGGGGAGATGCATGCCAAGAAAATAGCAAATGTTATGGACCTAGCTGCAAAAAATGGGGCACCTTTCGTTGGGTTAAATGACTCTGGTGGAGCTAGAATTCAAGAAGGTGTTGTTTCGTTAGATGGGTATGGTCATATCTTTTATCGTAACGCCATTTACTCAGGGGTTATTCCTCAAATATCCGTTATTATGGGCCCTTGTGCTGGAGGTGCTGTTTATTCTCCTGCCATCACTGACTTTGTATTTATGGTTGAAAAAACTAGCCAAATGTTTATCACAGGTCCTAAGGTAATTGAGACAGTTACTGGTGAAAAGATTAGCTCTGAGGATTTAGGAGGAGCAAAAGTACATAATACAATCAGTGGTAATGCACATTTTTCGGGGCAAACAGAGCAAGAAGTAATTGCTGAGGTTCGTAAGCTTCTAAGTTATTTACCACAAAACAATGAAGAAAAAGCACCGCGTATTGAAACAGAAGGCAATGATGATTATCGTCCAGACTTAACCGATGCAATTCCTTTCGATGCGCTTCGTCCTTATGACGTTCGAAAAGTAATAGAGCAGGTTGTTGACGAGAAAAGCTTTATGGAAATTCATAAAGACTTTGCAAAAAATATCGTCGTTGGGTTGGCTAGAATTAAAGGAGAAGTGGTTGGCCTAGTATGCAATCAGCCTAAGGTTTTAGCGGGTGGACTTGATATTGACTCTTCTGATAAGGCTTCAAGGTTTATTAGATTCTGTGACTCCTTTAATATTCCGATTATTACATTTGAAGATGTAACTGGCTTCTTCCCAGGTGTGAAACAAGAGCATGGTGGTATTATAAGACATGGAGCTAAGATCTTATACGCTTATTCAGAAGCTACTGTTCCAAAATTGACTGTTATTCTTAGAAAAGCGTACGGTGGAGCTTATGTTGCGCTTAATAGTAAATCAATTGGTGCTGATTTAGTTTTCGCGTGGCCTAACGCTGAAATTGCTGTTATGGGGCCTCAAGGGGCAGCCAATATTATTTTTGCTCGTGAAATTGCAGAAAGCAGTGATCCAGAAGCAACTCGTGCTCAAAAAATCGAAGAATACCGTGAGAAGTTTGCGAATCCATATGTTGCCGCAAGCCAAGGTATGGTAGATGACGTAATTGACCCACGCGAAACGCGTATTAAAATTGTCCAGGCATTAGAGATGCTCCGTAATAAAAAAGAGGATAGACCTAAAAAGAAACACGGCAACATTCCATTATAAGACCACATTTAGTACTAAGGGTAATTAGTGGAGTAGAATTTTATTCGATATTACATCGTATTTTAACTGGAGGTATAAGTCATATGGTTAACCAAAATCGTCTTATTGAAGAGTTTTTAGAATTAGTAAAAGTAGATTCTGAAACAAAATATGAAGCTGAAATTGCAAAAGTACTAAAAGAGAAATTCTCTGCACTTGGCGTTGAAGTATTCGAGGATGACACGACTGGAGTAACAGGACATGGTGCAGGAAATCTAATTTGTACGTTAAATGGAGTAAAAGTGGGTGTAGATACAATCTATTTTACTTCTCATATGGATACAGTTGTACCTGGTAAAGGAATCAAACCTTCGATACAAGATGGTTATATCGTTACAGATGGAACGACAATTCTAGGTGCAGATGACAAAGCTGGTTTAGCTGCGATGTTAGAAGCAATCAAGGTTCTAAAAGAAAACAATATAGCTCATGGTACGATACAATTCATCATTACAGTTGGTGAAGAATCAGGATTAGTTGGTGCAAAGGCTCTTGACCCAGCACTTTTAAAAGCTAAATTCGGTTACGCTCTTGATAGCGATGGTAAAGTTGGAAATATCATCGTTGCAGCACCAACGCAAGCAAAGGTAAAAGCGACGATTCATGGAAAAACAGCTCATGCGGGAGTGGCTCCTGAAAAGGGTGTATCTGCGATTACGATTGCAGCAAAAGCTATTTCTAGAATGCCTCTAGGTAGAATAGACGAGGAAACTACAGCTAATATTGGACGCTTTGAAGGTGGCACTCAAACGAATATCGTGTGTGACCGAGTTGATATTTTGGCTGAAGCACGATCTTTAGTTGGAGAAAAAATGGAAGCACAAGTTGCTAAAATGAAAGAAGCGTTTGAAACGGTTGCTGCTGAAATGGGTGGACGTGCTGATGTTGAAATTACGGTGATGTATCCAGGATTTAAGTATGCAGATGGTGACCATGTAGTTGAAGTTGCTAAGCGCGCCGCTGAGAAAATCGGCAGAACTTCAGAGCTACAGCAAAGTGGTGGAGGCAGTGATGCTAACGTGATTGCTGGCCATGGCATACCAACCGTTAATCTAGCAATCGGTTATGAAGAAATTCATACAACGAATGAAAGAATGCCAATTGAAGAACTAGTAAAAACAACGGAATTAGTTGTTGCTATCATTGAAGAGGTTGCAAAGTAGAATTTGAGTGGAAACTACCTTTAAAATAAGGTAGTTTCTCTTTTTTATTTTTTTATTTATACTTTTCGTCTATTATAGTAGAATAAAACTACTAGTAAAAAGGTCATGTATACATAAAAATCACTCAAAAAGAGGTGGATTAGATGGATGAGCGTAAGGTCGTTGTATTCCAAGTTGGGAATGAAGAGTATGGTATTCCAGTTCAAAATGTAATTTCAATTGAAAGGCTTCAAGCTTCTACATTAATTCCCCAAATGCCTGCTTATATGAAAGGTGTTGTAACAATTAGGGAAGAATTGATTCCGGTTATTGATACAGGAATTATTCTTTATGAAAAAGCTACCCCAGAATCCGAAAAGACAAGAATGATTGTTACTAAGACTGAGGATCTTTCAGTTGGCTTAATTGTTGATGATGCGAAGGAAATTATTGATATTCCTGAGGAAAAGATAAAGCAACTTAATCTATTAGCTTATCAAAAAACATCCTATTTCCTAGGTGTTGCTAATTTAGATAACCGATTATTAACTCTCTTAGACCCAAACAATCTATTCGAAAGCTTAGAGGGCATTAAAGAAGTTAAAGACCATATGAGTAGCTTAGTATAATTGAGATGGCAGACGTTTAGTAGACGTCTGTTTTTTGTTTAGGAACAAAGTGAGGTCGGATAAATAAGTTTATAAACCCTCGAGATAGTGGAATTAGTAAAGTGAAGTCGAATAAATGAGTTTATGAGCCCTCTAGATAGTGAAATATGTAGGGTGAGGACGCATAAATGAGTTTATGAGCCCTCGTGATAGTGAAATAAGCAAAGAGAGGTCACATAAAACAGTTTATGAGCCCTCGTGATAGTGAAATAACCAAAGTGAGGACGCATAAATGAGTTTATGAGCCCTCGTGATAGTGAAATAACCAAAGTGAGGACGCATAAATGAGTTTATGAGCCCTCGAGATAGTGAATTAAGCAAAGAGAGGTCACATAAAACAGTTTATGAGCCCTCGTGATAGTGAAATAGTCAAAGAGAGGTCACATAAAACAGTTTATGAGCCCTCGTGATAGTAAAATAGCCAAAGAGAGGACGCATAAATGATTTTATGAACCCTCGTGATAGTGAAATAGTCAAAGAGAGGTCACATAAAACAGTTTATGAGCCCTCGAGATAGTGAATTAAGCAAAGAGAGGTCACATAAAACAGTTTATGAGCCCTCGAGATAGTGAAATAGTCAAAGAGAGGTCACATAAAACAGTTTATGAGCCCTCGTGATAGTAAAATAGCCAAAGAGAGGTCGCATAAATGAGTTTATGAGCCCTCGTGATAGTGAAATAAGCAAAGAGAGGTCACATAAAACAGTTTATGAGCCCTCGGGATAGTGAAATAGTCAAAGAGAGGTCACATAAAACAGTTTATGAGCCCTCTAAATAGTAAAATAGCCAAAGAGAGGACGCATAAATGAGTTTATGGGCCCTCGTGAAAGTGAAATAAGCAAAGTGAGGACGCATAAATGAGTTTATGAACCCTCGAGATAGTGAAATAAGCAAAGAGAGGACGCATAAATCAGTTTATGTGATCTCTAATAAGTAGACACCCAGGTGAGGTTATAAACCTAGGGACGATCAATAGTAAAAAAGCGGGATTTACCATATCCATTCACTTTAAAACTTTTAGAGAGTACTGAGTGAATAGTCTTTTTTGCCATAAACTGTCCACACCACTCCCAAATCACTTTAGTAGTTATTTTATCATCGGGAAAAAGTAAATTAAACTCGTGAGTGTGCCTAATAATTGCTGTTGTATGATCTTCTACCTCTCCACAACTAGAACACACTAGAGGTGTTGAAATGAAGGTATAGCAGTTTCTGCAATATACTCCTTTTGTAAGCTGATCATATGTATACTTTGGAACACGGCTATAAGGAGACTCTGTTAAATGGAGTACAAGAAGCTTTTCGGAAAGTTTTCTGTCTGAGGAGTTTGTTTTCATTAGCTTATTAGATAGTTCGTACATAAACCGGTTTAATTGTGTTGGAAAAATAATTTGCGAGTTGCGGGGAGCATTATAAAGGTGAAATTCGGGATTGATAAAAATTAGATAAGGTTTAACAATTCCACCAAATCCAAGTTCCTTAAGTAAGCGCCTCAAGAGAGTTTCGGTACGTTGTAGCTGTTGCAGGGGATTTTTAATTTCAGTATCAGAAGAGGTATACCACCGGTCTTTCTCGATATAATAATCGCCATCAAAGTTTTTAACTTCAAACAAGTAAATGGTGTTATTACTTACTAATAATGAATCGACTTGAAATACGGTGTTATTTATTTCGTAGACGAAATCATTAATCGCTATATTAGTCTCATTTGGTATGCTTTTCTCGATCAATAAGTCGAATTCTACCTCCCCCTTAAATCCTTTTTCAAGATTCAAATAGTAATTTTTTTCAGTCTCTAAAAGCTTTAATCTAGTATCTAACGCCCTTAGAATTTTTAACTCATTTGACTTAGTACGTTGTTTTAGTATCAAAAACAACACCCCCTATGTGTATTAAAATATCACTTATATTTTATTTTTTATTGTATTAAACCACAAGTTTTTTTCTTGTTTAAATTAGCATTTTCTTACAATAATGTACATTACTAGACCCTATGATAAAATAATCATAGAATTTCAAAAAGTAGGTTGATACTACATGAAGCAAATGTATCCAAAGAACGGTAGAGTGATACTCCATGTTGATATGAATAGTTTTTACGCTTCGGTTGAGATGGCCTATGATCCAGAACTCCGGGGGAAGCCGCTTGCAATTGCAGGAAACGTTGAAGAACGGCGAGGTATTATTATTACCTGCAGTTACGAAGCAAGAGCTTTTGGGGTAAAAACAACCATGCCTTTATGGGAAGCAAAACGCCTATGTCCACAGTTACTTATAAAAAAGCCGAATTTTGAAAGGTATAGGAAAGCATCGTTAGCAATGTTTGAGGTATTGCGGACCTATACGGATTTGGTGGAACCTGTCTCTGTAGATGAGGGATATCTAGACATCACTGATTGCTATGAACAAGGAAGTCCTATCGACATTGCCAAGGAAATACAAGATACACTTCAGAAAGAATTATTGCTTCCATGTAGTATTGGAATCGCTCCAAATAAGTTTTTAGCCAAAATGGCCTCTGATATGAAGAAACCATTGGGGATAACAATTTTACGCAAACGAGATATAAAAGATAAACTGTGGCCACTACCTGTTTATGAAATGCATGGTGTTGGTAAAAAAACAGCTGAGAAATTAGCAACCATTAATATACATACAATCGAGGATTTGGCTAAAGGGAACGAAATACAATTAAAGCAACTCCTCGGAATAAACGGTGAAAGAATCAAACAGAGAGCTAATGGGATTGATCAACGTCCTGTTGACCCAGATGCAATCTCTGATTTTAAAAGTATTGGAAATTCAACAACGCTTCCTCATGATTCAACAGATCCACATGAAATCATGGAAGTAATTAAAAAGCTATCTGAATCTGTTGGTGCTAGAATTAGAAGAAAAGATATGCTTACAAATAATGTTCAGTTAATGATACGATATCAGGATCGTTCAACGATCACACGAAGTAAAAAGTTAGAAAACCCGATTAACTCCGATGATGCTATCTTTGCGGCTGCGGCTAGGTTGCTAAGACTTCATTGGAATGAAGAACCTGTTCGTCTTCTTGGTGTTACTGCACAAGAGTTAGTTGAAAAAGGAGAAGCTGTTAAGCAACTTGACCTATTTTCCTATGAAACTGATGCGAAACAAGAGCCTTTGCTAAATGTGGTGGAGCATTTGAAGAAGAAGTTTGGGCAGAATATTGTAAGTCACGGGGTTAAAAACAACAAGACTACTTCTTATAGGGATAACGACCATGGAACAAGTTTTGAAAAGGACTTTTTGGCAGATATTAATAAAAAAGATGATTAAATTATGTTATTTTAGTTAAAAGTCTTTAATCTCCTAAAGGAACTTGATAAAATGATTTATTGTATGTTATTTTCAGGTAGGAAAATTAAATAGTTACACGAAGGGACGTTAATTTAATGGCAAAACAACAAATTGGTGTAGTCGGACTAGCTGTAATGGGAAAAAACCTTGCGTTAAATATTGAAAGCAGAGGCTATTCCGTATCTGTTTATAATCGTTCTGCGGACAAAACAGAAGAAATGTTAAAAGAGTCACAAGGGAAAAATGTAGTTGGTACATATAGTGTTGAAGAATTTGTAAATTCTTTAGAAACACCAAGAAAAATTTTGTTAATGGTTAAAGCAGGTAAACCTACAGATGCAACCATTGAACAGCTTAAACCATACTTATCTAAAGGTGATATTCTAATTGATGGTGGTAACACATTATTTGTGGATACACAAAGAAGAAACAAGGAATTAAGCGAAGAAGGCTTCCATTTTATCGGTACTGGTGTTTCAGGGGGAGAAGAAGGAGCGTTAAAAGGACCTTCTATTATGCCTGGTGGTCAAAAAGAAGCGTATGAGCTAGTAGAGCCGATCCTAAAGGCTATCTCTGCTAAAGTAGATGGCGATCCTTGTTGTACATATATAGGCCCGGACGGTGCTGGACATTATGTGAAAATGGTACATAATGGTATTGAGTATGGTGATATGCAATTAATTTGTGAATCTTACTTCCTTATGAAGCATGCGTTAGGGTTGGAAGCACAAGATCTTCATGAAATTTTTGCAGAATGGAATAAAGGTGAACTTGATAGCTATTTAATTGAAATTACAGCAGATATATTCACAAAAATGGACGAAGAAACAGGTAAGCCGTTAGTTGATTTAATCTTGGATACTGCTGGTCAAAAAGGTACTGGAAAATGGACAAGCCAAAACGCGTTAGATCTTGGCGTATCATTACCAATTATCACTGAATCAGTATTTGCACGTTTCATCTCTGCTTTAAAGGAAGAGCGTGTTAATGCAAGTAAAGTATTAAGTGGACCTGAAAAGGCTGCTTATACTGGAGATAAGAAAGAGTTTATTGAAGCAGTTCGTAAAGCATTATACATGAGTAAAATTTGTTCATACGCTCAAGGGTTTGCTCAAATGAGAGCGGCATCTGATGAGTATGATTGGAACTTACAATATGGAGATATTGCAATGATCTTCAGAGGAGGATGTATTATCCGTGCAGCCTTCCTTCAAAAAATTAAAGATGCTTATGATCGTGATGCAAACCTACCGAACTTATTATTAGATGCATACTTTAAAGAAATCGTTGAGAGTTACCAAGGTGCACTACGTGAGGTTATTGGACATGCAATTACTAGAGGTATTCCGGTTCCAGCATTCTCTAGTGCATTAGCATATTATGATAGCTACCGCTCAGAGTCTTTACCTGCAAACCTATTACAAGCTCAACGTGACTATTTTGGGGCTCACACGTATCAAAGAACGGATAAAGAAGGTATCTTCCATACTGAATGGATGTCAAAATAAGAAAAATAAAAACCCCCGGTTGGGGGTTTTTTATTTTAGTCCTTCAAATAGTAAGATCCTTGCAGGAGATGCATCTATTCCTGAAAGCTTTAGTGGGGCAGCTACCATGAAATAGTTACCTTGATTCACTTCTTTTAAGCGCAGACCTTCTATAATGATTACGTTGTTTGTAAATAATGTTTTGTGAGTTGGATGCCCTTCCTGACTTCTTTCAATTCCAAGGGCATCAGTACCTACTCCTCGAATTTTTCGCTCAGTCAAGTAAGTTGCACCATCTTCTGCTAGGAAAATAAAATCAAAGTTAAATTCCTCATCAAAAGAATTTTTTGTTTTGAAAAGAAGAAAATCATCTTCCTCAATAGAGAACTTTTCTAAATCAGTTTTAGTAATTCGATCTGTAACGTCAGTTAAATCAAGAACCTTACATTGCCCAACAAGCTTCTCTATTGGAATTGTCTCAAATGTTTCTCCGTTTGTTATCATGTGAAGTGGTGCATCTACATGAGTTCCACCATGTACATCCAATTCTAGTCTCGTCTCTGTAACATATCCATTCGTAACGGTACTAAATTTAGGCTGCTTTTCAGGTTTATTTTTATAAACAGGCATTCCTTCATAAATAGGTGAAGTTACATCATAAATTTTCATCGAAACAATCCTTTCTATTTTTCTAAATCAGAAACTGGCCACCAAATGAATCCGTCTCTCGCTAATAATTGATCAGCTTCCTTAGGTCCCATTGAACCTGACTCGTAATTTGGAAATTGTGTAGCCATTTGGCTTTCCCACACATTAGAAATCGGATCAACAAAATTCCACGATAATGCTACCTCATCCCAGTGAGTAAAGTTTGTAGCATCGCCCTTCATACAGTCATAAATGAGCTTTTCATAGGCCTCTGGTGTATTAATCCCATCTATACAGTTATTACAAAAATCCAAATTAACAGGTGTTGTTTGCATATGTTGTCCAGCCTTTTTGGCATTTAAATGTAAAGTAATGCCTTCTTCCGGCTGTATGTTGATTACTAATAAATTCGGTGTTTGCTGTTGCTCGCCTTTTCCATAATAAAGATTCATAGGAATATCCTTGAATTGAACTACGATTTTAGTTGATTTTGCAGTCATACGTTTACCAGTACGAATGTAAAATGGCACACCTGCCCAACGGAAGTTGTCAATTAAGAGCTTTCCTGCAACATACGTTTCAGTAATAGAGTTGTCATCTACATTGCTGTCATCACGATATGATTCAACTTCTCCACCATTTTGCATGCCTTTTCCATATTGACCACGAACAAAATAGTCATGAACTTCATCTTCTTTAATTGGTCTTAATGCCCTCAATACCTTAATTTTTTCACTGCGAATTTCTTCAGTTGTTAATTTTATCGGAGGCTCCATGGCAAGTAGTGCGACCATTTGCATCATATGGTTTTGCACCATATCACGAAGAGCACCGGATGTTTCATAATATCTTCCGCGATCCTCAACACCAAGTGTTTCACTAGATGTGACTTGAATATTGGCTATGTATCGGTTGTTCCAAAGTGGTTCAAATATAGCGTTTGCAAATCGGATTACCTCGATATTTTGAACCATTTCTTTTCCGAGGTAATGGTCAATTCGGTAGATTTGTTCCTCTTTAAAGGCTTTTCGTATTTGCTCATTTAATTGTTTAGCTGAAGGTAGGTTGTGTCCAAATGGCTTTTCAATAACTAAACGACTAAATCCGCTTGTTGCTGTTAATCCTTCTTTTTTAAGATTTTCAGCAATTGTTCCGAAAAATTCAGGTGCCATTGCTAAATAGAAGATTCTGTTTCCTTCTGTTTGATATGTATTATCAAGTTTTTCAAGTAAGTCTTTCAATTCTAGATATGACGATGGATTGGTTACATCAAAAGACTGATAGTGAAAATGCTCTGAAAAGGTATCTACTTTATCGGAACTCACCTGTTTGTTCGAAATAGATTCTTTTACACTACTTCGAAACTCTTCTGAGCTTAAATCTCGTCTAGCAACCCCAACTACTGCAAAGTCCTCTGATAAATTCCCTTTTCGATACAGATTGAAAATCGAAGGGAATAGTTTACGCTTCGCTAAATCACCGGTTGCACCGAAAATAACAACAATCGTTTTTGGTTGTTCAATTCTATTCACGTAAAGAACCTCACTTTTAGTATCTTCATTAATATGTACCTACTCAAATACTTAATTTTAGATGTTTTCCTCTATTAAATCAATATCTTCCGAAGATAACCTTACTCAATTATCTTTTTAAAGAAAGGTATAGCTTGAGTCATCGTTTCTACAACAATATCTGCAGACTCATCCGTGCTTATGTGGTGTGGATCAATAAGAATCGTAGAGCATCCTAGCTTTTGTGCTGGTAGAATTTCATTTATCCAGTTGTCCCCAACACTTAAAATTTCGTTATAATTTACATTAAAAGTAAGTGCAATCTCTTCGAAACGGTTTGAAGTGAGTGTTGGTTTTTTACCATTAAATATTTTTTTATGAAAGACTGTTTGTAATTCTAGCTTAGTTAGAATCACTTCACTATCTGGTTCCGGACTGTTCGTTAACAGTACCAATTTAACTCCATGTTCCCTTAGATCCTGAAGCATTTCTTTAAAGTTTGTTATTTTATTCATTTTAAATTCTGGAGTCATCATAAACTCTCTTGTCTCTAAGAATGATCGATGTCCACTCTTACCGCTTAATCCATGATGAAATGCTACGCAGGCAGGTACCCACCAGAGGTCGCCGATACTTAACATTGATTCTAAGTCTATTGTAATTTGTTCAGGATACAGTTGATTTACTTCTTCCTGTGATAAAGCCGTTCCATCCCATTTAAAAGCTTCCTTCACTATTCGATCCTGTTGTACTAACAACAAATCTTTTGCTACGTCATAGACTCTTCCAATTCGTAAGGTATGTTCACCCTGTTCTGCTAGCTTGTATTCTTTCCAGAATATTTCTTGCTTTTGTAGGGGGAGTTTGTCCCTTAATCTTTCTGCGTAAAAGTTAAAATGATGTATATCTTCATATAATGTGCCATCTAGGTCAAATACAATCACTTTTGGTAGCAATTTCATGTTTCTGTGCTCCTTTATTAAAATATCATTATTTTCTAAGTATAAACATATCCATACTATCTTTACTACTTTTCTGATGTCATTAATTGAATTTGAAATTTTCTTAAAAAAGCGATTCACTTCGTTTATAATAAGAATAGTTAATAGGTCTGTCAAAACTGATTTAACATTAGCAATAACGCAGCTAATATATAAAGGAGTTTATAAATGTGGCATAAACAGGTTGTTGAGAATAAACTATTAAATTTCTTATCATTTTTTGCATGGATTATTTTAGGGGCGAGTTTGTATACAGAGTCTATTTTGCTTTTTGTTTTTGCTTGTTTTTTTATCGTGTTTGATTTTGCTAGTAAGTTGTATATGAAGTATGTAGCAAATGAGTTAGTGATGGACCTTGAAAAACAGCGATTAAAGTTGTTTGCAGGGGAAGATGGTTATTTAAAATTACGATTTATCCATTACGGGCATTTGCCCATTATAAATGCTCAAATGCGGATAACAATAGATAATATTGTTAGTACGGAGAATTATCAAACATCTGTCATAAAAAACCAACTTGAAATTAATATACCGATTTCTGTGTCCGGTAGAGAAGAACTAGAATTACATATCCCACTTATCGCTCAGATGAGGGGAGTGGCTCGTATTCGGAAATTGAACTTGATGATTCATCATCCTTTTGGATTTGGCTTTGCACTATTAGAAAACAAAGTTGGGATTAATCATGAAATAATTATCTATCCAAATCTTTTGCCGGTTGTAGGGTTTAATCAGATGGTACCTAAGGAAAGTGGGACCCATTTTAATCGAAGCTCTCTTTTTGTAAATCACTCTTCAACCATTGGTACAAGAGATTATCTTCAGACTGACCCTTTTAATCGACTACATTGGAAGGCGTCTGCTAGAACTTCTAAGCTTCAAACAAAAATACTAGAGCCAACTTCCCAAAATGCATTAACGTTGATTATTAATTTAAAAGAGGATAATGGTGTTATTGGCAATCTAGAAGAAGTGTTAAGTCATGTAGCCTACATTGCTCATGTTGTAACGAAGCAAAATCGAGAGTTTCAGGTTTATATAAATACTAGACCATCGTCGAAGACCCCAATCTACCATCTACCATTGGGGAGTGGGAAAGAGCAGTTAGCAAAAGCACTAGAAATGCTAGCTAGAGTAAATAAACTATCTGTGTTAATTCCTTTTGATCGCACGCTAAGATACATAGAAAAGCATTACAAACTAACTCCTTTTACAATAACTTGTGGACCAATTACTGAGAGTATAGACATTATATACAATCGATTTTCAAGAAAAGGAATTGAAAACTATACTTTAAGTATACAAGATGAGAAGGGCTACATTGTGAAGATGCTTCCTTCCCACACAAAGGAGAAAGAGGGGGAGGTAGTAAAATGAATAAGAAAGATTCATTTTTAAGAATATATCACTATACGCTGGAAACGTATTTATTTTATATTTTCTTATTTATTTTTTATCTGTTTGTAGATACTTTACCACCGACTGGTGCTTTTCTAGTAATGTTAGGCTTAGGTGGGATTCTGGTTTTTTTTATCTTTTTAAAGTCCAAAAAACAGTCAAAACTAACCTTTCTACTCGCAGCCGCGATTATTATTTTACTAGGATATGTCCTTCAAATTCCCTATGGACCGCTATTATTTATGGCTGGTTTTATGCTATGGCGCATTCCGACTCTCGTAAATGAAGCGGATCGTCAGAATGAGGCGAAGGTCTTAGGTGTAGTATTCTGTTTAGGTGTTTCATACTTTATTACGGCGTCGATTACTGAATACCCATATAAAAATCTAATCCTTATCTTAGTAGCTATTCATTTTATATTATTAATTGTAGGCCGTTTTATGAAGACATTACTAGTTTCTTCATTTGCAAATGGAGATGTGAGAAAAAAACAAACAACTTGGTTAGTTAAAATGCTAGGTATAGCATTAGGCGGTATAGCCGTGCTTACAATTGCTTTACCAGGGATTAAATGGTCTTTCTTTTTTCTTTTAAAATCAATTTTTATCGTATTGAGTATCCCGTTCATGCCTCTACTCTATTGGCTATTAAGTCTTGACTTTTTACAAGATGCTTATAATAAAGTTAATCAGACTCCTGCGGGGGAAGAAGATCCTGTTCTACAGGAACTAATGGAGGACCTCGGAAACCGAGAACCACTCGATTTGTCAACACTGTGGGCATTCTTAACAGTGACTATTGCAGCCATTGCATTTTATCTGATCTGGAAGAAATACAGAAATCTTGTAAAACGCGAAAACCCTGGAGATGAATCATTAATCATTAGGACAACGGTAACTGATTTGATGAAGCCTGGACAATCTAATTTTAAAAGAAAGCAGAAGCCACCTAAGGATCTGGTTAGAAAACTTTTTTATGAACTAGAAAAAGTAGGAGCAAAGAAAAAAAGGGGTAGGAAACCATCTGAGACTGCTGAACAATGGTTTAATCGCGTGAATTTTAATGAATATGAGGATGTATTAAAAGACTATCAAAAAGTACGCTATGCTGAAGTCGCCTTGAGTAAGGAAGAAGAGGAAAGATATGCTCAGCTCATAACAGATCTAAAGCATAAGATGATTGAAGTGGACAAAGTTAATATGCGGCAGGAGGATGTATAAGTGGAAATCGTGTTTTTAGGAACAGGTGCTGGGGTTCCTGCAAAAGAGCGGAATGTAACGTCTATTGCTGTACAATTGGTAGAAGAACGAGGGGCCACTTGGTTGTTTGATTGTGGTGAAGCGACGCAACACCAAATATTACACACATCCATTCGACCAAGAAGAATCGAGAAAATATTCATCACTCATTTACATGGAGATCATATTTTTGGTTTGCCCGGTTTGTTAGGAAGCCGGTCATTTCAAGGAGGAGACTCTCTGTTAACCATATATGGTCCAAAAGGAATTAAGGAGTTTATCGATGTCTCTTTGCGGGTCAGTTCTACACATCTAAGATATCCTATCGAGGTTGTTGAGATTGAAGAAGGTCTAATCTTCGAGGATGAACAATTTAGTGTACGCGCTGCAAAATTGGAGCATGGTATAACTTCATACGGCTATCGTATTGTTGAAAAAGATCTCCCTGGAACTTTACTAGTTGATAAGTTGAAGGTCGAAAATGTGTCTCCAGGCCCAATTTTTCAAAGACTCAAGGCAGGAGAAACTGTTGAGCTTGAAGATGGAAGAAAATTAGATGGTAAAGAATTTGTAGGACCTCCACAAAAAGGAAGAATTATTACGATTTTAGGTGATACGAGAGAATGTCAGAATAGCATTACCTTATCTGAAGACGCAGATCTATTAGTTCATGAAGCAACTTTTAGTGGAGAGGAAATAGAGTTAGCACATGATTATTTCCATTCAACAACAAAGCAAGCAGCTACAATCGCATCAAAGGCAAGGGTTAAGAGCCTTATCTTGACACACATTAGCTCAAGATATCAAAGAGAATCCAGTAGTCAGCTATTAAGTGAAGCAAAGGCTATTTTTGAAAATTCATATCTTGCCCAAGATTTTATGAGGTATAGTTTGCCTAGAGTGTAACGGGGGAGTAAAGATGGAAAAAACACTATATTTTATTAGACATTGTTCTGCAGAAGGACAGCCATTTGAAGCAGAGTTAACTGAAGAAGGAAAAGAGCAGGCACAGCAATTAGTACGTTTTTTTGCAGATATTCCAATTGATCTTATTATTTCAAGTCCTTATGTTCGTGCAGTGCAAACCATTGAGCCGTTTGCCTCTTCAAGACATCTTAAGATTGAAACAGATGAAAGACTAGGAGAGCGTGTTTTATCTTCAGGTGTTTTAGAGGATTGGCTTGAGAAATTGAGACTCAGTTTTGAGAATCTAGATTTATTTTTTGAAGGTGGAGAATCCTCAAGCCAGGCGATAAACAGATCAAAAGAAGTAATTGATGAATTACTAATGAATGACAAACAAGATATTATTGTTGTTAGTCACGGGAACTTGACGACATTAATGCTAAAAACATTTGATAACCAGTTTGGGTTTGAAGAATGGAGGTCAATGAGTAATCCAGATGTTTATAAGATAGTGATTCAGGGTAAAGATACTACAGTAAAACGCATTTGGAGCTAAGGAGCGGTATCTTGGAAATTATAGCAACACAACCATACATAAAGGTAACTAGGGAAATTGAGTTTAATCAACAATGCTTTAGGGAGGAAGAGCAGAAGCTTGTATTATATGAAAATGTAGTAGTAAGTAGTTCACATACTTTTACTCTTCCAGAAGTATTTGATGTCTCATATAAGAAGCTTTCTGAGAATGATGGCTTTTTATATCTTCATACGAATCAAGGATTATTTTCTTTTTATACAAAAAAAGATCCTTCTTCTTTTATCGCAGAGTATAAGAAATTAAAATAATAGAAACTTAGGGGATGATCTCATGAACGATGTTCTACATACAATTCTAAACCATCGGTCGATTCGCAAATTTGAAGACTGCCCTCTTTCGGATGAACAAATCAAACAAATAGTTGAGTGTGCACAGGCAGCTTCAACATCTAGCTTCATTCAAGCCTATTCAATTATTGGTGTGAAAAATAGTGAAAAGAAACAGAAACTAGCTGAGCTTTCTGGAAACCAATCTTATGTTGCAGAAAGCGGTCATTTCTTTGTATTTTGTGCAGATCTGCATCGTCATGAGGTTATTGCTAAGATGGAGAATAAAGATTTAACTAAATCCTTGGAGAGTACAGAAAAATTTATGGTTGCGTTAATCGACGCTGCGCTAGCATCTCAAAATGCAGTGTTGGCTGCTGAATCCATGGGACTTGGAGCTTGTTATATCGGTGGTCTTAGAAATAATCTTGAAGAAGTAAGTTCTCTACTAAACACTCCAAACTACGTTATTCCACTGTTTGGAATAGCCGTTGGATACCCAGCCCAACAACCTGACCAAAAGCCAAGACTACCATTTGATCATGTATATCATGAAGACACGTATCAACAGGATTCAAATATATACCTACAACAATTAGAAGAATATAATGAGTTGATTTCAGCTTATTATACGGAAAGAACAAACGGTAAACGCTCAGACACATGGACTGGTCAAATGTCTAAAATGTTAAGTAACCCATCTCGTTTGTATATGAAAGACTTTGTAAATAGCAAAGGATTATTAAAAGATTAGTTAAGAATTATTATATACAGCATCATATGAATTTTCACCAGCATGAACAGATAAAAGTGTATCAGCATAACCTACGAGACGATTAACAGTTTCTTCAGAAATTGCATAAACGAGTTGATGCAAATCAGGGTTATGAAGCTCTAAGGCATCATAAATAATCGTAGTATTTATATGAATTTCTTTATTCCCATATAGGTTATAATGTACAATCGCTTTTCCAGCAGCACCACCGGTCCTAGGGTCGGTATAGGAAGGAAGAAAGATGTACCATTCTTCTGCAGAAGCTGAACGGAAGTTTTTTGTAAAAGACATGCCATTGATTTCGGTTTGAATTCTTTTGCTTTTCTCTTCACTCATAGCATTGACTAGATTTTCAGTCATAAAAAACCAACTCCAATCCCAATTTGATGTTAGTTTCCCAAGAAATATATTCAAATATGCCGTTGGAATTGGTAGGAAATCACTGACTGAAGATCGAAATTAATATGAATCAGTAGATAAAGGGTGAAGAGAGCATGGAGAAAATGCAGTTTTTGTATCAACTAAAATTAATACCTCATTTATTAGACGAAGCAAATTGGACAGACAAAGAAAATGAGATAGTAAGTCGGCATTTCGCTACATTACAAACACATCAAAAAGAAGGAAAGTTAATCTTAGCAGGTAGAACATTAACAATGGATTCAGATGGTTTTGGTATTGTCATTCTTGAAGTAAACTCAGAGGATGAAGCGAAGCAATTAATGGACAATGACCCTGCTGTAAAAGAAGGCATTATGACAGCAAAACTCTTTCCATATAGAGTAGCTTTGCAAAGATAGTTACAATAATAAAAAGCTTCAGAGGCGTGAATTCTCTGAAGCTTTTTTATATATCTAGTTTATTTTTGACTTTGAATCTTGCCCGTTCCTTTTCGCTGCAGGCACTTGCTTTCCGCGGGGAGGGATGCGAGCCTCCTCGGCTTTGCCTGTGGGGTCTCGCACTTCCCTCTACTTCCCGCAGGAGTCAAGTGCCTTCCGCTCCAATCCACTACTCATTTCTATCAAGGGTAGCTACAAGGCAAAGAGCTCATAATACAAGTCTAGCTGAGTTGTTAAAAATATTACCATCCTCTATCATATTGCTTCGGACTTTCAATTTCTACTCCAAGTTGTTTTGCGGCTGTTCTTGGCCAATATGGGTCACGTAGTAGTTCTCTAGCGACGAATATCAAGTCGGCTCGATTGTTACGCAAAATTTCTTCCGCTTGATTCCCTGTTGTAATTAAGCCTACAGCACCAGTAGGAATATCAGCGCCATGTTTGATTGTTTCAGCAAACCCTACTTGATACCCAGGGAAAACAGGAATGGCTGCTGGAACGACTGCACCTGAACTAACATCAATTAAATCAACACCTTGTGCCTTCATCCGCTTCGAATATTCCACATAATCTTCAGGTGTTAATCCATTTGGATCATAATCGTTTGCAGAAACACGTACAAATAATGGACCATCCCAAACCTCTTTTACAGCCTCAATTACTTCGCTTAAAAAGCGGTATCTATTATCAAAACTTCCACCGTATTCATCTTCACGTTTATTGGTTAACGGTGAAAGAAACTCGTTAATTAAATATCCATGTGCTCCATGAAGTTCGATAATATCAAATCCTGCTTCCTTCGCTCGTCTTGCACCCTCACGGAAAGCAACAACTGTTTCCTTCACTTCTTCTGTTGTCATCTCTTTTGGTGTTTTCATTCTTTCGTTGAAGGCAATAGCTGAAGGAGCCACGATTTCTCCATCTACAGTTGCTTTACGGCCAGCATGGGCAATTTGAATTGAAGTTTTTGAACCATTTTCTTTTATCATATCTACTAATTTTTTTAGGCCTGACACATGGTCATCACTCCATATACCAAGGTCTTGAGGAGATATTCTACCTTGTGGAGTGACCGCTGTTGCTTCAACCATAATTAATCCTACTTGGCCAACAGCACGACTTACATAGTGAGTTAAATGCCAATTTTCTACTTTACCATCTTCATTATGTGAGGAATACATGCACATTGGGGACATTACAATTCGATTTTTCAATGTGACATTTTTTATTGTATAAGGTGAAAATAATGCAGTTTCCATTTTTAAAACCTCCTATGTACTATTTCGTTTATCTAAATAAGTATATCATTCGAACGTTTCATTCGTCATAAGTTATGCTTATTGACGTTTACGTAATTCCTTCAGGCTGTATTTTGTTCCTCTCCAAACAATGCCTCCGCGCTTAAAGGTTAAAAAGCTAGCTCTTAAAATAGAGTAAATAAATAGCAAGGCTGTTAAAGGAAATACAATAAAGTGAATGAGTGAAAAAGACGTCATTCTCCTTGTTACAAGACGATACAAAAGGAATATAAGTAAGATAGTAGTTATGCTCAAAAAAAGTTGTAATGCATTGGTTGTGAACAAAGTTAAGAAAGGTAATACATGAGAAAGAAAGGTACCGATTACTGCGACAAAAATCATAGATACTCGGTAATGTAGACCTGCAAATGTGTTTTTCTCAAGACCAATAAGTGCATCCTTTAAAGTTTCATACCATGTAACCTTTACATAGGAGATACCAGTTACTACACGTTGCCTTAAACCATTTGCCTTAATCTGATAACCTAACTGCAAGTCATCATCAGGTCTCATGGCAATCTCTTTGTGTGTGCCGATTTTTTCATAAGCTTCTCTCGATATAAGGTTAAAGGCACCTATGCCCATTCCTATTTTTGAATGGTCTACATTTGCACGCCACGGACGCTTAAAAAAAGAAAAACCAAATAAGAAGAAGGCGATAAATGCCTGGAGCCAAAATCCTTTTGCAAAAAGATTAGGTGAAATTGTTAGATGATCCACGTTTTGTTTCTGGATGAAATAAAGAGCTTTGCTTAGGGTTTCAGGGTGAAAAATAACATCTGCATCTGTAAATAATAAGTATTTTCCTTTTGATTGTTGATACCCTTGATACAATGCATGATTTTTCCCTAGCCATCCTTGTGGGAGTTTTTTGATATGAATAACCTTTAATTGCAGATTTTCCTTTGTTAGATTGTCTAATAGTTGGCCTGTGTTATCTGACGAACGATCGTTTACGGCAATCCATTCAATAGCTGAGTATTTCTGCCTGAATAAAGACTGAAGACTTTCTACTATTGCTGCCTCTTCGTCACGGGCAGCGACAATAACTGATACAAGTGGACCAAAGTGGGTATCTATATCAATATTTTCTAAACGTGCTATTGTGCGATAACCAATGACAGCCTCAAGTAGCAGTGCAGCCCAAAACAACACATTTAATATCAATAACGTCGTAATGATCATGTTGAACCTTCCTTTATTTCTTCATTCCTTATATAGTACCCTAAAAGTATTAAGTGGTATTAATGATGTGGACTATTCATTCATTTAGAAAAAGGTAGTTAAATTGTAACTACCTTTCTTAGATTATAGAGATGAACCCAGCTCTGTCGACCTTGCCGTTGCACGCTTAATGCATGAAACCATCGCATCCTGATAGTTAAATTCCTCAAGAACTTTTATTCCTGCTTCGGTTGTTCCACCTGGGCTGGTAACTTCTTTTCGTAAAGTAGAAGGCTGTTTAGTAGAGGACTTCAGCATTTCTGCTGCTCCGATAATAGTCTGTAAGATCAAGTCTTTTGCAACCTCTTGTTCTAAACCAACCTCAGAGGCTGCTCTTTCCATTGCTTCGACAAGATAGTAGACATAGGCAGGACCACTCCCAGATAATCCTGTAACTGCATGTAAATCTTGTTCTTCAACAGTCGTAACAATACCAACTGTTTCAAAAAGTGTTTTCGCAATTTCTAGATGCTCACTCTTAGCAAATTCTCCTTTAGAAAGAGCGGTTGCGGACTTGCCTATGGTTGCAGATGTATTTGGCATGGCACGAATGACAGCTACATTTTTGCCAATAAGCGATGTTATCTTACTTGTTGATATCCCTGCTAGTACTGAAATAACTAAGTGATTATCATGTATATATGGTGCTATTTTTTTAACTCCATCTGTAATGTCTTTAGGTTTCATCGCTAGAATAATGATTGTAGCTTGTTCAATTACCCCCTTTAAATCATAGGTAGTATTTACGTTGTAACGTTTATTTAAATTCATAAGTCTTTCTTGATCGGAGCGATTTGTAATAGTGATTTGACTCGGTACAAATAGTCCCTCCTGTAACATTCCAGACATGAGTGCTTCAGCCATTGAACCAGCACCGACAAACGAAATTCGTTGTTTGTATTCCACTTTACATCCCTCCATAGTTTAAATTGAAAAATAAAAAAGACCTGATCCATCCTAATAAAAGGACGGAACAGATCTTATTTTCCGCGGTACCACCTTAGTTGGTATTCGATTAAATCAAAATACCCTCTTTATACACCCGTATCGTGGGGGACGGTTAGGTTTGCCTAACAGCTCCTAGGTAGGTTCAACTAAGTAGTGGGCCATGAAATCTTTCAGCCGGTGGATTTCACTCTCTTCTTGCCATACGTAATTTACTAATCCTATTCTTCGCGCAATCAATATAATTTGTAAGTCATTATGCAACGGGACAACCCTCTATGTCAAGTGCAACTTTTAATAGGAAAAATAGTTTGTGGGATAAGTTATTTGAATATAATGACAAAACAAGTAATAAACGGTAAACTAATATTTAGTTATTAATATAAAAAGGATTATAATGTTTCTTACTAGATCGCTTTTTATACAAATATAATTTGAGGGAGATATATATGGGCCAACAACTTGATACAAAAGAAGTCATTAAATTTACGGTTCCTACTCCATTTCCAGTTGGTGACGTAAACCTTTATTTGATTAAAGGAGATGTGCTTACTCTTGTTGATGCTGGTGTGAAGACAGAGGACGCTTGGAATAGCTTTCAGGAACAACTAGGGGCTATTGGACTTAAGACAACAGATATCGAACAAGTCGTACTGACTCACCATCATCCAGACCATGTTGGAATGCTGGACTTTTTTCCAGAGGCTCTTCCAGTAATCGGTCATCCTTTTAATAATCCTTGGATTAGTAAGGACCCTGAGTTTTTCGAAAGACATACAGCATTTTTTACTGATTTATTTACAAAGTCTGGTATTGATCCAGCTTTCTTGAATCTATTAAGAAAAGTCGAAAGTCCGCTTCGTTTCTCGAGTCATCGTTCGCTTACAAGTACCGTTACTGAGGGAGATAGAATAGCAGGTTTACCAGAGTGGCGTGTTATTGAAACGCCAGGTCATGCCGGGAGTCATATTGTACTATACCGTGAGAGAGATGGTTTGGTTATTGGTGGAGATGCTATTCTAGCGCATATTTCACCTAATCCATTATTAGAGCCACCACAAAACAATGAGCTTGAAAGGACAAAGCCGCAGGTACAGTATAATCAAACCCTAAAGAAACTTTTAGATTATGATATTTCACGTGTTCATACAGGGCATGGCGAAGATATTACTGAGCTCCATTCGTTAATTCATAAGAGACTACGAAGACAAGAGGAACGAGCATTTAGTGTTCTTGAAATGCTGCGGGAAAAACCAATGACCGCCTTTGAAACCTGTCAGCAGTTATTTCCAACGGTTTATCAAAAAGAACTGATGCTTACGATGTCTGAAACGATTGGCCAACTTGACTTCCTTGAAGAATTAGGTGAAATTAAAGTAGATAAGACAAAAGAGTATTTCGTATATCATGCAAAGTCTTAATTTCTTTGAGGTGATTTAATGGGTCGATTAAACGGTAAAATCGTTGTTATAACAGGGGCTTCTTCCGGAATTGGTGAAAGGATTGCCTATTTAGCTGCTGAGCAGGGTGCTACACCTATTCTACTAGCGCGAAGTTATAAAGCATTAGAAGAGATTGCTTCTACCATTAAGCAGCGTTATAACGTTCCTTGTGCTTATTATGAGCTTGATGTTAGTAATACAGTAGCTGTGGGAACAGTATTTAATCAAATTCTTTCTGAGCATAAGAAAGTAGATGTGCTGGTGAACAATGCAGGGTTTGGTGTTTTTGAAAATGTCATTGATACAGATCTTTCTAAAATAGAATCGATGTTTGATGTGAATGTACTTGGACTTGTTGCTTGCACGAAGATGGTACTTCCACAAATGATTGAGAGAAATACAGGTCATATTATTAACATTGCATCGCAGGCGGGAAAAATCTCTACACCAAAGTCCAGCGTCTATTCTGCTACTAAACATGCTGTTCTTGGCTTTACAAATGGGCTCAGACTTGAGCTTGCAAATTCGAATGTATTTGTAACTGCAGTCAATCCTGGTCCAATTAAAACGAGATTCTTTGAAATTGCAGATGAATCAGGGAACTATGTTAAAAACGTTGAAAAGTTCATGCTTGACCCTGATTTTGTAGCTCGTAAAGTCGTTAATACAATGCTTATTCAAAAACGGGAACTTAACCTACCTGGCTGGATGAACATGGGAAGTATTTTTTATTATTTATTCCCAACCACATTTGAGAAGATTGGAAAAAAAACCATCTTTAAGAAGTGATATTGAGGGATTAGTGGCGTTGAAGTGGACTCAGATTCCGTTATTTATCAAATAGAGCTACTTTTTGAGGTGTAACCGGACTCAGATTCCACTATTAGTACAAAAAGGCGTTAAATAGGTTGTTTTTTGAGTCAATAACGGATTCTCAGTCCGCGAACCCTTTAGATAGACCTTTTTTTATAAATAAAGGAATCTGAGTCCACATACGGGCGGGGTTTATTCGAACCCTATTAAAGGTCACCAATCAGGTGGCCTTTTTTGTTTGAAAAATTTTAAAATCAACTAAAACCTTTTTACTTGTTATATAGTCTAATTGATGACAACAAGGAAAACGACTTGCGAACCAACCAAGGGAGAGGATCATAAAATGTGCGCTCAAGTACTTATTAAGAGGGCGAAAAAAGGAGACGAACATGCCTTTTATTCTCTTATCTCAGCTCATAAAGAGCAGTTATATAGAATTGCATATTCCTATTTAAAAAGTGAACAAGATTCATTAGAGGCCATCCAAGAAGTTACGTTTCGGGCTTATAAAGCTTTACCAAAGCTCAAAGATGACTTTTTTTTCTCAACCTGGCTTATTCGAATCATGATTAATTACTGTAATGACCAGATTCGAAAAAAGAAGCGGGAAACACTTACCTCCATAGAGCTTGAAGTTCCTTATGTAGACAACACAGATCGTTTTGAACTAGAAGAAGCAATTGAGGCGCTAGATGAAAAATCAAAAGAAGTAATCACCCTTAAATATTTTCAGGATTTAAAGGTAAAAGACATTGCAGAAATTCTCGATTGTCCAGAGGGAACCGTCAAAACATGGCTAAGTAAGGCTTTGAAAAAACTTCGTGATCAAATTGAATCAAAAGGTGGGATGAAGCATGTTTGAAAAAGAAGAAAAGCAATTACAAAATTTAAAGCAACACTATGATGATATACCAATCCCGGCATCGATTGATGAGCGTATTTTAAAAGGAATTCATCGAGCGAAAAAGAAGAAGCGTTTTTCTAGTGTAAAATGGGGAAGCTTAGCTGCTGGTTTATTTATTGTTATTTTACTTACATCAATTCGTGTTTCACCTACATTTGCTGGCTACATTAGTAACATTCCAGGACTTGAGAAAATTGTAGAGTTGGTTCGCTTTGATAAGGGACTTATGTCTGCAATTGAAAATGATTTTTATCAGGAGATTAATGTTTCCCAAGAGCACCAGGGGATTAACATTACTATTGATGGAGCCATAGTGGATGAACAAAAGATGGTGCTATTCTACACTTTAGAAAGTAATCGAGATATCGATTCTGTATTCCCTGATAAAATTAAACTGCAAGATGAAAATGGAAAGGATATTGAAAAAATAGGGTTCAGCTATGGGGGATTCCAAGATCTTATTAAAGGTCAGCCTGTTGCAAATACGATAGATTTTCATTTTGAAGAACAAAATTTTCCTGAGTCTTTAATTCTTTCAGTGAAGCTGTCTGAGTTAGATTCTACATGGGAAATTCCCTTTACAATTGACCAATCAAAGTACCAGGGGATGAAGGAAGTGATCCCTCTTAATGAAACGGTCTCTATCGAAGGTCAGAAGATTACCTTCGACAAGGTAACTATATTACCAACAAGGGTAGCCGTTCAATTAAAGTATGATGAGGCGAATACAAAACAAATTTTCGCATTCGAAGATCTTCGTCTTATTGATGAAAACGGGGAGCGTTGGAATGGTATATCCAATGGTATATCGGCTTCTCACCTTAGTAACAATGAAAGAATCATTTACCTCCAAAGTAACTATTTCAAAAAACCTAAAGAACTCTATCTTGAATTTAGCTCAGTCCGAGCGCTTGATAAAGATGAACTTGAGGTAGTGGTTGATACGGCAACGAATGAGCTTTTAAAGGCACCTAAAGATGGAATGTTATCTTCGGTGGAAAAACGTGGGCATGATCTCGCATTTCTACTTAATTCATCTCATCCTTCTGATGAAAACTTTCATTATAGCTTGTTTTCACATGATTACAGAGACCAAGCAGGTAACGAATATAGCAGTAATAGTTCATTTAGTTCAGATAGTCCAGATGGTAAACAAATAGGTTTGGTGTTGGAGAATTTAGAGTTCACAAATCCTCTCACCTTTACAATTGTTGACTATCCTTCACGTATTACAGAAGCTGTACGTATTAAAATCAAATAAAGTAAAAAGCTCTCCTGCCAGTCTAGGAGAGCTTTTTACTTACTTAAATATTCGTAAACAACATCATTAATTAAATCATGCAAATCCGCATTCTTATCTTCTTCGATTGCCTTTGAGACTTTATCGTAAAGGTCATCATATTCCCTCTCGGATAGAGGAACAGAATCCAAATCATGGTTGTATTGATAAAAACAGTTCCGAATCATCTTATGTATCAGCTTTTTATCCATTTTACACCTCTGCCTTCACGTATGCCCACTTATCTTACCATATTTATGATAAAAATGTGTCTTAAATTCCCATTGAAAACGAACGTATATTCCCTTATGATATAGAGTATAATATAAGAACATACATTCTTGTTGTGAGGGAGGGTGTAGGATGGTCGATTACAGTCAAATGCCAAGAAGTAAAATATTATGTGTCGATATGAAGAGCTTCTATGCAAGCTGTGCAGCTGTGCTGTTAGGGCTTGATCCATTAGAATGTTATCTTGCTGTTGTTGGTGATACAGAACGACAAGGGAGTATTGTTCTAGCGGCATCACCCCGGATGAAGCAAGAATTTGGAATTAAAACTGGTTCACGGCTTTTCGAAATCCCGAAGGATCCACGAATTCAAATTGTTAATCCGAAAATGGCTACGTACCTTAGAATTTCCACGGAAATTACACGATTGTTTAACCGTTATGTACCAAAGGACGCAATTCACACCTACAGTGTCGATGAAAGCTTTATTAAAGTGGACGGAGTCGAAAAGCTATGGGGAGATGCAACAACCATTGCTGAAAAAATAAAAGCAGATATTGCCCATGAATATCAGTTACCCTGCGCCATTGGAATTGGTCCTAATATGCTTATGGCAAAGCTTTGCCTCGACTTAGAAGCAAAGAAAAAAGGAGTTGCCGAATGGACCTATGAGGATATTGAGCAAAAGCTTTGGCCACTTTCGCCATTAAGCAAAATGTGGGGAATTGGTAGTAGAGTTGAGAAAACCTTAAATCGAATGGGTATTTTTACAGTCGGTCAGCTTGCGAATTACCCATTAGAGCTGCTTGAAAAAAAGTTCGGAGTAATGGGAAATCAGCTTTATTATCATGCTTGGGGAATTGACCTTTCAGAGCTAGGAGCACCGATTGTGAAAGGGCAAATTAGCTTTGGGAAAAGTCAAATTTTGTTAAGGGATTACCCAGACCCAAAAGAGGTAAAGCATGTTCTGCTCGAAATATGCGAGGATGTTGCGAAAAGGGCTAGGTCTCATAAAAAGATAGGAAGGACGATTAGCTTAGGTATTGGATATAGCAAGGATGAATTTGGAGGGGGCTTTCACCGCTCCAAAACCATTGATACTCCGACCAACCTGACAATGGAAATTTACAACGTATGTCTAGACCTTTTTGATAAGCATTATACACAAAAAACAGTCCGGCAGATTTCAGTTTCCATTTCTAATTTAGAAGATGATTACGAAATGCAGCTAGACCTATTTTACACCAATCGTGTAAAGCAGCGTGAGGTTGGATATGTGATGGATTCCATCCGGAATAAATATGGTTCAGATGCAATTTTACGAGCAGTTTCCTATACGAAAGCGGGGACTGCAAGACATCGAAGTAAGCTGGTTGGAGGACATAAGGCTAACTAGGTTTGAAAGGAAGTGAAAGCTTGAAATGATTAGAGATCGTGGAACGATTAAATGGACAGCAATGATGCTTCCGGAGCATGTAAAGATGTTAAGAGATTGGACCGAAGAAGACACACATATGGTAAAACCGGAGCTTGATGAACAACAGCTAGAAGAAATGAATGAGGTGCTTTATCTTGCTCTAGAAGAGGGGAGTGAGTTACTTATTACGTATCACGAGCACAAACAACATCGAATACTAATCGGTCATGTTCACCATTATGATCAAGTGACACGGAAGCTTCATATTGTTGATAAGTTTGATGCTCCTCATTATATTGCAATAGAGGAAGTCATTGATGTTAGAAGGCAGTAAAGAAAAACATCCAACCAATTAAGGCTGGATGTTTTTTTGTGGTCTAGGAAATTATGAAGTGTAACATTGTTTATAAGGCCTCAAGTTTTACTACGTCCAGCTACAGCGCCTAGCCCCTCGAGGTCAAATAACCTGTTCCATAAAAAGTCAAAGAGCAGACTTTTTCTGTCACAGAACATTTGCTTGTCTGGGCTGATCAAGGCGCTTGCGCTTTTGTTCCTTATTCTCCTGCACGAACAACCGATTCGAATTTTCCTTTATGACTTGCATCACAGAACGGCATTTTAGAGGAAAGCCCACATCGACAGAGTGAAAAGGCTTGTTTTGTTTCAAGAACGTTTCCTTCCCCATCAAGTAATTCAACATCCCCAGTAACACGAAGAGAACCGTTATCGTTTACTTTAATTTGCACCTTTGACATACTATACCTCCTTCTTGTATTCATACATTTGATAATACTCATTCTGTTGTAAAAACTCAAATAAACTTTCAAGAATTTGTCCAATTATTCCTACAATATGTATAAAATCTGTAAATATGCTAAACTAATATGTATTCGTACATTTAATAAAAGGGGATTTATTCGTGAAGTTAACATTTACAGAAAAGGCGATCGAAAAGCTAGAAAGTAAGCTAGCGAATTCAAATAAATGGTTAAAATTAAAATATGATACCGAGGGCTGTGGTTGTGTAGTAAGTGGTGTTGCAGCTTTATGGCATGTGGAGAAACAAGAGGATGATGATCTAGTTCTAGAAACAAACTACCGTCCTGTCTTGGTTGAAAAAACAAAGCTTGTCTTTTTTGATGATGAGATGAAGATAGATATCGTAGAATCTGCCAATTGTTATATATTAAAAAGTGCAAACCAGATTTTTAACCCACGAATGATGTTTGTCGAAAAGGGTGAAGAAAAATGAAAAACAAGCTAACGACCATAAAAAATATAGCAGAAAACAAAACATGGGTTTCCTTCCTAAATGAAAATCATCCCTACAGTCTACTACATTGGTCTGTTGCAGGAGTGAATCAAGAACAGAAGAATGTCTGGCTCATACAGGATGAGGTTACCTTTGAAGTACAAGAGTTTGATACGATAGGTCTGGCTCTTTCCTGGATTGATGAAAACATGAAAGAAATTACAGATGTATTAGGATAATAACGCAAAAAGGATGCGAACGTACGCATCCTTTTTATGCCCTTATTTCCTCAAAAAACTCATCCACAATCTGTTCATATTGTTCCTGGTTGTCACCATAGGAATAGGCATGAGCACCTTTTTCAGCGATAAATAGCTTCTTACTTCCTTCTTTCATTTTATAAAGTTGCTTCGTCATTTCAGGAAGGATATAATCATCTTTTGCGCTGTGGATAAATAAAATTGGATTTCTAATATTTTTGATAACCGATAAAGGCGAAACATCCTTGATTGAGTAACCGTCACGTAGCTTTAAAAAAAGATTGGCAAAGGGCATAACGGCTATAGCTGGAATATTGAACTCTACTTTCAAACGATATTTAAGCTGAGCCTCAAAATCAGAAAAAGGACAATCAGCGATGTAGAAGTCAGCTCCATCTTCAACCATTCCTGCATATAGAAGGGTTGTGACAGCTCCCATTGACTCGCCGTGAATGCCTAAAGTAATATCTGCACCATAACGATTTTTCACCCAATCTACAACTGCTTTAAGGTCATACTTTTCATAATGACCATAGCTAGTGGTCTTTCCTCCAGATTCACCATGTCGACGCTGGTCGTAGACAATAACATTCCAACCACGTTTACGAAAGATCTTCATGTACTTAAGGGAGTTTACTTTGTTCATCGTTACTCCATGAGAAATGATAATAAACTTTTTTTCACTCCATCCTCTTAGTAGCCATCCAGAAATGGTGTAACCATAAGGAGATGAAATGTTGATAATTTCTTTATCGAGGTGCTCAAACTCGTCCTTGGTGAACCGACCTTCAGATATTTCTCGATTATAAATATCAGCATCAGCTTTCTTTTTAATGAACATGACCATATTCGTAAAAAACACACCAACTGCAATCATATATCCAATTACAATCCCAAGAGTAATTAATACCTTCTTCATAAATAAGGCCTCCACAAAAAATCTACACATCTATTTTATCATTAGAAATAAAAATCCGTAACCTTTAAAAGCGTTACGGATCTTTTCGAACTCTATTATTGCTTTGAATTCTGGCGGTTAGTAGGATGAATTGCTTTTTCCATTTCTTCAGCAGCCATTACGTTATTAGTTGTATCCGAATTTGGTTTACCTTTTTGAGCTTTATTCTTTTTAGCCAATCTCAACACTCCATTCTAAAATGATGGAATTAGTTTATGGAAAGGCTTATAGGTCTATTCAAATAAGCAAAAATTAATTTGAGTGCAAACGATAATACTTGCTTTCAATCGGTCTTGACAAATGTGGCTCAATAACAGCAATAGCATCAACAACTTTAGTTAAATCTATTCCTGTTTCAATCCCCATTTGGTGGAGCATGAACACTACATCCTCCGTTGCTACATTTCCTGTTGCTCCAGGGGCAAATGGACATCCACCTAAGCCACCAGCAGAAGTATCAAAACGAGTGATACCCGCCTGCAGAGCGGAGAATACATTGGCGATAGCCATTCCACGAGTATCATGAAAATGAGCAGTTAAAAGAGTTTCTGGTAAAGCTACTTTTAGTTTAGTAAATAGAGAATAAACTTCTTGCGGATTTGCCATTCCATTTGTATCTGCGACACTCAGCTCATCTACACCTAAAGAAGCAAACTGCTGACAAAGACGAACTACATCTTCTTCATTCATCTTACCATCATAAGGGCAATAAAAAGAGGTGGAAATGCAAGCACGCACAAAATACCCTTTCTCTTTTAGTTCGCCAATTATTGGAGTTAGCTCCTCCATACTTTCAGAAGTTGTTTTATTAATATTTTTTTTATTAAAGGTTTCACTCACCCCAACAAAGACCGCGACAGCTTTACAAGCTGTTTCATATAGACGGTCAATTCCTTTACGGTTCGGTGCTAATACGAAGTTACGTGTTTCATCAAGACAATTTGTAATAACGTCATTAGCATCGGCCATTTGTGGTACCCATTTAGGTGATACAAAGGATGTAAGTTCCATCTCTTTAATGCCAGCTTCTTTTAACTTATGTATAAATGCAATTTTTTCCTCAGTAGGAAGTAGATTTTTTTCATTTTGAAGCCCATCTCTTGGTCCAACCTCAATAATGGAAACACTGTTTGGCAAGTTCATTAAAATCCCCCTCGTCAGCTTACTAAATTCACTATATACTATTCTAGTAGAAATCTTTTGAAAATTGCAAGAGCCATAGAAATCTTGTGAAATTTAGAGGGATTTTGCAACGAAACTAGAAATATATATGTATATTGGCAATATTATTTGCAGACTTTTTGCTGAAAAGAAGAGACAAGGGGATGATAGTATGAGTACGAATGAAGTAGTAATTGTAAGCGCTGTCCGAACAGCTATTGGTAGTTTCGGAGGAACATTACAAAATGTTTCAGCAACAGAATTAGGAGCAATCGCAATCAAGGGCGCTTTAGAAAAAGCTGGACTTGAAGCAAGTCATATAGATGAAGTGATCATGGGAAATGTGTTACAAGCTGGTTTAGGTCAAAACCCAGCACGTCAAGCAGCAATTAAAGCTGGGTTACTACATGAAACACCATCACTAACCATTAACAAGGTGTGTGGATCAGGCTTAAAAGCTGTTCATCTAGCTACACAGGCGATCTTAGCGGGAGATGCTGAAGTAGTAGTAGCGGGTGGAATGGAAAACATGAGCCAGGCTCCTTACCTATTAAAGAATGCAAGAAACGGCTACAAGATGGGAGACCAAAAGGTAGTAGATAGCATGATTTCAGATGGCTTATGGTGTGCATTTAACGACTACCACATGGGAATTACAGCTGAAAACTTATGTGATAAATATGAACTAACAAGAGAAGAACAAGATGAATTCGCAGCGGCTAGCCAACAAAAAGCAGTTGCAGCAATTGAAGCAGGTAAGTTCAAGGATGAAATTGTACCAGTGGAAATTCCACAACGCAAAAAAGAAAGCATTATATTCGATACAGACGAGTATCCACGTGCAGGTACAACAGCTGAAAAGCTAGGTGGCCTACGTCCAGCATTCAAAAAAGACGGTTCAGTAACAGCAGGAAATGCTTCTGGAATCAATGACGGTGCTGCTGCAGTTATTGTGATGAGCAGAAAAAGAGCAGATGAACTTGGTATCAAGCCTTTAGTAACAATCAAAGCAAACGGTAACGCTGGTGTAGACCCAAGCATCATGGGAATTGGACCAGTATCTGCAGTGAAAAAAGCACTTGAAAAAGCAAGCCTTCAGTTAAGTGATATCAACCTAGTAGAAGCAAACGAAGCCTTTGCTGCACAATCACTAGCTGTAGACCGAGAGCTTCAATTTAACAAAGAAAACCTAAACGTTAACGGTGGCGCAATCGCATTAGGTCACCCAATTGGAGCAAGCGGTACAAGAATCCTAGTAACACTTATCCATGAAATGAAACGCAGAAACGACAAATACGGCCTAGCAACCCTATGCATCGGCGGCGGCCAAGGCGTAGCAACAATTGTAGAAAATGTAGAGTAGTATATTTAAATAAACGCTCTTTCAGTAAAGGTTGTTTGTTTAAATATAATTGAAGAGTGTATTGGAGCGGAAGACACTTGACTCCTGCGGGAAGTAGAGGAAAGGTCGAGACCCCGCAGACGGAACGTCGAGGAGGCTCGACTTCCTCCCCGATGGGAATTCGCTCTTGAAAAAGCCGGCAGTTGGGCTTTTTCATAATTCCCCGCGGAAAGCAAGTGTCTGCAGCGAAAAGGAACGGTCAAGGTTCAAAGAAGAAATCAGCATTCTTCAAAAAGCCAAATTAAAAGAAAATGAGGTGTAGAAATGAAACCGATTTATTCTTCATTTAGCGAAGCAGTTAAAGATATCCATGACGGAGCTACCCTTATGGTTGGGGGCTTTGGTCTATGCGGAATCCCAGAAAACCTATTACTAGCTCTAGTAGATAAAGGTGTAAAAGACCTAACAGTAATATCTAATAACTGTGGTGTCGATGACTGGGGCTTAGGCCTACTATTGCGAAACAAACAAATCAAGAAAATGATTGGCTCCTACGTTGGAGAAAATAAAGAGTTTGAACGCCAAGTGCTATCAGGGGAAATTGAGGTAGAACTGGTACCTCAAGGAACACTAGCAGAGAAAATTCGTGCTGGTGGTGCGGGAATCCCTGCTTTTTACACTCCTGCAGGTGTTGGCACTCCAATTGCAGAAGGAAAAGAAGTAAGAGTATTTAACGGGAAAGAATACTTATTAGAAGAAGCGTACCAAGCAGACTTCAGCCTTGTACGTGCCCAAAAAGCTGACAAAATGGGGAACCTAATCTATAACAAAACAGCACGCAATTTCAATCCAATGATTGCAGCTGCTGGAACGGTAACAATTGCAGAAGTAGAAGCGCTATATGAAATCGGAGAATTAGATCCAGCTATGGTACATACGCCAAGCATCTATGTGCAAGGTTTAGTTGTGGGAGCACAAGAAAAGCGTATTGAGCGCCTGACTGTAAAGAAATAAATTGAAAGGAGAGTAAAGAAAATGACAAATACACGTGAAAAAATTGCCATTCGTGCAGAAAAAGAGATTGAGAGCGGCTTCTATGTAAACTTAGGTATTGGGATTCCTACACTAGTAGCGAATTATATATCTGATAACAAACAAGTTGTTTTACAATCAGAAAATGGATTACTGGGTATTGGACCTTATCCAACAGAAGATACCGTTGATCCGGATTTAATTAATGCTGGTAAGGAAACGGTAACTGCCATTCCAGGTGCTGCATATTTTGACAGCGCAGAGTCATTTGCGATGATTCGTGGTGGTCATGTGAATATTGCGATTTTAGGTGGAATGGAAGTATCTGAGAATGGTGACCTGGCAAACTGGATGATTCCTGGTAAAATGATTAAGGGAATGGGCGGAGCAATGGACCTTGTTCATGGAGCCCAAAGAATTATTGTCATAATGGATCATGTGAATAAGGCAGGCGAGTCGAAGATATTAAAAGAGTGCACACTTCCGCTAACTGGAAAAGGTGTAGTTAATCGTATTATTACAGATCGTGCTGTTCTTGATGTTACCGAGAATGGTCTAAAGTTAGTTGAAGTTGCGAAGGGCTTTACAGTGGAAGATATTATCGCTTCAACAGAGCCAGAGCTTATCATTGATGAAAATGTAAGATTAGAAGCCTATTAAAAAGGTAGCGGGTAGCCACATGGCTACTCGTTTTTTTAACTATTAAAGAAATAATATGCTATAATTTTTTAGAAAATGGTAGTGGAGGATTGAAAGATGGCAAAGAAAAAACAGAAACAACAACGTCAAGCAGCTCCTAAACAAAATGATGACAAAGTAAGTTTAGGAGACTTTCTAAATAAAGATATTGTAGCAAAACTGAAAGAAACGCAAAAAGAGTTAAAGGAAGTTGAACAGCGTAAGGCAGAAGCTGAGCTCGAGAAACAAAAAGAAGAACGTCGCCTACGTGAGAAAAATAAATCATTCGAAGAGCTGTTGAATGAAAGTAATTTAAAATGGAACGAATATAAATAGGTTTCGATCTATGAGAAAAGTAGAAGTGTCAAGTTATAATGAAAATTGGTCACAAGATTATCAAAGGGAAGCCGAGAGAATTAGAGCAATATTTGCACCAATCATACTAGATATATACCATATCGGGAGCACTTCTGTTCCAGGGTTAAGTGCCAAGCCAGTTATCGATATTTTAGTAGAAGTATCATTGTTAGAGAAGGTAGACAATTTTAATCAGGATATGGAACAACTAGGCTACGAGGCTAGGGGAGAAAATGGGATTCCAAGGCGGAGGTATTTTCAAAAGGGCGGAGATAACCGAACTCACCATGTTCATATTTTTGAAAAAGGAAACACAGAGATTGAACGGCATGTTATATTTCGAGATTATCTAATAAACCATCCACAAGAAGCTAACCGTTATGGATCATTAAAAGAGGAACTTGCTGAAAAATTTCCGTACGATATAGAAAAGTATATATCAGGTAAAGACCCTATTGTAAAAGAACTAGATGAAAAAGCAAAACAGTGGCGTCAAAATCATTGACGCCACTGTTTTTTTACTTGATATGAATTACATCCTGTGTTGCTCATACAAGCTGGCTTTCGACAATTCGCGCAGTATCCTCACTTGATTATCAGTTAATGGTGTAGAAGATACAGCCTCAACATTGTCTACAAGTTGTTCTATTTTACTCGCTCCTGCCACAACAGAGGCAACAACAGAATCATATAGGCAATATTGTAATGCAATTTCAGTGAGTGATCTCTCACTAGCTAACTCCTCTTTTAGGGATTGTCTCAATGAAGCCAGTTCTTCGTAAGAATAATCTAGATATCCATTCTCTTTAATTTTAGAATTGGTAGATTCAAGAGGCTTGTCGGTTAATAGCCCTTTAGCAACGGGACCTCTACATACTACACTAATGTTATGCTCCTTTAATAAAGGAAAGACCTCTTCGGGACGTCGATCTAATAAACTATACTGCATCATAACACTAACAATGGATGAGCGTTCTATGTATTCCTTTATTACATTTGGACGGATGGAGGAAATACCATAATACCTAATAAGTCCTTCCTTCTTTAAATCCTCAAAAGCCTCTATCGTCTCATCTATGTTATCTTCTATCGTTCCACCGTGTAATTGGTATAAGTCAATATAATCAGTTTGTAACCTGAGTAATGAATCCTTTACAACGGATTTAATATAGTCTTTTGATGGATCCCATGACCAACCTTTTTTGCTAGTATTCCAGCGGTTTCCTACTTTAGTGGCAAGGATAATATCTTTGCGTTTACTTTTAATTGCTCGTCCAACAAATTCTTCATTTACTCCGAAGTCATAAAGGTCAGCTGTATCAAGATAATTAATCCCTGAATCTGTCGCTTTATGTATAATTTCTGAAGCTTGTTTTTCTTCTTTACCAAGTGACATGCAGCCTAACCCAAGCTCACTAACAATAAGGTCAGAGTTTCCAATTTGCCTAGTTTTCATTTTTAAACCACTCCTTGAAAGCAATTGTAAGTGAGACAAGAATTAAATACAAATAATGAGTTTAATCAGTATGAATTCCATTTTTCTTACTTGTTCTTTGTTGATGATGGAGGGACATTTCACTAGATTGAATCCATTCCTGTACCGTATCAAACTGTTTACTGTATTCTTTTAACTTAGCCCGAATCTCCCACGCCTTACCTACTAAGGTAATTCCATTGTGTGTAATATATATTTTCACCCAGAGATCCTCCCCGTAATTGCAAGTGTTTTTAAATGATATGGTAGAATGTATGTGGCAATAATAATGATTAGAACGAGGAGATGATTAAATGGACCACTTAATAGAAAAGACCATATCTAAGGAGATATTATATAAAGGGAAGGTAATAAATCTTCAAATTGAGGATGTTGAGTTACCAAACGGAAAAACAAGTAAACGGGAAATAATAAAACACCCTGGTGCAGTCGCTATCCTTGCAATAACAGATGAAAATAGAATCGTAATGGTGCAACAATATCGCAAGGCGCTAGAACGTGTCATTGTCGAAATTCCTGCTGGTAAGTTAGAGCCTGGAGAAAAGCCCGAAATAACTGCATTAAGAGAGTTAGAAGAAGAAACAGGCTATGAGTGCAAAACATTAAGTCATTTAATTTCCTTTTATACATCCCCTGGATTTGCAGATGAAATCATTCACTTATATATTGCGAGAGGTCTAACGAAAAAAGAGCAATCTGCAGACCTAGATGAAGACGAATTTTTAGATGTTTTAGAAGTAACACTAGAGGATGCAGAAAAGCTTATCGCGGCAAAAAAGATATACGATGCGAAAACAGCATATGCAGTCCAATTTTTACAATTGAAAAAGGCACTAGGCGATTAAGATGCAAAGTTATTATGTAGATTTACATATTCACATAGGTAGAACAGCTACAGGAAAGCCGGTTAAAATTACGGGAGCAAAATCACTAACGATTGAAAATATTTTAGTTGAAGCGACAGAAATCAAGGGAATGGATATGATAGGAGTGATTGACTGTCATGTGCCTGAAGTCCTCGATGAACTTTCAATACTTATTAATAAAGGTGAAGTATTTGAATGGGATGAAGGTGGACTAAGATTTCAAGATGTAACGCTAATTTTAGGAGCAGAAATTGAAATCAATGACGACAATTGTAAAGGACCTATACATGTATTAGCCTTTATGCCTACGATTGACAAAATGCGTGAGTTTTCAGTGTGGCTATCTGAAAGACAAAAAAATATCACATTGAGCTCTCAGCGTATCTATGAAACTGGATTAAACCTACAACAAAAGGTTAAAGAATTAGGTGGTCTTTTTATTCCAGCACATGTTTTTACCCCACACAAGAGCCTATATGGGAAAGGTGTTAATCATACGCTAACCGAAGTGTTTGATCCAACCATGATTGATGCAATAGAGTTAGGACTCAGCTCTAATACGGAGATGGCAGATCAAATATCAGAATTACATTCGTACACGTTCATCTCTAATTCTGATGCTCATTCTCTTCCGAAAATCGCTAGGGAATATCAGGTCATTGCAATGGAGACTCCAACTTTTGCTGAGCTTAAAAAGGCCTTGCATAAAGAGGAAGGAAGAGGAGTCATTGCAAATTACGGACTAGATCCAATACTGGGGAAATATCATCGAACCACTTGTGAAAAGTGCTTTCATTTAATTGATGATTATCTAATAGAAACATGCCCTAATTGTAGCCATAAAGGAATTATTAAAGGAGTCTATGATCGACTCCAAGAACTAAAGAATACAGAAGAAGAGAACCCAAATAGACCACCCTACATCCACCAGGTACCATTGGAA
The DNA here is from genome assembly GCF_017873715.1 of Cytobacillus luteolus. Classification (NCBI taxonomy): domain Bacteria; kingdom Bacillati; phylum Bacillota; class Bacilli; order Caryophanales; family Bacillaceae; genus Litchfieldia; species Litchfieldia luteola. The sequence goes on from NZ_JAGGKM010000003.1 coordinate 95,942, forward strand.
TTCATACCTGGTTTAGGTTCGAAGACTCTAAATAAGCTTAGAGACTATTTTAAAACGGAAATGGCAATCATTCATGAGGCACCAGAAGATGCACTTTTATCTGTGGTTAAAAAACCAATTGTTGATACGATTTTAAAAGCAAGAAGTGGACAGCTTTCCATACATGCTGGAGGTGGAGGCAAATACGGTAAAGTAAAATCCCTTGAGTAAATCAGCTCAAGGGATTATTTTTATTTAATTTTTGAAAACACACAAGTATCTCTTAATGTGCCATCAACTGCGAGGTCATCATTTCGTAGGATTCCCTCGAGTGTATACCCCGCACGTTCAGCAACATTCCTACTATTAATATTAAGAGAGTCACAGCGAATTTCTACCCTTTTTGCATTAAGCTCTTCAAAAGCAAAGTTTGTTACTCCAACTACAGTTTCTGTAATATACCCCTGTTTTGCATGTCGAGAATCAATCCAATAACCGATTTCAAATTTCGGAAGGTCCCAATTAATTCGATGTAGACCAGTAGACCCAATGAACTGACAGGTTTCTTTATGAAAAATAAGAAGACGTAGATCCTTACGTAATAAAAAGTTAGCATGAGCTTCACGAATGTTAGCCTCAGTTTCCTCTAGCTTTGGCTCTTTTTGGGCAAAGGGCATCCACGGTTGTAACTCATTCATTGAAGCTCTTATTGCTTCGTTTACTGCCTTTCCATCACCAGGTAAAGGCATGCGGATAATTAGCCTATCAGTCGTTATTTCTGTAGGGAAATCTAGTAAAATTGGATTCATACTATCACCACTCTTCAAGTTTTTTGGAATTATAGCATGTATTTGGAAATTTTGTAACTAGTTTTTTAGATTTATCAAATTAACCTGTCATACATAAATTGATTAATTCATAGAATCAAGTAAGAGAATGATAGGAGGAGACATAATGAAAAAGCAGCAGCCACTTAAAGCAGCAATAATCTCACATGTTCGAGAACATTCCTCGATTTATATATTTATTACGGTCTTATTTCTAATGGGTGTAATCTTTGGTGCTATTGTCGTTAATAGTTTAAATTTTAGTCAAAAACAGGATCTTTATTATTATTTAAGTCGTTTTTTTGGACAAGTATCAGAGGGGAGTTTTGCGAATAGTACAGATATGTTTAAGCAAAGCTTTCTTCATAATATAAAATATGTGGGGCTTATGTGGATCCTCGGTATTTCTATTATAGGATTGCCAGTCATTCTTGTATTGTTATTTCTGAAAGGAGTCGTCGTTGGATTTACAGTGGGTTTTCTTGTAAATCAAATGGGCTTTGATGGATTTATATTGTCTTTTGTTTCAGTTCTTCCACAAAATCTATTAATTATTCCTGCTTTTATCGTTATTGGAACAGTAGCAGTTGCCTTCTCGTTAAAGATGATACGCCAACAATTTATGAAAAGGGCAAATGAGCCAATCTTTCCGTTACTAACACGCTATGCAATGTTAATGGTCGGTGTAGCATTAGTATTAATGACTGCCTCTGCATTTGAAGCATTTGCTTCACCAACTTTAATGAAAGGCGTTATTGATATGATTAATAATCAATAATAACTATTTATAAAGAAAAAGTATTTTTCCTACATTATAATTAATTTTATTTGGACAGTTCCTTTTCTTCTGTTATAATAAGTAAGGTAACGGCGAGGGAGGAATAGGTACATGGAACAAAGAATTGATAGAATAAAGAAGCAGTTGCACTCTTCTAGCTATAAGCTCACACCTCAACGTGAGGCGACTGTTCGAGTACTTCTTGAACATGAAGAGGATCATTTGAGCGCAGAAGATGTATACCTCCTCGTTAAAGAAAAGTCGCCAGAAATCGGATTAGCAACTGTATATAGAACACTTGAGTTATTAACCGAATTAAAAATTGTCGATAAAATAAATTTTGGTGATGGTGTTTCACGCTATGATTTACGCCAAGAAGGTGCAGCACACTTCCATCATCATCTCGTTTGCATTGAATGCGGGGCAGTTGATGAAATCCAAGATGATCTTTTAGAGGATGTTGAAGTAATCGTAGAAAGAGACTGGAACTTTAAAATTAAAGATCACCGTCTAACTTTCCACGGCATATGCCACCGTTGTCACGATAAAGTAGAAAATGAAGAAGAGAATAAAGATGATCAGTAAAAACCTTTTCTAATTAGAAAAGGTTTTTTCTTTTTAGACGTATAAAACTCGTCCCATTTGGCATATCTTCTAATATATATTATGTTTGGCTTTTTGGAGGCGACTATGAGAAAAACAGTACGGATGATGTTTGAAACAACTAAAGTATTTATCTTGTTTACGGGCTGCACGATTTTGTTTTATTATGGTATTATGTGGATTAACGAGGAATATTCAAATTACCATCGTTATGACGAACCAAAAGGTTCAGCTGTGAAAGTGGCATCAATGATAGAGGAAGAAGATAGTTCGTGGTTAAACCGATTGCTATTTTTTTATCACTTTGGGGAGTAATGTCTTTTGAAAGCTCATATAAACAAATTTATTCAATACCTAGTCGATGAGAGAAGACTAGCAGAAAACACGGTAATTTCATATAAACGAGATTTATCTAAATACGTTGACTATCTTATAAAACATGAAGAGATTGAATACCTTGATCATGTAAATAGAATTCAAATTCTTCACTTTTTGCAATATCTTAAGGACACAGGAAGTTCAGCAAAAACGATAGCACGACACATAGCGTCCATTCGTTCATTTCACCAGTATCTATTACGTGTTAGGATTACCAAAGAAGATCCGACAGTTCAAATAGAAACACCTAAAATGGAAAGGAATTTACCAAAAGTACTATCTTTATCTGAGGTAGAAGCCTTGCTAGAGGCACCTGATATAAATTCGCCATTGGGGTTACGAGACAAAGCAATTCTTGAAATGCTGTATGCTACAGGAATACGTGTAAGTGAGTTAACCAATCTAAATATTGAGGATGTACACTTGGAAATGGGGTTCATTCGTTGTATCGGTAAAGGCAACAAGGAACGAATTGTACCACTGGGAAAAGCTGCAAAAGAAGCAATTTATAATTATATAGAGAGAGGTAGACCAGAACTATTTAAAAATGATAGTTCACAAGCCCTATTTCTAAACCACAGAGGACAACGATTAACACGTCAAGGGTTCTGGAAGAATCTCAGGCAGATTGCAAGTAGTGCTGACGTTAAGAACGAGCTAACCCCGCATACTTTAAGACATTCTTTTGCTACACATTTGCTTGAAAATGGGGCAGATATACGAGCTGTTCAGGAAATGTTGGGGCACGCTGATATATCAACTACCCAAGTCTATACTAGAGTAACTAAGTCTAGGTTAAAAGATGTATACAATACATACCATCCAAGAGCATAAAAATAGATTAGTAGGTTAAAGTGATGCTGAATGTTCATAAATTCAGCATTTTTTATGTAATAGGAAGGTATTTATCTTGCCTTACATAGCCCGTACATCTTATACTCAAGATGTCAGACTTCCGACAAGTAAAACCTATACATATGTGGTTAAGTTGAACATCGAAAGGGAATATATAATTAATAAGATTAAAATAGGGGGTTTAGTATGTCTTCTTATACATATAAACGTGTCTTTCTAGTCGTTATGGATTCAGTAGGTATTGGTGAAGCACCAGATGCTGAAAAATTTGGTGATATTGGCTCAAATACATTAGGGCATATTGCAGAAAAAATGAATGGCTTGAAAATGCCGAATATGGAAAAACTCGGACTAGGTAATATTGGTGAGATTAAAGGAATAGAAAAGCAGCAGCAACCACTCGCATTTTATACGAAGATGCAGGAAGCTTCAAATGGAAAAGATACAATGACAGGACATTGGGAGCTAATGGGTCTACATATAGAGACTCCATTTCGTGTGTTTCCTGAAGGCTTTCCAAAAGAGCTTATTGATGAAATTGAAAGTAAGACAGGGCGTAAAGTGATTGGAAATAAGCCTGCTTCGGGAACTGAGATCCTAGATGAATTAGGAGCAGAGCATATGCAATCTGGTGCTTTGATCGTTTACACTTCAGCAGATTCAGTTTTACAAATTGCAGCACACGAAGAGGTAGTCCCACTAGAAGAACTGTATCAAATATGTGAGATTGCACGAGAATTGACTCTAGATGAAAAGTATATGGTAGGGCGTATTATTGCTCGTCCATTTATTGGGAATCCTGGAGAATTCCGAAGAACAGCAAACCGTCATGATTATGCCTTAAAGCCATTTGATAGAACAGTGATGAATGAGCTAAAAGACTCTGGTTATGATGTTATATCAATAGGGAAAATTGAAGATATCTATGATGGTGAAGGAATAACTAAAGCATTAAGAACAAAATCAAATATGGATGGTATGGATAAACTGGTGGATTCCTTAAAGATGGAATTTACTGGACTAAGTTTTTTAAATCTTGTTGATTTTGATGCGTTATATGGACACCGTAGGGATCCTATAGGTTACGGTAAAGCACTAGAGGAATATGATGCGAGGTTACCAGAAGTGTTTGAGTTATTAACAAACGATGATCTTCTTATTATTACAGCTGATCATGGAAATGATCCTACACATGAGGGGACGGACCATACACGTGAGTTTGTTCCACTCTTAATTTATAGTCCTAGAATGTCACAGGGAACAGAGATCCCTTCAAGAAAGACATTCGCAGACGTAGGTGCATCTATTGCTGATAATTTTAATGTGAAGGCTCCAAAGCATGGAGAAAGCTTCATTCATGAGTTAAACAGGGGGTAAAGAAGATGGATAAAAGTATAATTCAAAAATCAGCACAATTTCTACAATCAAAATTTCAACAAACGCCTGAAATAGGATTAATTCTTGGCTCAGGGCTTGGGGTTTTAGCGGATGAAATCGTGAACCCAACTAAAATTCCTTATAACGAAATTCCAGAATTTCCTGTCTCCACAGTGGAAGGACATGCAGGTCAATTAGTCTTTGGAACTTTACAAGGGAAAACAGTTGTTGCAATGCAAGGTCGTTTTCATTATTACGAAGGCTATTCGATGGATAAGGTAACTTTTCCAATTAGAGTAATGAAGGAATTGGGTGTTAGCACATTAATCGTTACGAATGCTGCTGGAGGGATCAACGAATCGTTCGAGCCAGGTGATTTAATGTTAATTACCGACCATATTAATAATACAGGACAAAATCCACTAATTGGACCTAATGATGGCGACTTAGGAGTACGTTTTCCAGATATGTCGGAAGCATATTCAAAAGAATTGCGTCAGTTGGCGAAAAAGGTTGCATCAGATTTACAGATTAACTTGAAAGAGGGAGTATATGTAGGGAATACCGGTCCGACCTATGAAACTCCAGCAGAAATTAGAATGCTACGAACAAATGGTGGAGATGCAGTGGGAATGTCTACCGTTCCAGAGGTTATTGTAGCTCGCCATGCTAAGCTAAATGTTCTCGGCATTTCCTGCATATCAAATATGGCTGCAGGAATACTTGATCAACCATTGACTCATGATGAAGTAATTGAAACAACAGAAATGGCCAAAGCTAATTTCCTAGCTTTTGTAAAACAAATTATTAATGAGCTTTAAACTAATTGAGGTGACAGATAATGCGAATGGTTGATTTAATAGAAAAAAAGCGTGATGGACATGCGTTAACAAAGGAAGAAATATCATTTATTATCAATGAATATACAAAAGGAAACATTCCTGACTATCAGATGAGTGCTTTTACAATGGCTGTCTATTTTCAAGGAATGACAGAGCAAGAACGTGCAGATTTGACACTTGCAATGGTTCATTCTGGAGATACAATTGATTTATCAAAAATCGAAGGAATTAAGGTAGATAAGCATAGTACAGGAGGGGTTGGCGATACTACCACTCTTGTTCTTGCCCCGCTTGTAGCAGCCGTTGGTGTGCCTGTAGCAAAAATGTCTGGTCGTGGTTTAGGTCACACCGGAGGAACAATTGATAAACTTGAGGCAGTAGCTGGTTTTCATGTTGAGATTGATAATGAGGAATTTATCCGATTAGTCAATAAGAACAAAGTAGCTGTCATTGGTCAAAGTGGAAATCTAACTCCTGCTGATAAGAAGTTATATGCACTAAGAGACGTTACTGCCACAGTTAATAGTATTCCGTTAATTGCTAGCTCAATCATGAGCAAAAAAATAGCTGCTGGCGCAGACGCAATCGTATTAGATGTAAAAACAGGTGCAGGTGCCTTCATGAAGGACTTGGAAGAGGCGAGAGAATTAGCAAAAGCGATGGTTGATATCGGGAATAATGTAGGACGACAAACGATGGCAGTTATCTCAGACATGAGTCAGCCACTTGGTTTTGCAATTGGTAATTCACTAGAAGTAAAAGAGGCTATTGATACACTAAGAGGGAATGGCCCGTCTGATCTTGAAGAGCTATGTCTCACACTAGGAAGTCATATGGTTGTTCTGGCGAAAAAAGCAACATCTACAGAAGAAGCGAGGTCAATGCTTAAAGAAGCAATATCTTCAGGGAAAGCATTGGATACCTTAAAACTATTCCTAAGCGCTCAAGGCGGAGATGCATCTGTTGTAGATGACCCAAGTAAACTGCCACAAGCCAAATACATAGTTGAGCTTGAAGCACAAGAGGCAGGTTATGTATCTGAAATCATTGCTGATTCAATCGGAACAGCAGCAATGTTACTTGGAGCAGGTAGAGCAACTAAAGAATCAACAATTGACTTGGCAGTTGGCTTAGAACTTAGAAAAAAAATTGGGGACGAAGTAGCCCAAGGTGAATCCCTTGTAACAATTCATAGTAACTTTGAAAATGTTCAAGAGGTAAAAGACAAACTTTATGCAAGTATCAAAATATCTTCAAACAAAGTAGAAGTTCCACCTTTAGTTTATGACAGAATTTTAGAATAATTTCTCCTTGAGGAAGCTGAGTATCTTTCAGCTTCTTTTTTTTGTGTATTTTGTATAATTTTGAGTTTGTTGGAAAAAATGGGATTGTATAAAGATTGGAGGGTTTGGAGATGAAACGTCTACTAACAAGTTTGTTATTCATTTCGTTAATCGTTTATAGCAGTACCCCATTCGCTTTTGCTGAAGAAAATACGTCTGTTGACCTAGCACCACAAGCAAAATCGGCTATTTTGATTGAACGTGATACTGGTGCAATCCTCTATGACAAAAATAGCCATGAAAAGCTTCCTCCTGCAAGTATGACAAAAATCATGACCATGGTATTGATTATGGAGGCTATTGATAAAGGCAATCTTACTTGGGAAGAAAAAATCCGCACAAGTGAGCATGCTGCATCAATGGGAGGCTCTCAGATTTTCCTAGAAGCTGGAGAAGAAATGACTACAGAGGAAATGATGAAAGGTATCGCAATTGCTTCCGGTAATGATGCATCTGTTGCAATGGCCGAAAGACTAGCTGGCTCTGAAGAGGCATTCGTCGAAATGATGAATAAAAAAGCAGAAGAGCTTGGGTTGAAAAATACAGTTTTCAAAAACCCAACAGGCTTACCAGCGGAAGGCCACTACAGTACAGCACATGACATGGCAATGATGGCAAAGGAATTACTAAAATACGAAGGAATTACAAAGTTCACTGGTAAATATGAAGATTACTTAAGAAATGATACCGATAAAAAGTTTTGGCTTGTTAATACAAATCGATTGGTTAAGTTTTATCCAGGAGTAGATGGTGTAAAAACAGGATTTACAAGTGAAGCAAAGTATTGCTTAACAGCAACTGCCCAGAAGAATAATATGAGGTTAATTAGTGTAGTGTTTGGTGCACCAACACCTAAGGATCGAAATGCCCAAATTACAAAGATGTTAGACTATGGATTCAGTCAATATAAGACACATCCAATGTATGAGCGTAATCAGGTAGTTTCAGATACGAAGGTTAGCAAAGGTAGTAAGAAGAAAATTAATTTAGTAACTTCTGAGCAAATCTCAGTTCTAACCAAGAAAGGTGAAAACATTGATGATGTTGTTCAAGAGGTTGTTGTGGATGAAAAAATCAATGCACCTATCAAAAAAGGTGACAAGCTTGGAACACTATTGCTCAAGAAAAACGATAAGGTTATAAGTGAAAGTCCTCTTATTGCGGAAGAAGACATCGATAGTGCTAGCTGGTGGAAATTATTTAAGCGAACTGTTGGGTCATTCACAAAATCTGAATAATAAATATTCCATCTTTTTTTGACGAAATGACACTAGTTTTGTCAGGAGGAAGGAAACTAGCATTTCAATAGCGAAATGACTCACTATACGAAAACAAGGAGGCTATGTACAGTGAGTCTAGCAATTGAACTAGAAGTTAAAAACAACGTTTTGTGCATTCGACTTGCAGGTGAACTTGATCACCATACAGCAGAGGAATTGCGTCAAAGAGTTACAAGTAAGCTTGAGGAAAACAAAATTAACCATATTATCCTAAACCTTGAGAAATTATCATTTATGGATAGCTCAGGTCTTGGTGTGATACTTGGGAGATATAAACAAATTAAAAATAACGGTGGGGAAATGGTAGTGTGTTCAATTTCTCCTGCGGTTAAACGTTTATTTGATATGTCTGGCTTATTTAAAATCATTCGATTAGAGCAGGATGAAGTTTTTGCGCTGCAAACATTGGGGGTGGCATAACATGAGAAATGAGATGCAACTTCAATTTTCAGCTTTAAGTCAAAACGAGTCTTTTGCTCGTGTAACTGTTGCAGCGTTTATTGCACAACTTGACCCTACAATGGATGAACTAACTGAGATTAAAACCGTTGTATCAGAAGCTGTAACGAATGCCATTATTCACGGGTACGACAATGATCCCAATGGAATTGTTTATATTCACTCTATAATTGAGGATGGCACAATTTACCTTACGATAAGAGATGAAGGTATTGGTATTGATAATGTGGATGAAGCTAGACAACCATTGTTCACAACTAAACCAGAGTTAGAACGATCAGGTATGGGCTTCACAATTATGGAAAATTTTATGGACGAAGTTGAGATCTTAACTTCAAAATCTGGTACTACTATACGTTTAGTAAAGCATTTACTCAATAGTAAATTGTTATGCAATTAAGGGAGACTTGCTTATGGATGTGGAGGTCAAGAACGAGAAGAGTCAGACGTACTTAAAAGATAATGAAGTAAAAGAGTTAATAAAACGTAGTCAAGCAGGCGAACAAGATGCAAGAGATCTCATTGTACAAAAAAATATGAGACTGGTCTGGTCTGTTGTACAACGGTTTTTAAATAGGGGATATGAACCGGATGATTTATTTCAAATCGGAAGTATTGGATTATTGAAGTCTGTAGATAAGTTTGATTTATCTTATGATGTAAAATTTTCTACCTATGCTGTTCCAATGATTATTGGTGAAATACAAAGATTCATTCGTGACGATGGTACTGTAAAAGTGAGTCGATCTTTAAAGGAAACGGGGAATAAAATTCGTAAAGCTAAGGATGATTTGTCCAAGCGATATGGACGAGTTCCGACAGTTGCTGAAATTGCAACTTACCTTGAGATTACTCCTGAGGATGTAGTTCTTGCGCAAGAGGCAAGTCGTACACCTTCTTCTATTCACGAAACTGTTTATGAAAATGACGGTGACCCAATCACTTTGCTTGATCAGATTGCAGATAATAGCGAAAATAAGTGGTTTGATAAAATCGCCTTAAAAGAAGCAATAAGAGAGTTGGACGAAAGAGAACGATTAATCGTGTATCTTAGGTATTATAAAGATCAAACTCAATCAGAGGTAGCCTCTAGGTTAGGGATATCTCAGGTCCAAGTCTCAAGGTTAGAAAAGAAAATACTGCAGCAAATGAAAGATCGAATGGGCGACTAGCCCGTTCGATTTTTTTTTGTACCATTTTTTTGCAGGTAGAGGTAATTAATGGAGGTTACAGTTCTTTTGTATTTAAAAATTAACAACAACCATACTAACTTATACAAGGAAATCAATGTGTAGGATGTGATTGTGATGGAAAATACGATGTATTTACGACTTTATAATCGTATTAAAGTACGTCCAAATGAAACCATCGTAATTAGCGATATTGCACAGATTGTTGCTCATCCAAAGTTTAAACAGGATGTCGAAAACCTAATTATTTATAAGATATCGTTACAGGACAAAAACTATGTGGTTATTGATATTACTAAGGTATTAGAACAAATTCGTAACAACTTTCCAAACTTGGAAATACAACCACTTGGTCCATCTCAATCATTAATTGAAATTATTATTGAAAGAAAGGCCATTACACCAGTCTTTTTTATTGCAATATGGTTATTGTTATTTTTTGGTGCAGCCTTGACGATTTTAAACTTTCACGAGGATGTAAGTATGCAGGAGGTACATCAGCGAATTTATACCATTATTACTGGAAAAGAGGAATATAAACCTTTGCTACTGCAGATCCCTTATTCCATCGGCCTGGGTCTGGGAATGATATTGTTTTTTAATCATATTTTTAGAAAACGAATTAATGAAGAACCTAGTCCACTTGAAGTTGAAATGTTCAACTATCAACAAGCGTTAGATCAATATATGATAATGACAGAAAATAAGAAAGCTAATGGAAGAACAAATGGCAGTTAAGGTCCTTCTTATCATTTTTATCGGATTTGCAGGTGGATTAGCAGTTGGAGCGGGTTTTGTTGCTTTCCTTGCTGTGTTAGGAATAATACCAAGAGTGACTCAGTTAACAAAAACAGCAAGATATATCCATTTGTATGAGTGGGGTGTTATTTTAGGGGCCTTTGCAGGAGGCTGGTCTAGCCTTAGAGATACGATGCTGTACGTTTCGAAGTTTTTATTAATTCCTATTGGTTTAGCTTGTGGAATTTTTGTTGGGATGCTAGCTGCAGCCTTAACTGAAGTACTGAACGTATTACCAATCTTAGCAAAACGAATAGGACTAGATAAAAAAATTGTGATTCTGGTAATGGCAATTGTATTTGGAAAGATAGCAGGATCTTTGTTCCACTGGATTTATTATGTCGATCTATAAAGTTAGATAGAAGGGCAGGAACACATTATGGGAAAGATGAAGGATAATTATAAAAATAGTATTAAAACCTATCAACCTAAGCCTCCCTATTTACTTAACTGTGTAAAGGCTTTTGTCATTGGTGGGCTAATATGTACTTTCGGAGAGCTTATTCAAAATTTCTATATAAACGTATTTGACTTCTCTGAAAAGTCAGCAGGTAATCCAACTATAGCCACATTAATTTTGATTGCTTCAATCTTAACAGGGCTGGGTGTCTACGATAAAATTGGGCAATTTGCAGGTGCTGGAACAGCAGTTCCGGTTACAGGCTTTGCAAACTCAATGACGAGTGCAGCAATAGAACATAGAAGTGAAGGGATCGTGCTCGGTGTAGCAACGAACATGTTCAAACTTGCTGGAAGTGTCATTGTCTTTGGAGTGGTAGGAGCCTATATCGTCGGTATTATTAGATACCTATTTACGGTCACATTATCTTAGGAGGATGTGAAATTATGAGACTTGTCGGGAAACAAACATGGGTATATGAAAATGAACTCTATATAAATTCTTGTGGTACTTCAGTGGGTCCCAAAGAAGCTGCGGGTCCTCTAGGAAGTGTATTTGATGTAAAACATGATGACTTACATTGTGGTGAAGATAATTGGGAAATGGCTGAGAGGAGATTGATGGAACAATCAATAGATACCTGCTTAAAGAAAGTGAATCTCACACAGCAAGATATTGATTTACTTTTAGCGGGAGATCTTCTTAACCAAAATGTTACATCAAACTATGTTGCAAGGCACTTGCAAATCCCATTTCTATGTATGTTTGGAGCATGTTCTACTTCAATGGAAACACTCGCAATCGGTTCAGCCCTTGTAGATGCTGGATTTGCAAATAAACTAGTTGCTGCTACAAGTAGTCATAATGCAACGGCAGAAAGACAATTTAGATATCCTACTGAATATGGTGGGCAAAAACCAAGCTCAGCGACGTTCACAGTTACCGGTGCTGGTGCTGCTCTTGTGAGTAAAAACAAAGGACCAATAAAAATAACATCAGCAACAATTGGGAAAGTAAATGATCTTGGAATAACAAACCCTTTTGATATGGGCTCAGCAATGGCACCTGCTGCAGCAGATACGATAGCTCAACACTTCAAAGATTTAAATAGAACTCCTGATGATTTTGACCTAATTGTTACAGGTGATTTATCAAGTGTAGGAAGCCCGATTGTTAAAGAGTTACTAAAAGAAGAAGGATATGACTTAGGAACAAAGCATAATGACTGCGGGCTGATGATTTATTCACAGGGTCAAGATGTATTTGCAGGAGGAAGTGGGTGTGGTTGTTCCGCTGTTGTAACTTACGGTCATCTCGTAAAACAAATGATTCTCGGGAAATTAAATCGAGTCTTTGTTGTAGCGACTGGTGCACTTTTAAGCCCAACCATGATACAACAGAAAGAATCTATACCGGGAATTGCTCATGGTGTTGTGTTGGAGCGAGCTGAAGGGGGAGAGGAATAGTGGACTATTTATTTGCCTTTTTAGTTGGTGGTGGAATATGTGTCGTTGGACAATTACTATTTGACGTTGCAAAATTAACCCCCGCACATGTAATGAGTATATTCGTTGTTTTAGGTGCGATATTAGATGGCTTTGATTTATATGATAATTTGATTGAATTTGCAGGTGCAGGTGCAACTGTACCCATTACGAGCTTCGGCCATTCGCTCCTTCATGGTGCAATGCAACAGGCGGAACAGCATGGATTTATCGGCATAGGGATGGGGATTTTTGAACTCACTTCTGCAGGTATATCCTCTGCTATCTTATTTTCTTTCATTATTGCACTGATTTTTAAACCGAAAGGATAATCACAATGACAACCAGGAGAAGAAAGGTTATCTTAGTAACCGATGGAGATGAATATGCTTTAAAAACAATTGAGTATGTGGCTAAGGAGGTTAACGGAAGATGTATTTCAAAATCTTACGGAAATCCTACCACTATATCTGGACCTGAAATTGTAAAGCTGATTTTTGACGCTCCATATGATCCTGTATTTGTAATGTTTGATGATAGCGGCTTTCTTGGTGAGGGTGCCGGTGAAAGAGCGATGAAATATGTAGCTACACATGAGGATATAGATGTAATTGGGGTTATAGCAGTTGCATCTAAAACGCATCAGTCAGAATGGACGAGGGTAGATGTAAGTATTGATCGGTTCGGAGAATTGACCCATTATGGTGTTGATAAAAGTGGACTTGCCGAATTGGATGTAGGAAGGATAAATGGGGATACCGTTTACGTTTTAGATGAACTAAATATACCTTTAATTGTTGGTTTGGGTGATATTGGTAAAATGGCAGGGAAGGACCATATCCAAGTGGGGGCTCCTATCACCAAAAAGGCTGTTGAGCTTATCCTTGAAAGGAGTGGGTTTTATGACGAAAACACAAAGTAAGACACCTATTTCGGTGGAGGTACAAGAGAACAACGCCTATTTTAAAGAACATATTGGTATGGGCACTGGTAGCTTTGACATCGGTGTTCGTAAAATAAAAGTTGTTAATAAAGAAGTAAATGTCTATTTTCTAAATGGATTATGCGATACTGCCTATATTATTCAACTTCTAAAAGAATTGATAAATATTGATCCCAAAGGGCAGGAATCCACTCCTCATGCATTGAGTCTAATTGAAAATAAACTAGCACATCAGTCAGTATCTAAAGTGAAAAATTTAGATGAAACAGTGGATAAACTCCTATCAGGAGTAATTGTTTTTTTAATTGAAGGAGAAGATACCGGAATTGCTGTTGATGTCAGAAGCTATCCAGGCAGACAGCCTCAAGAGCCTGATACTGAGAAGGTTGTTCGAGGAGCACGGGATGGTTACACAGAGAATTTAATTGTTAATACTGGCTTAACACGAAGAAGGATTCGCGATGAACGGCTTAGAAATGAAATTCTTCAAATAGGTGAAAGGTCAAAAACTGATGTATGTATTTCTTATATAAAAGATGTAGCTGACCCCGGATTAGTAGAAGTGTTGAAAAAGGAACTTCAAGCAATCGAAATTGATGGATTAACGATGGCTGACAAAACAATCGAGGAATTCATCGTAAAACAAGGTTTTAATCCTTATCCATTGGTGAGATATACCGAGCGACCCGATGTCGCAGCAAACCATTTACTAGAGGGACATGTTATTATAATGGTAGACACATCACCAAGTGTTATCATTACTCCTACAACATTCTTTCATCATGTTCAGCATGCTGAGGAATATCGACAAGCGCCTGCAGTAGGTACATTTTTAAGATGGGTACGATTTATTGGAATAATGGCATCTATATTCTTACTACCTTTATGGTTTTTATTTGTAAAAGAACCATCTTTATTACCTGAGGTATTAAGCTTCATAGGTCCAAATGAAGAATCAAGTATCCCAGTTATTGTTCAGATTTTTCTTGCGGATATAGGAATTGAATTTTTACGGATGGCTGCAATTCATACACCAACACCACTTTCAACAGCTATGGGTTTGATTGCTGCGGCATTAATAGGACAAATTGCAATTGATGTTGGGTTATTTGTACCAGAAGTAATCTTATATGTTTCAATTGCGGCTATTGGTTCCTTTGCAACGCCTAGTTACGAGTTAAGTGTGGCTAATAAAATCATCAGGTTAGTACTACTAGTGTTTGTAGCTATATTTAAAACGCCAGGTTTTATTATAGCTTGCACGGCTTACTTATTATTTTTAGCTAGTATACGTTCTTTAAATACTCCATACCTATGGCCGTTTATACCATTTAATGCAAGTGCATTATGGCAAATCATTGTAAGAACGAGTGTACCAGGTGCAAAACTAAGACCAAGTATTGTTCACCCTCAAAACCAGCATAAACAACCAAAATAATACTGGTTGTTGCAACAAAATGTATGTTATGATAATGTAATTTAATAAAGTAAAGTGTAAACGTAAATGAACATAACAATAGATGATCTTTGGACAGTAATATCCGCTTAGGTTATTTCTGTCTTTTTCTAATTATAATTACCATGCATACGGAATGAGGGGAATTAATTGTATTTACACGGGACAAGTAAGGTTAATGGAAATGGACATTTAGAAATAGGTGGAGTAGATTCGGTTTCACTAGCTAAGAAATATGGCACTCCTCTATATGTATATGATATCGCCCTAATCAGAGAAAGAGCAAGAAGCTTTAGAGATACCTTTGAGAAGCTTAATATTAAGGCGCAAGTTGCCTATGCAAGCAAAGCCTTCTCAACCGTTGCGATGGTTCAATTAGTTGAGGAAGAAGGTCTTTCATTGGATGTGGTATCGGGTGGGGAATTGTACACTGCTTTATCAGCAGGGTTTCCAGCAGACCGAATTCATTTCCATGGTAACAATAAAAGCTATGAAGAATTAGAAATGGCAATTAAAAATAATATTGGCTGTATTGTAGTAGATAATTTCTATGAGTTATCTTTACTTGAGCAAGTATGCTTGGACAACCAAGTGAAAGTTCCAATCCTCCTTAGAGTGACACCAGGAGTTGAGGCTCATACACACGACTACATTACAACAGGGCAGGAAGATTCAAAATTTGGGTTTGATCTTCAAAATGGCCAAGCGGATACTGCTATCGAACAAGCACTTGCATCTACTGCTTTTAATGTTCTTGGAATCCATTCACATATAGGGTCACAAATCTTTGAAACAACTGGATTTGTATTAGCAGCAGAAAAAATGTTTAAGAAAATGAAAGAATGGAAGGATAAGCATGGTTTTATCCCAACAGTCCTTAATCTTGGTGGCGGATTTGGAATTAGGTACACTCATGAAGATGATCCAATTCCATTATCTCAATATGTTGAAGCAATCATTGAAGAGGTAAAGAAGCATTCCAAAGAGCTAGACATGGATATTCCTGAAATCTGGATTGAGCCTGGTCGTTCAATTGTAGGTGATGCAGGGACAACTCTTTACTCCATTGGCTCAAATAAAGAAGTACCAAATATACGTAAATACCTTTCCGTTGATGGTGGTATGACTGATAATATCCGACCTGCTTTATATCAAGCGAAATATGAAGCAGTCCTTGCAAACCGAGTAAATGATGGGAACGAGGAAACAGTATCTATCGCTGGGAAATGCTGTGAATCTGGAGATATGCTAATCTGGGATTTAGACTTACCAAAAGCGACTTCAGATGATATACTAGCCGTTTTCTGTACAGGTGCATACGGATACTCAATGTCAAACAACTACAACAGAATTCCAAGACCCCCAGTCGTATTCGTAGAAAACGGAGAAGACCACCTAGTAGTTAAAAGAGAAAGCTTTGATGACATTGTTAGACTAGATATGCCTTTAAAAGCTAAAGTGAAAAAATAAATATGCAAAAAAAAGAAGGATCTAGTAAAATCGATCCTTCTTTTTTATTAATTGGATATGGATTAAAAACCCAAGTATTTTTAAGAGTGGTTTGAACGAAAGGCACTTGACTCCTGCGGGAAATAGAGGAAAGGTCGAGACCCCACAGGCGCATTGCGCCGAGGAGGCTCGACTTCCTCCCCGCGGAAAGCAAGTGCCTGCAGTGAAAAGGAACGGACTATATTCAAATTTAGTACCTATATATCCTTTAATTAGTAGCTTCCGAGCTAAAAATAGCCTTAATAGCATCAATCAAACTAACTAGAAAATCCTGTAACTTTGATAGAAAAGTTTGTCCTTCCTCAGATCCAAGGAAATTTGTAATCTTTTCTTTTGCTAAATGCAATTGTTCATTCACTTGATTCCAATCAATATTAAGGTCCTTCATTTTATTAAACAGAGAAATTAGACTAGTAATCTCTGCTTCTGTTAAAGTAATCCCTAATTCCTTAGCAGCCGCTTCAATAATAGCACGAAGTTCTTCGTCTGTTTTTGGTGCATGTTGTGCAATCTGATCCTTAATTTTCGCCATTAGCGCAGCTGCTTCGTCAGCTCCAATTGACTTGCCAAGCTCAACGGTTTTAACCATTTCTTCATTTGCAATCTGCTTAACGTCCTCAGGAATAGCCTGATCGGAAGAAAGTTCATAGGCTTTAATAATTCCAGTTAAGGCAGCAGTACCTGATACTGGTATCGGAGCTGTAATATAAATAGACGCATCCTTAACCCCAGCTGTAATAAGAGCATTTGTAAACATATCATCAGTAATAGATGTAATATTATTAGTTTTTATCTCAAGACCAGACCCTGGAGCACCAATCGTAATGGCCGAAGAAGATAAAGCACGAGTCCCAATGGTAGCCTTTGGAATATATTGACCTAAGTATTTGTGTTCTTCCTCATTTGTAACAACAACCATTAGTGCATTCTCTGGTGCGTTCATTTCCTCTAGTAGCTTTTGTTTCTCATTTTCCTTCAAATCCTCTCCAAGCGTTACGATAACATCGCCTTCTGCAGCATCTGCCAAGCTTAGAGAAGGAAAGATAAGAGAGAATAGTAGAAGAAGTGAGAGTATACGTTTCTTGTTTAACATAATTTGTTCCTCCTTATAATTCCATGGACTTTACAACTTCTATTTTGATAGCATTACCCTCCATTAGAAAGATGGAAAAGTCCCATTATTCATTATACAACTAATTCTTTCAACAATGACAAGTTGTATACGTTAAATAGAAAATTTTATCACCTCTCTTTTAAGAAATTGGATTATTATTTTTTTATATAGTAGAATTAACTCGTTCAGTATATATTGACGAATAAAAATGCATGGAGGTTTCAAATGAAAAAAGCTAGCATTGAATTTGAAAATGGTGAAAAAATTGTTATCGAGTTATTTCCAAATGAAGCACCTGGAACAGTAGAAAACTTCGAAAAGCTTGCAAAAGAAGGCTTTTATGATGGGCTTACTTTCCACCGTGTAATTCAAGGATTCGTAGCTCAAGGTGGATGCCCAACTGGGACTGGTACGGGTGGACCTGGGTATTCTATCAAATGTGAAACAGCAGGAAATCCTCATAAACATGTGGCTGGTTCTTTATCTATGGCACATGCTGGTAAAGATACTGGTGGAAGCCAATTCTTTATCGTTCATGAACCACAACCACATTTAAACGGTGTACATACAGTGTTTGGACAAGTAGTTGAAGGAATGGATACAGTTCTTCGTATACGTCAAGGCGATGTAATGAAGGAAGTAAAGGTTTGGGAAGAATAATACAAATGAAAGCTTAACAAACACCTTGTTTGTTAAGCTTTTTTTAGTATAATTTAGCATGAGGTGAAGTAAGTGAATAAAAACAACTGGATTTTACTCGGGGTTTTAGGCGTAATTAGTCTTGCATGGGGAATAATTTATTGGATTTTTCTAGCACCAAATGTCTAAAATCGACAGGATAAAAATTGTTGTGGTATAATAACAAAAACTTAATATGTTTCCTTCGGGGTAGGTGAGATTCCTAACCGGCGGTGTTGTAAAGACTACTTTACTAAGCCCGTGACCCATTCTTGTCTCTGACGTCAAGAATGGCTGATTTGGTGAAAATCCAAAGCCGACAGTATAGTCTGGATGGGAGAAGGATTTATTACAGGTATTCAATGCGAAAATGAGTAGCAAATACTGTTTATTTGCTATGCGAAATTTTAGAAGCATTTGTCTGTACATATCATTTTTAAAAAGTACCCCTAGGAGAAAACGATCTCCAGGGTTTTTTTATTTTTAAAATGCCTTTCCAAAAAGTAAGGGTAAAACCTCGATTGTTAAATAGTTTTTAAACATATGAAAGAGGTGATCTAATGCTAGATGTAGATTATATGGATCTTGCTATAAATGTGGCCCGTGCAGGTATAGGTCAAACCTCTCCTAATCCTGTTGTTGGTGCCGTGGTCGTTAATGATAATCGTGTGGTTGGTATTGGGGCTCATTTAAGAGCAGGTGAACCCCATGCCGAGGTTCATGCGATTAGAATGGCCGGAGAAAAAGCGGTGAATTCAACTATATACGTCACACTTGAGCCTTGTAGCCATTATGGAAAAACTCCTCCATGTGCTGAGTTATTAATAAACAGTAAAGTGAAGCGGGTGGTCATTGCCACTACAGACCCTAATCCCCTTGTTGCAGGAAAAGGGATTAAACTTCTTAAAGATGCAGGCATAAGTGTAGAAGTTGGGGTTCGTAAAGAAGAAGCAGATGCTCTTAATAAAGTTTTTTATCATACGATGAGTTCAAAGCTTCCGTTTGTTACGTTAAAAGCAGCCATTAGTCTTGACGGCAAGATTGCCACATCTACAGGAGAAAGTAAATGGATAACTGGAGAAACAGCAAGATTAGATGTACATAAATTAAGACACCAGCATGATGCAATATTAGTTGGGGTCGGTACAGTGATTGCTGATAATCCAAGCTTAACAACACGTCTACCTAATGGTGGGAAAAATCCAATACGCGTTATTTTAGATACCTATCTGAGGACACCAATAGATGCGAAAATCGTAAATGATGGTGAAGCTGAAACAATCATCATCGTAAGTAATCAGGTTGAAGATAAAAAGAAAGACTTATATCAAACAAAAGGGGTTAAAATCCTCTCACTTGAAACAAAAAATATAGTGATTCGTGATGTACTTGCTTTGTTAAGTACACTTGGTATTACTTCAGTTTTTGTTGAGGGCGGGGCCCAGGTGAATGGTAGTTTTGTAAAAGAAAAGGCTGTAAATCAAGTTATCACATATATTGCCCCAAAAATAATTGGTGGTAACAATGCACCAGGTTCAATTGGTGGGAGTGGTTTTGAAAAAATGTCTGAAGTACTCCAATTGTCTATCGAATCGGTCGAACAACTTGGCGAAGATATTAAAGTGATAGCTGTTCCAAAGGAGCAAATATAATTATGTTTACTGGAATTATAGAAGAAATAGGTACTGTAAAAAACATATCGTCAACTGGTGAAGCGATTGTCATGAAGATTGGAGCTACCAAAATATTACGTGATGTAAACCTGGGTGACAGTATCTCAGTTAATGGTGTTTGTCTCACTGTGACATCTTTTGGTTCATCTGAATTTACAGTTGATATCATGCCTGAAACTGTTAGAGCTTCATCACTTAAATCTTTACAACGTAACTCCAAAGTTAACCTGGAAAGAGCAATGAGCGCAAATGGGCGCTTTGGAGGCCACTTTGTTTCAGGCCATGTTGATGGTATTGGTACGATCGTAAAAAAAGAACCTCAAGCGAATGCCGTTTACTATGAAATTGAAGTAGCAGATGCTCTTCGAAGGTATTTATTATTTAAAGGGTCTGTGGCTGTAGATGGTACAAGTTTAACTATCTTTGGTTTAACCGAGAAAACCTTTACGATTTCACTAATACCACATACGATGTCTGAGACTGTCTTGGGCTCTAAGGGTGTTGGAGAAATAGTTAATATTGAATGTGACATGCTAGGAAAATATTTAGAACAATTTGTACAGCGCGCAACAACACCGAATAACCATAGAAATTCATCGATAACTTCAAGTTTCTTAGAGGAGCATGGATACAAATAAGAGAGGATGAGCATAATGTTTGATCCAATTGAGGAAGCCATATATGAATTAATGCAGGGGAATGTTGTCATCGTTTGTGATGATGAGGATCGGGAAAATGAAGGTGACTTTGTTTCGATAGTAGAAAAAACAACGCCAGAGACAATAAACTTTATGATAAAGCACGGAAGAGGGTTGGTTTGTACACCAATTACAGAGGAATTGGCTAAAAAGTTAGACCTTAATCCAATGGTAAGTCATAATACGGACCCGCATGGTACTGCTTTTACAGTAAGTATCGATTACAAATCGACAACAACAGGCATTAGTGCTCATGAACGCGCAACAACAATTCAACAATTAATAAACCCTAATACAAAAGCAGTTGATTTTAAGAGACCAGGTCATATTTTTCCTCTTATCGCTAAACCAGGTGGAGTATTAAGAAGGGCAGGTCACACTGAAGCCGCGGTAGATCTTGCACGATTATGTGGAGCAGAGCCTGCTGGAGTTATATGTGAAATCATAAATGAAGATGGATCGATGGCCAGAGTACCTGATCTTCGAAAAATTGCAGATGAATTTAATTTAAAGATGATTACGATAAAAGATTTAATCAGTTATCGTAATCGCAAAGAAAAGCTTGTAAAAAGAGAAGTTGAAATTCAAATGCCAACAGAGTTTGGCGAATTTAAAGCAGTAGGTTATTCAAATGTTATTGATGGTAAAGAACATGTTGCCTTAGTAAAGGGAGAAGTGGACACTGAGAAACCAATTCTAGTTAGAGTTCATTCTGAGTGTCTTACTGGAGATGTATTTGGGTCTAATCGATGTGATTGTGGGCCTCAGTTACATGCTGCATTATCTCAAATTGAAAAAGAGGGAACTGGTATTTTACTATATATGCGACAGGAAGGCCGCGGTATCGGCTTACTTAATAAGATGAAAGCATATAAGCTGCAAGAAGAAGGCTATGATACAGTTGAAGCTAATGAGAAGCTTGGATTTGCTCCTGATTTAAGGGACTACGGTATTGGTGCACAAATCCTAAAGGACTTGGGTGTCACGAAAATGAAGCTACTTACCAATAACCCAAGAAAGATTACTGGTTTAAAAGGGTATGAGTTAGAAGTAGTGGATAGAGTCCCTTTACAAATGGAAGCTAAAGTTGAAAATGAAAACTATCTAAAAACAAAACATTCAAAATTAGGTCATATGTTTCATTTTTAAAAATACGGATTGGATAATTAGGAGGAAATAGAATGGGAAATTTATTTGAAGGTAATTTAGTAGGTACTGGTTTAAAAGTTGGAATTGTAGTTGCTCGTTTTAATGAGTTTATTACAAGCAAATTATTAGATGGAGCACTTGATGCGTTAAAGAGGCATGGAGTTCAAGAAGCAGACATCGATGTTGCTTGGGTGCCAGGAGCGTTTGAAATTCCGTTAATAGCAAAAAAGATGGCGATGACTGATAAATATGACGCAGTTATTACATTAGGTACAGTAATTCGTGGAGCTACAACACATTATGATTACGTTTGTAATGAGGTTGCTAAGGGTGTCTCAGCTACAATGCTTTCAACAGGAAAACCTGTAATATTCGGTGTTCTAACTACAGAAACGATTGAACAAGCGATTGAACGAGCTGGTACTAAAGCAGGGAATAAGGGATGGGAAGTGGCTGTTTCTGCTATTGAGATGGCTAATCTTTCAAGATCGATTACAAACTAACTTTAGAAAACAGCACATTCTATGTTTAAAATCTATAGGTAAATGGTTATAATGGGATTTTAGAAGTGTCTATGTTAATAATGACGAATGTCTATAGAAAAATACAGTAGAACATGTTAATCTATATAAAAATAAAGTCTTTGCTGAATAATGACTAATATATTCTAGAAAGTTTTTTCGATAATGAGGGATAAATATGTTAATTCGTTATAAAAAGAATTATGAAAAGATTGCGATGGGTCTTCTTTCGTTTATGCCAACTGAAAAAGAGTTGAAAAAGTTACAGCAAACAATGAAGGAATATGAGACAGAAGATTCAAAACAACTGTTTCTGTGGAAGGAAGAAGATATCACAGGAATTATCGGAATAACAATTCTTGAAAATGGTGATGCCATCATTCAGCATATCAGTGTTAATCCATCACACAGACATCAAGGAATTGGCAAAATGATGGTGAAGGCGATTAAGGACTCGTTACCAGGTAAAGTTGTAACATCAAATGAACATACGGCTTCTTTCTTAGAGAAATGTGAAGTAGAAGGTTGCTAGTTATATAAGTGAATGAAATTAAAAAAGGTAAGACTCATTGAGTCTTACCTTTTTTTCTTAATCTCCATTTGTCTATCTCGTTCTTCAATCACATCACTGCGATCTCTCAGTTTATGTTTGTTTATGATGTATTCATCTGTGGGAGCATTGGTTAATCCCCATTGAAGTCCTTGTTTCTTGCAGTTTTGGATACAATCGGTCAAGAGATTGTTATCAGTAATTGGTAAGTTAATAGAGGTGTATGGTTTCTTTAGTTTGATTTCAGAGAGCCGTTCTTCCAGAAGAGTAATCAGTTTTTGATAATCTATACCAAGTTTTAAAATCATTTTCTCTTCGGTTTTAATGATGGATAATGAATTTTTGATCATACGATAGGCTCCGGAAAAGTTTTCTCGACGTTGGTGATATAAACCAACTGCCAACTGGATTAACCCAACCCAATATTGCTTGCGTTCAGGTGGAGCATCCTCTTTCCAATACTCCTCTAAAACCTCATGACACTCAAAATAGTCTCGGTCTCCATGGAAATGAAAGAGAAATTGACGATATGCTTCTGGGTACATTGAATCTCTCCTTTTTATTATGTAACTTCATTTTATCATAATTTTGTAACAAACCGTTTGTACAGACTATCCTTTACTATAATTTAAAACAAAAAGTGCCCACTAGTCGTTGTGGGCACTTGCTATTTTTAATTTAATCTCGGTTTAGTACCAAGAAGCACCTACAATAATTAATAAAATGAATAATACTACAATTAACGCGAAACCGCCGCCAAATTTATATCCAGTGTCTCCCATGTTGAAATCCTCCTTTAAAAACTTTTGTATTACAGTGTTATATTATGTACCTAGTAGCTAGGTGTGTGGGCGAGTGTCCCGGTACAAAAGAAAAATCTAGATCCTTCTCTGTGAAAGCCAAAAAAATACTATTGGACAAGCTATTAATATGTTCTATACTTAGAAAGTATAGTGTATTTTTATTTATCATTACGTTTATTAGTTTGGTGGGGTTATGTGTGCAATACAGTGTAAAAATAGATGCTTTTGAAGGGCCATTGGACCTTTTATTACACTTAATAAATCGATTAGAGATTGATATTTACGATATACCTGTAGCGAAAATTACTGAACAATATATGTATTACATACAGGCTATGCAAGAACTAAAGCTCGATGTAGCAAGTGAATATTTAGTAATGGCAGCTACTCTTCTTGCGTTAAAAAGCAAGATGCTTTTGCCAAAAACTGAAGAAGAGTTAATAGATGATGATCTTGAATTACAATTAGAGGAAGACCCAAGAGAAGAACTTATGAGGCGACTTATCGAATATCGTAAATACAAGGAAGCTGCCAATGACCTTAAAGTGTTAGAGGAAGAGAGAGGTCAGGTATTTACTAAAGCCCCAAGTGATTTAAGTGAATTTACGGTCGAAGTAAAAGTGGAAAGTCACCCTCTAGATGTTAGCTTGTACGATATGCTAGGTGCTTATCAAAAACTGTTACGAAGAAAGAAACTTCAAAAACCACTCCACACTAAGATTGCCCGCCAGGATATTTCGATTGAAAGAAGAATGGACGAGATACTAGAGGAGTTAAGAGGAATTTCGGGTAGGATTAGCTTTAATGATCTGTTCCCTTATCATGACAAAGTCCATACAGTGGTAACATTTTTGGCGATTCTTGAACTTATGAAAAAAGATGTAATAAAGATTGAACAAGAAAATAACTTTGCAGATATTATGATCTCAGGTAAGGAAGGAAGATGATTGCTGGTATGGTTGTTCAGTGGAAAGCGATCGTTGAAGGTTTATTGTTTGCTGCGGGCGATGAAGGTCTTACTCTAAAGCAACTTGCAACAGTAATTGACGTTGAAGAGTCAATTATTCAGGATATTGTTAGTGAATTAAAGCTAGATTATGAAAATACAGACAGAGGAATTTGCTTAGTTGAAGTAGCTAATACATTTCAATTAACAACTAAAAAAGAGCATGCTGTTTACTTAAAAAAACTTGTAGAATCTCCTACCTCTACTACACTTTCACAGGCAGCCCTTGAGACGCTGGCTATAATCGCCTATCGTCAACCAATCACAAGAGCAGAAATTGAAGAAATTCGGGGAGTTAAGACAGAACGTCCTCTGCATACACTTACAGCCAAAGCGTTAGTAAAAGAGGTTGGACGTGCAGAAGGAACTGGTAGAGCGATCCTTTATGGTACAACTAAAGAATTTCTTGAGTATTTTGGATTAAAAACGATTCAAGAATTACCTCCATTGCCTGATAAAGTGGAAGAAGATTCTGGTCAGGATGAAGCAGATTTGTTTTTTGGGAAATTTCAAGATACACTAGAAGGCATTAATTAGTATAACAAGAATTTTATGGATATGTTAAGATAGACTTAGGTGAGGAAAATTCTCATTGAAGTAGATCAGATAAACTTAGGCTACTAGAGGTGGAAGAATGTTAATCAAACAATGCAAAGGATACGAGTTAGAGAAGGCACAATCCAATACATCTGAAGATTTTTTTAATCGCTCAGAAGTAACGTTTTCTGTAAATGGGGAAGAACGAACATTTCACTTATTGTATATTCGTTATTTTGATGAAGTTTTTTCACAGTTTACTCCCTATGAAAGTGACCCAGTCTTTACTGTTGGTTCCACAAATATCGAATTTAAAGACATTGTTGGATTGGTATGTTTATTAAAAAATCCTGGTTTTCAAAATCGAAAAAGAGTCTATATTAATACT
The DNA here is from genome assembly GCF_017873715.1 of Cytobacillus luteolus. Lineage (NCBI taxonomy): Bacteria > Bacillati > Bacillota > Bacilli > Caryophanales > Bacillaceae > Litchfieldia > Litchfieldia luteola. The sequence goes on from NZ_JAGGKM010000003.1 coordinate 121,560, forward strand.
CAAAAAGAGTTTGAAGAATATTTTAAAGATATCGAGTTTGATAAACTACCAGAAATTTTTGAGAGTATCATGAGATCAGGAAGTTATGAATTGAAGTCTCCATTAAGTTTTATTGTACAAACCCAGTAATCAAGAAAAGTTGTAAATAACCAATTAGGTGATGGGGGAGATTAGATGGGAAATTCAATGGTTAAGACTCAGACTGAGCAGGTAAAAGAATTTTTAAAATCGACTGTTACGATCGTTAATAATTATTTAAATGAAACGACTCTTCCTTCATTGCAGGCAGAAACAGATGGAGATGAAGAGTATTATAGAACCTTATTATCTACAGTTAGAAGATTATCAGTTTACTGTGAAGAAGGACTTGATGCTTGTAATGTAGTGTTATCTACTGAGCCTTTTAGAAAAGGTGCGGCAGAACAGACACTTTATAAAATTTACCACCAATGTATAGAGGAGTTTTTTGCTCCTAAGTCTGATATTTGGTATGAAGATAGCCGGGCAGCATATACAGGTAAAAACGCGATTACCTATAGAAAGCCAATGCCGGCATCAATCCAGAGTTTAATTGCTTCCTTAGAAGGCGGGTTCCAAACGACAAGAGAAGAATTGGAATTTTATGAAACAGACTATCGTACTAAAATGTTACAATCAAAATAACTAAAAAGAACGGAGAAAGTATCTACAATACTTTTTCCGTTCTTTTTTTAATTAGGACTTAGTTCGGGGTTGAGTAGGGTCACAATCTGGAGGGCTCACTTCTCTTGTTGTTTCTGCAAGCTTGTGAAGATAATAACACTCTTCACGTGCCATATGGTCTGCCATTAAAGGCTCAAGAATTCCAAGTGATTCCTTAGTAAGTTCCATCTCTTCAAGTTCTCTTAAGAAGCTTTTAAATAACTTCATTTCTAGTTCAACTTGATTATTGAATCGTGATAGCGCAGGAAATTGAAACTGTTGTGTACGTAAATATCCTACCAGTTCAACTGCCTTCAAGTAAAAACTCTCCCATTTCTTAGTAAACTCATGACCCTTTTCACGCAGTTCCTTTTCTACCCTATCCAAATTATCATGTATGGCACCAGCATGACCTGCAGCATCAAGCAGCCATAGTAAATGATGGTGTAGAGGGTGAGAAGGTGGTACCTGCTTCCCTTCGTCTAGAAACTTTACCACCCTTAACCACTCATCCAGCTCGTTAACCATATGATTAATGAATGTTGGTGGCAACATAATTTTAATTTTACCCACGAGGTGAGCCTCAAGTAGGTCCAATTTATATACTCGAAACTGTTCGCTATTCATTTTAGCTTCTTTAATCGTCTGATAAAGTTCATTACCACCTAGTGGTTGCCTTGCTTTTGCTAGGAGACTATCAAATTTCTCCTTGAAATGTTTAGCTATTTCAATTCGCTTCGTTTCACTTGGTGCTAACGAATCATGAATGAATCGACTATGATCCCCTAATATCTGCAGCCAAAACCTTAATTCGAAAAGAGACTCTTCTCGATAAGCTTGATTCATCATAAACCTCCTTATGTATGGGTCATATAAAGATATATATGATTTATTCATATGAAGGATGTTCTTTCGACTTAAAATTCCAGAAGTTATTGAACTTTTTATCTTCACCTTACCAGGGCGTTTGCATATGATAATGTCGATTATGTGTAAGGAGGAACAAGATGACTGAAACCATTTATTTTAATTATGTTCAAGAGGTTATTCACTGGGGGAAAGGTATCCTTGAGTTTATTGAGGATCAGCGTGGAGAAGAAAACAACTATGAAGAAATCAGAGAAAAGCTTAAAGGACTACTTAGTGAATTAGAAATTATTGATGTAAGCAACCACCTTTCAAAGGAGTTTATCGAAAGTCTTCAAACTGAAGTAGATAAGTTGTTTTTAGAATTAAATGGATCCACTGATCCTTCTATTACGAATGAAGAACGGCAATCATCAGGTAGGGTTGAAATTGGAGGCCATAGACTACCACCTTTACCTTATGAATATAATGCTTTAGAGCCTTATATTGCTGAAGAAATCATGAAGTTACACCATCAAAAGCATCATCAAAGCTATGTGGATGGCTTAAATAAGGCAGAAAAAATGATGGCGAACGCAAGAAAAACGGGTGATTTTGATTTAATTAAACATTGGGAAAGAGAAGCTGCCTTCCATGGTTCGGGGCACTATCTTCACACTATTTTCTGGAATATTATGAAACCAGACGGTGGAGGACAACCAAGTGGTTCATTATTAAGGCAGATCAACATGGATTTTGGTAGTTTTGCAAACTTTAAGAAGCATTTTACAGAAGCTGCTAATAAGGTAGAGGGTGTTGGTTGGGCAATTTTAGTATGGGCACCACGCGCACATCGCTTGGAAATACTGCAATCTGAAAGGCATCAACTAATGACTCAATGGGATACAATTCCTTTATTAGTGCTAGATGTCTGGGAACATGCCTACTATTTACAATATAAGAATAATCGAAAAGAATATGTAGATAACTGGTGGAACGTTGTTAATTGGAACGAGGTAGAAAAACGCTTTAATGCAGCCTCTAACCTACGTTGGCAACCGTATTAATTAACCGAGCTACTTGGTAGACAATAATTTATTTTAAATAATTGTCACTGAGTGGCTTTTTTATTTGCTCTTGAAATCTATTTTTTGATTCATATTACACTATATCCTGCATAAACTTGTACAAACAATACTAGAGGACGGGGATAAAATGACACTACCTACAAGGAGCTTAATCATGGTAACAATCATTATGATTATGTTATCATTTTTGCCCCAAAAGATGAGTGCGTTTGGTGATGTTAGTGCCAGAAGTGCAATCCTTATAGAACAAGAGTCTGGAAGGATACTATACTCAAAAGATATTCATACTGAACGTAGAATCGCAAGTATAACTAAAATTATGACTGCTATTTTGGCTGTTGAATCAGGAAAGATGAAGGAAATTGTTAAGGTTAGTGATAGTGCAGTTCGTACCGAGGGTTCATCTTTATATTTACAACCAAACGAAAAAATTAAACTAGAAAACTTAGTATATGGACTGATGTTAAGGTCAGGAAATGACGCTGCAGTAGCCATTGCTGAACATATCGGAGGAAGCTTAGAGGGCTTCGCTTTTCTAATGAATCAAAAGGCCGCTGAAATCGGTATGCTTAATACTGAATTTGCAAATCCCCATGGACTTGACGATCACGAGAATCATTATTCAACAGCTTATGATATGGCATTACTTACTAGATATGCGATGAATAGTGAAGAATTCAAGAGAATATTTGGAACAAAAGTGTATCGTGCACCTAATCCTAATGAAAAATGGGACAGGATATGGAAAAACAAAAATAAATTACTAACAGGGCTTTATTCATATAGTACTGGTGGGAAAACCGGTTATACAAAGTTAGCCAACAGAACACTAGTCTCGACAGCTTCAAAAGATGGACTAGATTTAATTGCTGTAACGATTGATGCTTCAGACGACTGGAATGATCATATCCATTTGTTCAATACAGGGTTTAAAAACTACCAATTAGTAAAACTAGTTAAAAATGGTCATATAAAGAGCATAAATGATCCTTTTTATAAAGATAAAGTAAAAGTAAATAGGGATTTCTCTTACCCATTAACACTTTCAGAAAAAAGGCAAGTTAAGCTTTCTCTCACTCTAATTGATTCAAAGAAAAAGGGGTGGGAGGATGGAAATGAGGTTCCTAGTATTGTAGGTAAAATGATTATAAAAATGGGTAATGAGCACATTGGTGAGTTACCATTGTATTTCGAAAAAGAAGTGGAAAATGAGAAGTCGTTTTGGTCAACTATTAAAAATCTATTCTTAATTATGTTAGGTGTCGAAAATTATGGTTAATATTATTTGGGTTGCAATGACAATAGTCGGTATTCTTTTCGCATTAATTAATGGAACAATTGAAGAGGTAAACAAAGCAGTATTTAAAGGTGCTGAGGATGGAGTAACAATTAGTATCGGGCTCATTAGTATTCTAGTATTCTGGTTAGGGTTAATGAAAATTGCCCAAGCCTCTGGTTTGTTAGAAAAACTATCAAGACTTTTTCGTCCATTTGTAAGAAGACTTTTTCCTGAGGTACCTGTAGACCATCCTGCCATGGGTTATATGCTATCGAACATGATTGCTAATATGTTTGGTTTAGGAAATGCTGCAACACCGATGGGGATAAAGGCAATGGAACAGCTAAAGGAGTTAAATGGAGGAAGCTCAGAGGCTAGTCGTTCAATGATCACTTTTTTAGCAATTAATACATCAAGCTTAACTTTAATCCCTACAACGGTAATTGCTATACGTCTGACATATGATTCAGCAAACCCAACAGAAATTGTTGGAACAACACTAATCGCAACCTTGTGTTCAACCATAGGAGCAATTATGATTGACCGCTTCTTTTATTATAGGAGAACCAGAAAAGGAGGTAAAAAGAAATGAGTATCATTAGTTCTATCTCCCTTTGGTTAATTCCTATAATCATCGGTTTTATGCTGATTTATGGGACAATCAAGAAAGTACCTACATATGAGACCTTTGTAGAAGGGGGAAAAGAAGGAATCAAAATAGCATTTTCGATTATCCCTTTTTTAGTAGGTATGTTAGTGGCAATTTCTATATTTCGTGCCTCGGGGGCATTAGAATTTTTTGTTGGGCTAATTAGACCTGTTCTAGAAGCGATTGGGGTACCTGCTGAAATTGTCCCTTTAGCTATCATCCGTCCAATCTCAGGAACTGCCGCACTCGGAATGACATCAGATATCATTGCGACATACGGACCAGACTCCTTCATAGGTCGCCTAGCATCAACTTTACAAGGAAGCACTGATACCACTTTCTACGTATTAACCGTTTACTTCGGAGCAGTAGGCATAAAAAAAATGGGAGACGCCCTAAAAGTCGGACTATGGGCAGACCTACTAGGAATCATCGCAGCAGTAACAGTCGTAACACTTATGTTCGGATAAATCACTTGGACTCACTGTCTAAGTGATTTTTTTATTTATAATTTTTCTTAGTAAAGTTTGGACTTATTTCAAACGCTAAGTGGATTGGAGCGGAAGACACTTGACTCCTGCGGGAACTGAGGGAAGTGCGAGACCCCACAGGTGCATAGCACCGAGGAGGCTCGCATCCCTCCCCGCGGAAAGCAAGTGTCTGCAGCGGAAAGGAACGGTCAGGGTTCGAAGTTAAAAATACAATCTTTTTAAAAACATGTTTTGATATAAAAACATCATCATAATTTGTAGAATACTTGAGAAAAATGAAGTAAAGAAGTAAGATGTTTAAAGAGGTGAACGTGATGGAAAGATTACAGAAAGTTATTGCCCACGCAGGCGTAGCTTCGAGACGAAAAGCAGAGGAATTAATCCTTGATGGAAGAGTAACAGTTAACGGTAAAGTAGTTAGAGAACTAGGCATTAAGGTAGGACCTAGTGATAAAGTAGAAGTAAATGGTGTACCTCTAGACAAAGAAGAACCAGTATACCATCTCCTATATAAACCCCGTGGAGTTATATCGAGTGTTTCTGATGATAAAGGTAGAAAGGTTGTTACTGACTTTTTCCCACATATTACACAAAGAATTTATCCAATTGGTAGATTAGATTATGATACTTCTGGTCTGTTATTGGTTACAAATGACGGTGAATTCGCAAACCTATTAATGCATCCAAAACATGAAGTAGATAAACTTTATGTAGCAAAGGTGAAAGGAATTCCGTCAAAGGAAAAATTAAGATTATTAGAAAAGGGCATTCAGTTAGAGGACGGTAAAACGGCACCTGCAAAGGTTAAAATGCTATCCGTAGACAAGAAAAAACAAACTGCAATTATAGAGATAACGATACATGAAGGTAGAAATAGACAAGTACGTAGAATGTTTGATGCAATTGGGCATGAAGTGTTGAAGCTAAAGCGAGAAAAATATGGTTTCTTAACTCTGTCTGGACTAAGCACAGGTGATTCAAGGGAACTATCACCTCATGAAGTAAAACAATTACGAGCAATTGTTACAACAAAGGGACATAGACTAAACTAATTTTGTCAAGTAGAAGAAATCACCAAACGGTTGATTTCTTCAAGTGTTTTAATGGGAGTTACTTTATTTTGTCACATAACCTTCATATTATTGAGAAGGTACTATTGTTGAAAAATGCTATAATTTAAGGTGAGATTTTTTAAGCACCTATGTATCAAGATTTATATTAGGAATATGGCAGGTAGGGAGTTTTTTTATCATGAAGAAGAATCGGTTGGTTATTCGTACAATTATTCTATTATTACTTGCATCTGCACTTGGCTATACTTTATACAGTAATTTTTTTGTGAGTAAGGAGAAAGTTAATGTTGGAGATATGGCACCTGATTTTGTTCTTTCAGACTTAAATGGCGAGAAACACCGTTTATCAGATTATCGTGGACAAGGTGTTTTCTTAAATTTTTGGGGTACTTGGTGTAAACCTTGTGAAAAGGAAATGCCATATATGGAGAACCAATATAATGTTTATAAAGATCAGGGCGTACAGATCATAGCCGTAAATGTGGGTGAACCATTATTAAGTGTAAGTAAATTTGTTGATAGTTATGGATTAACATTTCCGGTAGTGATTGATAAAGGAGATCAGGTGTTAAATGCATATGGTATTGATCCATTACCAACAACGCTACTAATTGATAAAGATGGAAGAGTTGTAGAAATTATTACGGGTAGTATGACTGAACGAATGGTTATGGACAAAATGGAGCTTATTAAGCCATAGTTAGGGAGTTTTATCATGGAACTTGAACAAGTAAAGTGTGAATGTGGACATGTTAACCCACATGGGACTGTCTTATGTGAATCATGCGGTAAACCTTTAATTGAAGATACTAGTCAAAAACTTTTAGATATGAGATACGAGGGGAGTGCAAGGCGCTCTCAAACTTATAATAAGACAGTAATTGATCAGATTTGGAACTTTTTCTCATCTGTTAAGGTTGGGGTTTGGTTAATTGTTGTAACTTTAGTTGCGTCTGCACTTGGAACGATATATCCTCAAGAAATGTATATACCGCCTACGGTTACAGCAGCTGAATATTATGAGGATCAGTATGGCTTTACAGGAGCAATGTATTATCAGCTAGGATTTCATAATTTGTATGGTTCTTGGTGGTATATGATACTTATTGCTTCAATTGGTATATCGCTTGTGATATGTAGTTTGGATCGTGTTGTTCCTTTATATCGTGCTCTTAAAAAGCAAGGAATAAAAAGAAATGAAGGTTTTTTACGACGTCAACGTTTATTTAGTAGTACTAAAGTAGATAATTATGAGGAAATCTATGATACTATAAAATCAAATCTTCAAAAGAAGCGTTACAACGTTAGAGAAGAAAATGGTAATATTCTTGCCGAAAAAGGCCGATTTTCTAGATGGGGTCCATATGTAAACCATGTTGGTCTTATTATTTTTCTTATAGGGGCTATGCTTCGCTTTTTCCCTGGCATGTATACCGATGAAGTAATGTGGATACGTGAAGGAGAAACAAAAAGCATTCCTGGAACCAACGGGCAATACTTCTTAAAAAATGAAGAGTTTATAAAGGAAGTTTATGAAGAAGGTAAGGAAGATGAAGTATTTAATGAGGCTATAAACCGTGCAGGAAGCGGAATGGTTGTAAAGAATTACCAAACAAATGTAACTCTTTATGAACGTGACGAAAATGCAATACCAGGTGAAGAGGCAGAACTAATTAAGGTAAAAGATCATGATATTAAGGTTAATATTCCTTTAAAGCATGACCACTATGCTTTGTACCAGGTAGATTATAAATTAGATGAACTAAGCACTATGTCATTTAATTTGGTTAATAAGGCAAGTCAAGAATCAATGGGGAACATCAAGATTGACCTTCGTGACCCACAACTAAAATATGATCTACAAAATGATTACTCAATTGAAATTGTTAGTTATTTTCCGGATTTTTATTTTGACAATGATGGGAATCCTGCTTCAAAGTCGAAGATACCAAATAACCCGGCCTTTGTATTTAAAATGTATAGTCCACAAAAGCCAGAAGGTGAAATTAGCTTTGTAGCGATTCAACAAAACCTTGAACCTTTTGGAGATAACACTTATAAAATGTCTTTCTCTGGAATCGAAACGAAGGATGTTTCTGCTTTAATCGTAAGACGTGATTTTACACTTTGGATCTTAGGATTAGGTGGTATAATTTTTATGGTGGGTGTTGTCCAAGGTATGTATTGGGTTCACCGTCGAGTATGGGTACAAAAAGTAAATGGTGAGATTCTGATTGCTGGTCACACAAATAAAAACTGGTTCGGTTTAAAAAATGAGATTAATTCCATTTTAATGGATACAAAATTAAACCTACCTATTGACCAGACACAAGAAGAAGAAAAAGTCACAAAAGGGAGTGAATAATAGGTGGCTGAACTTAGTGGGAATTTTTTATACGTAGCATTTTTTCTTTATTTATTCGCTACATTTGTATTTGCTGGTTCAATTCGCGATAAAAATAGTAAATCGAATGTAAAAAAATGGGCTAATACAGGAATTGGACTTACAATTATTGGGTTTCTTTTTCAAACAGCTTACTTTATAACTAGATGGGTTGCAGCAGGACATGCTCCTGTTAGTAATCTTTTTGAATTTACAACATTCTTTGGCATGATGTTAGTACTAGCATTTATTATTATCTATTTCATTTATAAAACAAGTGCTCTTGGATTATTTACTTTACCCGTTGCAGTTCTTTTAATTGCATATGCAAGTATGTTTCCAAGAGAAATATCTCCACTAATCCCAGCTTTGCAAAGTGATTGGCTTGCTATTCACGTTTCAACTGCTGCAGCAGGACAAGCAATTCTTGCAATCAGCTTTGTAGCTGGTGTCCTTTACTTAGTAAAAGCTGTAGATCAAACGGTTAAAAGCAAGAAGACTTTCTGGCTTGAATCAATTATGTACACTTTAGTAGTTACGGTGGGCTTCATTATTGTATCCTCTATTTTTGGAGGAATGGGGTATGAGTCTACCTTCAAATGGATTGATAAAAATGATAGAGAATCACAAATGGTTTACCATCTCCCGGCATTAGTAGGCCCAAATGAAGGTGAACTACTTACAGAGAATAAATTTGAACCACTTATTGAACTACCTGCAATTATTAGTGCGCGTAAGTTAAATACAGTTATTTGGTCATTTTTAGTTGGTACAATTTTATATGGATTATTAAGATTAGTATTACGTAAGAGAATTGCAGCTGCAATTCAACCGGCCGTTAAGAATATAAATTTAGACCTTGTAGATGAAATTAGTTATCGTTCTGTTACGATAGGCTTTCCAGTCTTTACATTAGGAGCATTGATTTTCGCTATGATTTGGGCGCAAATTGCCTGGACCAGATTCTGGGGTTGGGATCCTAAAGAAGTATGGGCACTTATTACGTTTTTATTCTACGCTGCGTACTTACATTTGCGTCTCTCAAAAGGCTGGCATGGTGAGAAATCAGCTTGGTTAGCAGTTATTGGCTTCGCAATTATTATGTTTAACCTTATTTTTGTCAATTTGGTAATTGCAGGTCTACACTCTTACGCATAATGATGTAAAAAATACATTAGACCTTCCCAGAATGGAGAAGGTCTTTTTAATACAAGAATGTGATAAATGTTACAGAGGCTTTCTAAAAATAAGGTTACTATAGTGGTAATAATATAAATTATTCTTTTAAAGATAGAGATTAAGGGAGTTGTTTTGAATGGAAAATGAAGCAAGAATTTTAGTTGTTGATGATGAGGAAAGAATTCGCCGCTTATTAAAAATGTACTTAGAACGCGAAAACTATCTAATTGAAGAGGCTGAAAATGGTGATCAGGCATTAGAGAAAGCCATTCAGACAGATTATGACTTGATCCTTCTAGATATCATGATGCCTGGAAAAGATGGTATTGAGGTTTGTCGTGAATTACGTGAAAAGAAAGCTACTCCAATTATTATGCTTACAGCAAAAGGTGAAGAAGTAAATCGTGTACAAGGTTTTGAAGTAGGGACAGATGACTATATCGTTAAGCCGTTTAGTCCACGTGAAGTAGTACTAAGAGTAAAAGCACTATTAAGACGTTCTTCATCAACATCTTACTTACAAACGGAAACAACAACGAAGGATGTTATTGTATTTCCACATTTAACGATAGATAATGATGCACACCGAGTAACTGCTGATGGCAGAGAAGTTGGCTTAACTCCAAAAGAATATGAGTTACTATATTTCCTGGCAAAAGCTCCGGATAAGGTATTTGATAGAGAGCAGTTGTTGAAGGAAGTATGGCACTATGAATTTTTCGGAGACCTTCGTACTGTCGACACGCATGTAAAACGACTTAGAGAAAAGCTAAACAAGGTATCTACCGAAGCTGCTAAAATGATTGTGACTGTATGGGGTGTTGGTTACAAGTTTGAGGTAGTTAATGGATGATGTTTTGGCGAAGTGTAGTAGGTAAGCTCTGGATTACCATTTTATTACTCGTTTCATTTGTATTATTTACATTAACTATTCTGCTATTAGAGTTCTTTGAGAATTACCACGTGCGAGAGGCGGAACAAGGCTTAACCCAAATCGCATCAAAGATTGCTTTTATTATGGAGTCGCATAAGGATAAAGAACTAGCAAGGGAAATCTCATGGGAGCTAATAGATGATAATACGAATGTTATTATAATTGAAGATGAAGACACACATTGGTATTCCCCAGGTGATCAGGGAAGTAAAAGTTTAACATATAAATTTATAGAAAACCATCCTGAGCTGTATAAAACGATTACTGATGATAAGACTGTTTCTCAACGTATGGATTTAAACGGAAGCAATGTTACAAATGGCAATTCCGAAGAGATGTTTATCATTGGGACCCCATTACATGTGGATAATAAAAAACAGGGAGCTGTATTTTTATATCAATCCTTAAACGAGGTAAGGGAAACAACGAAGCAAACTACCAGATTTATTTTACTTGCAGCAGGTATTGCTATTGTATTAACAACAATTTTTGCGTTTTTCCTATCCACTCGAATTACAGCACCGCTAAGAAAAATGCGACAAGCAGCTTTTGAAGTGGCAAGAGGGAAGTTTGATACAAAAGTTCCAATGTTAACTCATGATGAAATTGGAGAATTGGCTGTTGCCTTTAACCAAATGGCCAGGCAGCTTAAATTCAATCTAAACGCACTTAACCAGGAAAAAGAGCAGTTATCAAGTGTATTAAGTAGTATGGCAGATGGAGTTATTACCCTAAGTAGAGATGGAACTGTTTTAGTAACTAATCCTCCTGCAGAGCGATTTTTACAGGCTTGGTATTATCAGCAAGGCATGCAAAGTAAAGATGGAGAAGAATTACCTTCAGAGATGACTGAATTATTTCAAAATGTTGTTTCAATTGAAAAAGAACAAATTATAGAAATAAGCATGCAAGGACGTAGTTGGGTTATTTTAATGAGTCCTTTATATAACCAAACATACATCCGCGGAGCAGTAGCAGTCATTAGGGACATGACAGAAGAACGAAGATTAGATAAGTTAAGAGAGGATTTTATTGCAAATGTCTCTCATGAACTTAGAACACCAATTTCCATGCTGCAAGGATATAGTGAAGCGATTATTGATGATATTGCAAGTACTGAAGAAGAAAAAAGAGAAATTGCCAAGGTAATTTATGATGAATCACTTCGTATGGGCAGGTTAGTCAATGACCTATTAGACCTCGCACGAATGCAAGCAAGTCATATTAGTCTTAATATAGAAGAAGCTGAAATTACCGAGTTAGTTAATAGGATTATTAGAAAGTTTCAGGGACCTGCTAAAGAAAGGAATATTAAGCTATCATTAGTAAAACCTGATTCTTTAGGTGCTTTTCAACTAGATCCTGATCGAATTGAACAGGTATTAACAAACCTAATTGATAACGCACTTCGACATACGGAAAGTGAAGGGAATGTTACCTTACAGGTTGACCTACAAGAAGGTGGCTTGCTGATTGATGTTAAGGATTCAGGATCAGGAATACCTGAAGAGGATTTACCTTTTGTGTTTGAACGATTTTATAAGGCTGACAAAGCTAGAACGAGGGGAAGATCAGGTACTGGTTTAGGCTTGGCGATTGTAAAAAATATTATTGACGCACACCAAGGACACATATCCGTCCATAGCAAAATAAACGAAGGTACGACATTTACTTTCTTTATCCCTCGAAAAATAGAGTAATTTGAGGAGTAATGACGTAAAATCTTGTTCCATGAGAAACATTTTAAAAGCAATAGAAAATTGAATCCGTCCAGGTAGGATGGGTTCTTTATTTTTATATAGTCTTTTCTCAGGTTTTACGATATGGTAAATTAATAGAATAGTATGTAAGAAGAATATGTAATTGTAGGTGTTGATAATTACAACTACTCTTTAAAAAATCCACAAAAGAAACTGTAACTTTTAAATACATTGTTACGACTAATTTATTGAACGGGAGGATAAGTATGGACGCCGTGTTTCAAGAGCTCTATGAAAAATATCATCACGATGTCTTTTCATTTTTGTTCTATATGGTTAAAAATCGTGAACAAGCTGAGGACCTCGTTCAAGAAGTATATATAAGAGTACTGAAATCCTATGATAGGTTTGAAGGGAAAAGCAGTGAAAAAACGTGGTTGTTTTCTATAGCTAGGCATGTCGCTATTGATTCCTTTAGAAAGCAGAAGGGTTGGAAACAAAGAATATTAGACTCTTTTGACTGGAATAAGCAGCAGGTCATAGATTATGCACCTTTACCAGAGGAAATAGCTTTACAAAATGAACAGATTCAAACAATGTACCGATGCTTGGATAAATGTACAGTTGACCAACGTCTTGTTTTGGTTCTTCGTTATATTCAATCCTTATCCATCTCAGAAACAGCAGAAAGCTTAGGCTGGACTGAAAGTAAGGTTAAAACAACCCAGCATCGAGCTTTAAAGATATTAAAAGGATATATGGAAGAACTTGTGATAAAGGAGGAGATCGTTGATGAAAAAGTCCGAGTGGAACGATGAGCAACTAGAACATTTGTTAAGTCAGATGCCAATTGTTAAAGACAATCGTGACCCACGTGAAATTTATCAAAGTATTTCCTCTAAGGTAAAGAGAAAGAAAAAGAATACGTGGATCATTCCTTCCCTAGCTACGGCAGCAGCATTAGCATTAATTGTTCTAATTGGACCTTCTTTCTTGAACACTTCTTTTGATACTTCACAGGGTGGAGGCAATCAAGAAAGTAGTTCAGAAGATATAAACATGACGATGGTCACTGATGCTCCAAAAGAAGAAAATGGAGCTCCAAAGATGACTACGATAACTAATGATGACAGTGCAAATCGAGAATTGGCTATTACATCTATAGAGGAACCAGCCAGCTATGTTATTCGGGATTATATGGATAAAAAGCTGTTTACATTTGGGGTACCAGATCCTATGGTCCACACAGTCATACCTGTAAGTGTTCTTGTGGATTGGTCTGATCAGAGTCATATTGGCTTATTACCAGATGTCATTCAAAAAGTGAATGATAAACTGATAAGTTCTGAATATAATACACAGTTCCCTCTGGCACAGTATACATTTACTGAAAAGCAAAATGAGGATGGTACTAAAAATATCATTTTAGATTTTGGTCAAGATAGGAATCCAGAATCTTTTGCCTCAGCTGAATCAATGGCGTTCTGGGGTGCAGTAAAAGAAACCTTCCGTTGGTTTGATGATACCTATAAAGAAATTGAGTTTCACCAAAACGGAAAGCAGGGTGTAATGATTGGTCAGTCTGGAATTGTAGAGACGTCCTATAAGTTAGAAAAAGCTGGGAAAAGGGCATATTTTATGTATGTTCCCTTTGAAAATGGACGAAAATTTCTAGTCCCAAATGAAGTTACAGGAAAGTCATCTACATTTTCAGATGCATTGGAAACAATGAGAAATAATATAGAAATCGGCTCATTTGTCCTTCAACCAACGATTCTCCAATCTGTTAATTTTGAAATTGATGAAACGGATAGTCAAAATGCAACTATTACATTTACAGAAGATACTATTTTGGAAAACAGTGATACTTTCGTATTTATGATTGAAGCCATCATGCTTACAGCTAAAGAATTCGGATATCAAACAGTCACATTTAATAATGCGAATATAGATTTTATTGGATCCTGGGATCTAACAGGAGTAGAAAACACTGTTCCAATTGCACCTAATCCAATAACACTTGACTAAAGAAGAAAGGCTGCTGCCTTTCTTTTTTGTGTTCAAAAAATTTTACATAATTTAATAAGTGTTTTCAAATAATGTTAAGGTGCTTATTGCACTTGGGTAAAAAAGGTATCTACATACATGAGTGTGTTTAGGTACTTGTTCTATTTCTAGACAGGCAGACATAGGATACATATAGAATTTTGTATCAACATTAAGGAGGAACAACAATGCAAGATCTAATAAGACGTCTAGCTGTAGTAGTTATTATGGGAATTTGCATAGGGCTATTATTTATTGGAGGTCGAACAATTAGCGCGCATACAATCTCTTATGAAGATAAAGCTGAAAATTGGGTATGGCCGGTTGCAGGAGAAATAACTGATTACTATGGAACGAGAGCTGGGAAGCATAAAGGAATTGATATCGCAGCACCAACCGGGGCAGATACATATTCTGTTGATGAAGGAATTGTAAAAAAATCATATTATTCATATACATATGGTCACGTCGTATTTATTGCTCATCCTAGTGGTTTTGAGACAGTCTATGCACACCTCAGCAAGCGAAGTGTTAAAGAAGGGGACTATGTTAAGAGAGGCGGAAAGATAGGTGAAATAGGTAGTACAGGCAGGTCTACAGGGGCGCATCTCCATTTCGAGGTGCATTTTGGTGAGTGGAACTATAACAAAAACAATTCAATTGATCCCTTAATGGTTTTAAATGTAGATGAAATGCTTGTATCAAATGATACAGCTTTATCAAATGATGAAACTATATCAGAAGAAGATATAACGAATGCCAGTGCATATTCTTTTGGGCCAGTTTATGAAGGAGAATTATTTGATAGTTGGAATTCAATTGAATACGAGGCTGGGCAGCTGCTTTCAAGTTCAATGGTTGTAGCAAGTTTACCTGAGAGAAAACCAAATATCTCAAATGGTAAAAAAATTATTGTTGAACCAAATGAAACACTATGGGATATTTCACAGGAGTATCTCGTCTCAATTGAATCCATTATGAAGTGGAATAATTTAAATAGTGATTTATTAATGATAGGTCAAGAATTAATAATACATGCAACAATGGATGAAGTATATGTTGTGAAGTCGGGAGATACTTTACCGGAGATAGCAATTAAAACAGGAACGACTGTTGAAAAAATTAAAGAAATGAACAATCTTAATCGAAATATCGTCCATCCAAATCAAATTTTAATAATTAATAGTAAGTAGTAAGTAATTGAGTGAAAACTCTGTCAGCTTATTGTAATTGTAAAAGCCTAAGCTATAATTAATTAAAAAGTATCTGCTTTAATAGGGAAGGAGATTACAGAAATGCTGACAGATTATCATAATCATCTAGAACGGGGTACTTTGTCATTAGATTATCTGACTCAATTCACAAATGCTGCGGTCGAAAGAGGAATCAATCATTTTGGTATTTCTGAACATGCTTATCATTTTTATCAAACGAAAAGTATTTTAAGTAATCCTTGGATAGAAGAAAGACGAATATATGATATGAAGGATTATGTTAACCTTTTTTATGATGCATGGAATCAAAACATTGATGTGAAAATGTCGATAGAAATGGATTACACCACTGGAAAACATGAAGAAATGAATGAGTTTATTAAGAGCTATGAATTTGACTATTGTATCGGTTCAATCCATTGGATAGATGATTTTGGAATTGATTTAGCTGAGTTTAAAACTGAATGGGAAAGACGAGACCTTTATACAATCTATCGTAGGTATTATGATCAAGTGGAGTCACTCGCACAATCCAACCTTTTTGATATAGTGGGTCATCTTGATCTTGTTAAAATCTTTAACTATGTTCCAAAAGACGAAGAGTTTTTACTTGAGCAATATGATCGTGCTACCACCGCTCTAGCTAATTCCAAAACGTGTGTAGAAATAAGTACAGCCGGTCTACGAAAGCAAACTAAAAGTTTATATCCTGATAGAAAATTATTAGAGATGTGCTATACAAAAGGGGTTCCTATTGTCTTTTCATCTGACGCACACGTTCCCGAGCATGTGGGAGCAGATTATGACCAAGCCATAAAACTTGCAAGACAGGTAGGCTACACAACCATTATGACCTTTTCTAAGGGTGAACGGAAAGAAATAAGATTTTGAAATCAAATGGATTTCGATCTATTTCTTTTCCCCTTTTTTGTTTCCTCTTTATATACAAGTCACAGAGTTGTTTGGAGGGGAAGGCACTTGACTCCTGCGGGACGTAGAGGAAAGGTCGAGACCCCACAGACGGAACGTCGAGGAGGCTCGACTTCCTCCCCGATGGAATTCGCTCTTGAAAAAGCCAGCAGTTGGGCTTTTTCATAATTCCCCGCGGAAAGCAAGTGCCTGGACCGGAAATCAACGGACAATAATACAATAACAATCTAAATACAACTTGTAGTAAATCTATATATAGAATAAGGCTGCCATCAAAGTCTAACAGTTTAACTTTGAGGACAGCCTATTTTTGATTTCTTGACGTTATAAATCAATCTTTCTAACCGAAACAATATCCTGCGATTTCTGAAGAGTTTTAACCGTATCATCTTGTAGTGGGGCATCAAATGATAAAATCATGATGGCTTCTCCACCTATTTCTTTGCGTCCAACCTGCATTGTCGCAATGTTTACCTCGATATCTCCTAATAGCTTTCCTACTCTACCAATGACCCCAGGTCGATCTGTATGTTGAATATACAGGAGGTGTCCACTTGGATTAAAGTCTATTTTAAATCCATTTAACATTACAATTCGAGTCCCGTAGTCTGCAACATAAATTCCTTGGATTGTAAAGGAATTCTTCTCACCAATGACTTTAACTGTAATTGAATTTGAAAAACTTGAAGTACTAGAAGAATAGGACTCTCCAAAAGTAATTCCTCTTTCTTTAGCAATTAGAGCTGCGTTTACTTCGTTCACAGTTGATGCCACTCGTGACTTTAAAAATCCTGACAACAAGCTTTTAGAAATAAAGGTTGTTTCCAATTCAGTAACAAGTCCTGCATAGGTGATGTTAACTTCCTTCACTGCTTCCTTCATACATTGAGACAAAATTAACCCCATTTTATTAGCTAGTTCATAATAAGGTTGAATCTTTTCAAAAACTTCTCTAGATAAAGTAGGGAGGTTTATTGAGGAAGTAACAGGCTTACCCTCAAAAAAATGTACTATTTCTTTTGCGACTTGTGAAGCAACATTTAGTTGTGCTTCCTTTGTTGATGCCCCTAAATGAGGTGTAACAATCACTTGTTCAAATTCTAGAAGTCTATTATCTAGAGGAGGTTCAACCTCAAAAACATCAAGCGCTGCTCCTGCAACATGCCCATTTTCAAGATAAGTAACAAGTGCCTGTTCGTCGATGATTCCGCCTCGTGCACAATTAATAACATATACCCCTTTTTTTGTCTTGGCTAGGTTATCATAGCTTAGTAAGTCTTTTGTCTCCTTTGTTAAAGGGGTATGTACAGTAATAATATCTGATAGACTTAAAACATCATCTAATGAGGTGGAAATTACCCCTAAATCTTCAGCTTTTGAATGAGTAAGAAATGGGTCATAAACTTGAACAGTCATCGAAAATGCTTTAGCTCTCTTAGCAATTTCGGTTCCGATTCTTCCTAAACCTATGATACCAAGGCACTTTCCGGCCAATTCAGTTCCAACAAAGGAGGTACGGTTCCAATTTCTAGATTTTACAGATATATTAGCTTGAGGGATATGTCGAACAAGAGAGGTCATCATTGCAAATGTATGTTCAGCCGTAGATAGTGTATTGCCATCGGGGGCATTTATTACAACAACCCCTTGTTTTGTCGCAGCTGTTACATCTATATTATCAACACCGACACCTGCTCTAGCAATGATTTGGAGGTTCTTCATTTTAGAAAGGAGTTCTTCCGTAACGATTGTAGCACTTCTTACTAAAAGGGCATCAAACTCGTGTAATATATCCTCAACCTCTGACACTTTATTCTGTATCACACGAATGGATTCATTACTTATTAAAGGTGCCAACCCTTCTTCACTTATTGAATCAGCTACTAAGATTTGAAACATATTTACCAACCTCCTTTTAAAATGTTAACGCAATATTCGGATAATTTATCATATAACATAGTGCCTGTCAATTAGAACACAGCACAAGTTTTGTTGGAATATATATAAAACAAAACCCTCTGGAAAAACCAGAGGGTTAAATTGCAGACTACTATTCGAATTTAAGTGCGTCTCCATCAAATGGTTCGTCAGCAACTTTAATTGAGTCTGTAGGACAGCCTTCAAAAGCGTCCATCATATCTTCTACAAGTACATCAGGAATCTCAACAATACCAGCGTTATCGTCAAGAGTTACGAATGCGATTCCATCATCATCGTAATCGTAAATATCAGGTGCTGCTGCACCACATGCTCCACATGCGATACAAGTTTCTTTGTCAACAATAGTGTACTTTGCCATGAGTAAAAACCTCCCGAAAATTAACAATACATAAGAAATAAATATTGTACTATATAAGTTCCGCATCCTAACAAATAGAACTTACTATTAGGTGGAAACGTATCCTCAACACTTATTGTAATCGTGTTTTCAAAACTTTTCAATAGAAAAGTACATGAGAATGCTTATCACAAAAGGAATTCTGTAGTTTCCACTTATTATATTTCACATTTTTTTTAATTCTAAACCTACCGAATTCGGACTATAATTTGATACAATAAGTGCAAGTATGATTTTTTTCGACAATAACAGTATGCATTCTGTCGAATTAAGCTGGGTGAAGAGATGATTTTAGATGATCGTTCATATATTATTTTATTTTCCTTATTAAAGTTCAACGGGGAAAGAAGTATCTATGGTATTTATCATTTACTAACAGGGAAAAAATCGTCCCAGACGATCTTTGATTCTAATCTTTTTAATGTTTCACACCTTTTCTCATTGTTCCCTACTCTTACTAGAGATGAATTAGAAGAAGTTATTAGACTTTTACAACAACATAAATTAATTACTTATGTAAATGAAAATAAGTTTTTAATTACAGAAGAGGGAAAGAATCACATTAATGAATATGAGAGTAACTTTCCATTGCCATCGAATCTTCATGGCTGGAAATATTATCAAAGGGGATTGGTGTTTTGGGAACGATTATCTTTACTTGTTCAGGTACTGTCTAATCTGATCCATCGAGAAACACAGTATACCACTATAAATCAAGATCCTGCTGTTTTGCATTTCGTGAAGAACTATATTCTAAGGTTAGGTTTTAAGCGTGATGAGTTGGCAAGAAAGATTCATACAGAGGTTAGTGAAATATTGTCTTTAACTTCTAACAATGAAGCACTATTATTTGTTAATCGTCTAACAGGATACGGACGAATTGGTTATACATTCGAACAACTTTCTCACATAAATAATGTAGAAAAAACTAGAGTGTATTTACTATTCCATAATTTATTGCATACGTTCCTAATGAAAATTGAATCTAATCCAGGTAATTTTCCATACCTATATAATTTAGCAAATGATTTGTTTGATCAAATGAATTTGACTGTTTCCTCTTCTGAAACCTTAAAGTTTTTAAAAGCGGGAAAGACCATTAAAGATATTGCCCAAATTCGGGGCATAAAAGAAAATACAGTTGAAGACCATTTAGTGGAAATTGCACAAAGTGTGGAGAATTTTTCAATATCAAATTTTGTTCCATTAGATATCGAACGTGAGATACTAACTCTTCAGGAGACCTTACAAACTAATAAAATAAAGCCTATAAAGGAAAAGCTCGGTGATCATGTGTCTTATTTTCAAATCAGACTCGTGTTAGCTAAAAGCGGTGGACGTAATGGAACTTGAAAAAATATTAAAAAGAAAATTTAATTATAGTTCTTTTAGGTTTGGTCAACGGGAGATTATTCAAGATGTACTCGAAGGACATGATGTTTTAGCCATGCTTCCAACTGGTGGCGGTAAATCAATCTGCTATCAACTGCCTAGTTATATCATGGGTGGAACCTCCTTGATCATTTCACCATTATTATCCCTAATGGAGGATCAGGTTCAACAACTGAAGAAAAATGGAGAAAAAGATGTTATTGCACTTAATAGTTTTCTGACATTTTATGAAAAACAGAATGCTGTCAAAGAACTACGCAAATATAGATTTATTTTTACATCACCTGAGATGTTACAGTCACCTTTGGTAATCACAGCTCTTAAGAAGTGTAGGATATCCTTATTTGTTGTGGACGAAGCTCACTGTATTTCACAATGGGGACATGATTTCAGGCCAGATTACTCAAAACTGGGAGATATAAGGCGTACTTTGGGTAATCCTCCTTGTTTAGCATTAACAGCAACTGCAACGAAACAAGTTATTGAAGATATCTCAACTATGTTACTGCTTACTAAGGCAAAAAGACACATCTATTCAGTTGATCGTAAAAATATAGCAATTGTAGTGAAAAAAACAAATTCTCTAGACGATAAAATTTCGACTTTACTTGATAGAGTTCAGAAACTTCAGGGCCCTGGAATTATATATTTCTCAAGTAGACTTTGGGCCGAGAATATTGCGAACTATTTATTGGAGAAAGGGATAAAGAATGTTGCTTATTACCATGGAGGAATGGAGCAAGAGCATCGAATGCTAATTCAACAACAGTTTCTTAGCAATCAACTTGAGGTGATCTGTTGTACTAGTGCATTTGGAATGGGAATAAACAAACCCAATATACGCTACGTCATTCATTTTCATCTACCTTCTCAACTTGAATCTTATTTGCAAGAAATTGGTCGTGCAGGGAGAGATGGAAATAAAAGTATTGCGATTCTGCTGTATAGTCCAAATGATGAAGAAATTCCAGAGCAGCTTATTCACTATGAGCTTCCTCCAACTCAATCAATACGTACTATTCTAAACAGTTTAAATGAAAAACTAAAAAATAATGGGAATTTACACATTACGAGAGAAACTGAAGAAGAGATAATTAATAAAGCAGAAGTAAACGAGAATTATTGGAGATTTGTTAAACATCAATTAAAGGAATTCAATCTTCTCGACGATCACTTCTTTAGCGAAGAAATTGCAATTGATGAAGTCACCAATAATATTTCTCGAATTATAAAACAACGAATGGATCTTAAGAGTGAAAAATTATTATTTATGAAAAAATGGTTGTTTTCTAATTTATGTAGAAGAGAAAATATTCTAAGATACTTTGGAGAAGAGCTTTTAGATAAACCTGCAATTTGTTGTGATATATGTTCGGAGGACTTTCTGACATTTGAAACGCAAATTAAACAAGAAGCAAATACAACCATTACGGATTGGAGAGAAGAGCTAGGTCGCATTCTCTTAAAAGGTGAGTGAAAGAATTGAAAAATAAACAAGCTGAGATTGTTAAGGGAATGAATGACAGACAAATTTTATTTCACCTTTATGCAACTCAAGGACTACTAATAATCATTTCCATACTATTAGGTTTTTTTTTATTTCCTAATTTTTCTTCGTTCTTTGGCCTATGGACTTTGGATATAAGGGAAATCTTAATTTATGGGGGAGGTAGTGCACTCGTTGTTATCCTGTTAGATCTAGCCATGATGAGATATGTTCCTAAACGTTATCATGACGACGGAGGCATTAATGAGTTAGTGTTTAAAAAAAGAAATATTCCTCATATCTTTTTACTATGTTTACTCATAGCTTTTACTGAGGAGTTACTCTTTCGTGGCATCATTCAAACACACTTTGGCATTGTCATAGCAAGTATTGTTTTTGCGGTGTTACATGTACGATATTTATACAAATGGGTTTTATTTTTAGCAGTTATTATTCTTAGTTTCCTACTTGGGTACTTATATCTTATAACGGAGAATTTATATGTAACATTTTTCGCACACTTTCTAATAGACCTTGTATTTGCAATAAAAATTAGACTGGACTATATTCATTCATTAAAAGGATAGAGGTGATTATCTTGGATAGAGATACAACTCATGATCAGGCTGAGAAACTAAGACAGACTGTAAAGAATTCTTCAGAGAAGCTTCCTCCAAGAAGTGAAGTTCATAAAGATAAGAAAAAGAAGACAAAGATTCGATTTAAATATCCAGTTGTTCGTCTTTTGGCTTTGTTTTTTGTTCTTATACCAATTGTTATATTAAGTTATACGTTTCATTTTAAAGATGAACTAAAAACCCTTGTTCCAAAAGTTTCAACAGAAAATTACGATACCATCGATTTTGCAAAGCCTAGTGAAGATGAAAGTGTAGCAGAGGGTGAAAATCTCATTGAAGATGTTGTTAACGAACCAGAGAAGGTAGAGGAACCGAGTCAAACTGAACCAGGAGAAAAAGAAATTGCTGGTGCCACTCAAAGTGACATTGAAGATGAACAACCAGCAACTAATGTGCCAGATAACAGTTCAAAACAAACAGGACAGAAAGATTCCACCAAACAGCAATACAAGATAATTACTCATAAAGTAACTGCTGAAGAAACGCTATATAGTATTTCAATAAAATATTATAAAAGCCGAGCAGGTGAAGAAATCATTCGTGAGTGGAATAACCTAGAACAAACCAAAATTTACGAAGGACAAATTTTAGAAATTCCGTTAGAGCAAAATAAAGAATAGGTAAAGTAGCCTAAGAGGCTACTTTATTTTTGCGTTTGTTTAGAAAAACTTTTTCTTATCACGTTCATCTTTTAGTATTTCAACTGCCTCTCTAAACCGTTGTGAGTGGATGATTTCTCGTTCTCTTAAAAACCTGAGACTATCATTTAAATCTGGGTCATCACTTACGTTAATGATCCATTGATAAGTAGCACGTGCCTTTTCCTCAGCGGCGATGTCTTCATATAAATCTGCGATGGGGTCCCCCTTAGCTTGGATATACGATGCTGTCCATGGAGCTCCTGCTGCATTATGATAAAACAAGGCTGAGTCGTGACTTACATAATGTTCTGCTAAACCTGCAGCCTTTAATTGTTCAGGGGTGGCATCCTTGGTTAATTTATAAATCATCGTAGCAATCATTTCAAGATGGGCAAACTCCTCTGTCCCGATATCATTTAAAAGGCCAATCACTTTATCAGGTATTGTATAACGTTGATTTAAATATCTTAATGCAGCTGCTAACTCTCCATCTGCACCACCATATTGCTCTATTAAGTATTTTGCCAGAGTTGGATTACATGTACTGACTTTTACCGGATACTGAAGCTTCTTTTCATAAACCCACATTTATATTCATTCCTCCCCCATTTTATATGTGACTACACGTTGCTCCTCCTAAACCTGCCATGGCCAAGGAGTGTCATCCCAATCCCATGGATAATTTGAATAGCTACGCCCATATTGAAGTAATGGACCATACTGAGCTTCGTATTGTTTAGCTAGTTTCTTTCTTTGTTGTGCACAATTATTAAATTGTTGGATCGCTTGGTAATCATTTGGGTGAGTATCAAGATACAATGTAAGCTCAACAAGGACGAAATCAACGGCTTGCAATTCTTCTAATAATGCATAATACTCAGGCGGCAACTTTTTCATTGTTCACCCTCCCTTTTAGCTTTTTCATAAGGGTTGTAATACGGGTCATAAAAAATTGGCCATAGCGTACCTGCACAGAGTGCCTCTTTGGGTGAAAATTGTTGTAAGTTTGGTGGTTGGAACCCTAGAAATAAATTTGGAGGAGTAGAAAATGTTTTTACAGGGATTGGTGGACAAGGATCAAAAGGACTTGCATAAGGGTACCATTTTCTAGTGAATTTTGTCATCGCTGTAGTAACCTCCTAGATGTGTAATAAACCTGTTAATTGATTAAAAAACAATATATCAGTTTATAAGTATGAGGTAATTTTTAAAAAATGCCTTTTACCAATAAGTTATTACCAAAAAATAGGAGGTTAGATTGTCTGGAAATAATGAAACAGTGGAATGTATTTTTATGATTCTCATAAGGGTATAATAGGGAGGTTTTTTCGATGCTAATTAAATTGTTATGTGGTGTAACTGGTTTTATTAGTGGTTTCTTTTTTATAAGGCTAATTGAAATAGAAGAACCTTTTAATCTTTCGGAGTTGTTAATAGGATTTATATTAAATCCATTTCAATTTTTCGCAGCGATGATTTGTTTATTAATATCATTTATTACTAATGCAATTCTTCTGAAGGAAGCCATTATACAAACCCTTTTTATTGTAAAAAAACAATCCTTTTCATTTAAAAATGCTGCTTTAGGATATTGCGTCATCCTAATTTTTATTTTATTATTTCAAATCGGATTTTGGCATACACTTGTCCTTTCGTTCTTTACAGTAATATATGGTATTATATCAATAGACTTTAAGAAGAATGTTGTATATGGGCATCAAGGGTAGGAGGTACTATGTTATATATATATATTTTCTTAATAGCAATTGTTTTTCTTCTCCTATATATGTGGATAGAAGCAAATAAAAATATAGTTAAAGAGCAAGTTCTATTGTTTAACGATTTCCCTAAAGACCTTGAAAAGCTAACGATTTTTTTTATTTCAGATATTCACAGAAGAAAAGTATCAGAAAAGCTGATAAATAAAGTAGTAGGAAAAGCAGATATTGTTATTATTGGAGGGGACCTTGCAGAAAAAGGTGTTTCATTTGAACGAATAAGTGAAAATGTTGATGCCTTAAAAGGATTAGGTCCAACTTATTTTGTATGGGGAAACAATGATTATGAAACTGACTTTCATCGACTTGATTCACTATTGTTAGAAAAAGGAGTTAAAATCTTAGATAATACTGCCGTAAACTTTGAATCTAGAAGTGGTGAAAAAATATCCTTACTTGGTGTTGATGATATGAGCGAAGAACGGGATCGTTTAGAAATGGCCCTATTAGATGCTGGTGATAATTCGTTTAAAATTCTTGCATGTCATAACCCTAGAATTGTAAAAAAGATTAAAAAGGATCACAATATCAAACTTGTGCTTACTGGGCACACTCATGGAGGTCAAATACGTATCATGAATTTTGGTTACTATGAGAAAGGTAAATTAAGCGATAACGGTGTTTTTAAATTACTGATTAGTAATGGATATGGTACGACAGGTGTTCCGTTAAGGTTAGGAGCGGAACCTGAGACACATTTAATGACCTTGAAAAAAAGTTGATATTGCCTTTAGAACACATATTAAAAGAAAAATTACATATAAAACATAAAATCCCTGTTTTAAATCAGTATGAACCATATTTAGATACTTTCATAAACTAATTGTAGAAAACGGTGATGTGACGGTTGGGAGGGGTTTTATGCGACTTGAACGCTTGAATAACGATAAAATCAAAATTTTCCTCACGTTTGATGATTTAGTGGATCGTGGCTTATCTAAAGAAGACTTATGGCATGATTCCTTAAAAGTTCATCAACTCTTTCGAGATATGATTGAGGAAGCAAGCGATGAATTAGGCTTTGAAGCAAATGGTCCAATAGCGGTGGAAGTGTATTCACTGCAAGCTCAAGGAATGGTTGTTATTGTGACCAGAGATGTTGAGGAAATAGATTTTGATGATGAGGAATTTGTAGATGATTATATTGAAATGCAGGTAACTCTAGATGAAAGTGATGATATCTTTTATGAATTCCAAACATTCGAAGATGTTATCCAACTTTCAACTAGATTAATCTCAAACAATATAACAACCGGAACATTATATTCATATAACAACCGATTTTATTTACTCTTCGAAGACGAAGGGCCTATCCAAACAGAAGACTTCGTATCAATACTAGCCGAATTCGGAAACCCATCTACAATTACCACCTATAGAGTCGAAGAATACGGAAAAAAGTTAATGAATCAAGAAGCAATCAAACAAATTTACAATATATTTATAGATAAAACCAAAAACCTCTAGAATTTCTAGGGGTTTTTATCTTAGGAACTATTTTGTAATGATTGTTGAGTTAAAAAATACATATGTTGTAATAGTGGATTGGAGCGGAAGGTACTTGACTCCTGCGGGAGATAGAGGAAAGGTCGAGACCCCGCAGACGGCACGTCGAGGAGGCTCGACTTCCTCCCCGATGGGAATCCGCCTTTGAAAAAGCCGGTGGTTGGGCTTTTTCAAGATTCCCCGCGGAAAGCAAGTACCTGCAGCGTAAAGGAACGGTCAATGTTCAAGGTGTAAAATAAATATGTCTGACCTTAATTATAAACTGTTCGTTGTAACCGTTTACAAAAATAAGCTTAAAATTTTTGAAATCTATTGAATTAGTCTTGCAAGTTTTTAAGGAAGGTGTATACTATGTCATGAAAGGTAGACAATAATAAATAGTAAACTCACTAACTTTTTTGTATAGAATTAATATAGATGTATATTTAATAAGGGGAATGACCATTCCTAGGATAAACCATTAACAATTAAACTATTGTTGTTAATGCGTTTTACTATGCCTGTTTTACCTTAGTCCAACTATAAGTGAAGTATTATTTCTGTTTTGTCTCCTTATACTACTTAAACAAACAGTGAAAATCTTTTGGGAGGTTTACAAATGGTAGCCGAAAAGAATACCGAAACTACACAAAACAACCACGATAAACTTGATGTCCTAAAATCTACACAAACTGTTATACATAAAGCACTAGAAAAGTTAGGGTATCCTGAGGAAGTGTATGAATTACTTAAAGAACCTATTCGAATGATGACAGTAAAAATACCAGTTCGAATGGATGATGGATCAGTAAAGATATTTACTGGCTACCGTGCACAACATAACGACGCTGTAGGGCCTACAAAGGGTGGAATAAGGTTTCATCCAGGAGTTACTGAAAAAGAAGTGAAAGCATTATCCATTTGGATGAGTTTAAAGTGCGGAATCGTAGACTTACCGTATGGTGGTGGTAAAGGTGGAATTGTTTGTGACCCGCGTGATATGTCATTCCGAGAGCTTGAGAGATTAAGCCGTGGATATGTACGAGCAATTAGTCAGATTGTTGGTCCAACAAAAGATATTCCAGCACCAGACGTATTTACGAATTCACAAATCATGGCATGGATGATGGATGAATATAGCCGTATCGATGAATTTAACTCACCTGGTTTTATCACTGGAAAACCTTTGGTTCTAGGAGGTTCTCATGGTCGTGAATCTGCTACTGCAAAAGGAGTTACGATTTGTATCCGCGAAGCTGCAAAGAAAGTTGGAATTGAGTTAGAGGGTGCAAGAGTAGTTGTTCAAGGTTTTGGTAATGCAGGAAGCTTCCTGGCTAAGTTCATGCATGATGCAGGAGCGAAAGTAATCGGTATTTCAGATGCATACGGTGGATTACATGATGAAAATGGTTTAGACATTGATTACCTATTAGATCGCCGCGATAGCTTTGGTACAGTGACAAAACTATTTAACAATACAATTACTAACAAAGAGCTGCTTGAATTAGATTGCGATATTTTAGTACCGGCAGCTATCGAAAATCAAATTACTGAAGAAAATGCACATAATATTCGCGCAAGCATAGTTGTTGAGGCAGCTAATGGTCCAACAACATTAGAAGCAACCGAAATTCTAACTGAACGTGGTATTTTATTAGTTCCGGATGTGTTAGCAAGTGCTGGAGGGGTTACGGTTTCTTACTTTGAGTGGGTTCAAAACAACCAAGGATATTATTGGAGTGAAGAAGAAGTAGAAGAGAAACTGGAGAAAGTTATGGTCCGTTCTTTTAATAATATTTATGATACATCACGTAACCGTAGAGTGAACATGCGTTTAGCCGCATACATGGTTGGTGTGAGAAAAATGGCTGAAGCATCTCGCTTCAGAGGTTGGATTTAATTTTAAAAGCAATCATTTGCATATTCACCATAAATCTCCTATCATTTTTAGATAGGAGATTTTTTATTTTCAGGCATATAATGCATTAGGAAGAACATAGGGAGTGTTGAAGTTGCAGAAGGAAGAAATCATTATTGTAGGTGGTGGGCCATGTGGTCTCTCAGCTGCGATTGCTTTAAAAGAAAAAGGATTCAATCCTTTAATCATAGAAAAAGGGAATATTGTAAATGCAATCTACCATTATCCTACCCACCAAACTTTTTTTAGTTCAAGTGAGAAGTTAGAAATCGGTGGAGTTCCCTTTATAACAGAAACTCGGAAGCCTGTTAGAAACCAAGCATTGGCATACTATCGTGAGGTTGCCAAGCGGAAGAACTTACGTATTAATGCGTTCGAATGTGTAGAATGGGTGAAGCAAGGTGATAATGACCAATTTACAATTAAAACGTCAAAGGGTTTTTATGAATCCAAGTATACAATAATTGCCACTGGCTATTACGATAACCCTAATTATCTAAATAGTAAAGGTGAGGACTTAGATAAAGTTTCCCATTATTTTAAGGAAGCTCATCCGTATTTTGATAAAGATGTAGCCGTTATTGGTGGTAAAAACTCAAGTGTTGATGCAGCTCTAGAACTAGTCAAGGTGGATGCAAGAGTAACTGTATTATACCGTGGTACCGAATATTCACCTAGCATTAAACCTTGGATTCTTCCCGAGTTCGAAGCACTCGTTCGAAATCAAACAATCACTATGGAATTTGAGTCTACTGTGAAAGAAATCACACAAGATTCCATTATTTACATTAAAAATGGGGAAGAAATAGAAATTAAGAATGATTATGTTTTTGCGATGACAGGTTACCACCCAGATCACAGTTTTCTAAATAAAATAGGGATAAAAATTGATAAGGCTTCAGGCCGACCTGCTTATGACCCAGAGACGATGGAGACCAATATAAAGGGTGTTTATATAGCTGGGGTGATAGCTGCAGGAAATAATGCAAATGAGATATTCATTGAAAATGGAAGGTTTCATGGAGATCAAATCGCTGAATCCATTTTTCAGAAAGCAAAAAGCTAAAGAGAGATAAATACTCTTTAGCTTTTTCAAATTAACTTACCTTAAGAATAGTTCTTGAAGTCGGGTAGAGTCATTTGTTGTTTCAAGTGTGATAAGTAGTTTAATTCTAGCTTTTTGTCCATTAAGTCCATTCGATAAAATAGCGCCCATTTCCTTTAATTGCTTCCCTCCACCTTTATATCCATAGGTGTCAGAAACAAAGCCATTAAAACAACGGGAAACAAGCACAACGGGGATTCCTCTTTTAATTAGTGATTCTATGCCATTTACCATTTTCGGTGGTAAATTACCTTGTCCTAAAGCCTCAATTACCAATCCATCAAAGCTAACGGTTTCCATCGCTTTAAAAATTAGGTCATCCATTCCTGCATAAGCTTTTAAGAGTAATACATTCTTATTGATTGTTTGAATGTCATAGCTTTCTCTTAGTAATGGAGTGTGATGAAATGAAACTCCACGTTTTGTGACGATTCCTAGTGGTCCATATTGAGGACTTTGAAAGGTTGCAATATTACTTGTATGGGTTTTAGTGACATTTTTTGCAGTATGGATTTCATCATTTAGAACAACAAGAACACCTTTACCTATTGCCGCATCACTTGCAGCGACCCGAACAGAAGAAATTAGATTATAAGGTCCATCTGATCCTAGTTCATTACTCGACCTCATAGCACCCGTAACGACAATTGGGATAGTAGATTGAGCTGTTAAATCTAAAAAGTAAGCTGTTTCCTCGAGTGTGTCTGTACCGTGCGTAATAACGACACCATCTATATTGTCTTCCTGCACTTTTTTATCAATAATATCCTTTAGAATTAACATTTCTATAGGGGTGATGTGCGGAGAAGGTAGCTGAAAAACCTCTTCTACATAAATAGTAGCTATTTTTGAAAGCTCTGAAGTAGTAGAATGGAGAGGGTTTTCTTTATCAGGTGCGACTGCTCCTGTTGCTTTGTCTTCCTTCATTGCAATGGTTCCACCTGTATGTAGTATTAATATTTTTTTCATAGTATAACTCCTTCAAAATTATCCGTGATTTCGTTCCCATTTTAACAATATCATGATACGATTAAAAAAAATAGAATGAAATGAGGACTAGCTATGTTGGGGGTCATTTCAGCCGGTATTGCACCTGGTTTAGCCCTGTTAAGTTATTTCTACCTTAAAGATAAATATGATTCTGAGCCTATTTCTATGGTTTTTAGGCTATTCATATTTGGTGCTGTGCTTGTTTTTCCAATAATGTTTATTCAGTATGTTATACAAGTAGAAAATGTGTTTCAATCAGAATTTCTCAGAGCATTTATATCAATTAGTTTATTAGAGGAATTTTTCAAGTGGTTCGTTCTTTTTTATACGGTTTATAAGCATGCTGACTTCGATGAACACTACGATGGTATTGTATACGGATCATCTATCTCCTTAGGGTTTGCAACTATTGAAAACATATTATATCTAGTGGCAAACGGCGTGGAATTTGCAATCGGCAGAGCACTATTACCTGTGTCTAGCCATGCCTTGTTCGGTGTTATTATGGGTTATTATTTAGGTAAAGCAAAGCTTTCTCAGGGGAAGGCTGAAAAGAAATGGATAGGTATTGCATTTTTACTTCCTTTTATCTTACATGGGTTTTATGATTATATTATTTTATCAACACAAATGTGGATTTACTTTATGCTTCCATTCATGATTTTTCTATGGTGGTTTGGTTTAAGAAAAGTAAAGTTAGCAAAACAATAACATACGTAACTTTGAGAAGACCTGATATTCCTCATATCAGGTCTTTTTCTCGTTCATTTAAAAATTGAATTTGCGAGAATCTGAATAAAATACATTTCTCTACAGAAAATACTTGTAATTATATATAAAAAATGGTTAAGGAGGTAAAAAAGCAATGAACGTAAAAAAGTTCAAATTGTTTTTAGTAGTACCCATACTTATCGCAACTACCTTTTTTGGAAGTATAAATGAGCATCAAGTAGATGCTTTCTCAGATCAGGTTATCCAAAGAGGAGCAACAGGTGAGGATGTAATTGAACTTCAGTCTAGGCTTCAGTATAACGGTTATTACCATGGCACAATTGATGGTGTATATGGTTGGAGTACCTATTGGGCAGTAAGGAATTTTCAAAAAGCATTTGGGTTAACTGAAGTAGATGGGCTAGTTGGACAAAAGACAAAAGAAATGCTGACAAGAGCAACTAAGTTCAATAAAGCTTTTGTTTATGACAATCTAAAAAAAGGGAATCGATTTACTCATTATGGTGGAGTAGCCTGGAATATTCAAACGGCACCTTCTAAAGCAACTATAGAAAAAGCCAGAAAAAGTTCTGAACAAATTAGAATGGAGCAAGAAAAACAATATAAAGCTCAAGGAATGGGAGATCCACAACAGATAGCACAACCACAGCAAAATCAACAACAGCAAAATCAGGCGGCCCAGCCACAGCAAAATCAACAACAGCAAAATCAGGCGGCTCAGCCACAGCAAAATCAACAACAGCAAAATCAGGCGGCTCAGCCACAGCAAAATCAACAACAGCAAGATCAGGCAGCTCAGCCACAGCAAAATCAACAACAGCAAGGTCAAGCGGCGCAGCCACAGCAAAATCAAGCGGCGCAGCCACAGCAAAATCAACAACAGCAAGCTCAAGAAGAACAACAGCAGCAAAACCAGGACCAAACTGGTGGAGAACCTGCAGCTCAAGAGGAAGAGCAACAAGCTGAAGAACAACAAGGACCAACAGCAGCAAATATGCCAGGAGGCTTTTCACAAAATGATATTCAGTTAATGGCAAATGCCGTTTATGGAGAAGCACGCGGAGAACCTTATATTGGTCAGGTTGCAGTTGCTGCAGTTATCTTGAATAGAATTAATAGCCCAACTTTTCCTGATACTGTCTCAGGAGTAATATTTGAGCCACTTGCGTTTACAGCTGTTGCAGATGGACAAATTTGGCTAACACCGAACGAGCAGGCTAAAAAAGCGGTCATTGATGCTATAAATGGATATGATCCAACAGGTGAAGCTATGTATTATTTTAATCCTGATACTGCAACAAGTAAGTGGATCTGGGGACGTCCGCAAATTAAAAGAATTGGTAAGCACATTTTCTGTAAATAGAAAGGTGAGTGACTATGTTACGAGGTATTTTAATTACAGTATTATCCATAACGGTTATCGGAACCTCTTACTGGGGTTACAAGGAACATCAGGAGAAAAATGCAGTTTTAATTCAAGCGGAAAATAATTACCAAAGAGCATTTCATGATCTAACTTATCAAGTAGATTTGCTTAATGATAAAATCGGTGCAGCACTTGCTATGAGTTCGCGTGATTCTTTGTCACCGACTCTTGCAGAAGTATGGAGAATAACATCAGAAGCACACACGGATGTTAGTCAATTACCTCTGACTTTGCTCCCTTTTAATAAAACGGAAGAATTTCTAGCAAATGTTGGTGAGTTTAGTTACCGTGCAGCTGTACGAAATTTGGATAAGGAACCATTAACACAAAAAGAATATGACACTTTACATCAATTATATGAAAATTCTGCTGATATTCAAAAAGAACTAAGAAAAGTTCAACATTTAGTTATTGATAATAATCTTCGTTGGATGGATGTAGAGCTTGCATTAGCTTCTGGAGAAAAACAAGCTGATAATACAATTATTGATGGATTTGAAACTGTAGAAAAGAATGTTGCAGCATATTCGGAATCTGAGTTTGGAGAAACAATGGCTACTATGCAAAAAGGAAATGGTGGCGGTGAGTTTGAAAATCTAAGCGGAGAAGAAATAAGTGAAAAGGAAGCAAAAAAAATCGCTAGAGAATTTTTAGGCATTAAAGAAGATGTCAAGATTTCTGTAGCTGAAAATGGTGAGGGTGCGAGTAATGGGTTCTATAGTTTAACAATCCATGACCCTAAAGCTGAAAATGAAACCTTTATGGACATTACGAAAAAAGGTGGATATCCAATTTGGGTACTACAAAACCGTGAAGTAAAAGACCAAAAGGTAAGCTTAAATGAAGCATCCAATATTGCAGAGAAGTTTTTAAAAGATCACAATTTTGACGACCAAGTTTTATTCGAAAGTGCCCAGTATGATAACGAAGCCGCATTTACATTTGTAGCAAGTGTTGACGGTGTAAAAGTATACCCAGATTCGATAAAGATGAAGATTGCACTTGATGATGGTCGAATTGTTGGTTTTTCTGCTAGAGATTATTTAGTCGCGCATAAAGAAAGAGAAATACCAGAACCTTCTATCTCTATAGATGAGGCTAAAAAGAAGATGAATAAAAATGTTACAGTTATGGAAGAACATGAAGCATTAATTATAAATGATATCGGTAAAGAAGTATTGTGTTATGAGTTCTTAGGAACAATTGATAATGATACGTACCGAATCTTTGTAAATGCTGAAAATGGTGTAGAAGAAAAAGTAGAGAAATTAAAAAACGCAGAACCGCTTTATCGCCAATTATAGAAACCATTTTTAATCAAAGGGAAAGCTTAATAAAGCTTTCCCTTTTTTTTAATCCATGATTTAATATTAGTACAGGCTATGAAAATAATGTAAATTGATGAGAAACTATGTAGGGTTTACTTTTATTAATTCTATCAATAGATATTTAGAAATGAAGAGAGTGGTTCGCTTTGTTAAATATAGGAGAAACAGTCACCCTTGAACCAATAAACAATGTTGATGGTGAAAAATATAGATGTAGGGTGGTTGAAAAAAAAGGAGATAAACTTTACATTGACTATCCCATTAATGAACAAACAGGTAGAACAGTATTTTTAATTGATGGAACTCAATTAAGGGCCTCTTTCGTTGGAAAGGACAACACTGTTTATTTGTTTGAAACAGCAGTACTTGGAAGATATAAGCAGACAATTCCGATGATTATTCTTACTTATCCGGGGAAAGATGGATTGGTCCGTATACAAAGGAGACAATATGTTCGAATTGACACTGCAATTGACGTAGCTGTTCACCCTATCAACAAGGAGTTTAATCCATTTGTGACGGTTACAAGTGATATTAGTGCTGGGGGAGCACTTTTAATCTTACCAAATAACTCTAAAGTCAAACCGGGCTTACATATTCATACTTGGTTTGTTCTACCATTACTCTCAGGTGAGTATGGATATCTAAAGCTTACTAGTAAAGTGATAAGAATAGTGCCTGGAGAGAATGGTGAACGTGATAAAGCTTCTCTTGAATTGATTGAGGTAAAAGAGAATGAACGACAACTCTTAATAAAGTTCTGCTTTGAGCGTCAATTACTATCTAGAAAAAAGGGGCTTCCTAGTTCATAGTATAGTTTTTCTAATATTTCACATACTAGTACTAAAAACTAGTAGGAGCTATGTAAAAATGAAAAGATTTGAAGGTATTCTTTTTAAATTAGCAATGATTCAATTCATCTTCTTATTAATTGCGCAATTGTTATTACTCCAAAGTGATATAACTCCTTATATATCGAAAATACAGGATTATGAGGGTGTTAACGGGGATAAATATACAAAAACGATAGAAACAATGATTTTAGAAGATGATTAACGATCTTTAACAATTTATTCATATTAGTCTAATCAATTAGGAGGTTTTAGTTTTCAACATGGAAAAAAGTATATCTATCGCTATTGATGGACCGGCAGCAGCTGGGAAAAGTACAGTAGCCAAAATAATTGCAGAAAAACTATCATACATATATATAGATACTGGAGCGATGTATAGAGCATTAACTTTTATCGCCATAAAAAATAACAATGATCTAAATGATGAGGAACAATTAATGACTTCCTTGAATAATACGCTTATTCAATTGAAGCCTAGTGATAATGGTCAATTAGTTTTTCTAAATGGAGAAGAGGTTACTGAAACGATTCGCTCATCTGAAGTTACTAATTCGGTTTCTATTGTTGCAAAACATCGTAAAGTACGAGAAGAAATGGTAAGACGACAGCAGAAATTAGCTGAAAATGGCGGAGTCGTTATGGATGGGAGAGATATTGGAACACATGTATTACCTGATGCAGAGGTGAAAGTGTTCTTGTTAGCTTCCGCCCTACAACGTGCAAAACGACGTCATGAAGAGAATCTATCTAAGGGTTACGAATCGGATTTGAATGTACTTATGAAAGAAATTGAAACGCGAGATAAACTTGATTCTGAACGAGAAGTTGCTCCACTTAGGAAGGCTGAGGATGCTGTCGTGATTGATACAACATCCTTATCAATTGATGAGGTTGTAGACAGGATCATGGATTTGGTTGTAGAAAGGAATTGATTGAAAGTTGAACCTTTATACCTTCGCAAAAGGATTAACTTCTTTAGTTTTTAATCCTCTATATAGAGTTAAAGTAGTAGGGGCAGAAAATATACCTACTAGCGGTTCTGTTTTAATATGTTCTAATCATATTAATAACTTTGACCCAATAATAGTCGGGATTTCAGCACCAAGACCTATTCACTTTATGGCAAAAGAAGAGCTATTTCGTGTCCCATTACTCGGGCAGCTTGTTCCCAAGTTGAATGCATTTCCTGTAAAGAGGGGTATGAGTGATCGAGAAGCACTTCGAAAAGGCCTAAAAGTGCTTAAGGATGATAATGTACTAGGGTTGTTTCCTGAAGGGACAAGAAGCAAAGATGGAAAGTTAGGGAAGGGGCTTGCTGGAGCTGGTTTTTTTGCAACACGTTCTGAAGCAGCTGTTGTCCCTTGTGCAATTATTGGCCCCTATAAATTATTTGGGCAATTGAAGGTCGTTTTCGGTGAGCCGATTGATATGAATCGTTTAAGAGAACAAAAGGCTTCAGCCGAAGAAACGACTGAAGTAATTATGAATTCAATTAAGGAGCTTTTAGAAAAATACTAATTGAAGTGTACTAATAACTTGACAAAAAGATATATTTATTAGAAGTTAGATAATAGAGGTATATTAATCTTTCTTAGGATACATATATTTTTTTTATTTTTTTCTAAGTGTAAAGCTGTAGGGATATAAGGAGGTAATTGGAATGGTCGAGGACATGAATCAAGTGGAAGTAAGAGATTTAGAGGTTGGAGAAGTAATAACAGGTAAAGTTTCAAAGGTAGAAGAAAAGCAAGTGCTTGTAGACGTAAGTGGTAGTAAATTGGATGGAATCATTCCAATTAGTGAACTTTCAAGTCTACATGTTGAAAAGGCTAGTGATGTTGTTTCAGAAGGTGAAGAATTAGAGTTGAAAGTTATCAAAGTTGAAGAAGACGCGCTCATCTTGTCTAAAAGAGCCGCTCAAGCTGATAAAGCATGGGAGGTTTTAGAGCATAAATTCAACTCAGGTGAAATTTTTGACACTGAGGTTAAGGATGTTGTTAAAGGTGGCTTGGTTGTGGACCTTGGTGTAAGAGGATTTATTCCCGCATCTCTAGTTGAGGCACACTTTGTTGAGGATTTCTCAGACTATAAAGGGAAATCACTTTCAGTTAAGATTGTTGAACTAGATCGTGAGAAAAATCGAGTAATTCTATCCCACAGAGCCGTTGTTGAAAAGAACCAAGCAACAAAGAAACAAGAGCTTTTTGATGCAATAAAAGCTGGATCAGTCATCGAAGGTACCGTTCAGCGTTTAACCGATTTTGGAGCGTTTGTAGATATTGGAGGAATTGATGGATTAGTTCACATTTCTCAACTTTCTCATAATCACATCGACAAGCCTTCTGACGTTGTGCAGGAGGGCGAAAAGGTTAAGGTGAAAGTATTATCAATTGATCGTGACAATGAAAGAATCTCATTGTCTATTAAAGAGACATTACCTGGACCATGGGAAAACATTTCTGAGAAGATTGCGCGTGGAGATGTTGTCGAAGGGGTTGTAAGACGCCTAGTTCAATTTGGAGCATTTGTTGAGGTTTTACCTGGTGTCGAAGGCCTTGTTCATATCTCTCAAATCTCTCATAAACACATCGGAACTCCAGGAGAGGTTTTAAAAGTAGGGCAGAAAGTAAATGTAAAAGTCCTTGAAGTAAATGACGGTGACCAACGTCGTATCTCTCTAAGTATTAAAGAACTTGAAGAAGACACATCTAATGCAGATTATGCTCAATACCAACAACAGCAGGAAGAGCCATCAGGCTTTCAACTTGGTGAGATGATTGGTGATAAGTTAAATAAATTAAATGACTTAAAATAATGGTGATAAATTGTGAGCAGAGCAAAGCGCAAACTAGAACACATACAACATGCAATATCAACAGGACAGGATAAGACTCATGGTTTAGATGATATAACCTTTGTTCACCAAAGCTTACCAAATACCTCTGTAAACGAAATTGATTTACAGACTAGTATAGGCGAACTTTCTATAAGTTCGCCTATTTTTATCAACGCTATGACTGGCGGCGGTGGCGAACAAACAAGAAAAGTAAATAGGTTGCTAAGTGAAGTGGCCAAGGAATGTGGTCTAGGAATGGCAGTTGGATCACAAATGTCTGCCATTAAGGATCCTGGTGAAAGATATACTTATGAGGTTGTAAGAGAAGTGAATCCCACAGGGGTACTATTTGCAAATCTTGGAAGTGAAGCAACAGTTGATAATGCGTTATCTGCAATCGATATGATTGAGGCAAATGGAATTCAGATTCACTTGAACGTCATTCAAGAACTTGCGATGCCGGAAGGGGAAAGAAACTTTTCAGGAGCCTTAAGCAGGATTGAAAAAATAGTGAACTCAGTTCAAGTACCGGTGATTGTTAAAGAAGTTGGGTTTGGGTTAAGTACAGAAACAGCTTATCAGTTGAGAAATATAGGTGTCTCCATTTTGGATATAGGTGGTTTTGGAGGCACAAATTTTGCGCGTATTGAAAATAACAGAAGCAACCGCAGACTGGACTTTTTTGATGAATGGGGCATCACGACGGCTGCATCAATCGCCGAGGTGTCAAATCTGACAAGACCTATCCCCATTATTAGTTCTGGTGGTCTTCAGGATGCATTAGATATTGCAAAATCCATTGCTTTAGGAGCCTCTGCAGCAGCGTTTGCAGGAGTTTTCTTGAAAATACTTCTACAAGAAGGACAAGAAAAACTAGTAGAGCATATCGATCAAATGAAAGCAGATTTGAAATATATCATGACCGCTTTAGGCACTAGATCAATAAATGAACTACAGAAATCTCCTGTTATTATTAAAGGGGAAACCTTTCATTGGCTTAATCAAAGAGGAATTGATACAGCAAAATATAGTCATAGACGATAAAACGCCCTTAATTGGGCGTTTTTTTTCAATCATAAAATTGTTATTGTTCGTTGCGCTCTCTAGACTCTTCTGGGCTTTCTAGCCTTGTAGAGCCAGGATAATCAATGGATTGGTCGCGATCAGACTCGACTCTCTTACTTTCTTTTAACTTTTTCTGTTGACGGTCTTTACCCACTTCATCCACACTCCTTTCTTATTCCCGTAGTATTAGAAGTCTTACTCTTTTTTATACAACTTTTAGGGTTAATATCATTCCAAACGAGTCATAATGAAGAGTGGAGGAGGGTGGAAATGGAAGGTACCTTTTTTTATTGGATTTCTTGGTTTTTTTGGATTATTACAACTTTTTTTATGAATAAAAGTAAAGAAAGATTACTATATACAGTTATCATTCTACTTTTAATTATCTTCTCCAACAAAGTGATCGTTGTCGCGGATATATTTAAAATTAATGCCTCACTAGGAATTACTCTACTAAGCTGTTATGTCATTCTCGCACTGTTTTTAGAAAAAATTAATTTTAAAAAAGTTGCATATTTACTTGTTTGTACGCTAACGATAACTACTGCCTATGTTAGTTTCCATTTATTTGAACTGTTTGATCCAATTTGGGTCGTGTTTAATCGCACCATTATGCTCGTTTTTTGTTTAGTGTATCTCACTATCTTATTGGTGAAAGAACGGAAACAAAGAATACTTTGTTTAATGATTGGGGCGTGTCAGGGCGAATTGCTTTATGCATTTATTTTGAAAAATTTCCCTTTTGATTATGAGATAGGTGCCCTATCCTTTTTTGATGTAATGGCAATAAGTGTGTTTACTTTATTTATTTGGAGTGCTCTGGAACATTCAGTAAATTACTTTGATACATACTTTGAAAAAACAACAAAGGAGAAACACGGATAATATGAATGAATACACATATCCAATTTTGTTAGGTGTGTTTTTTGGAGTTATAACAAGGGTTTATATGCTAAAAACAGATTATAGACAATACCCAACATATCTACATGGAAAAATTATTCATGTTGCACTTGGCTTTATTGCAGCAGGCTTAGGAACAGTAGCCGTTCCAGCCATTATGGAACAAGAGTTTACCGCGATTACTTTTTTAACCATTGCGGCCTCCCAATTTAGAGATGTCCGCAATATGGAACGAAATACGCTCACGGAACTAGATCAATATGAACTAGTTAGTCGGGGTAAAACGTATATTGAAGGAATTGCAATTGCGTTTGAAAGTAGAAATTATTTAGTTATACTATCCTCGTTTTTTACGACACTTGCTTATTTAGCTTTAAATGTTTGGGCAGGTATTATTGTTGGTATTCTAACGATATTTGTATCAAAAAGACTTATGTCTGGAAGTAGATTAAAAGAGATAGTTGACATCGAATTTGTAGAACCGCGTTTTGATGGACCAGGACTTTATGTTGACAATATTTATATTATGAACATAGGAATTCCAGCAAGACAAGAAGAAGTTTTAAGATATGGAATGGGATTTATCTTAAAGCCTAAAAATTTTAATGCCCGGTCTACAATAGCGAACCTGGGTCAACGACAAGCAATTCTACATGATATCTCAACGGCATTAGGAGTTTATCGAGACTCAGGTACACCCGCACTAGTCCCACTTGCTAAAAGAGATTTAGATGATGGACGTGTTGGTATTTTTGTTTTACCTCAAGAGAAAGACATCGAGAAAGCAATTGCAATTATAGGACAAGTACCTACTCTTGAAAATGCAATTCGAATGCCAACGGAGTCCAAGGCTAATAAGAAAGGGCGCAGATTGGAATGAATTTAGAGAAATATATCTTGGCTGCTGTAACAACAAACCCTAATAAAGTAAAAGGTGGACCAGCTATCTTCACATGTGATTCAAAAGAAGAGATGGAGTTTGTTGCTGCAAATTTAGAAGCGATTTTAGATGGCATAGCACACGGGCTAGGTGAAGATTTATATGTTATTGTCAAGCATTAAAATATGTTAGCATTGTTGAATGATTACATTTTTGATAGAATAAAACAGTTAGACCCTTTCTCGATTCGGAAGGGTTTCTTTACTAGGAACTTATATTTTTAGCTTAAGACCTTTATTGAAGTGAACCAATATACATACGAGTTACTTATTATTCATAAATGTTTAGGAACAATATTTGAAAAAGTACTTTTATTAGAATCGAATAAATAGGTTGTCTAATTAATATATAGTGAAGGAAGGGTGTTGTAGATGCCGAAACCTGTTGTTGCGATCGTTGGAAGGCCGAATGTGGGTAAATCAACGATATTTAATAGGATTGTTGGAGAAAGAATTTCAATTGTAGAAGATATACCCGGGGTAACGAGAGATAGAATCTATAGTTCCGCTGAATGGTTAAGTAAAGAATTTAACATTATTGATACAGGCGGAATTGAAATTGGAGATGCTCCATTTCTTGCCCAAATTAGACATCAGGCAGAAATTGCAATTGATGAAGCTGATGTTATCGTATTCATTGCTAATGGGCTTGAAGGGGTAACAAGTGCGGATGAAGAAGTGGCAAAAATTCTTTATCGTTCTGAAAAACCTGTAGTTCTAGGTATAAATAAAGTGGACAATCCTGAAATGAGAGATCAAATTTATGATTTTTATGCCCTTGGATTTGGTGAACCTTATCCGATTTCAGGCTCACATGGTTTAGGGCTTGGAGATTTACTAGATGCTGTAATAGCAAACTTTCCGGCAAATCAATCAGAGGAATATGATGATGAAATCATAAAATTTAGCTTGATTGGTCGCCCTAACGTTGGAAAGTCTTCATTAGTAAATGCTTTACTAGGTGAGGAACGTGTCATTGTAAGTGATATAGCAGGGACAACACGTGATGCCATTGATACGATGTATAAATACGATGGACGAGAGTATGTAATCATTGATACTGCTGGAATGAGAAAAAAGGGTAAGGTATATGAAACAACTGAAAAATATAGTGTATTAAGAGCCCTGAGAGCAATTGAACGCTCGGATGTAGTTCTTGTAGTTTTAAATGCTGAAGAGGGAATTATTGAACAAGATAAGAAAATTGCTGGTTATGCACATGAAGCAGGCAAAGCTGTTGTCATTGTTGTGAATAAATGGGATGCAATAGAGAAAGATGAAAAAACAATGAAGGAATTTGAAGAGAAGATTAAAGCGCATTTCTTGTTTCTAAATTATGCTCCAATTGTTTATTTATCGGCCTTAACCAAAAAACGTACGCATACATTAATACCAATGATTGATTTAGCTAGTGAAAACCATGCAATGCGTGTCCCTACAAATGTACTTAATGATGTCATCATGGATGCGGTTGCTATGAACCCTGCACCTGCTGATAAAGGTGTTAGATTAAAAATCTATTATGTTACACAAGTTGCTGTTAAGCCACCAACCTTCGTGGTATTTGTTAACGAACCTGAACTAATGCATTTCTCTTACGAAAGATTCTTAGAAAATAGGCTGCGCGAAGCTTTTGGATTCGAAGGTACTCCAATTAAGTTAATTGCGAGAGCGCGAAAATAGACAAGCTGCTTGTTCTACTATGAATTTCTACTTTAGTTTTGCTTTATCTTAGCAATAAATAAGGGGTGAGTCGTTATGGGGAAAATTACAGTAGTAGGAGCCGGAAGTTGGGGTACAGCACTATCCATGGTACTTGCTGACAATGATCATGAGGTAAGGCTCTGGGGCCATAAAAAGGATCAAATCGATGAAGTGAATCAAGAACATACAAATGAAAAATATCTTCCTGGCATTAAGCTCCCTAAGTCAATTAAGGGGTACTACTTATTAGAGGAAGCTTTAGTTGGAATAGATACGATAGTACTTGCGGTGCCAACAAAAGCAATTAGGGAAGTATTGAAGAATATTTGTTCTGTAATTAAAACTCCTCTTACAGTTGTTCATGTTAGTAAAGGGATTGAGCCAGATACCTTTATGAGAGTATCTGAAATCATTGAGGATGAGATGCCTGGACATCTATTGAAAGATGTAGTTGTACTATCTGGACCAAGTCATGCTGAGGAAGTTAGTTTAAGGCATCCGACAACAGTTACGGTTTCCTCCAAAGATTTGAAAGCGGCTGAATTTGTACAAGATCTGTTTATCAATCAGCATTTTCGTGTGTACACAAACCCTGATATCATTGGGGTTGAAATCGGTGGAGCATTAAAAAATATAATTGCATTAGCTGCTGGTATAACAGATGGACTCGGGTATGGCGACAATGCAAAAGCAGCCTTAATCACTCGAGGGTTGGCTGAAATAGCAAGGTTAGGAATGGCAATGGGAGCGAACCCACTAACTTTCTCTGGATTAACAGGTATCGGCGATCTTATTGTTACATGCACGAGTGTACATTCTAGAAATTGGCGTGCTGGAAATATGTTAGGAAAAGGTCAAAATTTAGACCAAGTACTTGAAAACATGGGTATGGTAGTTGAGGGAGTTCGTACAACCAAGGCTGCATATCAACTGGCGAATAAATTAAATGTGAAAATGCCGATTACCTTTGCGTTATACGATGTTCTATTCAATAATAAAAATGCTAAAGATGCTGTTGACAGTTTGATGGCACGCGGAAAAACCCATGAGATGGAAGATCTCTCGAATGTATTAGGAGAACGTGCTTAATACATGAATTTTTTTTTGAATATCTAATTCCAGTTCACAGGATTACTTGAAAACGCATAATATATGGTGAGTGTTGGGGATAGGGGGGAAAATTAAGCAGTTAGTATATCTAGAACATGAACATAATGCAATACGGAATGTTTTAGACGAAGTTAGTACATGAATTTGTATTTACCAAAACTAACGTAATATAAAATGATGCTTTAAAGATAGGCATTAGACGATACAATCTGTACGGAAAATGCATATTATGAATAGAAATACTTTTACCCGTTTTACGTTTAGTTGTTATAACAGCTTTTAACGAAAAAACGATTTAGTATTACAACCTATTAACGGAGTCAATCTCTAGTTAAAGGAAGTAAACTTCTGAGTATGACCTATCGGTATGGTATTTAGTTATAAAGCTGGAGTAAAGTGCCCCTCTTTACTTCAGCTTTTTTTTGTTGAGGCTGTGACAAAAGTAGTTTTAATTAAATAGAAACCGAACAATGGGTGTAGGAGTAGATACACCGCTCCTGAAATATACTTCGCTTTCCGCGGGAAGCAGGCAAGCCTCCTCGTGCTAAGCACTGCGGGGTCTAGCCGTTGCTTTTCATCCCGCAGGAGTCTACGTATATTTCATCCGCTAAGCTATTACTTTGTTCAGAATGTTAGTTAAACATTTATGGTATGTCCTAGCCTCGATTAAAAAACATTATGAAAACATTGTGAACAAAGCCTTTTTTGATATTTTATGATATAATATTTGTCGTTCGAGCTTTTTTATAAAGGTTAAAGAATCGTTAAAATGGACAAGTTTTGCTGTATAAAAAGGAGCTGTTAGAATGACACCTGGTTTAATTAAAATGTGGTTTGCTCTTGCTGCAATGGGATTTATGTTTATCGCAGTTATCGCAATTTATTTTGGTAGATTTAAATTAAAGGGTATTTTTAAAGCAATCGTATCGATTATTGCCTATTTCTTTATGGTCATCGCTGGAATTATCATTTTCTTCGTGGTGTTTAGTGGC
Organism: Cytobacillus luteolus; assembly: GCF_017873715.1. Classification (NCBI taxonomy): domain Bacteria; kingdom Bacillati; phylum Bacillota; class Bacilli; order Caryophanales; family Bacillaceae; genus Litchfieldia; species Litchfieldia luteola. Next base: position 165,713 of record NZ_JAGGKM010000003.1, read on the forward strand.
CCAGTAAACGGTTAGCATACTAATAAGGATGGATAAAAAATGAATGTAACCAAAAAGTATGGTACTGTTTTATTGCTATTAATTATAGTCACTTTACTTTCTGGGTGTTTATATCCAGAAGAAAAATTAAAGTAAAATCAAGTACCTTATCAAGATCAGCTGCAAGCAGTCCAAACGGCTGTAAATCAATTTAAGGAAGATAATGGGGGGCTTTTGCCGATAAAAACGAGAGATATGAATACACCTATCTATCAAAAGTACCCTATTGATTTTAATAAATTAATTCCAAAATATACGCAGGATGCTCCTGGAACATCCTTTGAAAATGGTGGCGTATATTTATATGTTTTAGTAGATGTAGAAACAGAGCCAAAGGTAAAATTGATTGACTTAAAGATAACGGAAACGATTCGTGAACTCCATTTTCGACTTGACAATTATCGAAGAATCAACGGGTATCCTCCGTTTAAAGAGGTTCTAGCTACTAATGTTTTTTCATTAGATTATGAAAAGCTAGGGTATAAAGAGGAGCCTTATGTTGTAAGTCCTTTTACTGGGAACAATCTTACATTCGTCATAAATCAAGACATCGATATTTTTGTAGATTATCGACCAGACCTTTATCTAGCATTACAGAAAGAGGATCATTCCTACCAAGAGGGCGATGACATTAGAGACCTTCTTGTGGAGAATTCAATGTTTGTTCCTGCCCATTCATTGCCTTATACAATTGATACAGAAAAAAAAGAACCGATTTTTTTAGATAAATAAGTCATGAACCCTTCTTTAGAGAATAGACTCTAACAGAAGGGTTTTTTATTGCTTATATGAGTTCTACTAGGGATAAAAAAAGTTTTTAGGATTAGTCATAATTAAGTAGGACAACATCATACATATATAATGTCCTATATTACTTATTCGGATAGAATTATCCCAAGAACTCTAAGATCGGGAGGGGATCACTTGGAAAAGGTAGATGTTTTTAAAGATATCGCTGAACGTACTGGAGGCGATATATATTTCGGAGTAGTTGGTGCAGTTAGAACAGGTAAATCTACTTTCATTAAGAAATTTATGGAATTAGTAGTCTTACCGAATATCGGTAATGAAGCAGATAAAGCTCGCGCTCAGGATGAATTACCACAAAGCGCCGCGGGCAGAACCATCATGACAACAGAACCGAAATTTGTACCAAATCAAGCTGTTTCAGTACATGTTGAAGATGGACTCGATGTGAATATTCGCCTAGTAGATTGTGTTGGCTATACAGTTCCGGGTGCAAAGGGTTATGAGGATGAAAATGGTCCAAGAATGATTAATACACCTTGGTATGAGGAGCCAATTCCTTTCCATGAAGCAGCAGAAATCGGAACAAGAAAAGTAATTCAGGAACATTCAACAATTGGAGTAGTCATTGCAACTGATGGATCAATTGGAGATATTCCACGCAAAGACTATATTGAAGCTGAAGAAAGAGTGATTGAAGAACTTAAAGAAGTTGGTAAACCGTTTATTATGGTTATCAATACAGTTCATCCACATCACCCTGATACAGAAGCTCTCCGTCAACAATTAAATGAGAAGTACGACATTCCAGTGCTTGCCATGAGTGTTGAAAGTATGAGAGAGACAGATGTATACAATGTATTAAGAGAAGCTCTATATGAGTTCCCAGTACTTGAAGTAAATGTTAACCTTCCTAGCTGGGTAATGGTTTTAAGAGAAGAGCACTGGTTACGTGAAAGCTACCAGGAAGCTGTGAAAGATACAGTTAAGGATATAAAACGTTTAAGGGATGTAGACCGAGTTGTAGGACACTTTAGTGAATATGACTTTATTGACCAAGCTAGTTTAGCAGGTATCGAGATGGGGCAAGGTATTGCTGAAATTGACCTCTATGCTCCAGATGACTTATATGACCAGATTCTAAAAGAAGTGGTTGGAGTTGAGATTAGAGGGAAAGATCATTTACTACAATTAATGCAGGACTTTGCATATGCAAAGGCAGAGTATGACCAAGTGGCTGATGCGTTAAGAATGGTTAAGCAAACTGGTTATGGAATTGCAGCACCTGCGCTATCAGATATGAGTCTAGATGAGCCAGAGATTATCCGTCAAGGATCTCGCTTTGGTGTCAGACTAAAAGCAGTTGCACCTTCGATTCACATGATTAAGGTAGATGTTGAATCAGAGTTTGCACCTATCATTGGAACAGAAAAGCAAAGTGAAGAGTTAGTGAGATATCTAATGCAAGACTTTGAGGATGATCCACTATCCATCTGGAATTCAGATATCTTTGGTAGATCACTAAGTTCAATTGTACGAGAAGGAATTCAAGCTAAGTTATCATTAATGCCTGAAAACGCTCGTTACAAGCTAAAAGAAACATTAGAACGCATCATAAACGAAGGCTCAGGCGGCTTAATCGCTATTATCCTATAAGAGCTTCAATCCGAAACGGACTCCATTAAATTGGGGTCCTTTTTTATTTTGGATAGCATTTTAATAATGTCCGTTGATTTCCGGTCCAGGCACTTGCTTTCCGCGGGGAATTATGAAAAAGCCCAACTGCTGGCTTTTTCAAGAGCGAATTCCCATCGGGGAGGAAGTCGAGCCTCCTCAACCTTCGGTCTGCGGGGGCTCGACCTTTCCTCTACGTCCCGCAGGAGTCAAGTGCCTTCCCCTCCAATCAACTCAGCACTTTAAATATAGAAACCAAAATAATTAAAAGAGCATTTATATGATTACGAATTAAACTTAGTTCATAATTTTGGCCATTACCCCACTAGATAGTAACTATGTTCAGAGCAGGGTTATTCGCTAGAATTCACGAGATCTGGAGGCTCCCCGAATCGCCCGCGGAAAGCGAGTGAATTCTAGCGAATAACCAACCACGTACTTTCTCAAACCTTTTTAGGCTTCCAGATATAGAAAATTGGTGAAATATCCCTTAAAAGTAAAGATTTCTGTTGAAAATTCTTGAAATTTGTCAGAATATCGTATAATATAAGGCTTGTTACGGGATTAGTAATTTTATACATGTATAGAATTACAGAAAACTGTGAAGTAATGAATAATAGGAATAAGGTTAGATTCCTTGATACTAGTGAATCTAACTATGAATTATAAATATTTGGGAGGAGGTGAATGGCATGAACAAGACTGAACTAATTAATGCAGTAGCTGAAGCTAGTGAACTTTCTAAAAAGGATGCTACTAAAGCTGTTGATGCTGTTTTTGATTCAATTCAAGAGGCACTTAAAAATGGTGATAAAGTACAATTGATCGGTTTTGGTAATTTCGAGGTTCGTGAACGTGCTGCTCGTAAAGGGCGTAACCCACAAACTGGTGAAGAAATCGAAATTGCTGCAAGCAAAGTTCCTGCATTTAAACCGGGTAAAGCACTTAAAGACGCAGTTAAATAATATACATAGTTTTTACCCTAAAATAGAGGAGGATCGTTTAATACGGTCCTCCCTTTTTGCTTTTAATCCAAAATATGTGCTACTATCTGAATACATAATAAAATAAAAAATAAATAGTAATGGGGAATTTTTTACTAGGGAGGCCTAATAAATGGCAGAGATTAATCACTCCAAAATTGAAGAAGCTGTAAAAATGATAATAGAGGCAATAGGCGATGATCCAGGTCGTGAAGGTCTATTAGATACTCCTAAACGTGTTGCAAAAATGTATGCTGAGGTTTTTTCTGGGATAAACCAAGACCCTAAAGAACATTTTCAAACCATTTTTGGTGAAGATCACGAAGAGTTAGTGCTAGTGAAGGATATACAATTTTATTCTATGTGTGAACATCATCTAGTTCCATTTTATGGAGCAGCACATGTAGCTTATATCCCTAGAGGTGGAAGAGTTACCGGGTTAAGTAAGCTTGCAAGGGCAGTTGAGGCGGTAGCAAAAAGACCCCAACTTCAAGAACGAATTACTTCAACCATTGCAAATTCCATTGTTGAATCCTTAAACCCCCATGGAGTTATGGTGATTGTAGAAGCCGAACACATGTGTATGACGATGAGAGGTGTTAAAAAGCCTGGTGCAAAAACAGTCACTTCAGCGGTTCGAGGAATCTTTCAAAAGGATGCAGCAGCTCGCGCTGAGGTTTTATCTCTTATTAACGCGAAATAAGTTTATAAAATTTATAGTAAAAGGAGAAACATAGTAATGGGTACAAATAATACGAACAGTGAATTTATCGTTATTAAAGCTGCAGAAGATGGAGTGAACGTTATTGGTCTTACTCGTGGGACAGATACTCGTTTTCACCACTCGGAGAAATTGGATAAGGGTGAAGTATTAATTGCTCAATTCACCGAAAATACAGCAGCTATTAAAATAAGAGGAAAAGCATTAATCCAAACCAGTCATGGTGAAATTGAATCAGAAACTAAAAAATAGCAGGCAGCCCCTGCTTTTTAAAATGTCTTTTTGTTATGTTTTTTTGTAAAGAGTGTTCTATTATAGTTTAATTGAGAGTGGATTGGAGCGGAAGGGACTTGACTCCTGCGGGAGTTGAGGGACATCCGGTGAGACCCCACAGGCGCTGTGCGCCGAGGAGGCTCGCATCCCTCCCCGCGGAAAGCAAGTCCCTGTAGCGGAAAGAAACAGTCTATGGTTAAAATTACAAAACAAACTACATTCACTATAAAAAGAGTGTTTTGTTAAAATACATAAATAGATTGAATGTTTGAAATTAAGCTATATGGGACACAAATTTTGATAACTTATGTTATAATATTGGTTGTCTAAAAATTATTAATAATGAACACACAAATAATGATTAATTTGGGGAAACAAGGGTGATTTTATTGCAAGACTTCGAAGTGAAAATTGCTGAATTAAAGGAGCTAATCCAAACCAGAATTAGTTACCCTTTTATTAATAAATATATAGAAACGCCTATAATTGACGAGGACAGGCTAATCCTTTTATATTTAATCTTCGATGACCTACAATTACCTAGTAGAGAAGTCGAGAGATATACGATTACCTCCATGCTTGTTCAAATGGCCCTTGATACCCATGAAACAGTTTCAAATTCAGTACCTCAAGAAAAATCAGATCGATTAACGTCACGTCAACTTACAGTTCTAGCGGGTGATTATTACAGCAGTCTATATTATTATCTACTGGCCGACATTGATGATATAAACTTCATACGAATACTTGCAGAGGCAATTAAGGATATTAATGAAAACAAGATAATATTCTATCAAAGCGATGCTAAGCAATTTGAAACGTTTATCCATACTGTTGAACTTATTGAGTGTGCAGTTTTTCGAAAGATAACAGGTTTTTTTCAGATCCCTTCATGGAACGAATTAACCTCTAAAGTTTTACTGTTAAAAAGATTGCTACTTGAAAGAGAGAATCTCATAACAAATAACAATTCCCTATTCATAGATACGATGAGAAAACTATTTATGGAACAAGAGTCCAATCTACTTAATATGATGGACACTTACATTCGTGATATAGAAAAAGCTATCGAAACTAATTTAATGACTAATTTTAAATCGAATTCTGTCTTATCTCAAAGAGTAAATGCACTATTACATTCGAATAATAGCAGGTAGATATATTGATTGTGGAAGAAGGTTATAAAATGAAGCAATCCAAAGAAGAACGGGTACACCATGTATTCGAGAAAATATATAAAAACTATGACCAGATGAACTCTGTGATCAGCTTCCAACAGCACAAGGCTTGGAGAAAAGATATCATGAAGCGCATGAATGTTCCAAAAGGCTCAAAAGCCCTTGATATTTGTTGCGGTACAGCCGATTGGACAATTGCGTTAGCTGATGCTGTAGGTCCGAGTGGTGAAGTTGTCGGACTAGATTTTAGTAAAAATATGCTTAAAATTGGTCAAGAAAAGATTGAGAGCTTAAATCTAAACCAGGTGGAGTTAATACATGGGAATGCAATGGAGCTCCCATTTGAAGATAATACATTTGACTTCGTAACTATTGGTTTTGGTTTACGTAATGTTCCTGACTATATGCAGGTTTTAAAAGAGATGAGACGTGTTGTTAAGCCAGGGGGCAAGGTTGTTTGTTTAGAGACCTCTCAACCGACGCTAATTGGTTTTAGACAGCTTTACTTCTTATATTTCCGTTATATTATGCCGGTTTTTGGAAAGTTGTTTGCTAAAAGCTACAATGAGTATTCTTGGTTACAGGAATCAGCTAAGGACTTCCCTGGGATGAATGAACTGGCAAGAATGTTTGAAGATGCTGGCTTGAAAAATGTGAAGGTTAAACCTTACACTGGTGGTGTTGCAGCAATGCACATGGGTGTTAAAGAAAAGTAAACCTAAGTATAGGAGGGGTGACTCTCCTATTTTTAAAATTATGTCTTTATTAAGTTAAGGTGAGACTCATGAAATTAAAGATGATGTATTCTTTTTTGAATACGGACTTGAATTTAATTGAAAAAGAGCTGGAAGAAACGATACAGGCTGAGCAACCATTGCTAAGACAAGCTGGCTTGCATTTATTACAGGCTGGAGGTAAACGAATTCGTCCAGTATTTGTTTTACTTGCTGGAAAATTTGGCGATTACAATATCGACAAAATTAAACATGTTGCTGTCGCTCTTGAACTCATTCATATGGCCTCATTGGTTCATGACGATGTAATTGATGATGCAGGTATGAGAAGGGGAAAGCCAACGATAAAAGCAAAGTGGGATAATAAAATTGCGGTTTATACTGGTGATTATATCCTTGCGCGCTCTCTGGAGTTAATGGCAAAAGTTGAACAAATCGAGGCTCATAAAATTTTAGCATATTCCTTGGTAGAACTAAATATTGGCGAGATTGAACAAATTAGGGATAAATATAATTTTGACCAAAATGTTCGTACATACTTGCGTAGAATAAAACGGAAAACAGCCTTATTGATTGCTGTTAGCTGCCAACTTGGTGCAGTTGCATCTGATGTACCAGCATCCATACATAGAAAGTTATATCTTTTTGGGTATTATGTCGGCATGGCCTTTCAAATTACCGATGATATATTAGATTTTACAGCAACAGAAGAGCAACTAGGTAAGCCGGCAGGAAGTGATCTTTTACAGGGGAATATTACTTTGCCAGTTCTATTTGCATTACAAGATCCAGTATTAAATAGTCAAATTAATAAAATTTCTGAATCAACAACCTATGAAGAAATACAACCTCTGGTCCGGGCTATTAAGCAATCAAGTGCCATTGATTACTCTACTGACATAAGTAATAGATACTTGGAGAAGGCTTACAAAATACTTAAAGAACTACCTCAAAATAGAGCAAGAAATACGCTTTATAACATTGCGAAATTTATCGGTAAACGAAAATTTTAACATTATTGGCAGATAAAGTTGATAACCAAACAAAATAATGATAGTATTTTGTTTGGTTGGTTAAATTACAATCTATACATAATTAATAGAGGTGGAAATTATGGAAAAAACATTCTTAATGGTAAAACCTGACGGTGTTCAACGTCAATTAATCGGAGAAATCGTTTCTCGTTTTGAAAGAAAGGGCTTTCAATTAGTTGGAGCTAAATTAATGCAAATTACACCTGAGCTTGCTGAGGAACATTACGGCGAACACAAAGAGCGTCCATTCTTTGGAGCACTAACTAGCTTCATTACTTCAGGACCAGTATTTGCTATGGTATGGCAAGGTGAAAATGTGATTGCTACTGCTCGTCAAATGATGGGAGCAACTAACCCTAAAGATGCAGCTCCTGGAACAATTCGTGGAGATTTCGGTTTAACAATTGATAAAAACGTAATTCATGGTTCAGATGCTCCTGCAAGTGCTGAGCGTGAAATCGGTTTATTCTTTCAAGAAAACGAGTTAGTAGAATATACTCGCCAAATCAACGAGTGGATTTACTAATAATTAGAATTAAATATTTATTAGATAAACGTTTGAGATTACTCTCAAGCGTTTTTCTTTTCTTAGCTTTCTGATTTATGACAAATATCGATAAATTCCTCCTCTTTTCAACTAACATGAGATATACTAAACTTATAATTATTGTAAATTTATTTGGCTCTTCGTAAAGAATGTTGCTAATTAAAAATAGTTTAATGAAGAGTGGATTGGAGCGGAAGGCACTTGACTCCTGCTCAGAAGTTGAGGAAAGGTCGAGACCCCGCAGACGGAACGTCGAGGAGGCTCGACTTCCTCCCCGCGGAAAGCAAGTGCCTGCAGCGAAAAGGAACGATCTATGTTCAAATTGGAAAACTATATTATTTTTTAAAAAGAGCTAATTAATAAGATATTTCGTTGTAAGAGGAGCTATGGTAATGTCCCATGATTATGAAGAGTTTATAATGAAGATAAAGCGAAAGTCAGGTATAGACCTTTCCCTATACAAAGAAGCTCAAATGAAAAGAAGACTAACTTCTTTGTATGAGAAGAAGGGTTACACAAGCTTCAAAGACTATTATCAAGCAATGTCTACTGAACAAGCTTTATTTCAGGAATTTTTAGATAGAATGACGATTAATGTGTCTGAATTTTATCGGAATGGTAAAAGGTGGGAGGTTTTGGAGCAGAAAATTCTTCCTAAGCTTTTAGATAAAAATCCACGTATAAAGATATGGAGTGCTGCATGCTCTACAGGTGAAGAGCCTTATACACTTGCTATGATATTATCTAATTTCTTACCACTACAAAGCATCTCTATTTTAGCAACAGATATTGATGAAAATGTAATTGCTAGAGCGAAGTTGGGTATATACCCAGAAAGATCTCTTCAGGAAGTGCCTGAGAATATGAAACGAAAATATTTTACAGCAGATGGTGACTTTTATAAAGTTAGCGACGATATTAAAAAGGCTGTAACCTTTAAAAAGCACAACCTCCTTGCAGAGCCCTTTGATACACAGTTTGACTTAATTGTATGTCGAAATGTTTTAATTTATTTTACTGAGGAAGCAAAAAATCTCTTATACAAAAAATTTAGTGATGCTCTTAAGACGGATGGAATCTTTTTTGTCGGAAGCACAGAACAAATATTCAACCCAAGCCATTATAATTTCGATACTGAGGATACATTTTTTTACCGTAAGAAATAATAAACATAAAAAAGGATTCATCCTAGATGGATTCTTTTTTGTTATTTCTTAAAAAGACATTTTATTGAACCATATATGAAAGTACCTGCAGCGGAAAGGGACGTTCCTATTATTTTCACATGCAATCTTTTTTGTAGAATGAACCTAACAAATAATTAATTTTTCTTACTAATCCATAGTTGATATGATATATTAGTACATAATCGCTTTAAAGAGTTGAAGGGGGAATGTAGATGAGATACTTAACAGCAGGAGAATCCCATGGACCTCAGTTAACAACAATCATAGAAGGGGTACCAGCGGGTTTACCGATAACTGCAGAAGATATAAATGAGGACTTAGCTAGAAGACAAAAAGGACATGGTCGAGGCCGGAGAATGTTAATTGAAAAAGACCAAGTCCAAATCTTGAGTGGAATCAGACATGGAAAATCATTAGGTTCACCGATTACATTAGTGGTTGAAAACAATGATTGGAAGCACTGGACAAATATAATGGGGATTGAGCCACTTGAAGAAATTCAGGATGATGAGATTAAGCGTAAGATTACTAGGCCCCGTCCTGGACATGCAGATTTAAATGGAGCTCTGAAATATGGACATCGAGACATGCGTAATGTCTTAGAGCGTTCTTCTGCTAGAGAAACAACAGTTAGAGTAGCAGCAGGAGCTGTAGCTAAAAAGATACTATCCCATTTGGGAATCAAGGTAGCTGGTCATGTGCTTGAAATTGGTGGGGTCAGAGCAAATCCTCCAGCTTATCAATCAATAGAAGAATTACAAGTTATAACTGAGCAATCACCTGTTCGATGCTTTGATCGTAACAAAGAACAAGAGATGATGGATGCGATAGATAAAGCTAAGGAAAATGGCGATTCCATTGGTGGAATTGTCGAAGTGATTGTGGAAGGGGTTCCCGCAGGTGTTGGGAGTTATGTCCACTATGACCGAAAGTTAGATGCTAAAATTGCATCAGCAATCATTAGTATAAATGCATTTAAGGGTGTTGAATTTGGTATTGGATTTGAGGCTGCTAGGAAACAGGGTAGTGAAGTTCATGATGAGATTCTTTGGGATGAGGAAAATGGCTATACGAGAAAAACGAATAATTTAGGTGGTTTTGAGGGCGGAATGACTACAGGTATGCCTATTGTTGTAAGGGGAGTAATGAAGCCAATACCTACCTTATACAAACCTTTACAAAGTGTTGATATTGAGTCAAAGGAACCGTTTCAAGCTAGTATCGAGAGATCAGACAGCTGTGCAGTACCTGCTGCAAGTGTAGTGGCTGAATCAGTTGTTGCATGGGAAATAGCATCGGCTATTGTTAGCCAGTTTGGACAGGACCGAATGAATCTAATTTTAGAAAATGTAGAGAAAATGAAGGACTATTCTAGGAGCTTCTAATGGATACGTTAAACATTAAAACCCATTCAAAAACGTATCCTCTATACATTGGAAGTGGTATCCTCCCTGAACTATCTGCAATTTTAAGGAATCTTAATTTGTCCATCACAAAAATTTTAATTATTTCTGATGACCAAGTGGCTCCTTTATATATGGATAGTGTTACAACTCAGATAAAGTCTGAATACCCTATTATTGAGTTTATTATTCCTAGTGGGGAAGCTTCCAAAAATATTGATTGGTTCTATGAGTGTCAAACCTGTGCACTCTCAAATGGTCTAGACCGTTCATCACTGATTATTGCATTAGGTGGTGGGGTTGTTGGCGATCTTGCCGGTTTTGTTGCAGCTACTTTTCAAAGAGGAATTCCCTTTATCCAAATTCCTACGACACTATTGGCGCATGATAGTGCTGTAGGAGGAAAGGTAGCAATTAATCACCCTCTCGGAAAAAATATGATCGGTGCATTTCACCAACCTGAGGCCGTTATTTTTAATATTGATTTCATAGAAACTTTACCTAAAAAGGAACTCTTATCTGGTTTCGCTGAGGTTATTAAGGAAGCAATCATTTGGGATAAATCCTTTTATAACTGGTTGAGAAACAATATTACAACATTATCAGATCTAAAAGATGAAAAACTTCAATATGCCATCGAACAAGGCATTTCTATAAAATCTCAAATTGTAGCAATGGATGAGAAGGAAAATGACATTCGAGCCATTTTAAATTTTGGGCATACGCTTGGGCACGCTATTGAAGCTGAGCTTGGATATGGTGAAATCACACATGGAGAAGCAGTGTTAATCGGTATGTTATTTGCTATCAAAGTGAGTGAGGAAACTTATCCTAGACATTTATATTATGAAGAATTTAAACAATGGTTTTCGAATTTTGGTTACTGCACCGACCTTCCTGCTGCTTTAGATAAATCACGTTTAGTACAAAGAATGAAAAAAGATAAAAAAGCCAACGCAGGTACGATTCGAATGGTCTTACTAAAGGAAATAGGCAAGGTTGAAGTACAAGAAGTTAGAGATGATTTACTATATAAACTATTAAACTAAACAAACGGAGAAGGGGGAGAACTATGGTCCGTGGGATAAGAGGTGCAATTACAGTTGAGGAAAATGAAGCGAATCAAATAATTGCTTCGACAGAACAGTTGCTTCGTGAAATGATCGATGCAAACAAGGTTGAGGCAAGGGATGTTGCTCAAGTTATTATATCTGTGACCGAAGATATTAATGATGCTTTCCCTGCTGCAGCACTTAGGCGTCTTGAGGGATGGAACTACGTACCGGTAATGTGTACAAAAGAAATACCCGTACCAAACTCCCTTTCAAAATGTATTAGGGTCATGTTAACGGTGAACACCAATACAAATCAAGAGGATATAAATCATATATATCTTAAGAATGCTGTGCAGTTAAGACCTGATTTAACCAGGAAAAACAGTTAGTCAGAATATTTCGTATTGACAAAGAAGTTAAAAGTATACTAACATTAATTAATAGTTTAGAAAGTTAGCTTAGAGATTAGTTGAGATGAAAGTAAAAGTAGTTGTAAATAGCTTAGGGTAGCTGAGAGTGAGAGAGTTTAGCTGAGGTTAGTTGAGTAAATAGGTCTAATTATAACCATCCTACCCAAAGACTCTTTATTTGTCTTTGGGTTTTTTACGGTCTTTTTCTAAAGATTGTAAGGTTATTCACCTCCTAAATCCTCATTCTCCATAAAACGGTAATGTAGTAGTTTACCTACTACAAGACAGAAATATGGAGGAGTGAGACCATGTCAAAGAAAAACGAAGAGTTTTCCTCATTTTTATCGGATTGTCAAAGATACAAAACAATTCCGATCATTAAAAAAATAGTTGGCGATACGCTAACACCCATTCAACTATTCCAAAATCTAGAAAAAGAAGCCTCTTTTTTGTTAGAAAGTAAAGATCAACATTCAGAATGGTCTAGGTATTCTTTTGTTGGCCTTGATCCGTTTTTATTTATCGATGAGATAAATGGAGAATTTATGATTAAGGGTAAAAATCAACTTACTCTTGTTAAATCACCAACGTTAAAAGGTGCGTTTTCATGGATTAAAAATTATTTAGTAAGTAAAGAATTATCAATCCCTGTACCATTTACTGGAGGTGCAGTAGGGTATATTGGGTATGATGCTGTATCTACAATTGAGAAAGTACCTGAAAACGATAATAACGATTTGAAAATGAAACGGTATCACTTCTTTTTTTGTGAGACAATACTCGCATTTGACCATGATACGAAAGAGCTTACAATTATTCATTATATCCGTCTTAATGGCGATGAGGACGACCGATGTAAAGCTGCCTTATATGAACAAGGGATTGCAAAGATGAATTTCTACGTAGCTAAAATACTGCAAAATAATAAACATGATATGCTACAATCGCCTCCCAACTTTAAGGATGTAAGCTTTGAAAATATTAAAACAAATTATGAGAAAGAACGATTTCTACAAGATGTAAATAAAATCAAGGATTATATTGCAGCGGGTGATGTATTTCAAGCAGTGTTATCCCAGAGGTTCGAAATTCCTATTAAAGTAAGTGGGTTTCAACTGTATAGAGTGCTAAGAATGGTAAACCCTTCACCTTACCTTTTTTATATAAAGAGTGAAGATGTAGAAATTGTTGGTAGCTCTCCAGAGAGATTAATTAAGATACAAAATGGAGATTTGGAAATACATCCGATTGCAGGAACAAGAAGAAGAGGAAGAACTCCTGAAGAAGATGAGGCACTAGCAGTTGAATTACTCCAGGATGAGAAAGAAAAAGCTGAGCACTATATGCTAGTTGATTTAGCAAGAAATGATATAGGGCGGGTTTCCAAGTATGGAACAGTGCAAACCCCGGTACTTATGGAGTTAGGTCGGTTTTCACATGTTATGCATTTAATCTCGAAAGTCACTGGCATTCTTTCTGAAAAAATTGAACCTATTGATGCTTTACTTGCTGCTTTTCCAGCGGGAACGGTTTCTGGAGCTCCTAAAATTCGTGCGATGCAAATTTTGTCTGAACTAGAACCCACCGCCAGAAATTTATATGCCGGAACAATTGCTTATGTAGGGTTTGATGGGAATATCGATTCTTGTATTACAATTCGTACGATTCTCTTGAAGGAAGGTGTTGGCTATATTCAAGCTGGTGCTGGCATTGTAGCTGACTCAATTCCTGAAAATGAATGGAAAGAAACCTTAAATAAAGCAAGTGCACTCATTAAAACAATTGAAATTGCGCATGAGATGTTTGCGAGCCAGGAGGAATCGTATGTTTAAACAACTTTTAAATAAATGCATAAATGGTGAAATATTAACGATAGATGAAGCGAAATCTTTAATGAATGAGATTATGTCTGGCAGAGCAACGGCCAGCCAAATTGCAAGTCTCCTATCCATTTTACGCTTTAGGGGAGAAACGATTGATGAGATGACAGGTTTTGCGAGTGCGATGCGTGACCATATGATGGTTTTAGAATATGAAGATCCAAATATAATAGACACTTGTGGTACTGGAGGAGACGGGGTATCAACATTTAACATTTCCACAGCTACTGCCATAACTGTTTCCGCACTTGGGGTTAAAGTCGCTAAGCATGGAAATCGTGCAGTGTCATCGAAAAGCGGGAGTGCTGATGTACTTGAGCATTTAGGGGTTGATATCCAGTCATCAAAAGAGGAAGCAAAGCTAGCTTTAAAAGATAGAGGTATGAGTTTTCTATTTGCACCGTACTATCATTCTGCAATGAAAAATGCTGTAACACCTCGGGCTGAAATAGGGTTTAGAACAGTATTCAATTTGTTAGGTCCTTTAGCCAATCCGGCACGTTGTAAAAAACAGGTCATTGGTGTTTATTCATTTAAATACGCCGAGAAAATGGCTCATACACTTAACAACTTGGGTTCAGAGCATGTATTGCTAGTAACAGGCAGAGATGGCCTTGATGAATGTAGTATTAGTTCTGAGACCGACGTTGTTGAATTAAAAAACGGACAGATTAAGAAGTATGTTCTTACACCGGAAGAAGTTGGTTTAGAACGCGGAAGCCTAAAAAATATACAAGTAAATACTGTGTCAGAAAGTGCTAGGTTGATAGAACAAGTGTTATCTGGGAAAGGGAATCAAGATGCGTTAAATATTGTTTCCTTTAACGCTGGTGCTGCCCTTTATGTCGCTGGGAAGGTACCTTCAATCAATGATGGAGTCAGTCTTGCAAAAGAGTCCTTAATAAGCGGTAAGGTGAAAAGTCATTTTAATTCCTTAAGAAGTGTAAAGGAGACATTCCATGCTCACTAAAATCATTGAGACTAAATATGAAGAGGTTAAAAAAATTATCCTGCCAGAGTATGATATTTTCGACAGGAAATCCTTATATAAAGCACTTCACAATTCCAATAGAGAGATTGGGTTAATTGCTGAAGTTAAAAAAGCTTCACCTTCGAAGGGGATAATAAGGCAGGAATTTAACCCGACACAAATCGCACTAGATTATATGAATGTGCATGTAGACGCAATGTCTGTTTTAACCGATGAACTATACTTCCAAGGTTCAAGTCAATACTTAAGAGATATAAAAGAATTAGTTGATGTTCCTGTCTTAAGAAAGGACTTTATAGTAGATTCCTTGCAAATAGAACAGAGTGTCAGAGTAGGAGCGGATGCAATCCTATTAATTGGAGAAGTATTAGAGCCGACTCAATTACATGAATTTTATAGTGAAGCATATGAGAAAGGCCTTGAATGCCTAGTGGAAGTACACTCTTATGAGATATTAGAAAAAATACTTAAGGTATTTGAACCTAAAATACTAGGTGTAAATAACCGTAATCTTAAGACATTTTCTACCTCCATTTTACAGACAAAAGAGTTAGTAACTTATATTCCACCTGGGAGCCTACTCGTAAGTGAGAGTGGAATTCATAGCCACCAAGACCTTTTAGATGTAAAAGGATATGGTGCAAAAGCAGTGCTCGTTGGTGAAGCCTTTATGAAAGTAGAAAAACCCGGAGATGCTGTAAGGGAATTATTTGGAGAAAAAATCAATGATGAAGGTTAGGCTTAAATATTGTGGAAATAAATCGCTAACTGATTTACAAGTAGCTTGTAATAGTAACGCAGATTATATTGGCGTTATTTTTGCAGAAAGCAAAAGAAAAGTTTATGCAGAAGATCTGTCTCGGTGGTTAGTACAAGTAGACCTTCAAACAAAAGAGCTGGTAGGTGTATTCGTTAATGGAACAGCAGATGAAATAGCAAATGTAGTTTCTAGGGTTCCCTTATCTATTATTCAGTGTCATGGTACTGAAAGTGCTGAACAACTTATTGAAATTAAATCAATTATAAATTTACCAATATGGAAAGCTATCCATCATTCAGATGATGCCCTCGAGGTTATGCGTAGTTTGCGAGGTATTGTTGATGGATTCGTTATAGATAGTAAAGTAAAAGGCATGTGGGGCGGAACAGGTATTACTTTTGATTGGAATAGAGTAGGAGATTACATGCTTGAAGCCGATTCACAAGGTGTCCCTTGTTTTATCGCAGGAGGAATAACACCGCAGAATATATCTACTTTATTACAATTTCATCCTAATGGGATTGACCTTTCTAGTGGGATAGAGGTGGATGGGATTAAAAATAAACAACTGGTTAGAGAATTAGAAGAAAGGTTGGGATTGTATGAAGCAAGTTCCAGATCATAGAGGAAGGTTTGGCGATTTTGGAGGGAAATTTGTACCAGAAACATTAATGCAACCATTAGAAGAGATTGAACAAGCACTAGATGAAGCGTTAAAGGATCCCTCATTTTCAATAGATTATCACGCAATATTGAAAGAATACTCAGGAAGACCTACGGCATTAACCTATGCCGAAAATATCACCAAGAAACTTGGTGGTGCGAAAATTTTCCTAAAGCGAGAGGATCTAAATCATACAGGTGCACACAAAATCAATAATGCTATAGGTCAGGCTCTTTTAGCTAAGAGGATGGGAAAGAATAAAATAATAGCCGAGACTGGGGCAGGTCAGCATGGAGTGGCTGCTGCAACAGTTGCTGCAAGATTTGGATTGGAATGTAAGGTTTTTATGGGAGAAGAAGATATAAAAAGGCAACAATTAAATGTTTTTCGTATGGAGTTATTAGGAGCAAAGGTTGAGCCTGTTACTAGTGGAAGTAAAACATTAAAGGATGCCACTAATGAGGCAATACGATATTGGGTTCAACATTGTCATGATCATTTTTACATGATTGGTTCTGTAGTTGGGCCTCATCCTTATCCAAAAATGGTTCGTGATTTCCAACGGATTATAGGTGATGAGGCTAAAAGACAATTTCTTGCTAGAGAGGGAAATCCACCTACAGCTGTGGTTGCTTGTGTAGGGGGAGGAAGTAATGCAATTGGAATGTTTTATCCTTTTATACAGGACGATGTGAAACTAATCGGAGTTGAAGCAGCAGGAAAAGGTATTTCGACAAACCAGCATGCCGCAACCATTACGAAAGGAACAAAAGGAATTATCCATGGTTCATTAACTTACTTACTACAGGATGAGAGTGGTCAAATAATTGAGCCGTATTCCATTTCTGCAGGACTAGATTATCCCGGGGTAGGTCCTGAACACTCATATTTAGCAAGTATAGGTAGAGTGCAGTATGAAAGTATTACAGATGGCGAGGCACTTGAAGCTCTGCAGTTACTGGCGAGAGAAGAGGGTATTATTCCTGCCATTGAATCTGCTCATGCTTTAGCAAAGGCCTTTCAACTGGCTAAGAAAATGGATTCAAAGGAGACGATTCTTGTTTGCCTTTCGGGTAGAGGTGACAAAGATGTTTATTCACTAGTTGAACATTTGAAGGGGGGCGAAGGAATTGAGTCAAACCTATTATCAGAAACAATCCATGCATAAAAATATGTTTATACCATTCATAGTAGCAGGCGACCCAACACCAGATGCTACCATTGATCTTGCATTATCATTGCAAGAAGTAGGAGCTGATGTTATTGAAATCGGTATACCTTATTCGGATCCACTTGCGGACGGCCCTGTTATTCAAAGAGCGGCGGCAAGATCATTGAAGAATGGAACTACTTTAAGGAGCTCGCTCGAATTAATCGGAAAAATGAGAAAAAAAGGGCTTAAAATTCCTGTTGTAGTCTTTACGTATTTCAATCCTGTGCTACAATTAGGAGAAGAATCCTTTTTCGCTTTAGCGCAAGAAAATAAAGTGGATGGCTTATTAATACCAGACCTACCTTTTGAAGAAAGTGAAGACCTTCGTCATGCATGCAGGGAGAACGGAATCGAATTCATATCAATGGTTGCACCAACTTCGATTAGCCGTATTGAGAAAATAGCAACAGGCGCGCAGGGCTTCCTTTATTGTGTTTCTTCTCTAGGTGTGACTGGAGTAAGGGAAAGTTTAAATACCGAAGTATATTCCTTCTTAACTCAGGTTAAAAGGTTCAGTAAAGTACCTGTAGTGGTTGGTTTTGGGATTTCAACTGATTCCCAAGTGGAAGCTTTAAAAGACCATTGTGAAGGGATCGTTATTGGTAGTGCGATTGTGAACAAAATTGAGATGCTCGAAAGTAGATTACTACATGAAGACACAAGAAAAGAGGCCCTTGAGGAGTTCAGTAGTTATATCGGCTCGATCATTTCACCTATTACTCGTTTAGGGGTGTAACTTCAAAGATGAAAGTGAAAAATCAGTTATTACAGTTAAAGCCTTACCTGCCTGGAAAATCAGTTGATGCAGTTAAAAAGGAATACGGCTTAGAAAAAATTACGAAGCTTGCATCAAATGAGAATCCTTTTGGAACCTCTGAAAAAGCAAAAATGGCTATATTTAATTGCGTTGATTCTCTCGTATCATATCCAGATGGGTATTCAACAAATGTTAGGGA
Source organism: Cytobacillus luteolus (assembly GCF_017873715.1). Lineage (NCBI taxonomy): Bacteria > Bacillati > Bacillota > Bacilli > Caryophanales > Bacillaceae > Litchfieldia > Litchfieldia luteola. The sequence goes on from NZ_JAGGKM010000003.1 coordinate 184,162, forward strand.
AAAAGTTGCAAAGCATTTAGGTGTTGATGAATCACAGATTATCTTCGGTAATGGTTCAGACGAAGTTATTCAAATCATTTGTCGATCGTACTTATCTGCTGGGAAAAATACAGTTTCAGCTTGGCCTACATTTTCGCAATATCGTCACAATGCAATTATTGAGGGAGCGGAGGTGCGTGAGGTGCCGCTGCAAAATGGTAAACATGACTTAGAAGGTATGCTTGCCTCAGTAGATAACGACACAAGCGTTGTTTGGGTGTGCAATCCCAACAACCCTTCCGGAACTTATGTAAATAATCAGGAACTTGTATCATTTTTAGATAAGATACCAAGTCATGTATTAGTTGTAATAGATGAGGCTTACTTTGAATATGTAACAGCAGAAGATTATCCAGAAACGATAAAGCTTTTAAAAAATTATCGTAATTTAATCATATTGAGAACCTTCTCGAAAGCTTATGGATTAGCGGCATTAAGGATTGGCTATGGTGTTGCTAGCAGTCAACTGATAAAAGAAATAGAACCAGCACGAGAGCCCTTTAATAATAATAAACTAGCACAAGCTGCAGCGGCTGCTGCAATGGAAGATCAAGAGTTTATCCTTGACTGTAAACGAAAAAACAAAGAGGGCTTAGAACAATATTATGCTTTTTGTTCAAAACATAATCTTTCCTATTATAAGTCTGAGGGGAATTTTATCTTAATTGATTTTAATAGACAAGGCGATGAAGTGTTTCAGTACTTATTAGAAAGAGGCTATATTGTTAGGTCAGGAAATGCTCTAGGTTTTCCGACTGCAATTAGAATTACAATAGGTACACAAGAACAAAATGAAGGAATTATTAGCACATTAACAGAGATGCTTGAAGAAAATAATGTAGTTTGTTAATTTTATCATAAAGAGACGAGACTCTTTCTATTTAAATAAGGGTACTCGTCTTTTTCTAAATCTTAGGGGTGATACATATGCAAACAAAGCAATTACATACAAAAGTAAACAAACTTACTGGGGTGTTAACAATACCCGGAGATAAATCAATTTCACATCGAGCAGTTATGTTTGGTTCGATTGCAAAAGGTAAAACAACAGTCTTAAATTTTTTAGAAGGTGAAGATTGTTTAAGTACAATTGATTGTTTTCGAAAAATGGGAGTCGATATCTCAAAGGAGTCTGATTCTGTTGTAATAAATGGACGAGGGTTTGAGGGACTTCAGGAACCAACTGAGATTTTGAATGTAGGTAATTCAGGTACAACTACTAGACTTCTTCTAGGAATGTTAGCGGGAACCCCCTTCCATAGTTGCCTTATTGGAGATGAATCGATCGCGAAAAGGCCAATGAAGAGAGTTACTAATCCACTACGCGATATGGGTGCTTTTATAGATGGACGAGAGGATGGAAATTATACCCCTATTTCTATTAGAGGAGGAACGTTAAAGCCTATTCGATACAACTCTCCGGTTGCAAGTGCCCAGGTAAAATCGGCTATTCTTTTAGCTGGGTTACAATGTGAAGGGACAACTTCAGTTACCGAACCACACAAAAGCAGAGACCATACAGAAAGAATGCTTCGAGCCTTTGGTGGAGAAGTTGAGGAAAATGGGTTAACTTGTTCTATAAACGGAGGCCAACAACTTCGTGGGATTAACATACATGTACCAGGCGATATTTCTTCTGCAGCCTTTTTTCTAGTTGCTGGTGCGATTGTTCCTAATAGCTCAATAACCTTACATAGAGTGGGTTTAAATCCAACGAGAACAGGGATTATTGATGTATTGAAAGAGATGGGTGCAGATTTAACGATTGAGAATGAACAAATCGAGCATTTTGAACCAGTTGGAGATATCAATATAAAAACTTCGTCCTTAAAGGGAATTGAAATTTCAGGTGATATTATACCAAGATTGATAGATGAAATACCTATTATTGCTCTACTAGCTACACAAGCATCAGGGGACACAATTATAAAAGATGCTAGTGAACTAAAAGTTAAGGAAACAAACCGAATAGATACAGTGGTAACAGAGTTGAAGAAGTTAGGCGCTTCAATTGAATCAACAGACGATGGAATGATAATACACGGTCAAACAGGAAAATTAACAGGGACTACAGTTGATAGCTACGGAGACCATCGAATAGGCATGATGCTAGCAATAGCTGCCTGCATTGCAGAAGGACAAATGACCCTAAAAGACCCCGACGCAATTGCAGTATCCTACCCAATGTTTTTTGAACACTTAAATTCATTAATTGATTAAATGATAGGACCGTTCTATTTGGACGGTTCTTTTTGATTAGCTTTCTACATACTTAAAAGGTTGTAACTAAAATTAAAACAAGAGTGGATTGGAGCGGAAGGCACTTGACTCCTGCGGGAGATAGAGGAAAGGTCGAGACCCCACAGGCAAAGCCGAGGAGGCTCGACTTCCTCCCCGCGGAAAGCAAGTGCCTGCAGCGCAAAGGAACGGTCAAGATTCAAATTGAATAACAATTACTTTTCTTAAAAGATTTACCCTTTCTCATGATTCTACTCATAGAACCTATTTCTCTGTCATAGCTTGTCTTAAGGAGTTTATTTGACCTTACTAAGAGCGACAAAGGGGGAGGAACTATGGCATATATAATTGACCGGGCAAATGTACTGAAAGAGAACGGGATCATGAAATGTTCAATACTTGTTAAGCAGAATCGCATAGACTACATACAATCGAATTTGGATCGATTAACCTATACTAAGATGGATGCAACTAACTATATAATGACACCTGGACATGTAATGATTGATTATTCCCTTTGTGAAGCCAACAAGCCTTTTACACAATTTAAACAAGAAATGACAAATCAATATTTATCAAAAGGTTGTACGACGCTTTTAACAGTCTGCGATGTTAAACATGAGCGTGACCTCTCGAAGAACCTGGAAGCGGCGAAACATCGTCTATTAAACAGTCCCATTGATTATTATATGGGAATAAAAATTCCTCTTAAAATTATGACCCCAACATTAATTAGAACCTGTAAAAGAAAAGGTATTTCACTAGTCGTTGTAGAAATAGAAGATGAAGATCTTTATCAAATTCCGTGGGGTTGGATAAGAGATGCTCTCTATTCTTATGCCGTTCCAATTGTCCCGAAATGGATTCAAACTGAAAAATCCACTTTCAGGAGAGATCGCCACATAAAAGAATGGAAAGAAGTCACAGAAGACAATAATATTCCAACTATACTGACCATTCCAGAAGATAATCAGCCTTTATCGTTGAATGCTTTAAGAAAAATAGGTATTTACCCAGATAAAGGTGATATAAGAATAGGCGGGGAACTTGACTATAATTTTTACAACATAGAGCAGCTAGGCTCATCAGTTGATGAAATGCCCCTACTAGATTATCATAATCTTAACCCTATTATTACAATGCACAAAGGTGAATTTTTAAAGGTCGATAATCGTCTAATATATAGACCAGGCTTTGGGAATGGATGTAAAGTAAAATTACCTGGATATTTTGCATCTTCCTTTTAAGCAACTAAAGGAGACTAGTAAATGAATAACTTAGATGTAGCAATTGATTTAGTAGATAACGGTGAAATTGAAAAAGGACTTGAAAGCCTCGATGAAATTCTAAAAAGTTGTGATGATCAGGAAAAATATATAATTGCAGAACATTTCTATAGATGGGGTTTTCTAGAGAGAGCAAAAAAAATAGTTGAAATTCTTCACGAATTTTACCCAGATGAGAGTGAGTTAACCCTACTTTTAGCTGATATCTTAATTGATCTGGACGAGGAAGAAGATGCAATTGAAGCATTAAACTTAATATCTGAAGATGATCCTTCTTACGTCCAAGCATTGTTGCTTCTAGGGGATCTTTATCAAATGCAAGGTTTATTCGAAGTTTGTGAACAAAAGCTTCTGCTTGCTAAGAATAAGCTTCCCAATGAGCCAATCATTGACTTTGCATTGGCAGAGTTTTATTTAAGTCAAGGAGATTATAAGAAGAGTGTTACCCTTTATAAAGAGGTAGTTAAAGAGCAGGAGATTATTGGAGGTATAAATGTTAACAGCCGAATTGCTGAAAGCTTGAGTGCTGCTGGAGAGTTTGAAGAAGCTCTACCATTTTACCGCCTAGCAGTAATTGATAAACCTGACATTGACACATTGTTTCGCTATGGTTTCACTGCCTATCAGGCAGCACAATATAAGACTGCAATCGAGGCTTTCCTTCAACTTAAGGAAATGGACGCAGAATATACATCTCTGTACCTATATTTAAGTAAAGCCTATGAACATGAAGGGATGCTTGAAGAAAGTTATAGAATAACAATGGACGGTTTAAAGATGGATGACTTTAATAAGGAACTCCATCTATATGCTGCTAAAATATCCATGAAGACTAGTAAATCAGAAGAAGTAGAAAAACATTTGAGGGAAGCAATTGCATTAGACCCTGGATATTTTGAAGCAATTCATATGTTAACAAAGTTCTTATTTAAAGAAGAGCGATACGAAGAGGTAGTCGAATGTATTGAGCAGGTTTCATCCTACGGAGAGTATGATCCTCAGTTTGATTGGGATTTGGGTCATGCAAAAAACAAATTAGAACAATTTTCTGACGCATTAAATCATTATCGTCATGCATATACTTCTTTTAAGGATGATGTAGAGTTTCTTGAGGAGTATGGTTACTTTCTACTTGAAGAAGGAAAACATGAGGATTCTATCCAATTATTTAAGCGTTTGATGGTGCTCGACCCTACAAGGGTAGATATTGAGGAAATGTTACTTGGTTTAGAATGAAATAAGAACGGAATAGCTTTGAGGAGTAGTAAAAATTAGAATCACAGAGGAGGGAAGCATAGCGATGACTACCCCTGTATCTGTCAACGAGAAGAAAGATTTTATTCGCTGGTTTCTGAATAACTATCAATTAAAAAGAAGAGAATGTGTTTGGATTTTAAACTATTTAATGAGTCATGATCAGTTAATGAAAAATGTGCATTTTGTTGAACAGGCACAATATTGTCCTAGAGGGATCATCATGTCCACACATTGTGTGGATGATGTGCCATTCCGATTCTACAAGGAAAATGTGATGACCACTGACGCAGAGAAATCGTTTCATGATATCCGTCTGAATCGTGATGAAGAAATCTACATCCAATTAAATTTTCGTTCTTCCTTTCATTCGCCGCAATATGTAGCGGTGCTAGAAGAAAACCCATACATGCCAAAACATCTACAAGTCAACGAAAAGGATGAAATGATTGCAGAAAGATTCCTTGAATTATCTATACAAACATTTCAGAAACAAAAGTTACTAAAGCTTATTGATGAAGCATTAGATAAGCAAAATATTGACGAATTTAACAGGTTAACAGACCAACTGAAAAAATACACAACATGATATCAAAAAAAGTCAACCACTAACCTTCTCCTTGGTGGTTGACTTTTTTGCTGTAATTGAACGAATATGGTATCTTTTTAATGGAATTATCAACAGAAAGAGGCGAGATGAATGAAGTGGGTTACGAGAGATATTGATTTATATTTGCAAGCCAAGGAGTATGTAGATACTGCAATTATACCCTTAATTCCTGTAACTTGGGAAAATGATGTGAAGACAACAGTTGCAATGGGGGAGTTTATTACGATCCTCACAAACGAGATGGAACGACAATTTAAAGGAAGAATTATTCTTTTTCCCCCTTTTACATATACCGCCCGTGAAAGTGTTGAGTCTCGAATTGAGAGGTTAACTACTTGGACTTCAGAGTTATCAGAAAGAGGAATGAAATACTTCTTTTTTGTCTCGTCCGATAGTATATGGAAACAACACGAGGAACAATTGGAAACGGGTTCTTTAATCTGGTTACCTAGCCTACCACTTGAATATGTAGAGGAGAAATATAAACAAGCTATGCTTCAAGACCAGATGAAACAATTGATTACTATATTTATGTCAATCTGGCAAAAAAGCAATGACTAAATAAAATGTGTTAGTGATTTAGATAGAATAAATAATTATTTTTTTAATCCTTATAGACACATAGTTGCCATGTTTTACGAGAATGATAATATTGACCTTAATTAAATATTGATATATCATGAGTATGTCCTAGTTTTATATGTGTTAATTAATGTCCGGATGGACTTAGCTTTGTATAGAGGGGGGAAAATTATGAGCGAGAAAAAACACCGTGTATCAAGACGTCAATTCCTTAACTATACCCTTACTGGTGTAGGTGGATTTATGGCTGCTGGAATGCTTATGCCGATGGTTCGTTTTGCAGTTGATCCAGTATTAAAGCCTTCTGCTGAGCAGGATTTAGTACAAGTTGTAAGTGTTGATGAAATCACAAGTGAACCACAACGCTTTGACTTCAAAATTGATCAAATTGATGCTTGGTATGAATCAGTAGAACCTAGATCAGCATGGGTGTACAAAGATGAAAGTGGTAAAATAATTGCACTTTCACCTGTCTGTAAACACTTAGGTTGTGTTGTTGACTGGAATACAGATCCAGCAAACGAAAATATGTTCTTCTGTCCGTGTCACTATGGTCTATATGAAAAAGATGGAACGAATGTACCAGGAACACCACCTATTGCTCCTTTAGACGTGTTTATACACGAAGTAAAGGATGGCTATTTATATTTAGGAAAAGCGAAACCACGAGGAGGGGCGTAATCGATGCTTAATAAGATTTATGACTGGGTTGATGAGCGTTTAGATATTACCCCTATGTGGCGTGATATTGCTGATCATGAAGTTCCAGAACACGTTAACCCTGCACATCATTTCTCAGCGTTCGTATATTGTTTTGGCGGATTAACATTCTTTGTTACCGTTATTCAAATTTTATCTGGAATGTTCCTAACAATGTATTATGTTCCAGATATTAAGAATGCTTGGGAATCTGTATACTATCTACAAAATGAAGTGGCGTTTGGTCAAATTGTCCGCGGAATGCATCACTGGGGAGCTAGCTTGGTAATCGTAATGATGTTCCTACATACTCTTCGTGTTTTCTTCCAAGGTGCTTACAAAAAGCCACGTGAATTAAACTGGGTAGTTGGGGTATTAATTTTCTTTGTTATGTTAGGATTAGGATTTACAGGTTATCTATTACCTTGGGATATGAAAGCTTTATTCGCAACAAAAGTAGGATTACAGATTGCTGAAGCTACTCCATTAATAGGTACACAAATTAAAACATTACTTGCTGGACATCCTGAGATTGTTGGTGCTCAAACACTGACGAGATTCTTTGCGATTCATGTATTCTTCTTACCTGCGGCCTTATTTGGTTTAATGGCGGCTCACTTTGTCATGATTCGTAAACAAGGTATCTCTGGCCCACTATAAGATTAATTAAACTAAAAGATAAATAAACTGATAAACCTTTGAAAAGGAGGGAGACCGAATATGCATCGTGGAAAAGGTATGAAATTTGTTGGGGATTCGCGTGTTCCTGCAACTCGTAAGCCTAACATTCCAAAAGATTATTCAGAGTATCCTGGGAAGACAGAAGCGTTCTGGCCTAACTTCTTACTAAAGGAATGGATGGTAGGTGCAGTTTTCTTAATTGGGTTCTTATGTTTAACAGTAGCCCATCCATCTCCGTTAGAGCGTGTAGCTGATCCTACAGATACAGCTTATATACCGCTACCTGACTGGTATTTCTTGTTCTTATACCAATTACTTAAATACACTTATGCTGCTGGTCCTTATACAGTTGTAGGTGCACTTGTAATGCCTGGTTTAGCATTTGGTGCGCTACTATTAGCACCATTTCTTGACCGTAGCCCTGAGCGTAGGCCTTCAAAGAGACCAATTGCAACAGGTTTAATGCTACTAGGAGTTGCTGCAACAATCTTTTTAACTTGGGAATCTGTTGCACAGCATGACTGGGAAGCAGCTGCTGAACAAGGAAAACTTGTTGAAGAAGTAGAATTTGATGCAGAAGCAGAAGGCTACAAAGTTCTTCAAGCAAATACTTGTTTAACCTGTCATGGTGAAAACCTAACAGGTAATGGAGCGCTTGCTCCACCTCTAGTTAACTTACAGTTAACTAAAGAGGAAATCATGAACATTGCTGTGAATGGTACAGAAAGCGGAAAAATGCCTGCTGGTCTATATACTGGAACTGATGAGGAGCTTGAAAAGCTTGCAGACTTCCTAGTAGAATTAGGTTCAGGTGCTGAATAATACAAGATAAAGAAGCTGACAATTGTCAGCTTTTTTATTTTGTTCAATGTTCTACATTCTTGACATCCGGGGGAAGTTTTAGTAAACCTTAAATAGTTACTAGATGAAGATTGGAGACTCTTTATGAAATCAATAATCTATTTGTTAGGTCAAAGATGGGTATTGTTAACACTTCTTATTATTAATATCGCTGGTACTATTTATGGCTATATTTGGTATGAAAGTCAATTAGCAATTACTCCTTCAAAATTTTTAGTGTTTGTACCAGATAGTCCAACTGCAAGTTTGTTTTTTGTCTTTGTATTAATTGCCTTTTTATTAAAGAAAAATTGGCCTTTAATTGAAGCCCTGGCTATTATTACCTTGTTTAAATATGGTATTTGGGCCGTTGTTATGAATTTGCTGGTGTTGGCAGTTTCTGGTGAACTAGGAATTGCTGGTTATATGTTAGTATTCTCTCATTTTGGAATGGCAGTTCAGGGCTTGTTATATGCACCATATTATCGGATTAAGCCAATCCATCTTATAATAGCTGCTGTTTGGACATTACATAATGATGTGATTGATTATGTGTTTTTTATGATGCCACAGTATAGAGTGTTAAACGACTTCATGCCGCAAATTGGCTATTTTACATTTTGGCTAAGTATTACTGCACTATTTCTTACTTATTTCTTTTGCATCCGTAAGAATAGATTACAATTGAATTTGCCGCATAATTTTAAGTGATTATTTAATTTTTTGGTCTACTCTTGTCCACCTTCTCATACATTTTATTAGAAGTTTGAGGAGGGACAAGTATGAAGTTTAGAATCTTATCTGTACTTTTTATTTTTATTTTACTACTACCCAATTTGACTAATGCTGAATCCACAGATAACTGGGCGAAGTTAGATGAATTATCTGGGCAAGCTCTATTAATGGTAAAACAAGAACGATATGAGGAAGCGAAGCAGCTATTACAACAGTTTTCAAATGACTTTTTACTCAATTTTCGAAATGGAACTTTTTCAATGGATGAATTACGAGTAATTACAGTCACTCATAATAGTGCATTAGAAGCTGTTACCTCCACTTCAAATAATTATGATGAAAGATTAACAAAAGTTACTCAATTTAGACTTGTAGTTGATGCGATAAGCTCTGAGCATCAACCTTTATGGACTGAGATGGAAGACTCGATTATGACTACTTTTAGCGTCATGAAACAGCATGTTCTTGAAGATGGGAACAGTCAGTCTTATCAGCATCAATTGAATATTTTCTTGAAAAAGTTTGATATAATACATCCAAGTATTCAAGTGGATTTACCTTCAAGCCAAATTCAGAAAATGGATTCTCATATTCATTTTTTAGATAGTTATCGAAACGAAGGATTAAAAAAATCGACTAGAATTCAACAAATGGAACAAATGGAACTGGATCTTAAGGAATTATTTGATAAGATGACAGAGGATGAAGCTGACCCTTCTCTAATTTGGGTTATGATTTCAACAGGAAGTGTAATCATTCTTACATTATCTTACGTAGGTTGGAGAAAATACAAAGGGGATAAGCAAAAAAAGCTACCAAAAAGGGACACTGAAGAGTAATGTCTTTAAATTGACATTATTCTTTGTCTTTAATAAGATTAAATATAAATAAAGACAGTAAAAGAATAGGGGCTATGTAAAATGTTCTTAATTTATTTTGCAATTATCATTATTGTACCTCTGTGGGCCCAGATGAAAGTTAAGAGTACATATAAGAAGTACTCACAGGTACCATCTTCTTCTGGAATGACAGGAGCTCAAGTAGCAAGAAAAATATTAGATGATAATGGTTTATATAATGTAGCAGTTGAAGAAACACCAGGTTTTCTTTCTGACCATTATGACCCACGTAGTAAAGTAGTTCGTCTATCTTCGGGGAATTTTCATGGTGATTCGATCGCAGGAGCGGCGGTTGCTGCTCACGAGGTAGGTCATGCAATGCAGGATCAAGAGGAATATGCTTTTTTACGATTTAGACATGCATTAGTTCCAGTAGCTAGCTTTGGTTCAAACATTTCGTGGATATTAATCATAGTTGGAATGTTGGCTGGGCTAGCCGATTTATTGTTATTTGGAATTATTTTTATGGCTGCCGCAGTCTTATTTCAAGTTGTAACACTTCCAGTAGAGTTCAATGCTTCTAGCCGTGCAATGGAGCAAATTGTTTCGGCAGGGGTTATTAGAAACGATGAAGAGCGTGAAACGAGAAAGGTGTTAAATGCTGCTGCGATGACCTATGTGGCCGCTGCTGCAGTAGCTGTTCTTGAGTTACTGAGACTAGTTTTACTTTATACTGGAATGACCCGAGAAGAATAAGCCCAGGTTAATAAATATTGAGGGTATCCCATAGTAATTAGTGGGATACCCTCTTTTTCATCGTTCAATTGGTTTTTTATTTTCATCGAGTGTAAAGCCTTCTCCAAGCACATCACGTACATCACTTACTGCGACAAAAGCATGCGGGTCTATCGAATTAATTACATTCTTTAGACGGACAATTTCATTCCTACCTACTACACAATATAAGATATCACGTTCTTGCTTTGAAAACGAGCCTTGGCCTTTTAATACCGTTACTCCACGTTCCATTTCGCTCATGATTCTAGCTGCGATTTCTTCGTTTTTGTCTGATATAATAGTGGCCCCTTTAGCGGAATAAGCTCCTTCTTGCATGAAGTCAATTACTCTTGCTCCCACAAAAACAGCAACAAGTGTATACATTGCCTCGCGATAAGTTAAGTATGTGATTAGGGATAAAGTTATGACACATGCATCAAAAAGAAACATTGTCTTTCCCATACTCCAGCCCACATATTTATGTACAAGCCTTGCGATGATATCTACTCCACCAGTCGTTCCGCCATATCTAAAAATGATACCTAATCCTACACCAATAAAAATCCCTGCAAATAGAGCAGCTAAGGTAAGGTCATCATGAAGCGGCATCTGAATTTGATATCTTTGAAATATCCAAAGGAAAACGGATAGACCGACTGTACCTAAAATCGTATAGAGAAAAGAGGTCCTTCCTAGTAACTTCCACCCAATAAAGAAAAGAGGAATGTTCAGCACAAGGTTACTTATTGCAGGGTCAAAATTCCAAACGAAATAAAGGAGTAGTGTAATCCCTGTAAAACCGCCTTCTGCTAAATTGTTCTGCATGTTAAAATGAACAAGACCAAAGGCAAAAATAATGGTTCCTAAAATAATAAAGATTATATTTTTAAATTTTAGACCTAACAGATTAATCACCCCTAAAAACAAATGATAACTTTATTATTATAGTCAACCTAACTAAAACTAGCAATTCATGTTAAAAAATTATGACTTAAGAGATATTCTTTATATTTAGTCTTGTTAGTGCAATCAACTAGCCCGAATCCTTGGCTCATTCGGACACGATTCGCAGGCAAGTGATCAAACGAGTCCGAATCCCATGCAGATTCGGCCAGGTTGGTAAGTAGCAAGGGAAAACTCGTCCGAATCCCATGCAGATTCGGCCAGGTTGAGTAGTAGCAAGGGAAAACGAGTCCGAATCCCATGCAGATTCGGCCAGGTTGAGTAGTAACAAGGGGAAACTCGTCTGAATCCCATGCAGATTCAGCCAGGTTGAGTAGTAGCAAGGGGAAACTCGTCCGAATCCCATGCAGATTCGGCCAGGTTGAGTAGTAGCAAGGGAAAACTCGTCCGGATCCCATGCAGATTCGGCCAGGTTGAGTAGTAACAAGGGGAAACTCGTCTGAATCCCATGCAGATTCAGCCAGGTTGAGTAGTATCAAGGGAAAACTCGTCCGAATCCCATGAAGATTCAGCCAGGTTGAGTAGTAGCGAGGGGAAACGAGTTCGAATGCAGTGTTAATTCAGACAGGACGGCTAGCCCCAGCATTTCAAAATATTTGTCAAATTGTTGCGATTTAGCTAACATAGAGTAAGAATATGTAAGGTAGGGTGAAAAAGATGTCTACTAAGTTAACAATGAAGGAAATGCAAGATGAAGTTGATGCTTATATTAGTCAATTTAAAGAAGGCTACTTTAGTCCTCTGGCTCTATTAGCGAGAATGACTGAGGAGTTAGGTGAACTGGCTCGGGAAGTAAACCACTACTACGGTGAAAAACCAAAAAAATCAACTGAAAAGGAACGTACAATTGAGGAAGAGATGGGAGATGTTTTGTTTGTCCTCATTTGCTTTGCGAACTCATTAAATATAGATCTTGAAGAAGCTCACAAAATTGTCATGAATAAGTTTAAAACAAGAGATAAAGATCGCTGGACTAAAAAGGATACAGAGTAAAATATAATAGGAGTGTACATATATGAGTGAAATTAAAATAGTTGTCGCAGGACCAAGAGGTAGGATGGGAAGAGAAGCTTTGCAATTAGTAAAAAACACTGAACATTTCACACTAGTTGGTGCTATTGATCATAAGTACGGTGGAAAAAAGGTATCGGAAATTGAAGGGCTACCTAATCTTGATGCACCTATTTATACAGATATTGAAGCTTGTTTTAGTGAATTACAACCGGATGTGTTAATCGATTTAACAACACCTGAAGTTGGGAGAGTACATACTGAGATTGCACTACAATATGGTGTAAGACCTGTAGTTGGAACTACCGGTTTTTCAAAAGAGGATTTAGAAACTCTTTCAAAACTAGCTGAGGAAAAAGGGATTGGGGCAATTATCGCACCTAATTTTGCAATTGGGGCAATACTTATGATGAAATTTAGCCAAATGGCTGCAAAATACTTCCAAGATATTGAAATTATCGAACTTCACCATGACAAAAAGCTAGATGCACCTTCTGGAACTGCTGCTAAGACTGCAGAACTAATTTCAACTGTAAGAGAGTCAAAGAAGCAAGGACACCCCGAGGAAAAAGAAATAATGCAAGGCGCTCGAGGTGCTACATACGATGGTATTCATATTCATAGTGTCCGCTTACCAGGATTAATAGCACATCAAGAGGTTCTTTTTGGAGGTAATGGCCAAATGCTTTCGATTCGTCATGACTCTTTCAATCGTGAATCTTTCATGTCAGGAGTAAAGCTAGCAGTTGAAACAATTATGAAGATTGATTTATTAGTTTACGGCCTAGAGAATATAATTGAGTAGGGGGATTTCGTTTGAATATTGCACTTATTGCCCATGATAACAAAAAGCCAGCTTTAATTGAGTTTGTAACAGCATATAAAGATATTTTAGGCCAAGAGCAAAATCAATTATTTGCTACGGGAACAACCGGTTTAATACTAACTGAAGCAACTGGTTTGAAAATACACCGTTTCCAATCTGGTCCTCTTGGGGGGGACCAAGAAATAGGAGCATTAATTGCTAAAAACCAAATGGATATTGTTATCTTTTTCCGTGACCCCCTTACTGCTCAGCCACATGAGCCTGATGTAACGGCTCTAGTAAGACTATGTGACGTCTATTCTATCCCTTTAGCAACCAATATGGGTACCGCGGAAATACTCATACACGGGTTAGAGCGAGGAGATTTAAGCTGGCGGAAAGTAGTAAAGGAAACAGCTGGTGTGAAGGATGAGTAATATTAGTTTAGATATCCTAGCATTCGGTGCTCACCCTGATGATGTTGAAATTGGAATGGGTGGGACACTTGCTAAGTATGCAAGAGAAGGTAAACGGGTGGGGATATGTGATTTAACGCTTGCTGAACTGTCTTCTAACGGTAATGTTGATACACGTTCTCATGAAGCTGACAAAGCCTCTAAACTACTTGGTTTGGAAGTCAGAGAAAATTTGCATTTACCTGACCGTGGACTGGTAATAACTGAAACTTACATAAAGAAGATAGTAACCATTATAAGAAAGTTTAAACCGAAGTTGATCTTTACTCCTTATTATGAAGATCGCCATCCTGACCATGGGAACTGTTCAAGGCTAATAGAAGAAGCAGCGTTTTCAGCAGGTATTCGTAAATATGTTGATAACGAGGGATTGGGGCCTCATAAAGCTGAATCAATTTATTTCTATATGATAAATGGTTTTCATAGACCAAGCTTTGTAGTAGATATTTCGGAAGTGATGGACATTAAGCTACAATCTCTTCGTACATATGAAAGTCAATTTTCAAAACAAAGTAATACGATTGATACGCCACTGGTTAATGGCTATATAGAAACTGTAGAAGCTAGAGAAAGATTATTTGGAAAAGAGGTTGGCGTAGAATATGCAGAAGGTTTCATTACAAAGAAACCATTACTTCTTTCCAAGGATCTAATAGGAGAATAGAGGATGAAACTTAAAATAGGGATTACTTGTTATCCTTCCGTAGGTGGATCAGGTGTAATTGCAACAGAACTAGGTAAGCTTTTAGCTGAAAAGGGACACGAAATACATTTTATTACTTCTAGTTTGCCCTTTCGATTGAATAAGGTCTACTGCAATATATATTATCACGAAGTTGAGGTTAATCATTATTCTGTGTTTAAATACCCTCCTTATGATCTAGCACTGGCTAGTAAAATGGCAGAGGTGGCTAAACGTGAAAAACTTGATTTACTGCATGTACATTATGCAATTCCACATGCAGTATGTGCTTATCTAGCAAAACAGATGGTCGGGGAAGATTTGAAAATAGTCACCACGCTTCATGGTACTGATATAACAGTTCTTGGTTATGATCCTTCACTTACGAATTTATTAAAATTCGGTATAGAGAAATCTGATGTGGTAACAGCTGTTTCTAATTCACTTGTTGCTCAAACAAATGACCTTATTGAACCTAACAAGGAAATAGAGACCATTTATAATTTTATTGATGAAAGAATCTACTGTAAAAAAAATACCCTTCATTTAAAAGAGGAATATGGAATTAAACAAGAAGAAAAGGTAATCATTCATGTTTCAAATTTCCGTCAAGTGAAGCGTGTTCCAGATGTAATTAAAGCCTTTCAATTAATCCAAGAAAAAGTTCCTTCTAAACTGCTCTTAGTAGGTGATGGGCCGGAGCTTACTGTTGTCTGTCGTTTAGTAGAGCAACTGGGCTTAACTGACAAAGTACTATTCTTGGGAAAACAAGAAAGTGTTGAGGACTTATATTCTATTAGTGATTTAAAACTATTATTATCAGAAAAAGAAAGCTTTGGATTGGTGTTACTTGAGGCTATGGCATGTGGAGTTCCTTGTATAGGCACGAGTATTGGAGGCATACCAGAGGTTATATCAAATAACGAGAACGGATATTTGTGTGAACTAGGGGATACTACAGCAGTTGCTTCTAAAGCCATTTCTTTATTAAGTGATCCCAAATTGCATACCTTGATGTCAACAAATGCAAGGAATACTGTTATAGAAAAGTTTAATTCATCCAAGATTGTAAATGAATATGAAAAATTATATTTTAAAATTGTAGGACAAAACAAGTAAGGGGCTATATATGGAAGAACCTTTTGTAAAGCCGTTAGCAATCGTCAAAACCTTATTGGCAAACGGGCATGAGGCTTATTTTGTTGGTGGTTCTGTACGTGACTTATTACTCCACCGAGATATTGGTGACATTGATATCGCTACGTCAGCACTTCCTAGTGAAGTTCAGAAGCTATTTAGTAAAACAATCGATGTAGGTGCTGTTCATGGAACAATTATTGTTGTTTATGACGGCACCCCTTTTGAGGTTACCACATTTAGAAGTGAAGACAACTACAAGGATTTTAGAAGGCCAGATCAGGTAAACTTTATCCTTTCATTAGAAGAAGATTTAAAACGTCGTGATTTTACTATGAATGCAATTGCGATGTCTGTGGAAGGCAAGTTTATTGACCCCTTCAATGGTAAGGAAGCAATAGAGCGTAAGTTAATTCAAACGGTGGGTAATCCATATGAACGTTTTAAAGAAGACGCCCTTAGAATGTTTAGGGCAGTACGGTTCGTAAGTCAACTAGGTTTTGTAATAGTTGAGGAAACAAAAGCTGCTATTAAGGAATATTCTTATCTGCTTGAACATGTTTCAGTTGAAAGAATAACGGTTGAGTTTGAAAAACTTATGTTCGGAAGATATACAGAACAAGCCCTTGAACTATTAACACAAACGGATATATATAAGTGCTTACCGGGGTTACAAGATAAACGGGACAAGCTTACTAAGTCAGGGAGCTATCACTGGAATTCTTTAAAGGAAAAATCCGAATATTGGACATTGCTACTGTCTGTCTTAGAGGTAAGAGATAGCGCCACCTTTCTAAAAAAGTGGAAACTGCCAAACAAACTAATTAATCAGGTCAATTATAATCTTAACGGTATTGAAAAGGTTAAAGACCATGGTTGGTCTACTTTACTTCTATACGGGTTAGGAATTGAAAGTTCGGTTCAGATACAAAGAATAATCTCTATCTTATCAAAAGAAGACCCAGAGACTAAAATTAAAGAGATAGAAGAAATTTATGAGAATCTGCCTATAAAACAAAGAAGTGAATTAGCAATTAACGGGCAGGACCTTTTAGTATGGTCAAATAAGACACCTGGTCCTTGGATTGCAAAAGTCATTGAAGAAGTTGAAGAAGAAGTCTTGTTAGGGAAAGTTGAAAATGACAAAGAAGGTATAAAGGAGTGGCTTTTGCATTGCAATCTACTATGAGAAAACAATTATTAGAAATTTTCTCCGAAGCAAATGGAGGTTTTGTCTCTGGCCAGAAGATAAGCGAGGAATTAGGCTGCTCCAGGACAGCCATTTGGAAGCATATTGAGGATTTGCGAAAAGAAGGATATGAACTGGAAGCTGTTCGGAAACTAGGTTATCGAATTGTACAGAAGCCTGATAAAATTAGTGGCAATGAAATACAATTAGGACTAAAGACGAAGACACTAGGGCGACATGTTCACTTTGAAGAATCGGTAACCTCTACTCAAAAGATTGCTCACCGTCTTGCTTACGAAGGGACACCAGAGGGAACAATAGTAGTTGCTGAAGAACAACAAGCCGGGAGAGGCAGACTAGACAGGTTGTGGTTTTCACCAAAATACACAGGAGTATGGATGAGTATTATTTTAAGACCTTCTATCCCACCGTCCCAAACCCCTCAGCTAACTCTATTGGCAGCAGTTGCTGTCGTACAAGGAATTCAAGAAGTAACAGGGTTAGAGCCAGATATAAAATGGCCAAATGATATCCTAATCGGTGGGAAGAAAGTAGTAGGGATATTAACAGAGTTACAAGCAGAAGCAGATCGAGTGAACTCAGTCATCATTGGAATCGGAATAAATGTCAACCAGACAATAGAACAGTTCCCTGAAGAACTAACATCAATAGCTACTTCTCTTTCTATTCAACAAGGAGATAAAATCGATAGAGCATTACTTATTCAAAGTATTTTAGCAAAGCTTGAAGACCTATATCACAATTACCTAACAAATGGCTTTAAAGTCGTAAAACTTCTTTGGGAAAGCTATGCAATAAGTATAGGTAAACAAATTATCGCAAGAACCCTAAACGGTTCAATCGAAGGCCGTGCAATCGGCATCACCGACGACGGCGTCCTACGCCTCGAAGGAATGGATGGTACAATCCATCTAATCCACTCTGCTGATATTGAAATAAAACAGTAAATTTTATTAGAGAAGGTTTTTTCTTTATAAAGTGTGCATTCTCCGAACATAACAGAGTGAATTGGAGCGGAAGGCACTTGACTCCTGCGGGAGTTGAGGGAAGTTCGAGACCCCACAGGTGCGAAGCGCCGAGGAGGCTCGAATCCCTCCCCGCGGAAAGCTAGTGTCTGTAGCGCAAAGAAACGGACTAGGTTCAAATTAAAAACAACGAATATAGTTTTAAAAATAAATCAAAATTATAGCAAAATTTCAACACTTATTGTTATAATTCAATTGAGATGGGTAGTATCCAAGGAACTACACCATAAAAGTAATGCAAATGCCTTACAGTTAGTTAACTTAACATTGTCTGCCTTGATCCAAGTGTTGGACTGGGACAGAGGGATGAAACTCAGCCGAATCATTTAGTGTGATCCTTCTTTCTCGTTGAAAGAGGGCTATTTTTATTGATTTCACACAAAAACGGTTTTTCATTTCCTCTAACTTCAAAAAGAGGAGGAAGAAAAATGAAACAAACAACAGATTTTCTAAAAATGAAACAAAGTAATGAGCCCATCACGATGCTTACTGCATACGATTACCCATCTGCTAAACATGCAGAGCAAGCTGGCGTAGACATGATTCTCGTCGGCGATTCATTAGGCATGGTTGTTCTAGGGTATGACTCTACCATCCCAGTAACTGTTGATGACATGATTCATCATACAAAAGCAGTTAAAAGAGGTGCTAAAGATACTTTTATCGTAACTGATATGCCATTTATGTCTTATCATGTCTCAATAGCTGAAACAATGAAAAATGCAGCTAGAATTGTACAAGAATCTGGGGCTCATGCGTTAAAAATAGAAGGTGCAAAGGATGTCCTAACCGTCATTCGCTTATTAACAGATGCCGGTATCCCGGTAGTTGCTCATCTTGGGCTTACACCGCAATCGGTAGGCGTCTTAGGTGGATATAAAGTTCAAGGGAAAGATGCTGAAAGTGCTAGGCAATTACTAGCTGACGCAAAGAAGTGTGAAGAAGCAGGTGCAATTGCACTTGTATTGGAATGTGTACCAAAGCAATTAGCAGCGGAAGTTACGTCTGCACTTTCGATTCCGACAATCGGAATTGGGGCTGGAGATAAGACAGATGGTCAAGTTCTTGTATACCATGACGTCATTTCCTACGGAGTTGAACGTGTTCCTAAGTTTGTTAAGCAATTTACAGACATTAATCAAGATATAAAAAATGGATTAACAAACTATGTGAACGAAGTTAAGACAAAGCAATTTCCTGAAGAAAAGCATATGTTTACAATGAAAGAAGATCAGCTAGAAGCATTATACGGAGGAAAAGGCAAATGATTGTAGTAGAAGCGATCAAAGAAATTCAAGAGAAAGTCTCTGAATTTCGACTTCAAGGAAAATCCATTGGATTTGTACCTACAATGGGTTATCTTCATGAGGGGCATTTATCCTTAATGGAACAAGCTCGAAAAGAAAACGACATTGTTGTACTTAGTATTTTTGTAAATCCACTTCAGTTTGGTCCTAATGAGGACTTTGATAGCTACCCTCGAAACATTGATCGAGATGAAGATTTAGCTAGGAACGCAGGAGTTGATTTATTATTTTATCCAACTACGAGCGAAATGTATCCACATAAAAAATTATCTGTGTCTGTTAAAGTTAATGAACGCGTAGACGTTTTATGTGGTAAACAACGAAGTGGTCATTTTGATGGAGTCGCTACCGTTGTTACAAAGCTTTTTAATATCGTTCTACCCCACAAAGTCTATTTTGGAATGAAGGATGCCCAGCAAGTTGCTGTTATAGATGGACTTATTCAAGACCTAAATATACCAGTTGAATTAGTTCCGTTGGAGACTATACGTGAAGAGGATGGGTTAGCAAAAAGCTCTCGAAATGTATACCTAACCAAAAAAGAGCGCAAAGAGGCAGCTAAGTTGTATGAAGGGTTGAATCTTGCAAAAGAAGCAGTAAGAAATGGAGTATCTGACCCTGAGATAGTGAAAAAGATAGTGGTGGAACATATCACTAATGAAACTTCGGGAAAAATAGATTATGTGGAATTATACTCATATCCAGAGTTGGAGACAATATCAGTAATTTCTGGAAAGGTAATAATTGCACTAGCTGTGAAGTTTACAAAAGCTCGACTTATTGATAATATTACATTTGTTGTGTAAGTTAAAAGTGAAAAATTATAGAAGTCAATATATAGAAAAAACGGTTAGGGTAGAGGGGGAAATGTCGTGTTTAGAACAATGATGAATGCTAAGATTCATAGAGCACGAGTGACTGAAGCTAATTTAGATTATGTTGGAAGTATTACAATAGATGAAGATATTCTTGACGCTGTTGGTATGGTTGGAAATGAAAAGGTTCAAATTGTAAATAATAATAATGGATCACGCTTTGAAACATATATTATACCAGGTCCAAGAGGTACTGGTGTATTCTGTTTAAATGGTGCTGCTGCTAGACTTGTTCAAACAGGTGATGTGATTATTGTTATTTCTTACGTATTCGTTTCAGAAGAACAAGTACAATCACATGTTCCGAAGGTTGCCATCATGGATGAAAACAATCAAATTAAAGAATTAATTGGCCAAGAGCCAGCTTCTACTGTATTATAGTATAAACATAACCCCCATTATGGGGGTTTTTTCTTTAGTATAGGAAGTATATTTTCTATAATTGAAAAGACTACTATATGAGTACTAATTGTGGGTGACAGAACACTATAATACCCACCTGATGCTGAGGTGTTTTTTTATGAATCAACGATACGTAGTTGTTGATCTAGAGACAACAGGAAACTCTCCTAAAAAAGGAGATAAAATCATACAGTTTGCGGCAGTAGTAATAGAGGATGGAGAGATTGTAGAACGTTTTGCAAGTTTTATAAATCCCGGCAGAGAGATTCCTCCTTTTATAGAGCAATTTACAGGCATATCAAATCAGGTTGTACATAATGCTCCAAGCTTTCAATTAATTGCACCTGAAATTGAGTCACTATTAGAAGGGGCTTACTTTGTAGCTCATAACGTTCCATTTGACTTAACCTTTCTTCAGGAGGAGCTTATAAATAGCGGTTGCAAACCTTTTGAGGGTCCGACGCTAGATACAGTTGAATTGGCTAGAATCGTTATACCTTCAACTGATAGCTATAAACTTGGGCAACTTGCTGAAAATTTCTCGTTAGCTCATGATAACCCTCATCAAGCTGATAGTGACGCAGAAGTAACTGCAGAAATACTATTGAAAATATTATTGAAACTAAGAGAGTTACCTCTTGTAACTTGTACTAGGTTGCTACAATATGCAACTTACTTAAAAAGTGATTTACATAAAATACTATCGCAAATTATTGAGGAAAAGGAAACTATGCCCCATAGAGATTCTGAAAGTTATGATGTGTATCGGGGCATTGCTTTAAAGAAAAAAGACAAAATTATCCATGACAGATCAATCAGTGATGTTAATTATGATTCCATAAAAAAGGATCTATTTAGTAATGAAGGACATCTCTCAAATCATATTCAGCAGTATGAAGAAAGAGAAGGTCAATTAAAAATGATGGACACTATAATGCAGGCTTTTCTGGAGCAAAAACATTCGATTGTTGAAGCTGGAACTGGAATTGGAAAGTCTTTTGCATATTTATTACCAGCAATTCTATTTGCGAAGCAGACTGGACGCACCATTATCATTAGTACTAAAACGATTCAACTACAACAACAATTAATTGATCATGAAATCCCAATCCTTTCAAACACTATACCATTACCATTTCAGGCTACCGTACTAAAAGGACGAGGTCACTATCTCTGTTTAAGGAGATTTGAACAGGTATTATATGAGCAAGAATCAAACTACGATATGATATTAGCAAAGGCTCAGATACTTGTTTGGTTAACAGAGACGGAAACTGGGGACGTAGATGAATTGAATTTGCCTTCAGGTGGGAAGCTTTTATGGAACCGAATAAAAAGTGAAAAAAATAGTAATTTAGGAAAAGAATGCCCCTGGAGATCTCGCTGTTTTTATAGAAGAGCAAAGAGGCAAGCTCAACAATCCGAAATCATTATTACAAATCACTCTCTTCTGTTTGCTGATTTACTATCAGAAGGAGATATCTTACCTGGTTATGAAGAAGTAATCATTGATGAGGCACATCATTTAGAAACAGTCGCAAGCAGCCATTTAGGTATTAAATTAGATTATCTAGATGTTACAAATTTACTCTCAAGACTTGGTTTTAGTGATTCAAAAGATTTAGTAGGAAATGTGATAAAAATTTTTCGAGGGATAGGCCTTGACACAGATCATACTTTTCCATTAATTGAATCATTGAATAAAGAAATCAAACAGCAATTGGATGATCTATTTACTGAAATTAGAACCTTTGCACTAGAGCATCACAAACAAGTCCAAACATCTATAAATCGAGTAAATATTCCCTTAGATGAATCGGTTCAGAATGATCAATCCTGGGGGAGAATTGTTGAAACAATGTTGCATTTATCGACGAATATAGATTCTTTATATACGGTAGTCAATAACCAATATGACTCGTTTAAATCATTACAAAAGTTAGTGACACCCATGCAAAAAGGAACAATCTATGACTATTTTTCTGTTGTCGAATCAATTAAATCAATTAATGAAAAACTAACATTATTATTGTTAGGCAAACAAAGTAATATGGTTTCATGGGTTGAGGCAGATACAAAAGGCGCTAAAAATGCTGCTTATTTATTTAGTCAGCCAATAAATATATCTGAAGAACTAAAAGCTACATTCTTTTCCAGAAAGAAATCAATTATTTTAACCTCGGCTACATTATCAATTAAAGGTTCATTTGAGTTTATGATAGAACGATTAGGATTATCGGATTACAAGCCTTTTGCAGTTACCATCCCATCTCCTTTTAATTATAAAGAGCAGGCGGCTGTACTTATTCCGAATGACCTACCTGAAATTAATGAAGTAACAGAAGATGAATACGTGCACGCTATTTCTATTCACATTGCTGAAATTGCCTTGAAAACAAACGGTAGAATGTTAATTTTATTTACTTCCTATGACATGCTTAAGAAAACACATTCCACATTAAAAGAACTAGCTTTCTTAGAGGATTTTGTCATAATTGGCCAAGGAGTTAGTAGTGGAAGTCGAACAAAGCTTACAAAGAATTTCCAGGCTTTTGAAAAGTCTATTCTATTGGGAACAAATAGTTTTTGGGAAGGTGTTGACATCCCAGGAGAGGATTTAACAGCACTTGTTATTGTAAGGCTTCCATTCAGCCCACCTACTGATCCAATGTATGCTACGCATGCAAAGCGTATAAAAGAGAGTGGAGGTAACCCTTTCAAAGAATTGGCATTACCTGAGGCAATATTGCGCTTCAAGCAAGGATTTGGTCGATTGGTACGTTCTAAGCAAGACCATGGAGTTGTGTTCATATTTGATCGAAGAATTACTTCAACCTCGTATGGAAACCAATTTATTAAGGCACTTCCTGAGGTGTCAGTTATTGAAAATTCACTAACTAATTTGTTAGAAACAATTGATAAATGGATATGATGGTAAGGTAACCGGGTAATAGGATAATTTTTAGTCAATAACACAGGCTAAATCTAGCGACTATTGGAGGGATAACTGTGAGGATTTTGGTGTTATTGGTCCTATTTCAGTCTTTGTTTCTTTCTGCTTTTTCAGGCTCTGAAATACCTACAGAAATTGAAAAGGTTGATCTTAAGCTTTCTAATAAGGAACTTGCAATCACTTTTTTAAATTTATCAAGTGGTGAGGCCACTCTTATTCAACATGGTAACGGAGAAAATGTGCTCATTAACGCTGGAGGACCAGAAACCCAAGATGAATTAGAAAGGCTCTTAAAGATGTACAATGTGTCACTAGTTAAATCAATTATTATTACAAAGGAAGATCAGCAATACCAATCAAATCTAGAATGGTTAACGAAAAGATATCCAACTAGCAAAGTAGTAATTGGCGAGCAGTTTGCCATACCTGCCTTTTTATCGAAAGAAAGAATTATTAAGTTGAAAAAGGATGATTCTCACCCTATTGTCCCTTTACTAAAGGCTAAGGTGGTACATGAGGGTTTAAGTTCAGATGGGCTCCAAAGCTATGATCTGTTTTTTGAATTGGGAAGACACTACCTGCTATATATGTCAACCGGGAATATTAATGCTGAGATGTCTTTACTTACAAATGAGGAATTATCAAAGGTTAACATTATTAAAATTCCAAACTTTGCACAAAATGACGGATCTTCCCAAGAGTTTATTGAACATATTGATCCTCAGGTAGCTATTATTTTTACTAAAAAAAATCTAAACCCAAGCCCTGATGTTATGGAAAGATTGAAGGAAACTTGGATCGATACTTATATGACTAAACAATTTGGTAATATAACAATAAAAGCAAATCAGAATGAATATGAGGTAATTACCATTTCAATTGAAAGTTCCCAAGAAGTTAAGTAAAACAAAAAAAGACTGCCACGAGAAGTGGCAGTTTTATTAACGGTGTGGGTTAGGAGATATTTTTTAACTAAAATTATTATCGTAAAGGTTATCACCTGTTATAATGGTAAAGGATACAACTTCGTAATGTTGTTGTAGTTATATTGTTACCGAAGACTTGAAAGCATATGAGTAACAAAATTTGTGATTAGTACCTTTAGGAGGACATGAATAATGGAAAGTAAAATTGAAGTACTCTCAACCGTAAAAGTCCAGAACTCTCCAGACCTTTATAAAATTGTGGACAGCCTAAATAGAACGCTTAAAACGAAAGATTTGATGTTCGGACTTGCGCTAGATATGAAAGATCAGAATACAGCTATTTTTACAATTTATCGTACATGATGTGATCAGATGAAAAAATGGATTTTTCTTTCTATATTGATTTTAGTTATCGGATTTTGGCAAGCCATTAGTGTTTACATTACAGCAATGGAGCCAAAACGTGAAATAGAGCAACAAGCAATTGAAATTGCTAGAGCACAAGCCAACATACATACCATTTATGAAGTTACTACATATTATGGATCAGAGTCGTATCAGGTAGTTCAGGGGATCTCTGACGAAAATGTACCTTTGATCGTTTGGATTGCTGAGAATTCAGACGAGATTGTTATTAAAAGACAAGATGAGGGTTTACGTAAAGAAGATGTAGTCAATCGCTTAGTGAGCGAAAGGAATCCACAAGAGATTCGTTCAGTAAGGCTTGGGATGGAGAAAAATATTCCACTTTGGGAAGTTATTTATCTTAACGAAAATAACCGATTAACTTATTACTATAGTGATTTTGAAACTGGAGATTTACTGAAAAGGACTACTCCATAAATATAAACAGGGGGAACGATAAATGAAATTAGCTAAAAGAGTATCGACGCTTACTCCTTCTTCTACACTAGAGATTACAGCAAAAGCAAAAGAATTAAAAGAAGCGGGGCATGATGTAATTGGACTTGGAGCAGGTGAACCTGATTTCAATACACCACAACATATTATTCAAGCTGCATCAGATGCAATGAACAAAGGCTTTACTAAATATACACCAACAGGTGGTTTACCAGCACTTAAAAAATCCATTATTGATAAATTTAAAAAAGATCAAAATATAACCTATAATCCAAACGAAATTATTGTGTGTTCAGGCGCAAAACATGCTCTTTATACTTTATTTCAGGTTATTCTTGATGAGGATGATGAAGTCATCATACCAACTCCATATTGGGTTAGTTATCCTGAACAGGTGAAACTAGCTGGCGGTAAGCCTGTTTACGTGGACGGCGTTGAAGAAAACGAATTTAAAATTACCCCAGAACAGTTAAAAGGGGCAATTACTGAGCGTACTAAGGCAGTCATTATAAACTCTCCAAGTAACCCAACTGGGATGATTTACTCAAAAGAAGAGCTTGAAGAAATTGGCAGAGTATGTCTTGAAAACAACATATTAATTGTGTCAGATGAAATTTACGAAAAACTAACGTATAACCGTAAACACTATTCCATCGCGGAGCTTTCACCAGAATTAAAGGAAGCTACAATTGTCATTAATGGAGTTTCAAAATCACATTCTATGACCGGTTGGCGTATCGGGTATGCAGCAGGTAACAAAGAAATAATTAATGCTATGACCAATTTGGCTAGTCATAGTACGTCAAATCCAACGTCAATTGCTCAATATGGTACGATTGCGGCCTATAATGGTTCACAAGAACCTGTAGAAGAAATGAGAAAGGCTTTTGAAGAGCGATTAGATATCATTCATACAAAGTTGATTCAGATTCCTGGTTTTACTTGTATTAAGCCACAAGGTGCATTTTATCTCTTTGCAAACGCAAAAGAAGCATCATTAGCAGCAGGCTATGAAAGTGTAGACCAATTTGTTGCTGCACTACTTGAAGAAGAGAAAGTGGCTCTAATACCCGGCTCTGGTTTTGGTGCCCCTGATTATGTTCGTTTATCATATGCAACGTCATTAGAATTACTGGAAAAAGCAATTGAACGTATTTATCAATTCATGAATAGAAAAATGCACAATTAATAAATTGAGCAAAAACCCTCAGAATTGAGGGTTTTTATTTTACCAAAATTTCAACTCCAATTATTTCATTCTTATCTCGTCCCAGCAGTTCATGTTATACTAGAAAAGAGGTGTATTGAATGAACTATGATAACTTTATTGACTGGTTTCAACAAGGAAGTGTAGCAATACCTAAATTACTACTACAAAATTATAAAAATTTAAACTTAAATGAAGAAGAGTTTATGGTCGTTTTACAGGTTTTAAATTTTATTGAAAGTGGAAACACCTTTCCTACTCCAACCGAACTCTCTAGCAATATGACCCTTTCTACGACAAGGTGTACAGAAATATTAAGACACCTTCTACAAAAAGGCTATCTAGCGATTGAAGAAGACTACCATGAAAAATCCATTATTGTTGAAAAGTATTCTTTAAAACCTCTTTGGGTTAAACTTTTTCACTACTTAATGTCAGAGACTATAGAACAGGAAAAAACAGTGGTTCAAAGAGAGGAACAAAGTCTTTATACAATTTTTGAACAAGAGTTTGGACGACCATTATCTCCGTTTGAGTGTGAGTCGTTATCTATGTGGATTGACCAAGATCATCATGATCCTATTATAATAAAAGCTGCTCTAAGAGAAGCAGTTATGTCAGGTAAATTGAATTTCCGTTATATCGATCGAATTTTATTTGAATGGAAAAAGAACGGTATACAAACAATTGAACAAGCGCAAGCACATTCCAAAAAATTTCGTCAACATAGCCAAAAGCAAAAACAAGTAGACCAGAATACTACGAAGGAATACGAAAGAACAATTCCATTTTACAATTGGCTTGAAAGCTAAGAGAGAATTTCTTTCTTAAGCTTTTTTAAATTCATACGATAGGAGAAACGATATGTTAACAAAAGCACAAATAAGGCATTGTTTAGATACTATGGGAGAAATGTTTCCAGACGCTCATTGTGAGTTAAACCATAGTAACCCTTTCGAATTAGTGATTGCTGTTGCTTTATCTGCGCAATGTACAGATGGACTTGTAAACAAAGTAACTAAGTCTCTTTTTGAAAAATATAAAAAACCGGAAGATTATTTAGCGGTATCTTTAGAGGAATTACAACAAGATATACGTTCAATTGGCTTATATAGAAACAAGGCAAAAAATATTCGGAAATTATGCGAAATGCTTATTTACGAATATGGTGGTGTTTTACCTCAGGATCGCGATGAATTAACGAAGTTTCCCGGTGTAGGGAGAAAAACGGCCAATGTAGTTGTATCAGTGGCTTTTGGTATTCCTGCCATCGCAGTGGACACACATGTAGAGAGAGTTAGCAAACGATTAGCCATTTGTAGATGGAAGGATTCCGTGCTTGAAGTAGAAAAAACATTAATGAAAAAAGTACCTCGTGATGAATGGGGAGTAACACATCATCGTTTGATCTTTTTTGGAAGATATCATTGTAAAGCTCAATCTCCTCAATGCGAGGTGTGTCCTTTACTAGATGTATGTCGTGAAGGTAAAAAACGAATGAAGGATAAGGTTTGAAAATATGAGTGATACCGTTGAATTATTGCTGCCTGAATCTTTTTTACATCCGTTATTTTATCAAAATACAACAACAATCCAATTTAACAAACAAGTAAGCTATGAAGAAGGACTGGAAAAGGATTATTTTTTATTTGATATTGCTGCTACTGTTTTAACTCAGAACGAGTTCAATGCACCTTGGATAAATAAAAAAGACGCAGTAACTACTGTACTAAAAAAATGGAAGTTACAAAAAGAAATAATTGGGGAGTTTTTCAAAAAAAGGGATCGTGCTTCAGCTAAAGTACCAATGATACGTTCACTATCTTATTTAATTTGTTGCTTGAATTGGGTAAATGAGAAACCTGTATGTTCTCTCAAAAATATCAATTCGATGATTGTTTGTTTAAAGTATAAGCCGATTAATGTAGCAGAGAGACTATCCTTTATTACTGACAATCCAAATCATTACCATTCATATATTCAACTTTCACAACTATTCGAGGAGTTCGAAAAGCAATTTTATAAAATTGAAAGTTTAAAAAAAGCATCCCCCAATCCACAATAATAAAAAATACCCACACCAACCAATAGGAGTGGGTATCTCATTCAATTTTGCGAAGCATATTTCAATTGCTTTCGTTTCACCTCTGGATTCAACTTCTCACTAAGCTTCTCAAAAGGATATACAAACAAAGCGTAACCTCCAAATGCAACTGTTACCGACAACAAAACTGTTACCTCTAACGTTTTTTCAATAACTTTCATTTTTTTCACCCCTTTGTACGTTTTTATACCTTCATTAATCATAATGAAATACATACTTGTACCACAAACAGGGTAAGAGGGCATATTATTGCTTCTGTAAGCGGGAGACTTGCTAAAGGGCAGTTCAACAACCCTATTTATATAAATCCTCTAGATTATGCCCGTATCCTCTGTATACCTCAAAAAATGCTAATATTCACTAAAATGGTGCATTTTCTAAGGGAAATAAAAAAGGAGCTAGGATTTTTATAATTCCTGCTCCTTTTTACTATTAATCTTCGTCGTTTGGATTACCTGGAGGCTCAACGATATCAGGTGGTTTTATTCCGGTTCCGTCACCATTACCGTCACCATCACCGCTTCCATCCCCATCTCCAGGGTCTTCACCCTCATCATCCGGGAAGAGGTCTATTTCATCCTCTATTACAGCGGGGATTTCTGTCTCGATAGTTGCTGGTTCACTTCTGTTTTCTGGATTCGCATCACTTACAGCAATGATTTGATATCTGTATTTTGCCTCTGGAATTGGATTTGGAATAATTAAGGTTAGTTCTTTTTGTGTTGTAAGAACAGTATATGGCCCTTCGTCAATTGATTCACTAATTTCAAAGGAAATACCTTCAAGCTCATTCTCAAGATATGACCATGTTAATGTTAATTCATTTTTCTCCTGGTCATAATTAATAGTTGGCTCCAATGGAGGAGTTAGTTCCTTAAATTTATCAGAAACCTCTGTTGGTTCTGTCCCTTTTATAAAGTACTCTGACACAACCATATCCTCTGGTGTAAATTCACTAGCTAGTTTGGCAGGGTTTGATCCATTTTCAACAGCTACTTTTACAACACTATTTGGTATAGGGTAATCCTGTGTATCCTTGCCTTCAGAGATAGTGGTAATAATGTTTTTAAATAATTTTTTTGCAATTTGTTGTTCATCCTTTGTTCTCATCCATTCCTTGTTATCGCGATATCCGGTCCAAATTGCTGCTGTGTAATTTGGCGTGTAACCTACAAACCAAATATCTGGAACTGCGCCACTCGGTATGTCATATTTCTTTCTTGTTTCACTGTCAAAGTTGGTGGTACCAGTTTTTCCTGCTATATGAAGGCCTGGAACATTGTAGCCTGATGCAGTACCACCAGGAAGCATTACAGACTTTAACATATCAGTCACCATGAAGGCAGTTGAATCTTTCATTACAGGATTTGGTTCAGGCATCAAATCAACTTCAGTTTCATCGGGATAAATAATTTTCTTTATTGCATATGGTTTAATATAGACGCCTTTATTTCCAAATGCACTGTATGCACCAGCCATTTGTAGGGGAGATACTCCTTCTGAAATACCTCCAATAGAGTAGGATTCATATACATGATCTTCAAAAGGCATTCCTAAATTAACGGCAAAATCTTGAGCTTGTTTTAGCCCAACTGCCTGCATAGCTTTAAGAGCAGGAATGTTTCTAGATTTAGCTAGTGCTGTACGAATAGACATCTGACCTAAATGTTTATTGTCATAGTTTTTAATAGGTGTACGATTTGGATCAGAATACGTATACGGTTCATCATCAATTTGATGATAAGTAGACCATTTCAGATACTCAATTGCTGGACCATAATCGATAATAGGCTTTATTGTGGAACCAGGCTGATTTAGCGGGTCTATCGCAAAATTGATTCTTGATGTTTCTGTTTGATTTCTCCCACCACCAAGAGCTCTTATTTCACCTGTACGTGTGTCTAATAAAGCAATTCCTGCTTGAAATTCATCATTTGGATAGGATATTGCATCATTATCAGCTAATAATTGATCAATATGTGCTTGTGCATTAGGATCAAAGGTAGTGTAAATTTCTAACCCAGCAGAATACACATCGATGTCACCAAGCTCTTTAATCTCAATCTTAACTTGATCTAAAAATGTATCAATTGGCTTAGAAACAGGTTTAGAGTCAACAATTGAATCTTGCACTGGAATAGCCTTCGCAGCCTTTGCTTCATCTGCTGAAATGTATCCATGCTGTTCCATCAGGGATAAAACGATATTTCTTCTTTTTTCAGCTGCCTCGGGATAATTAAACGGATTATAATTATTTGGACTTTGTGGAATTCCTGCTAGCATGGCAGCCTCGTGCAATTCGAGTTCAGTTAATTCCTTTCCAAAGTAGGTTTCAGCAGCTTTAGCTACCCCATGAGTGCTTCCACCAAATAAAATCTTGTTCAGGTATATCTCAAGAATCTCTTCCTTTGAAAATTTACTTTCTAGTTGATATGCCAACCAAGCTTCTTGTGCTTTCCTCGTTAACGTTTTCTCTGGTGTAAGAAAATAGTTCTTCACAACCTGTTGTGTAATAGTACTTGCTCCTTGGGAGCCAAACCCGTCTGTTACGTTTGCAATAACAGCACCTACAAATCGAATAATATCAATTCCGTGATGTTTATAAAATCGGACGTCCTCAGTTGCAATAAATGCATTTCTAACTAATTCTGGAATTTCATTGTATGAAACGTGGGTCCTTTTTTCTATACCTAGTTCAGCAATTAGCTCACCATTCATATCATAAACCTTAGATGATAAAGGATCTTTTAATAGTGATTCATCAAGCGGTGGGGCATCCTTTGCAAGTACAAAGAAAGTCGTTGCCCCTCCAATCATACCAATAATTCCAATGACCAACATCGTTAGAAATGCCTTCCGCATAATGCCTTTCATATTTTTTTCAGGCTTCTTCTTATTGTTAGAACTTACACGTTTTCTTTGTTCACGTGTTTTATATTTCTCTGACATAGCATTCACTGCTCCTCAAAAAGGTAATAATAGGTGTAGTCGCTATTTATAAAATCCCTTATAATATGACGAATTAAAAATAATAAAGTTTCATTGATAGTATAACTTATCAATAACCTTTACATAGTCGATTCTAGGTGCCATCCCTATAGAAATAATATGACCTAATGCCTCAATTTCATTTTTAGCGATTGATTTTCGGCCACCTTGGAGTTGTCTCTCCCAAAACTGCAAAAGATGGACTGCTTCTAATAAGTAGATTTCATCCACTGCTGCAAAACGTAAAATGACAAAACAAATTCCTTGTTGCTCTACGACAGCTCTCATGTGATCAATTTGATGCTGATGAAAGTTTTGTAATGGCAATGCCGTTTTATTCCTAGTTTCTTTAGCTTCGAAATCAATATAACGACCTTTATAAATTCCGTTATAGTCAGTGGTAGAAGCTTGTTTAAAGTAAGCCTCTTTTATTACTGCTGCACTTCTTTTTGGAAAATCAACATTTACAATTTGAATAGGTGTAGGTTTTTTATGTATTACCGCTATTTGCTTTTCTAGGTAATATTTATTCGATTCATTTAAGTCCTCTTCAAGTGTCATCCCACGGTTGCTATAAACTTGTTGTTTAAGATGAGGTGTGGTGCTGATTTTCTTAGGCTGGTACAGCTTACCATTCGGATAGCGAAAAGTCATATATTATACCTCCCCCTAAAAAACCTATACTCTATCATATCAGAAAATGAGAGAAAATAGTTGTATTATTTGGCACAGGACCATTCTACCATTTTTCTTGCTAATTAAGTTCACTAGTATTTAATTTAAAACTTTGCTTATCTTTTTCAACATTAGGAAAGGATATGGACAAGGATGGTGAGGTAGTTGGCTGGAAGGAAAAGACATACGTGTTTCATGAACTCCTATAGTGACTACACGGAAGAAGAACAAGAGATCATTAGATATATTATAGAAGAAACAGATAGGAACAATATTGATAATGTCTCTAGGACAACAAGCTATGCAAAGTTTTATGATAGTAATAAGGAGATTCGTTGGTCGTTTTTAGCAAGCATGGTATCTAGAAATGCAGGTTGGAATATGACAGATCTAGAAGGCACATGGTTCCCAAAAGCTTTAAATAAAACCACTAGAAATACGTTATTTATGACCTATGAACTAGCAAATTGGCTTATTTTCTCAGATGCCTATCCACAGCTCTTATTATATGAAATGTCTAAAAAGCAAAACAAACCGTTATTTGATTTATTAAAGGCATTTTCAGTTTCTTCATTTATGGAAAATCACTGGAATGAATATTGGCTGACTAGAAATGGAGAGAAACTAATAACTGCTCAAATTATTAATGAACAAAATGTTATTCAAGAACCTGTAATTAATCATCCGTTCTACAAAAACAAAGTTTTTAAATCCTTTATTTTTAAATTTCAAGATTGGTTACACTTTAGCTCGGTATTGTTTCCAACCGTACAAGGGGAGTTGTATGGTTTTTCAGTTCATGATTTTCGCAAACTTCGGAGTAGGATTGAATTAGGTAAAAAACTAGCATGGTTGCTATTTCATGAATATTACTATCCTCGATTTTATTTGTTTTCAAAAAAAACAATTCATACTGGGTCACGGCATGATTATGAGCAGTATTTTTCACAACCAAAACAACGTGATACACCTTTTCTTAGAACCGTCTATCCAATAATTAAGCATAAATCCCAGTACCAAGATGACTGGTTCAATAATCAAAAGGAGGTGAAAAATTGGTTTAAACCCGTTAGTAAAATTAATACCAAAGAATTGTGCTTAACAGATTGGTATTTACATAAACAGCACCAACTGCATGTTGGAATAAGCATTGAAAATCTTTTTAAGAAAAAGTAAAAGAGCAAGAAATTCTTGCTCTTGATCTTTCATCATTCTGCAGGACGATTTGGTCCTTCCAATTTTTTGTCACCATATCCTGGTGCTGTTTCCTCTTTTGGTTTCACTTGTTTATTATTTGAATTTCTTTTTGTTTTTGACATACTTACACCTCCTATAGATATTGTTCACAACACGGAACATTTCATTCCTCGGGCGATTATTACTCTTTGTCGAAAATCGGAAAAATCCACTTTCTTTGACGAAACATAACTAGTTTTGTCAGGTCGGAAGGTAGTATTCAAGTCTATATCGAATAGCTTGTAAGAAGAGTTATAAAAGGGGGCGTATGAGTTGAATACATTGATGGCTAAAAATGAAGTGATGAATCATTTGGATGAATTATTAAAGGGTTTAGATAAAATTGAAGATAAGCTTGTAGAAGAAAGGAAAAACCTATCAAAGGAATACTTTCAAAACAGTACTGCAGAATTTACTAGCATCATGACAACTCTTTCTTCAATTGATGAATGTATCGGTAAATACTCCCTAGAGAAAAATTCAAACAACTCTGTAAAAAAACATACAATTGGAAAAGGAACTTTTTCGTATAGATTGAGTTATTAAATCAGTCCTATTTCTCATATAGGTAGAATCTGTTATGATGAAATAGGGTGATGTTTATGATTAATAACGATTTAATTGCTTTAACTAACAATTTGTTAGAAAGGGCAGAAGAATCCATTCACAGGTTAGAATCAGTAAAAGGAAACGAAGACTACGAACCTGACTTCTTCGGTGAAGTAAAGCCTTATGCTGATGAGGTGCATGCAACTCTTGATAAGTGGAGAGAGTTGACACTAACTTGGATACAAAAAGAAAATCCAAAATACTTATATAAACTACAAATCGATACAGCGATTGAAAACATAGAACTTCTCATTGTTCAATCATTCTACAAAGACACAAGAGAAAAAAGAGCAAAAGAAACGTACCAATCAATTGTCTACACTCTAAAATCAATACTAGATCAAATACATCAAAAGCAATAAGTACAAAAAATGAAAAAGGAAGGTAAAAAACAAATTGTTTTTTGTCCTTTTTTTATTTTTTGAAATTCTTTAAATATAAAGTGGGGAGTTGATTGGAGGGGAAGGCACGTGACTCCTGCGGGAAATAGAGGAAAGGTCGAGACCCCGCAGACGGACGTCGAGGAGGATCGACTTCCTCCCCGCGGAAAGCAAGTGCCTGGACCGGAAATCAACGACATCATA
This sequence comes from Cytobacillus luteolus, assembly GCF_017873715.1. Lineage (NCBI taxonomy): Bacteria > Bacillati > Bacillota > Bacilli > Caryophanales > Bacillaceae > Litchfieldia > Litchfieldia luteola. The sequence continues at coordinate 218,778 of NZ_JAGGKM010000003.1, forward strand.
ACTGATATTACCTAAATAAAAGGTGCTTAAGTTTATACTTAAGCACCTTTTATTTTTTATAAGTCGTCTTCTTCTTTAAGATAAACTGGTTTGTTTCCATTTCTAGCTACAGGCTCAATTGCAAATTCTACTTTTGTTGTTTCCTTTGTTTCTGCTTTAAATCCATGTTTCGGAACTTTTGGTTCATGTCCCTTTTCCTTATGGTTAAAATGTTTACCGCGACCCATAGTTAATCAAGCCTCCAAATTAGGATTTCTACAGTACTTAATATTTCATTTTCTACTGGAGGATATAACATGTTTTAATTGCCAAGTTTTAAAAAGGTTACAATTCAATTAATTCATCAGTATTCTCAGGGTTAAGTGCTCCATTCATTTCGAGCTCACGAACAAAATTACGATAATCAATGATTGTGATTTGATTTTTGATATAAAGCTGCTTTGCTAAATCCAATAATTCATTGTTATCTACCGGCTCATACATTTTCAACTGGATAAACTTTTCTTTAAGTTCGTTTAATATCATATAATTGCCCCCCTGATATAAGTCTTATCAGAATCATAGCATGGATAGGCCATTATTTATGATTTTTGAAAAATTGAAACTTCCGACAACTCGAGTCTACTCTTGTCGAATAATGGTCTCATTCTTTACCTTTTGCATTAACACTTTGGGACATTTTACATAAACTATTGTAACGCAATATATGAGGGGGGAAAGTTGTGTTTACTCATAGAAAAAACCCACGTAGAAATGGGTTTCCACAAAATTATCAATCAAATGGTTGGCCGCACTATTATGGTCAACAGCCAATGGGACCGAATTATCAACAACCAATGGGACCGAACTATCAACAATCACAACAATTTACTATGCCAAATCAAATGTATAACAATGTTCCATATCCTACACCTTATTCAGCACAGCAACAATATCAGACACCATATCCACTTCAACAGAACCAGTTTGCACAAAACTCAAAACCTTCAGGAGTGCAGTCTATTATGAGCCAGTTTAAGAACAAAGATGGTTCCTACAATGTTGATAAAATGATGAATACAGCTGGACAAATGATTGGTGCAGTGAACCAGATAGGATCAATGGTTCAAGGTTTTACAAAGACATTCAAAACTTAGAGACAGTAAAATAAACAAAAAAAGTTTAAACAAGCTCATCATAACTAATGAAATCCCCTATGCTTCTAAATAGTAGTTTGAATACTATATAGGAGAAAGGGAGGTATTTGAGATGCTAGAAGCAATGTTTAGTCAGATTTCAATCCATTCACAGTTGGTGTTAGTTGTACCGGCTTTAATCGTGCTAGGATTTGCTCTAAAACATACTCCAAAGGTTCACGATTGGATGATTATTTGGATATTATTGTTTGGAGGCACACTTGCTAGTGTAATAAAGCTAGGTTTTACAGTAAACGGAATTGCAAACGGTCTAATTGCTGCTGGTGCAGCGATAACAACACATCAATTTGTTAAACAATCCCGTAAATCTAGAGGTAAAAAAAAGGATTGTTAGAAGCTACCACTTATCAATTGGTAGCTTTTTTATTTGAGTCCTGTAAGAGGTGAAAATAGTCAAATTTTAGCCAAATACCGGCCTGTTTAGCCCGCCAAAAACAGCTGACAATTCAAAACGGACTCACAGGCCGTTATTTCAAGAAGACAAAGGTTAGTTCCGACCTTAGTGGACTCAGAGGCTCTTATTTGAAGAAAAGTGTGTTAAAACTCCCATCTTTTATATTAATAACGGCCTATGAGTCCGCGTTAGATGGAAAATAGTCAACTTTTACCCAAATACCGGCCTGTGAGTCCGTCAAAAACAGCTGACAACTCAAAACGGACTCACAAGCCGTTATTTCATGAACATAGAAAGTATTCCAATCTTAGCAGACTCAGTGAACACTACACGTGGAAAATGTGTCTAAAAATTTCTATTGCAAGTTTTTGTCTTGAGGAGTAAACTCCTTCTATAAACTAAATATTTCGGAAGTCGAAAAAGGACGTTGTTCATGAATTATTCATCAGAGCATATTAAAAATAATGAAAAACTAAGTATATTAAATGGAGCTTCCTCAATCGTTGCAAATAGCCTTGTAAGTGGCTTTATTCCTTTATTTGCAATAGGGGTACTAGGTGCTACAAACCAACAGGTTGGCCTAATAAGCTCACTACCATCTTTAATGAGTATGCTAGCAATGATCCCAGCTGCAATGTGGATCAATAGACTCGAGACTAAAAAAACGTTTACTGGATTATCAATATTAAGTGCTAGATTCTTCCTGCTGTTAATGGTCTTTATTCCTTTTATAACAATTGTAAATCAGGCATGGATACTTGTTGTCTTAATTGCGTTAATGAACCTTCCCAATGCGATTGCTACACTTTCATGGCAATCGTTTATTGGGGATATTATTCCAGATAAGCGAAGAGGAGCTTTTTTTAGTGAAAGGAGCAGAATCTTAACCTTTGTTGGAATGGTTGTTACAATTGCTGCTGGTGTTGTTATTAGTCGCTTTGATAAGACTGACACATTTCCATACCAATTATTGTTTTTAGTGGGATTTATATTCGGTGTGATTGAAGTTTATTTCTTAATGAAGCATTATGAAATAAAAGTAGAGAAAGTAAAAGTAAAAGAGAAAAAAGCCTTTACCACAACTTTAAAAAAGATGATTAGTCATAGGCCTTATAGGAGTTTTGTTTTATGTGCAGTCCTATTTAATTTTGGATGGCAAATGGCCTGGCCTTTATTTACCATTTACCAAATCAATGATGCACAGGCTACTGCGATATGGATTAGTTTATTTACTGTAGTAAATTCCATTTCTCAAATGTTAAGCTACAAATGGTGGGGAAGATCTGCAGATAAGTGGGGTAACTCTGTCATGCTATTTATTGCAGGTATTGGAATGGCAACTGCTCCAATCTTAACCATACTATCAACGAATCTTATCTATTTAACGATAATAAATTTATTCTCTGGAATTTTTGTTGCGGGAACAGTTATGCTTCTTTTTAACCAACTGCTACATGTATCTCCTGAAAAAGAGCGAACATCATTTTTAGCCACATATAATATTATTTTGGGAGCTGTAGGCTTTATTGCACCCCAAATCGGCGTATTCCTACTCGAGCTATATAATATACAAATTGCCATGTCAATATCCTCTGGAATTCGACTGCTAGGAGGATTAGCGTTTTTATTAGTTGTAATCTATATAGAAAGAAAATCAAACAAGCACCCGTTAAACCCACTACCACTTAATGGATAAAAATGAAAAAGGTATTCACAAAGAAAAGTGAATACCTTTTTATTATTTCTGTTGTTTTTCTTCTTGATAGGACTTTGCTAGTAACAATTTAACTTCATTATAACTCAAGCCAGAATTTGCATTTAATCGTTTCACTTCATCTACATTAGTAGTAGAATATTTCTTTGTTGAAAATGGGTTATTCACTGCCTTACACATCCCTAAAACAACAATTCATATACTTCATTCAGTTCTTGAACACGATTATAATCCTGTGCATCCATTGCATGGTTTATTTCACCGGGTAATACTTGATTTAAAAATTCAATTTCTTGCTCATCTAACTCCCTCACAAAATCGCCTTCACTTTTATAAGACTTCTTTTCAAGTTTTTTGTAAATTTGAAGGGAAACTTGATGCTCCTCGGTATAGTTGGATAACGATTCTCGTAAATAGGCTAATGTCTGCTCCATAGTATCACCTTATTTCCCATTAAAGTAGTCGTTTAATTCTTTTTTATTTGCTGTTCCATTTTGATAATATGGATTTTCCACAGATGGTTCATCAGGATCTAAATTAGTTTTTAAGACAAGAAAAGGTTCACTTGGGGGATCAGCAATCATCCGATCATTTAACTGTTTAAAATCTGGTAAATCTTTGTTGCCCATGTTTTCTCTATCCATGAAAAACACCTCCTAGATGTAGGTTGGTACTGATGGAATAAAAGTATGTATTGGACCTTTTGGAAAAGATGTGAAAATACACTTTCCATGTTTTTACGGGGAAGAAGGCCAAAAAAATAGAGCTAAATCGCTCTATTTTTAGTCAATCATAATTCTTTTTTTTCGTTGCCTTGGAATTCTTATTTTTAGTACACCATCTTGATAAGATGCTTTTACATCTTTTTCATGAACAATATAGGGTAGACTAACTGTTCGAATGGATTGATTTTTTTCTACCTTTTTATAATAATAATGTTTCTTTTCGTTTTTTTCTTCAGTGACCTCATTATGGTTAACGGATATGGTTAGTTGGTTTCCGGTGAATTCAATTCCAATTTGCTCTCTTTTAATACCTGGCAGGTCTGCTGAAATGATAAGTTCGTGGTCGGTTTCGTACATATCAACTGGAATCTGTTGCAGTGGAAACGGTTGTTCAAAGAAGACATCTATTGTGTCAAGCAATCTTCTAACTGGTTTCTGATGAAAAAAATCGTTCATTGATTTCATTAAATCTCCAAAGGGTTCTTTATTATACTTTTTTTGATGTTGTCTGCCTTGGTCATCTCTCATTTTTTGCAGAAACCTCCTGATGCAAATAGATATATTACAATCTATTCAGGATGGCCCAAAATGTTATTGAAATTGAAAAAAGGAAAGGGTGGTTCGGTAAGTTCTCGAACGCCTTTCCTCGTGTATGCTTTAAAATAATTCTTCTTCAACTTCTAGTACGTCAAACATAAAGTTTCCATCTTTGTCTGTTTCAATAATTTTTTTCTTTTTTAGTTTTGTTAAAGTTCTACTAACCGTTTCTCTAGTGGTACCAATCATGTTAGCCATATCTTTATTCGTATAATGTGAGGTTAATACTGTCCTACCGTCTTCTAGTAGCGTACCATCTGTTTGTGCTAACCTTAGCAATAACTTAATAATCTGCTCGTAGGTGCTATTTAATATTTGTGATTCTAGTCTATTTTGAAGGTCGATAATTTTTTCACCCATAACTTTAAAAAGTTTAATACATACCTGTGGATGCTGAAGAAGTAGTTTTTCAAAATGAGCAATGGAGATGACTACAATTCTTGCATCTTCAAGGACATGCGCGAAAGCGGGGTAATTCCCTTTTCTAAAAAAACCTACATGAGGAAACATATCTCCTGATTTCAGAATAGAAACAATTTGTTCTTTCCCGTTTAAATCATTTTTATATATTTTAATTTTTCCACTATGTATAAAATACACGTTTTCTAAGGGGTCATCTTGCATAAAAACATGGATACCTTTAATGAAATGTCGATTTTGCGAGATGTTTACAATTTCGGACAACTCATCACTCGATAGTTCACGGAATAAAGGTACTGCACGTAAAACCTCTTCTATTGTGGATCGGTCCATACTATCAACTCCATTAACTAATTCTTCCTTAATTGTAACAGATTCTAATTTTGATATGTAATTTTTATATGTCCATAATTTAGCCATTTGTTTGTAAAAAAATTGGAATTATAACAAGACGATTAAGGGCATACTTTAGATACTTAAAAATTTATTTATCCCTATTATCCGAAACTCCAGCTAAAAAGGCTCCCGTCTAAAACTAACTGAAAGTGGGAAATAAAAGTGATGGTGCATATTAATATAAAAGAAATGTCTATGCAGAAGGGTTAAGTGTGTCACCATGAATAAGGATAGGACACTTGAAGCAATTTTGTGGAGTATTGCTTTACCGGGCTTCGGACAAATACTAAATAAGCAAATAATTAAAGGGATACTATTTATTACACTTGAATTTCTCGTAAATGTATTCAGTAATTTTAATACTGCAATCATGTTAAGTTTTTTAGGCGATTTTGAAGGTGCAGCTAATGCCATAGATTATCAATGGTTAATGTTTTATCCATGTTTATACTTTTTTGCGATGTGGGACGCGCATCGGGGTGCAACACAAAATAGGTCCAAGTATATATATCTTCCATACGTATTTTCGGCATATTTTGTTACAGTCGGATTAATGCTCTCACCAAAATTAACAATTTTAGGAGTGAACATAGGGCCAGTGTTTATGCCCATGTTATTTGTCATTCCAGGTTTGTTAATCGGTTTTCTGATAAAAGCAATTTTAAGTGTGTTTTCTGGTAAAAACACTAGATAGAATAACCTCCTACTTTGTGGACTTTGTCCACTTTTTTTTATGGAAATAAAAAATTAATAAAATTTTAATGTATATGTAATATTTTTACATGTTCGAAAGTAAAATCAATCATAGAAATCATCTGATGATTTCAAATTGAAAGGGGGAGGAAATATGAAAGTTAAGCTTTATTCAATTCTAGCGTTGTTTTTTGCAATACTAGTGGCACTATCTGGTTGTTTTGCTGGAGAAGAAGCGAATAAACCAAAAGAACCAACTAACAATACCGAAAAGCCTGCAGACTCTGAAGAAAAACCTGCAGATGATAGTGCCAGTACAAGTCCAAAAGTTTTAAGGTTAAATAATGGTTCAGAACCAGGCTCATTACACCCTGGTACAGCACAAGGTACACATGATTCTTGGGTACTAGAACATGCCTTTGAGGGATTAACTAAGAAATCTCCAGAAGGTGAAATTGTAGAAGGAATGGCAGAGAAATGGGAAACGAGTAATGATGGTCTTACTTGGACTTTCTACTTACGTGATGGGGTTACCTGGTCAAATGGCGATTCAGTAACTGCTCATGACTTTGAATATGCTTGGAAGCATGCATTAAATCCTGAGACAGCTTCTACATATGCTTACCAATTGTACTATTTAAAAGGCGGGCAAGCATTTAACTCAGCTGAAGAAGGGGCAGACTTACAAGCCCTTGAAGATGCTGTAGGGGTTAAAGCCCTTGATGAAAAGACATTAGAAGTAACACTTGAAGTTGCAACTCCATATTTCTTAGATTTAACATCTTTTTATACGTACTATCCTGTAAACAAAGCAGTTCAAGAAGCAAATCCTGATTGGTATAAAGAAGCAGATACGTATGTGTCTAATGGTGCATTCAAGTTGACCGAATGGAAACATAAAGAAAGCATGAAGTTAGAGAAAAATGAACATTATTATGATCAAGCTAAGATTAACCTAGACGAAGTTCATTTTGTCATTATTGATGATGAAAATACAGTTTGGCAAATGTACCGCTCTGGTGAAATTGATTTAGTGTATCCATTACCACAAGACGTTCAAGGTCAGTTGCTTGCTAATAATGATCCTGAATTTAACCTTGGACCAGATCTAGCAATCTACTACTATAATATTAACAATGACGTTAAACCATTTAATAATCCGAAAGTAAGAAAAGCATTAGCGATGGCTATTGATCGTGAAACGATTGTTGAGCACGTGGCACAAGGTGGCCAAACACCAGCTTATTCTGTAGTACCTCCTGGTATTCCTGATGTAAGTGGTGATTACCAAGAAAACACAGGTAAATTATTCGAAGCAAATGCTGAAGAAGCTAAGAAATTATTAGCTGAAGGTTTAGCTGAGGAAGGTATGGCTGAACTTCCACCATTTACACTAACATACAATACTTCAGAAGGTCATAAATTAATTGCAGAAGCAGTTCAAGAAATGCTACGTAAAAACTTAGGTGTAGCAATTACACTTGAGAACGTAGAATTCCAAGTAAAACTTGACCGTGAAAAGGCTGGAGACTACACAATGTCTCGTGCTGGATGGGTTGGTGATTATGTAGACCCAATGACATTTATTGATCTATGGGTATCAGATAGTCCATATAACGATGCTAACTGGGCTAATGCTGAATATGATAGATTGGTAAACCTAGCTAAATCTTCGATGGATCAGGGCGAACGTATGCAAGCAATGCATGATGCTGAAAAAATCTTAATGGATGAAATGCCAATTATTCCTGTGTACTTCTATACTAAACCATTTACAGTTAAACCATATGTAACTGGGATTTATACACCAATCAATAGATATCCTCAATTCCATTATGTGGATATTAAAAACTAATATACAAATTAATCGAGGTATGCTTTAGGGCATACCCCGATTTTTATTAGTTCATTCACATTATAGTAGGGGGGATAAAAAATGTTAATGTATACCATTAAGCGACTAGGCTGGGCAGTGCTTACATTATGGGTCATTATTACAATTACATTTATACTCATGCATAGTATCCCAGGAAATCCTTTTGCTCAAGAAGGTACCATGCCTAAAGCAATTTATGATAATTTACAGAGTTATTATAATCTGGACAAACCTTTGATTGTACAATATGGTCTCTATTTACAATCATTAATTCAATTTGATTTTGGACCATCATTGAAGTCTTCGTCCATATCCGTTAATGATTATATTAAAAACGGATTCCCTGTCTCTCTCCATCTTGGTGCTCAGGCCCTATTAATTGCAATTACTTTTGGTTTGATTCTCGGTGTTATGGCTTCATTATATCGTAATAAATTACCAGATTATTTATCTATGATACTTGCAATTATAGGGATTTCAGTGCCAAGTTTTATTCTAGCAACCTTCTTAATGAACTTTCTTGCGGTTGAATTACAGCTCTTTCCGGTTGCTACATGGAAGTCTTGGTCTCATACTGTTTTACCTTCCATTTCACTAGCAATGATGCCGCTTGCGTATATAGCTCGCTTAATGCGATCAAGTATGCTTGAGGTTATGAGTCAGGATTATATTATTACAGCAAAAGCTAAGGGATTGAAAAGGAACGTCATCATCATAAAGCATGCAATACGAAATGCAATTCTACCAGTTATAACTGTGCTAGGAATTCTAACTGCTAACCTTGTAACAGGGAGCTTCATAATCGAAAGTATCTTCGGTATTCCTGGAATGGGCGAGATGTTTGTAACAGGTATTTCAAACCGTGATTACCCGGTTATATTAGGATCAACGGTTTTCTATAGTGCAATTTTGATTTTTTTAATTTTCCTTGTCGATATCGCTTATACATGGATTGATCCAAGAATTAAGGTGACGGGGGAGAGCAAATAATGACTAAGCATAAACTAACACAGGAGATGTTTTTACCAGCGCAGGATAATTTTAAAGAAGCAGAGAAAATTTCTCGACCAAGTCTTACTTTTTGGAAAGATACATGGAATAGGTTAAAGGAAAATAAGCTAGCTATGTTTGGTTTACTTCTCATCATTCTTTTAATTGTTATGGCGATCATTGGACCCTATCTAAATGGTTATACCTACTATGAACAGGACTTTACAAAGAAAAATCTGCGACCAAATTCAGAGCATTGGTTCGGTACTGATCAATCAGGTAGGGATTTATTTACTAGAGCATGGTATGGAGCAAGAATATCCTTATTTATTGGCCTTATGGCTGCATTAATAGATTTTCTTGCAGGGGTACTTTATGGTGGAATATCTGCGGTCAAAGGCGGAAAAGTAGATAATGCGATGATGAGAATTGCTGAAATACTTTATGCTATTCCATACTTACTTATGGTTATTTTAATCATGATTGTATTAGAGCGTGGATTATGGCCAATTATCATTGCTATGACCATCACTGGTTGGATTCCTATGGCACGGCTTGTTAGGGGTCAGGTACTACAGTTAAAAGAGTATGAGTATGTGCAGGCTGCGAATGCAATGGGGGCGTCTACTTCCTGGACGTTAAGAAAACACTTATTACCTAACACGATGGGTCCAATATTAGTAAATGTCACACTTACAGTTCCTACGGCTATTTTTGCCGAAGCAACTTTAAGTTTCTTAGGTCTAGGTATACCTGCTCCAGAAGCCAGTTGGGGCACAATGGCAAATGATGCACTTGGAAGTATATTAATCGGTAATTTCTATCAATTATTCATTCCTGCGATTCTCATTTCTTTAACTATGTTTGCATTTAACGTTTTTGGTGATGGATTAAGAGATGCTTTAGATCCTAAGCTACGAAAGTAATAGAATATGATGGAGGTGAGCCGATGGGAAATATATTAGAGGTGAACGATTTACATGTAACTTTTGATACATATGCTGGTGTTGTAAAAGCTGTGCGTGGCGTATCCTTTCATGTAAAGCCAGGAGAGGCTGTTGCAATAGTTGGTGAATCTGGTTGTGGAAAAAGTGTAACCGCTAAATCAATCATGAGACTTTTACCTGAGCCACACTCAAAGATTAAGAGTGGGACTATTCTTTTAAATAATAGTAATTTAGTAGATAAACGTGAAAGAGAAATGCAAAAAATTCGCGGGAATGAAATTGGAATGATATTTCAGGACCCAATGACATCTTTAAATCCTACTAGTAAAGTAGGAGCACAGATAACTGAAGGACTTTTAAAACATCAGAATATTTCTAGAAAAGAAGCATATCAGACTGCTGTTAATATGTTAGAAATGGTAGGTATACCAAACCCTGAAAAAAGATTCAATCAATATCCACACGAGTTCTCGGGAGGTATGAGACAAAGGGTAATGATTGCGATGGCACTTGTGTGTCAACCCAAATTATTAATCGCTGATGAGCCTACAACAGCTTTAGACGTTACAATCCAAGCCCAAATATTAAAACTAATGAAAGACCTACAAGAGAAAACGAATACGTCCATCATACTAATCACTCACGACCTTGGAGTTGTTGCAGAGATGTGTGACCGAGTGGTGGTCATGTATGCAGGTCAAGTTGTCGAGTCGGGTACTATACATGAAATATTCTCCAACCCAAGTCATCCATATACAGAGGGGTTATTAAAGTCGATGCCACGTATTGATATGAGTAGAGACGTAAAGTTATCTCCTATTCCAGGTACCCCTCCCGATTTGCTTGCACCTCCAAAGGGTTGTGCTTTTTATGCACGCTGTGATAAAGCAATGAGGGTATGCAAAGAGAATCCACCGTTGTATGAAAAAGTAGGAGATTCTAGGTATGCAGCTTGCTGGTTACACCATCCATTAGCAAAGAATACTCAAACAACTTCCTAAGGAGGGATATATTTGTCAAGTGAGACGGTTTCGGTAGAAAAGCCCTTAGTCCAAATCAGAAATTTAAAGAAATATTTTAACTCAGGGGGTGTCCCTCTAAAGGCTGTAAATCACCTAAGTTTGGATATTTTTCAAGGTGAAACGGTAGGATTAGTTGGTGAAAGTGGATGTGGGAAATCGACTGCTGGAAAAACCATTATCCGTTTATTAGAGGCGACAGATGGTGAAGTTTTTTTTGAAGGAAAAAATATATTTACTCTATCAGTAACAGAAATGAAAAAGCTTCGGAGAGAGGTTCAGATTATTTTTCAAGATCCATACGCATCTTTGAATCCAAGAATGCGAATTGAAGATATTATCGCAGAGCCTTTGGACATTCACGGCGTTGTAAAAGGGAAAAAGCGCAAGGAACGTGTGGCTGAATTGTTGAAGTTGGTTGGACTAACTCCTGAGCACGCAAATCGATATCCACACGAATTTAGTGGTGGGCAAAGACAAAGAATTGGGATTGCTAGAGCGTTAGCACTAAACCCAAAGTTTATTGTGTGTGATGAACCGATTTCAGCACTAGATGTATCTATCCAAGCACAGGTTGTAAATCTTCTAAAAGACTTGCAAGAGAAACTAGGATTAACTTATTTATTTATTGCTCATGACCTTTCAATGGTAAAGTATATATCTGAACGAGTGTTAGTAATGTATTTGGGGAATATGGTGGAACTTGCAGATAGTGATGAGCTTTATCGAGAACCATTACACCCTTACACTCAAGCATTGTTATCTGCAGTACCTGTACCTGATCCCTCTAAACAATCAGAAAGAATTATTTTAGAAGGTGACGTACCGAGTCCAATGAACCCACCAAGCGGTTGTGTTTTTAGAACTCGCTGTCAACATGCAATGGATATATGTGCAAGAGAAATACCTCAATGGAAAGAAATGAAACCAAAACACTATACAGCTTGTCACTTATACAATGAACAAAAAAATTGACCTGAAGGATAGGTCAATTTTTTTGTTTATTCTTGTGGGAGGTTATTTTTACAATAGTTCAAAACCATCTCTTCTTCATCTTCTTCTAATTCAAACTCTAGGTAGCGGTTTGTTTCTTTTTCAATAAAATTAGACTGTGTAATTCTTGCATTTTCATTTTCTGCTACAAAGATTAGTCGGATATATATTCCATTATCTGAATAGAGTTCGTCATCATCAGAAACTTCAATATTTAGTAGAAATTCATATCTATCTCCAGCTAATAAACCAAACGGATCTTCTAATTTTTCTACTGTATGGTCTGTAATTATCATATTGACTCGTACTTCCTTTCCTATGGAATCCTTTATTATTATATACACACTAGTTGAAAGTTAAAAGGAAAAGAAAAGAAAGTAAGGAAGGAATTTGCATCTTAAAATAATATAATGTACTATGATTTTACTGCTGTGTTGTTAGTATTCAAATGTAGTTTCAACCTTTGAGTGTTAAATAGGGAGTTCAATAATGTGGCTGAAAAACAAGCCTCCCCATGCGGACAGAGGAAGTTTGGAGAGTCTCTGAGAACACCCACCTAGTGGAGTATTGGTTTTTGAAACTGCATTTCGATACGGCAAAAGTGGCAGTGCCAGTCCAATTATGGGCTGGCTTTTATCTTATCTATTTTAAATTTAAAGGACATCCTATCTTTACGCTAGGATGTCCTTATGTAAAATCAATAACTAATACTACTGCTTCAACTGATTCAATTCAGACATACATTCTTGTACAAGAGTTACCGCTTGACTCATTGCAGCCCCACCACCAAAAGCAGCAGTTACACCAACGGCCTCAAGAATTTCCTGTTCAGAGCATCCTTGATCTAGACAGCCTTTAGTATGATAAATAATACAATATTCATCTTGTGAATAAAGTGCAATGCCTAGTGCAACAAGCTGTTTTTCTTTTTGTGAAAGTGCTCCTTCTTTAAAACATTCTTGAGTAAAGGCATTATATTTTGAAGCGAGTTCAGGCATTTTTTGAGTGAATACCCCTAGCCCTTCCTTATAATGATGAAGAGCAGCCTCAGTAGAATTTCTAGGTTCGAATTGCATAAAAATTTCAGCTCCATTCAAGAAAAATAAAATATCAAGTGTAGTATGAGCTAAATAGGTTGTGATTAATCAGATGATAATAAATTCTTATTTCGAAAGAGATGGTTTGAAGTAGACTTATCAAGTTGGTATCATGAGAAAAGGGGGATGACATGAGAAGGATTATTTTATTCGATGGGGAATGTAACTTTTGTGATCAAAGTGTTCAATTTATTATTAAGAGAGACCCAAAAGGAGACTTTAAATTCGCTTCATTACAAAGTGAAACTGGGAAAGAATTATTGAGTAAGTACAACGCTTCGAAAAGTATAGATAGTATTATCCTTATTGAAGATGGTCATTGTTATTATAAATCATCTGCAGCCCTTCGAATTTGCAAAAAACTAAAAGGAGCCTGGAAATTACTCTATTTGTTCATAATTTTACCAAGACCATTGAGAGACTTTTTTTATGATATAATTGCGAGAAATAGATATAAATGGTTCGGAAAAAATGAAAGTTGTCGGATTCCTTCTCCTGAAGAAAGAAAACGATTTTTATAAACCTAATACTCACTTAAGACCTCTATTATTTGAGGTCTTTTTATTATTACCTTTTTCCAAAAACTTAGGACTTTAACAACGAACGTTCATTCGATACAATAGGAGTAACGAAGAGGTGAGGATTGATGAAGGTTCGGAAGAATATCCAAGAGGTTATTGATTTTATAAAACAAACACCACAGTTTCAAGAGAATCTTGTTCATTGGCATACGATTGAGCCAAAACCTGCAGATACTGTAGAATTACCTGAAACAATTGATGATAAGCTCAAAGAAGCTTTACATAAAAGAGGAATAAACGCTCTATATACACATCAGGAGAGTGCATTTAAGACAGCAACAGAAAAAAAGAGTTTCGTTGCTGTAACACCTACGGCATCGGGGAAAACACTTTGCTATAATCTGCCTGTTTTACAGAATATAGTAGAAAACAGCCAAAGTAGAGCACTATATTTGTTCCCTACTAAAGCACTCGCACAAGACCAAAAGAGTGAACTAAATGAAATAATAGAAGAGATGGACGCATCTATAAATAGTTATACCTATGACGGGGACACAGCAGCAAATATTAGGCAGGTAGTAAGAAAAGCGGGACATATTGTCATTACAAATCCAGATATGCTCCATTCAGCAATTTTACCGCATCATACAAAATGGGTTTCTTTATTTGAAAATCTTAAATATGTGGTGATTGATGAACTTCATATTTATCGTGGAGTCTTTGGAAGTCATGTAGCCAATGTTATTCGTAGACTAAAAAGGATTTGCGAATTCTACGGAAGTAAGCCTGTCTTTATGTGTACATCTGCGACCATTGCTAATCCAAAAGAACTTGCAGAGCAATTAACTGGAGAAGAGATGACACTTATTAATAACAATGGTGCGCCTACTGGCAAGAAGCACTTTGTTTTTTATAACCCACCAATTGTGAATAAGCCACTTAACATTAGACGTAGTGCTACACTTGAAGTGAGAAACCTTGCTAGTGAGTTTTTAAAGAATAAAATCCAGACTATTGTCTTTGCACGAAGTAGAGTAAGAGTTGAAATCATCCTTACGTATCTACAAGAGCTCGTTAAAAATCAACTTGGGGCAAAGTCGATACGAGGATATCGAGGTGGTTACTTACCTAAACAAAGGCGTGAAATTGAGAAAGGCTTGCGAAATGGAGACATTTATGGGGTTGTAAGCACGAATGCTCTTGAGTTAGGAGTAGACATTGGTCAATTACAAGTGTGTATTATGACTGGTTATCCTGGAACGATAGCAAGCGCTTGGCAACAAGCGGGACGAGCAGGGAGAAGGCAAGGAGAGGCCATTATAATAATGGTTGCTAGTTCAAGTCCGTTAGATCAATATATCATTCAACATCCGGACTACTTCTTTAGTAGCAATCCAGAGACTGCCCGAATTAATCCAAATAATTTAGTCATACTTGTCGATCACCTTAAATGTGCTGCTTATGAACTCCCTTTTAAAGAAGGGGATACATTTGGTGGTATTGAATTAGAAGAACTATTAGAATTTCTAACAGAAGAAAGAGTGCTTCATCAAAATGGAAACAAGTGGTACTGGATGAATGATTCTTTCCCTGCTCATAATATTAGCTTGCGTTCTGCTTCGCAAGAGAATGTGGTTATTATTGACCAATCAAATGTAGCTGCTGTTAAAGTAATTGGAGAGATGGACCGATTTAGTGCAATGACACTCTTACATGATGAGGCCATTTATCTACATCAAGGAGTCCAATATCAAGTGGAGATGCTAGATTGGGAGGAGAAAAAAGCCTTCGTTCGAGAAGTGGACGTTGACTATTTTACAGATGCCAATTTAGCTGTTCAGTTACGAGTGTTAGAGATTGATAAACATCGTACTCAAGATCAACTTGAAATAGGATTTGGAGATGTAACTGTACAAGCAATGGCGACTATTTTCAAAAAAATTAAGTTTGAAACGCATGAAAATATCGGTTCAGGTCCTATTCATCTTCCGGAAGAGGAGCTTCACACCTCTGCTGCTTGGATAAGTCTAAACAAAGAAGATGTTAAAGATCTCAGTGAACAGAGATTAGAGGAGGGGCTAATTGGTATTGCAAATGTACTTCGTCATGTTGCCCCCTTATTAGTCATGTGTGACCCTTCGGACTTACATGTTGTTCCGCAAGTAAAGGCTTTACACAACGAGCAACCGACAATATTTTTGTACGACCGATACCCAGGCGGTGTGGGTTTAAGTGATAAAGTTTATGAAATAATGGAATCTATTCTAGAAGAGGCTGAGAATATGATTTCCTATTGTACCTGTGAAGCGGGTTGCCCGTCTTGTATAGGAACCGATGTCGTTAATGAACATGTAAAAATAGATACACTTAAACTGGTCGATCGGCTTAGGAATAAAAGTTAGAATCGGGGGAAGGTCGTGTCAATTAAAAATAAGTTAAATCGATTAAAAAATCATATTTCTACTAATACCCAACCTCGCGAACAAAAAGAGCAAATTGAGAAAGCATCATTAAGTATAGATATCCCTGATCTTGATAAGTGGGAGAAATATGGAGCAAAGCCATTTTACTTTGATGAATCTTATTGCTTTGTTAGAGAAGTAAGGTACCCACTCAAAACGAAGCATGGACTCTATCAATTTAATGAATTAAAGAGAGTTGTATCCAGTTGGAATGAGGCAAAAGTGGATCACCCACTATCAAGTAAACACATTAGAGCGGAAGATTTATTTTTCTTTGATACGGAGACAACTGGACTAGGTGGTGGAGTGGGAAACACGATTTTTCTACTAGGTCATGCCCGTCTTGCAGATGAAGAAATAATATTGACTCAACATTTTTTACCAAACCTTGGAGGAGAAGTGGCACTTTATCAGAGCTTCCTATCATCTGTGGATTACACGACACTAGTCACCTATAACGGAAAATCCTTTGATTGGCCACAGCTTAAAACTAGACATACCCTAATTCGAGATGCACTTCCGAAACTTCCAGAGTTTGGTCATTTTGATTTATATCATGCATCACGTAGATTATGGAAGAATAAACTAGACTCGGTTCGACTGTCTGTTGTTGAAAAGGAAATTCTTAATATAACTAGGGAAAAGGATGTTCCAGGCTACCTAGCTCCGATGATTTATTTCGATTTTATTGAGCACAAAAACCCTGAAGGAATATTTGGTGTAATGCATCATAATGAAGTGGATATCTTATCGTTAATAACTCTTTATATTCACTTATCCAATCTGTTACTATCATCAGATGAATCTTCACCAGATCAGTTTGAAATCGCTCGTTGGTTTGATACATTGGGAGAAAAAGACGAAGCCAAAAAAGGTTACCTACATGCTGCAAGTTTGGATAACAAAGATTCTTTAAAGGCTAAGTTTGCAATAGCTTCAATGTTAAAGAAAAATAAAAAGTGGAATGAAGCGATTGCAGAATTTCTTGAAGTGTATGAAAGAGCAGATAAACACTTAAGACTCAAATCAGGGATTGAATTATCAAAGCTATACGAGCATAAAGAAAAGGATTATCCAACCGCTTTGCAGTTTGCATGTGAGGGTTTAGAGATCAGCAATAGCCTCCAGATTAAGAGTGAAATAGAAGAACTCGAAAAACGAATTCTTCGCCTCGAAAAGAAGGAGAAAAGAAGGAATGTTCAGTAAATATTGCCCGGGCAAGCGCAGAATTAGAGTTTTTTCGTCAAGTTTTTGTCATTTCAGTTACATTTTGATTGATTCCTGATATTAACATTGTAGAAAAATGTTGATAGGTGTAAAATGTGGTCTTGTATAGATTCATATTTTACTATATTGGAGAGAGCGAAGTTGTACAAAAAAGTACTATTTTTATATTTTTTCGTTTTGGTTGCTATTACTCTAATACTTTCTGGAATTAAGGATAGTAATTTTACAATATAATAAATAATAATAATTAGATTCAATCGGGTATTCTAAAATATCCAGGAAAAATAGGTGTTTGTATCAGTACATGTGACTCCTTTTCTTCATAGGCTATTAGTGTAACACAGATGATGGAAAGGAGATTTTAATTATGAATGGTAGACCAAACATGATGGCACCGATTGTATATCCAACGAAATGTAATGTTCAGCATTATTGTAATAAGACGGTTGTTCCACACATTCATCCGTCACATACTCAACATGTGAATCATCAAATGTATGAGCACGTACACTATTATCCACACACTGAGTCTGTTGTAAATGAAGTTTCTCACCAACACTTTAATTGTGGTCCTAGAATGCCAAGACCATTCTTTGGTAGATAATGATTATATAGAAACAGGAACTAACGTTTTAGTTCCTGTTTCTCTTTTATTAACTATAGTAAAGGAGTTACCTGAAAAATTGATTCGTATTGTCGCAGTCTCAGGATACAAGCCGCATGAGCTTGGGATTTTCAAAAATGAACAACCTGAAGTAGAATATATAAAAAAAGCACTAAGGAAACAACTTGAACAATTAGCACAAAATGGATTAGAGTGGGTAATAATCAGTGGACAACTAGGTACAGAATTATGGGCTGCGGAAATTACATATGAGCTTCAAATGGAGTATGAGCAACTGAAAGTCGGAGTTTTCACCCCATTCCTTGACCAGGAGGAAAACTGGAAGGAAGATAAGAAAGAGTATTATGAGTATATACTGTCTCAAGCCGACTATGTTAACAGCATTACAAATAAAAAATATGAAAATCCAAATCAATTTCGATTGAAAAATCATTTTTTCGTTGATAAGAGTGATGCTCTCTTGCTTTTATACGATGATGAAAAACCGGGTAATCCTCAATATATCCTTGAAGAGGCTAAGAAAAAATCCGAAAAAATGCCATACGAAATTATTATGATTAACTCTTATGACTTACAAATGATTGTAGAAGAAGAATTGCTTAAAAGAGATGACTTTTGGACTTAAGTGATGTGAAAAGAGCCTTAGATAGTAAAAGAAAAATTGACAAGACATAAGTTTTTTGAAAAAATAGAAAGAGAAGATTGGGGAAAGTGTATCGAGGTGAATAGAATGATAACAGACAAAATTAAACTTTCAGTTAAAGATATCTTAGAAAAAGAATTCAAAACAGGCATGAGAGGGTATAAGCAAGAAGAAGTCGACAAGTTTCTAGATTTAATCATAAAAGATTATGAATTATTCCAGCAGGAGCTTGAAGACCTTCAACAAGAGAATATACGTTTAAAACGTCAGGTAGAAGATTCTTCATTTAAAAAACAGCCAACACAACCACAAACCGGTACAACTAATTTTGATATTCTAAAAAGGCTATCAAATCTTGAAAAACACGTATTCGGGAATAAGTTATTTGATTAATTGTTAAATCTTACAAACGAAATAGTGTTGCGAAGTAGTGTTTTATTTACTATACTTAGTGAGCAGCATTAATAACGTTCGGGTAATCGCTGGAGAATAACATTCTTTAGAGGAAAGTCCATGCTCGCACGGACTGAGATGTCCGTAGTGTTCGTGCCTAGCGAAAAAATAAGCTAGGGTAGTCTGGTCTTACTGGACTAACGGCAGGGAAAAAGCCTAAGTCTTTATGGATATGGCTTGAATACCTTGAAAGTGCCACAGTGACGTAGTCTTGTAAGAAATTACAAGGGTGGAACGGGTAAACCCCTCGAGCGAGAAACCCAAATTTGGTAGGGGCACCTTCTCTTAGGAACTGAACAAGGAGAAGGACAGAGCAATTCTGTAGATAGATGATTACCACCTCGTACAAGGCAGTTGCCGTTTGTAGTACTTGGAACAAAACATGGCTTATAGAACGTTATTGATGCGTATAAACTTTAACGTATAATCTAAGCTCTCCTTTTATAGGAGAGCTTTTATTTTGGGTATACTGATAATAGGATACCATGATTATATAGTGTAAATGTGCTTTATGAATACATAAAATTTTGGAATGTTAGGATGAGAAAAAAATGGGCAAAGTTTCATTGATTGCAACAGCAGCAATGGGTATTGAAGCAATTGTTGCAAAGGAAGTACGTGATTTAGGGTATGAATGTACTGTAGATAATGGAAAAGTGCTTTTTGAAGCAGATGAAAAGGCAATTTGCAGAAGTAATCTTTGGCTACGAACAGCAGACCGTGTGAAAATTAAGGTAGGAGAGTTTAAGGCAACAAGCTTTGACGAGCTTTTTGAAAAGACTAAAGCATTAAACTGGGGGGATTATCTGCCAGAAAATGCTGAGTTTCCTGTAATTGGTAAATCGGTCAAATCTAAATTGTTTAGTGTGTCAGATTGTCAAAGTATTGTTAAAAAAGCAGTTGTTGAAAACTTAAAAAAACATTATAAAAAGCAAACAGAATGGCTAGAGGAAAATGGTCCGTTTTTCCGTATTGAAGTGGCACTATTAAAAGATATTGCAACCCTAACCATTGATACAAGTGGAACGGGGTTACATAAAAGAGGCTATAGAATAGGGCAAGGCGAAGCTCCAATAAAAGAAACCCTTGCAGCTACACTAATTAAACTTACAAACTGGACACCTGACCGACCTTTTGTTGATCCGTTTTGTGGTTCAGGAACATTACCTATTGAGGCAGCACTTATTGGACAAAATATTGCTCCAGGATTTAATAGAGGTTTTGTTTCTGAGCAATGGAGTTGGATTGGGAAAGATACGTGGGATGACGCAAGACAAGAAGTTGAAGATCTTGCAAAATATGACCAACCTATAGATATTACAGGGCTTGATATTGATCATAGAATGATACAAATTTCAAAAGAAAATGCAGAGGAAGCAGGATTTGCAGATCTGATAAGTTTTAAACAAATGCAAGTTTCTGATTTTACCTCCAAAAAGGAATATGGTGTTATTGTAGGAAACCCACCATACGGTGAACGATTAGGAGAGAAAAAAGCAGTAGAAGCAATGTACAGAGAAATGGGGAAAGCCTTCTCCAAGCTAGATACATGGTCAGTATATATGCTTACTTCCAACGAAAGCTTCGAGGATTGCTATGGTAAACCAGCAACTAAAAAAAGAAAGCTGTTTAATGGATTCATAAAAACCGATTACTATCAGTATTTTGGCCCTAGACCACCGCGTGATTAATAAAAGGTTTTATTGGGATAGATATTCTATTGTTATAACAAGAGTGGAGCGGAAAGAAACGGGCAAGGTTCAAAGTGTAAATAGTCCTTTTGAAAAAAATTTGTAAAATAGCAAAAATAAAGTGAATAGTAATTACAAACAAAACATAAAATGTAATTGTTATTTATTATTCGGTTTTACAGGAGTGATTAGATTGAATACAATGGACTTTTCTAAAATCCGTGAAGCATTGGAAACTTCATATAAAGCTCTATTGAGTGAAGCGGGTCAAGAGATTAGTGTGATGGATAACATCTCACAAGCACAAGACGAATATCTTCAAGCTCTTTCTCACGCTACCTCAGTTGAAAAAGATTACTTACGTTATACCAAGTAAAGGAACCATAAGATTAATTTTTTACTCGCCCAAACGTGGCGAGTTTCTTTTTATTTTCACAGTTTTATTTGACTTACTAATTGTTATATATGATAATTTTCCTTTAGTCTTATCTTCTGGAGGTATTAATAAATGATTCGTGATCGACTGCCCTTTCAAATTACAAAGCAGGATAATTTTTTTGATAAGCTTAATGAATGGATTGGTGATATTTTCTATGACATTCTTCCTGATAAGGGATTTGAATTAAGGGATGAACAAATTTACATGGCATTTCAGCTTGAAAGGGCATTTAAAAATAAATCAATCGTCTTTGCTGAGGCAGGGGTAGGAACAGGAAAAACAATTGTATATTTACTCTATGCACTGTGCTATGCAAGATTCACTGGTAAACCTGCCATCATCGCTTGTGCAGATGAGTCATTAATTGAGCAATTAGTAAAGCCTGAAGGTGACATTGCAAAAATTTCAACTGCATTAGACTTAAATATAGATGTAAGATTAGCAAAATCTCAAGATCAATATTTATGCCTGCGTAAACTAGATGATGTGATGGTTAAAAATGATTCTGAGTTAATACATGATTTATACAGTGAACTACCTGATTTTGTACATAATCCTTCAACATTACAATCGTTTTATCATTATGGTGACAGGAAGAATTACTCAGATATCCCAGATGAAGATTGGGATTTAGTGGCTTGGGATACTTTTCAAGATTGCTTTTCCTGTGAAAAAAGACATCGTTGTGGGCAAACTTTATCAAGGGAGCACTATCGAAAAGCAACAGATTTAATTATATGCTCACATGACTTTTATATGGAACATGTTTGGACATCTGAAGCTAGGAAACGTGAAGGGCAACTCCCTTTATTACCAGAGGGTAGCTGTGTGGTTTTTGACGAAGGACATTTGTTAGAATTCGCTGCTCAAAAAGCTTTAACGTATCGCGTGAAAGAAACAACACTTGAAAACCTATTAACGAGACTATTAGAAAATGATATACGTGAAGAATTTGCTTACCTAATCGAAAGCTCGATTGAACAAAATGAAAGATTCTTCACACTCTTAAAAAAGAGCTCGACCAAGGTACAAGGATCAGATCGAATGGATATTCAGTTTGATTCAGAGTTAAGAACAGTTGCAAGTAAATTATATACGATGCTTTCCAAAATAGGTGATGATCTTGTTTTTGAAAGTGAAACATATACAATTGATCACTATGAATTGAATATTGTTGATGAGCACCTTGATAAGATGGAATTTGCTCTTAAATTGCTTTTAGAGAAGTCAGAAGCAATTTTCTGGATTGAGAACACTAGAGATGGAGACAGTACACTAGTTATTATGCCTAGAGCCGTAGAGGCTGTTCTGAAAGAAAATGTATTTTCTAAGAAAATGCCATTTATTTTCTCATCAGCAACTCTTTCAGAGAATCAAACTTTTGACTACATAGCATCGAGTTTGGGGGTTACAGATTTTGATTCTTTCTCTGTCGAATCACCATTTAATTACGATGAACAGATGTCAATTTCAGCCCCTGTTTTTAAAATGAATGACAATTTGTTCCTTGATAAGGTTTCATATACAATTGATCAATTGAAAAAGACAGACGGCAGAGCCTTAGTACTATTTAACACGAAAGAAGAATTATTGAAATTTAAGCAAGAGGTTTCAAATACAACCAGCTTTTCTTTCTTATTCGAGGGTGAACAGGAAATAAGCCAACTTGTTTCTCGTTTCCAAAATAATGAGGAAACAGTACTTTGTGCGGTTCATTTATGGGAAGGGTTAGATATTCCAGGACCATCCTTGTCAAATGTTATCATTTGGTCATTACCGTTTCCACCAAACGATCCTGTTTTCCAGGCAAAGCGTAAATACGTTGAAAATGCCTTTTGGAAGGTTGATGTACCTTATATGATACTTCGCCTCAAGCAAGGGGTAGGGCGTTTAATAAGGGCTCATGAAGACAAAGGGATTATATCGATTTATTTAACAGATCAAACTCAAAGTGAAGTGATTGAACAAGTTAAACAGGCGCTACCGACAGAAGTAAAGATTTCCAACGAATGATGGGTTGAAATATACTCTATTAAAAGGGATTTGTTGGATGATGTTGAATAACTAGAGTGAAAAGCTTATTTTTATGGGGGGTTATTTAATTGGAGATTCAAAAAATAGAAACGCAGTTTCTTGAATATGTAAGAAAAATGACAAGTTATAATGAAGCAATTGGACTTATGTATTGGGACTTAAGAACAGGTGCTCCGAAAAAAGGTGTTGAACAACGTTCTGAAGTAATTGGAATGCTTTCCTCAGAGGTTTTTAAAATGTCAACATCCGAAGAAATGGCGGCATATTTAGCAAAGTTATCTTCGCCACAAGTGAAGGAGCAATTATCTGAGATCACTAGTAAAACACTTGAAGAATGTCAAAAAGAGTACGATAGAAATAAAAAAATACCTGCTGATGAATTTAAGGAATATGTGGTTTTGCAATCTAAAGCTGAATCTGTTTGGGAACAGGCAAAGCACGAATCAAATTTTTCGATGTTTGAACCATACTTAGAAAAGCTTGTAGCTTTCAATAAGAAATTTATTGGATATTGGGGCTATGAAGGAAATAAATATAATACTCTGCTCGATATGTATGAGCCTGGTGTAACAGTAGACATTCTTGATAAAGTGTTTTTACAGCTACGTGAACATATCGTTCCACTTGTTAAAGCAATTGCTGAATCAGATTCTAAGCCTGAAACATCCTTTTTATATAATCATTTCCCAAAAGAAAAACAGCGGGCGGTGAGCTTAGAATTACTTAAAGAAATGGGTTATGATTTTAATGCAGGAAGACTTGATGAAACAGTCCATCCTTTTGCAACAGGTCTAAATCCTGGTGATGTAAGAGTAACTACCAATTATGATGAAAACGACTTTAGAACCGCAGTTTTTGGCACAATCCATGAAGGTGGACATGCTTTATATGAACAAAATATATCTCAAAGCTTAGTAGGTACACCATTATGTTCGGGAACATCGATGGGAATTCATGAATCACAATCGTTATTTTATGAAAATATCGTGGGAAGAAGCCTGGCTTATTGGAAGAAAAACTATGATTTATTGAAAGAATATTCAAGTGGACAATTTGAAGGTATCTCAATTGAAGATTTTTATCGTGGTATTAACGAATCAAAACCTTCCTTTATTCGTATTGAAGCAGATGAATTAACTTATCCACTTCATGTCATGGTTCGTTATGAAATTGAAAAAGGTCTATTCAATGATGAGATTGAAGTTAAAGACTTGCCTAAGATCTGGAATGCAAAATATGAGGAATATCTGGGGATTACGCCGGAAAATGATGCAAAAGGAGTCCTACAGGACGTTCATTGGGCAGGAGGTAGCTTCGGGTATTTTCCATCTTATGCCTTAGGCTATATGTATGCAGCCCAATTAAAGCAAGCGATGTTAAAGGATTTACCGAATTATGATACTCTACTAGAGGAAGGTAATTTACAACCTATTAAAGAGTGGATGACTGAGAAAGTTCATCAGCATGGTAAATTAAAAAAGCCACTTGAGATTCTAAATGAGGTTACAGGAGAAGGCTTAAATGCCTCACATTTAATAAGCTATTTAGAAGAAAAATACAGTGGCGTATATCATTTATAAAGATTTTAAAAAACTCTCCGATGAAGGAGAGTTTTTTTATTACAATAAATTATTAAATCCTTTTGAACCTGGAGGTGCATTTTGAATCATATCTATGAAAGGAATTGTGTAAGCAATTAGGATTAGGGCGACTAACACTCCTACCCATACCTTCCAATTTTCTAGAATCATAGGTGTTCTTTCAGCTGTGTCTGCTACTTCACCTACAGGGAATTCAGTTTCACCTTTAGGCGCAAAGAAAGCAAGGTTAATAACGATAACTAAAACTAAGATAATTCCTATAAATAGAATTGATCCACCAATCGCCTGGGCGATTTGATAAGGAATCCATTCAGCTGCTTGTGCTGAATCACCGTACGTTGAGAATGATGAACGTCTTGGTGCTCCTAGTAGACCTGCAAAGTGCATTGCAGTAGACATAAATGCCATACCTACAACCCACACGATTGTTTGTACAATCGCCAACTTATTCATAGCTTTTGTTAATACACGGCCAGTAATATGTGGAATTAACCAATAAGCAATTCCAAAGAACGTTAGTAATACAGTTGTTGCTACAGTTAAGTGAAAGTGGCCTGTCACCCAAATTGTATTATGAACAACTTGGTTCATTTGGTGAGATGCATTAATGACACCACCGGCACCTGCTGGAATAAAGATTAACATACCCATAAACGGTGCGAAGAAACGTGCATCTCCCCATGGTAATTTTCTAAACCATCCGAAAAGACCAGTTGCTCCTTTAGATCTTCCATACATTTCGAACGTTGCAAACATTGAGAATGCTGTCATTAGTGAAGGGATAATTACCATAAATGTTAACACAACTTGTAAAAATTTCCATGCTGGATCAATACCTGGTTCAGTTAACTGATGGTGAAATCCAACAGGAATTGAGAATAGTAAGAATAGCACAAATGAAAGTCTAGCTAAAGCATCTGAGAATATTTTTGCACCAATAACTTTAGGTATAACAACATACCAAGCCATATAGGCAGGCAGTAACCAGAAATATACTAGTGGGTGACCAAAATACCAGAATAGTGTTCTACTAATCAATACATCTATTGTTTCCACTAGTCCTAGTGACCATGGTAAAAATTGAATTAATACAGCAGCAGCAACTCCTAATGTCGCCACTAACCAAAGAATCATAGTAATAACTGCCATAAAAGCAAGTAAAGGTGTAACAGCACCAGGATTAGCTTTTTTCCATTTTCCAAAGTGTGAAAACATTCCAAATCCGCTAATCCAGCTTCCTACAACAACTAGTGTTAATCCAAGATAAAATGCCGGATGAGCCATTAGAGGTGCATAGAAAGTATAAAGGACTGAAGCCTTACCTAATAAAATTGTAGTAGCAGTCATAGATGTTCCTACTGTCATAAACCAAAAACCAATCCAGCCTGATAGTCGAACCTTATCAGACAATGTTCCCGCTGTCTTACTTAACGATGCGAAAAGAAAACCTATTATAAAGAATGTAGTAAGTACAAGACCTAATAATACACCATGAACAGTAAGTAATTGATAATATCCAATACCCGCAGGTAATGTGAATTCTCCTGAACGGACTAGAGTTTGTAATAAACCAGCAAAACCACCTAGAAATAAAGCGATAAATGCTACATAAATATGGGCCATTGCCAGTTTGCCGTCACGCGAATTAACCTTTGATACAGTATTCATCATTGTTCTACCACCTCAATTTTCGCACTCATTAAGTGGTGTCCAGCTCCACAATATTCGTTACATAGAATTAAATATTCTCCAGTTTTATCGAACTTTTGAGTGTAAGTGTTAATGTATCCAGGATGAACCATCATATTGATATTAGTTCCGGCAACTTGGAATCCGTGAACAACATCCGTTGTCGTTACGTTGATTACCACTTCAGCCCCTTTAGGAATTTGGATCTGATTTGGTGTAAAAGCAAAAGCTGAAGTAACAATGTTTAATTCATATTTGTTACCTTCTATGTGCCTTAAACCAGGGTTATCAAAAGGTGCCGTTTCACGAACCTTTTCAGGATCAATCGTTACTAGACAGCTAGCAGGCTGTGTACCCATATAAAAAGCACCAACGCCTACGGTTGTTAAAAATACTAAAAGTGTTCCAATACCAAACGTCAACCAAATTTTCTCAAATTTATGCATATGCATTGCGTTTCTTCTCCCCTTCCAAAACATGAGTAATTAAAAAGTTAAGTACCATAAAAATTCTTGACTATAAGTTGTGAACACGGTCTAAAAATAGGAAGTAAACACCCACCCATGTTACTATTAGGAAAAAACCTAGTAAGAATACCGAAGCTAATGTTCCCTTCAATGAAGAACTATCTTCCACTTTAATTTTCTTTTCAGTTTCAATTTTCGGCATAGTCATTCAACCCCCTTAAAAATTATCAATGATTACACTTTCATAATACAAAAAAATAAATGAAAAACTAGGTGCTTTAAAGGATGTCATAAATTGTTCATTCCTTCTATATTCACTATTTTAATAGGGAAAAATTGAAACATCAGTGATATATATCACATTGTTATGGGGGTATTTGTGAACATAATGTGACAAGTGAAGTTTGGAGGAAACGTCCAAAAACAAAGAAAAGGCTCCTAGCTAGATACTAGGAGCCTTCACTTATATAAAAAAAGATAGGGATACTAATTAGACGAACACATATTAGAGAAAGTTTCAAACTTATCTACAGAACTATAAATTTATTTTTAACTATGGTTATCTACGATTTTGGCTGTTTGAAAATCTTTGCTTAACGTTTTAACTACAGTATTGCATATATTGTAGGAAAGAAAGGTGATAAACTTGATTAAATATTATTGTTCGAATTGTTTAACCTTTATTGAGGTGGAACAGAAAAGTTGTCTTCACTGTGGTGCTGCCGAGGTAAAAGTGATAGAAATAAATGTTCACAATACAAGTTCTAATTCAAAGTCGTAACGTACTCTCTTGGGTACGTTTCTTTTTATGTAATCTTGATATACTATTTTAATATATAGAAGGAGGGGGTACATTTGTATTTTGTTGTAGTCGATATTGGTTGTAGTGATTGCGGAGAGAGCTCAAACTTAGTGGGTATCTTTACTACTGAAGAAAACGCAAGAAATGCAATGCATAACTATATGAAGGACAATCATTTAACCATGGATGGTGACCATGAATTATTAATATTTAAGTTAGAGGAGTTAAACAGAGTACATAATAACAGCTATGATCATCTTATTTTCAGTTCGCAAGATAGTTAGGATGTTGAAGGGATTTAACTAGTTGTAATTCACTTATCACACTTTTATGAACAGCACCATACCTTATTGTAGGCACGTGTCTACAAGGAGGTATATGTTAATTATGGTACAAATCAAAAATTACTATGCTGGATCTAATTCAAGTCAGGGATTTTATTCACTCTATGATGAAGCGCTAAAGGGCTTAGAGAAGCTTTATATTTTTAAAGGTGGGCCAGGTACTGGAAAGTCAACATTCATGAGAAAAGTTGGACTATTTCTAATGGAAAAAGGCTATAGTCTTGAGTATTTACATTGCTCCTCGGATAATCATTCCATTGATGGCCTTATTGTTCCTTCGTCGAAACTTGGATTTGTTGATGGAACTGCTCCACATGTTGTTGAACCAAAGTATCCAGGAGTGGTTGAAAAGGTAATTGATTTAGGTCAATACCGTAATGATTATCAACTACTAAAAAATAAAAGAGAAATTATTGAGTTAACTGATGATATTTCAGAAAACTTCTCAGCAGCCTATAAAGTGTTTGCTGAAGCGAAGAAAATCCATTTAGATAGAGAAGAAATTTATTTATCAGCTATGGATTTTAAGAAGGCCGATCAAGTAACGAATGGATTAATTGAAAACATCTTTTGCGCTCCTTTCCAAGAAGAAAAGAATCCAACTGTAAGAAAAAGATTTTTTGGTGCGGCAACTCCAAAAGGCGCAGTTAATTTTATAGATAATATAACAGAAGATCTGGAAAAAAGATTCATAATTAAAGGGAGACCCGGAAGCGGAAAATCCACTTTAATGAAGAAGATTGGTAAAAATGCAGAAGACAGAGGATTGTCCGTTGAATATTTCCAGTGTGCTTTTGACCCAAATAGTGTAGATATGGTTGTTATTCCAGGGCTAGGTGTTTCAGTTGTAGACGGAACAGCGCCACACATAGTTGACCCTTTTCGTAGTGGAGATGTAGTAGTTGATATGTTTAAACTCTGTATGGATACAGACATCGAGGTTCGCTGTAAGAAAGAAATTGGAGAGCTTAATACAAATTATAAAAGTAAGATGACATTAGGTACCAATTTCTTAAGTGAAGCAAAACGACTTCACGATAAGCTAGAGGATTATTATAAAGAAGCAATGGATTTCACTGCGGTAGATAAAAAAAGAGAAGAAATTATAAAGGAAATATCCAAATTTTAGATAATAATAGGAGGCACTTTTACAGTACCTCCTTACTTAATTTCTAACATTAAGATGATTTGAAGCTCTCTTTTATCTTCAAACTGTACAGGAACTCTAAATGCCTTGTCAAAGCCAAACATCTTTGATTGTCCTACAATTACGGTTGGAGGAGTAATGTCCATGATAATATTTTTTTGGGAAACATGTGTAGAAAGATTGCCTGCAATCATGTTCCCTAGTTCCCCAGTGAAAGAATCAAGCATTTCACCCTCTATCGGCATCCCGAACATCATTTCACCGATTCCGCTAAATACACTTTGTTCGGCTTCAATTATTAATCGGCCTCTAATATCCCCAGTCATTCCAATAAGCACTCCAATAGATGACTGAACAACAGGTTCAGTAAACAAACTTGGACTTTCTATATGTAATGAGGCAGGTATAACTGATTTTACCGCTTCAATTGTGCTGTTGAGAACATTTGTTACATTTGCAGTTAACGTCATGATGTATCCCCTCCATATTAGACAACATGTATTTTTTATATAATAACACATTTCGACAAAAAACTACCTTAAAAAATCAAAATTTTATAAAAATAACGATAAAAAACACCCAGCATTTACTGAGTGTTTGTAAAATAGGCCATATGTACCTCATCATCGTATTCCCCATTGAAGTAGACCTGCCTTTTTTGCGTGCCTTCATGTACAAAACCATATTTTTTATAAAGATTATACGCAATTTCATTTCTTGCAAAAACTGTTAGGCATATTTTCTCAACGTCATATTTAACAGCCCACTCTTTTGTATACTCCATAATTGCTTTACCGATCCCTTTGCCTTGGGCACTTGGCGTAAGCCATGTTCTAAAGAGGGCAACATGTTTTTTCATTTCTAATTCACCTCTAACAAGGCGAGCAATCCCCATCACTTCTCTATTTATTTCAACACAAATATACATGTTATTATTTTCTTTCATCATTTTGATATATTCTAATTCTTCATCTACTGTTCTGGGCTTTTCTTTTTGAATAAGTCCCTCTTTTATGATATCCTTCACCTTTTCAGTTAACTGTGACGCATCCAGTGAAGTTACTGGTCTTATAACAGCATTCATACCGTCTTTAGTTACAAAATCAAAAGTACCTTCATTTTGTGCTGTTATCACAAAAAATCACCTCCAGCTTAGTATGTACTCTTAAGATTACATTTAATTAGAATCGAACCGGTTAGGAATTAACATATTTTAGCTAATGATTCATAGTGTTTAATCCCTTATAATGAAAATGCACAACAACAAAGCAACAAACTCCTTTAAAACGTTAGCTTTCCTAAGTCTAGATTTAGGAAGGCTTTTTTTTGCGCTAAAATGTAGTTACATAGAACAGGAATTGAATGGAAATCATAACAGTACTAAATTGTTTCGAGGTGAATTATGCCGAAGATAATCTCTGTGGGGGAAAGTATTCCCCGTTTCGAATTGTCTCAAGATTTAACCGTAGAGTTTGCGAATGAACTTTTTAAAGATTCCTTTAAAGATATTAATAGGCTTCTTCAGGTTTTCGAAAACGGAAAAATTAAAAAACGTCACTTTGTTAATGACCTATCTTGGTTTGAAGTTGACCACAGTTTTCAGGAGAAGAATGATTTATATATTGACTGTGCTGTAACTTTAGGTGTAGAAGCCGTTGAGCAGTGTTTAATAAACGAAGACTTCCTAACTAAATCAATAGACTATACTGAAATAGATGCTCTCTTTTTTGTATCAAGCACGGGAATATCAACCCCAAGTATTGATGCGAGAATTATGAATAAACTCCCTTTTTCACAGCATTTAAAAAGAATTCCAATCTGGGGTTTAGGGTGTGCGGGGGGAGCTTCGGGGTTATCGAGGGCATATGAATATTGTAAAGCGTTCCCTGATGCCAAGGTACTTGTTCTTACAATTGAATTATGTAGCTTAACCTTCCAAAGAAATGATTTAACAAAGAGTAACTTGATAGGAACTTCGCTTTTTGCAGATGGTGTTGCTTGTGCATGTATCGTCGGAGATAACGTGGACCATATTGAACTAACAAAAGTAGAGAGAGTTCCTTACATAATGGATACTCAATCAACTCTAATGAAAGACTCTGAAGATGTAATGGGGTGGGATGTGAAAAACGAAGGATTATACGTTGTTTTTTCAAAGGATATTCCTTCAATTATAGAGTCATGGTTAGCCCCAAATGTCTCAACATTTTTATCTAGGCATGAACTTGAAATAAAGGATATCGATCATTTCGTAGCTCATCCAGGAGGGAAGAAGGTTCTAGATGCTTATAAGAGTGCGTTAGGAATTGATGAAGAAATGACTGAGATTTCTAATGAGGTACTAAGTGAGCATGGAAATATGTCTTCTGCAACCGTTATGTATGTATTGAAAAAGTTTATGCTCTCTGAGGGTGTGAAGAAGGGTGGCTATGGGTTAGCAGCTGCACTCGGTCCAGGATTTAGCTCTGAGCTTTTACTTTTAGACTGGAGGTAAATAGACTATGTTTTTATTGCTTTTTCTTTTTTTGATCTTACAAAGGGTAACTGAACTATTTATAGCAAAACGGAATGAAACGGTTATGAAGAATCGTGGGGCTTACGAAGTAGGAAGCGAGCATTATAAGTATATTGTTGCCGTACATGTATTTTTCTTTATATCTTTATTTGTTGAATATCATCTTGGTATAAAAGGCATTTCACCATTTTGGCCTATTCTTTTACCACTCTTTATTGGTGCACAAATAATTAGGATTTGGGCATTAACGTCTCTGGGAGAGTATTGGAACACTAAAATCATTATTCTACCGAATGCAACAATCGTATCAAAGGGTCCATACAAATACATAAGACACCCAAATTACTTTATAGTTGGTCTGGAGATCTTAACAATCCCACTTTTATTCCAATGCTACATCACGGCTATTGTTTTTACTGCTCTAAATATAGCTGTACTTTCCGTTAGAATTCCGGCAGAGGAAAAAGCTTTAATGGATTTAAAGAGTTATAAAAAGGAGTTTACGAACCGAAAGCGTTTTGTACCTGTTAAGCCCTTCCCAGAACCAGAATGAAATGCTGAAAAATACAAAATATTTAATTGAAAATGATTATCTTTGATGGTAGACTAATGAATAGAGACTAGGTGAAAATAATTATCACTATCAGCTTGTATTAAAAAAAGGTTGGTGACTTTCTATGCTTCTATTGTTTATTATCAGTACAATTATCATGTATTCACTTCTTATGGTCCATGTTTTAAGAAAAGTAAGCTTAGGACATGTAAAGAAGCCAATTATCAATCCATCTCAAACTACATTGAATAATACCAAATATACTTCCATTCACGCGACCAGGTAATGATACCTGGTTTTTTTATTTGTCTTTTTTCCAAGGATTGATGCTAATAGTGGATTGAAGCGAATAACACCCTTGTATATTTACTAAATCCTTCATTTATGAACATAGTAATTCAAAAAAGCGTAAGAATAGAGTAAAATACAAATAAGAAAAATAGGTTGATATAAGGGGACGTTAAATACAGATGGTACAGACAGAAAATAGTAGTAAGTTAACTCAAGAGCAGCTGTTAACAAGACTTGTTGAACTCCATAAGCAAATGATGAACGCAAAAGATGAAGAAAATGCAACTAAAGTGCTGCAGCTTATAAAAAAATTACACGATTCGGAATATATGATTGGTTTTTGTGGTCATTTCTCTGCCGGAAAATCCAGTATGATAAATGAATTGATTGGTGAAAAATTATTGCCTGCAAGTCCGATCCCAACAAGTGCGAATTTAGTTAAAGTAAAGTCAGGAAAAGAATATGCCCGTGTGTACTATAAGCAGGGAGATATTATTGAGTATCCCGCACCTTACGATTATGAAGTGATTAAATCATATTGCAAAGATGGTGACACTGTAAACTCAATTGAAATTAGCCATGAAAATAGCAAGTTACCAAGTGGTGTTACAGTGATGGACACACCTGGAATTGACTCGACTGATGATGCCCATCGAGTATCAACTGAATCTGCGCTTCACCTTGCAGACCTGTTATTTTATGTAATGGACTATAATCACGTCCAATCAGAGCTCAATTTCTTATTTACAAGGGAGCTTACTGAACGAAACAAAGAGGTCTACTTAGTAATAAATCAAATTGACAAACATAGAGACATCGAGTTGGATTTCTCTTTATTTAAGCAAGGAGTAAAGCAAGCGTTTTTAGATTGGAATGTTGAGCCAGAGGGCATATATTACACATCTCTCCGTGATCAGGAAAATGTGAATAACCAATTACCACAACTTAAAAACTTAATTGCTACAAAGTTAAAACAAAAAGAAGATCTTTTACTTTCGAGTGTATCTAAATCTGCAGGACAATTAATTAAAGAACATCTTTATTTCCTAGAGGATGCTCAAGCTTCAAAAAAGGAAGCTTATCTCTCTCAATTGAAGGATCTTAGTGACTCTGAGCGAGATCAACTTGAATATGACCTGACGATTTTGAAGGAAAAGCTAGAACGTGGAAAACTTGAGGTAACTAGAGTTGAAGAAGACTTCCTTTCACAGTTAGACACAATATTAGATAATGCTTACTTAATGCCATTTGGAACGAGAGACTTAGCCAAAAACTATATTGAATCCTGCCAAAGTGATTTTAAAGTTGGAATGTTTTTCTCAAAAGCCAAAACAGAAAAAGAAAGAAATGACCGGTTAACTGTTTTTTATGAAGATTTTAAGGAAAAGGCTTCTTCTCAGTTGGAATGGCATATCAAAGAGTTTGCAACTAAGTTTTTAAAACAACATGAAATGACTCAATTAATTGGTGATATCCAGCATTTAACTGTGCAATTTGAAAAAGAACTGCTTGCATCGATTGTGAAACCTGGAGCCGGATTAACAGGTGACTATATTTTAACCTATACAGGGGATGTTGCGAACGAAATTAAGAAACGCTATCGCAACGTAGCTATGGAGCTTTTTAGAAAAATTTCTAGCGAATTGAAAGAAAGAACAAAACTAGAGACTGAAAAGTTACAGGTAGAAATTAATAAGCTACAAGGTTATGTAACTGCCTTTACTAATCTTCAACAATTAAAGACGGAACTTCGTCAAAAAGAAAATCAACTGAATGATTTAATCGAAGGCGAAATTCCAATTGACAATTTTGATGTTCAAACTGTGGTTGAACAGTTAGTTACAGAAAAGGTCACAATCTCTTCAACAGACGAAATTACCCTCGCCAACCAAAAAGACGATAGTCAAAAGGGTGAGTGGAAATCAGAAAAAGTTGAAGGTAAGCGGAAAATAGATGGTCATGCACGAGTGATGAATACTGTAAGTAACTTACTGGATGCAAAAGATAAAATACATGGGATTACTGGCCTTTCTTCAATTGCATCAGACATGGGGGAAAAGGCGAAGAGATTAAAAGATAGGCATTTTACTGTTGCCTTGTTTGGTGCATTTAGTGCAGGTAAATCATCGTTTGCCAATGCGTTAATGGGAGAATATGTATTACCTGTTTCGCCAAATCCAACAACAGCTACTATTAATAAAGTGGTTCCGCCAACTGAAGAGAATAAACATGGTACAGTTATAGTGAAAATTAAGTCTGAGCAGCAGCTACTACAAGACCTTAAGCATTCGTTACAGGTTCTAGGAGAAAATGTTACATCACTTAATGATGCGTTAAATATAATAAAATCTAAACTAAGCAACAAGACGGTTGATGCTAAAGAAAAGCCACACCTAGCATTTTTACAAGCAGTAACAAGAGGTTACTCCGATTTGTCTATGTATCTTGGTGAAATTGTAACGATTGATGTGGAAGGTTTTAAGGATTATGTAGCAAATGAAGAGAAAGCATGTTTTGTTGAGTGGATTGAATTATATTATGATTGCGAACTAACTAGACAAGGAATTACTCTAGTGGATACACCGGGCGCTGACTCTATTAATGCACGTCATACAGGTGTAGCATTTAATTATATAAAAAATGCGGATGCCATTCTTTTTGTAACCTATTATAATCATGCGTTTTCAAAGGCTGACCGGGAGTTTTTAATTCAACTTGGACGGGTAAAAGACACATTTAGTATGGATAAAATGTTCTTTATCATTAATGCTGCTGACCTAGCTAGTGACCGTGAGGAGCTTGAAACTGTTGAAGAATACGTTGGATCTGAACTTGTCAGGTATGGTATACGTAAGCCGCGTCTCTATTCATTATCTAGCCAGTTAGCTTTAAAAGAAAAAACGGGTGAAACATTGCCAGAAATGGGTGGGGTGTTACAATCTTCAGGAATTTCAGGTTTTGAAGATGATTTTAAGGCTTTTATCATGGAAGAGTTGACTGAAATGGCAATTGTTTCAGCTTATAATGACATAAACAGGGCAAAACAGGTGCTTCAGGATTACATTTCATCAGCAACTCAGGATCAAGAAGTTAAAGCTGCTAAACTAAATCATGCCGTACAGTCACAGTTGCAAATTCAAAATGTGATTGCAAATCATGTGGTTGATTTTGAGAGAGATTCTGTCATACAAGAAGTAGAGGAGCTAACGTATTATATCAAACAAAGGGTTTTCTTACGTTATCCTGACTTTTTCAAAGAGTCTTTTAATCCTGCAGTGATTAGAGAAGATGTGAAAGATCTGAAAAAGGTATTACAAGGCTGTTTAACAGAGTTAATCGAAGCGGTAGGTTTTGACTTAGCACAAGAAATGCGAGCAACTTCATTACGTGTTGAAAGATACATTTTCAAAGTATTACATGAAGTACAAAGCTCGTTATTAAAGAAAATTCATGAAACAACAGATACAATTCAGCTCTCTGAACCGACAGATATTACGTATAGTACCCCTGAATTTGACACTGGATTAAAGAACCTTGATTTAACCCTATTTAAAAAGGCTCTATCCATGTTCAAGAATCCAAAGTCATTTTTTGAAAAAAATGAAAAGAAAGCAGTTATGGAAGAAATTGAGCTGAAATTACAACAACCTGTAACGGACTACCTTGAAGAGAACAAAACATCTTTAAATGCCATTTATAAGGAGGATTTCTTAATAGGTGTTGAAGCACTAAAGGTTAGGGTCTTGAAAGAAGTTAACGAATACTTCGATGGTATAAAGCAAGCCTTATCTGAAAATATAAATGTAGAGGAACTTAAAGAGATTGCACTTCTTTTAGAAAAAATGGTTGAAGAGGACGATAAATGATATCTATCGTAAATAGATTAACCGAAATTGAAGAAATCCATGACGTTAGTATTATTTATGCGGGAGAGTCTGGGAGCCGTGCATACGGCTCTGAAACTTCTTATAGTGATCACGATGTGAAATTTATCTATTATCGATCTCTCAAAAACTACTTAAGGTTAACACCTAAAAGTGATGTTATTGAAGAGTTGAGCCATAATTCTCTTGAATTGCATGGCTGGGATCTTAAAAAAGCATTAGACTTATTTCGTAAGTCAAATCCGACATTGTATGAAATGTTACATTCTCCGATTGTGTACAGAGAAAATAATGACATAATAGAAGAACTTAGAGGACTAGTAATTGAGTGGTTTTCACTCAAAAGAATGTCGTTTCATTATTTAAACATGGCAAGTACCAACACAAAGAAAATACTTGAAAACAAGCTGCACGATACAGTGCTCATTAAGACTTTATTTCAAGCTGCAAGAGCATATTTAGCTGTTTCGTTTATTGTGAAGGAAAAACAGTTGCCACCAATCAAAATGGCTGATTTGATAAGACTACAACCAATAGACAAGCAGACATTTTTTCAAGAGATCTTGGATGCTAAACGAAACAACAAATTTCTAGCCTCAGCATCTATTGAAAGTCTTCTAATTTATATACAAACTGAGCTAGAGGAGCTTCGACACATAGTAAAAGATCTACCTGATCAAAAGGTTGATGAGGAACCACTAAACCAAATACTATGGAAGCTACTTGGAGTGTAACTATCATGTTAAAAAAGAATCAATATCATGCATGTGCAACGTGTGTAAATTTTGTGCCAACTAGAAAAGATAAAGGAATGGTTTATTTTTGTAGTAGACTAGGTTATGAAACAAAAACAGACTATGTCTTTAATTGTTGGGAGCCAAAAGAAAATATTATAAAATTGATAAAGAAGCAGGGCCTTGAAAAGGACTAATTGGAGGAAAATTATGACTGGAAATGTACATGAAGCAATATCTAAGCACTCAAAAAAACAACATGAAATCGTGAAGAGTTTTTTACAATTAGAACAAATGCGTGAATTCTACATAGCAGAAGCTGTTACCTTATGTAAAGAAGAAAAACCTTTTTCTGTAGACAATATTAATGCTGTTACACGAAAGATAAACGAATTAGCCAAACAGGGAATTGCACCAACTCGCAAGCTTGTAACTGAGGATATGGTACGTGAGTTTGTGGAGAGAAAATAAATCAATACAATGGGGGATATCGTTTGAAGCATATTATTGATGCAGATTGGCTATTTTCGAGGATAAATGACTCAGATATACGTATTATCGATTGCCGTTTTCAATTAGGAAACCCGTCTTTTGGTTTGAATGAGTATATGAAAGAACATATAGAAGGGTCTATCTTCTATGATTTAGAAAAGGATTTATCAGGACCAGTGATAGAACACGGTGGTAGACATCCTTTACCTTCTATAGAAGAACTTGTAGAAAAACTATCGGCAACAGGAATTAATGAATCTGTGACAGTTGTTGCCTATGATGACCAAGGTGGGGCATTCGCTTCTAGGCTTTGGTGGCTTCTATCCTATTTGGGTCATAGGAATGTTTATATATTAGATGGTGGTTACTCTAGCTGGAAAGAGAAGGGCTATCCAGTGAACAGTAATGTACCAACGTTTACTAGAAGTAACTTTAGTCCAGAAGTTAGAAGTAGCATGGTTGTTGATATGGACGCTGTTAAAAAAGCAATTGAAACAAAATCTGCCATTCTCATTGATTCTCGTGAAAAGAACAGATATTTAGGAATCGAAGAGCCTATCGATAAAGTAGCTGGACATATTCCTGGTGCAGTAAATTCATTCTGGAAGGATGGGTTGAATGAACAAGGAAAATGGAAGAAATCTAAAGAACAAACAAGTCGTTTTTCTTCCATCGTAGGAGAAGATGATGAAATTATAGTTTATTGTGGATCGGGGATTACCGCTTGTCCTAATATTGTTGCTCTATCAGAAGCAGGCTTTCAAAATGTAAAGCTTTATAGTGGAAGTTGGAGTGGCTGGATTTCATATCCAGAAAATCCTATCGAGAAATAATATTATACATAATTAAATATCCTTCAATTTATACTAATTGATATCTCACTTATATAGGTGGTGTACTCAATGGCTAAAGAGAAGGATAAGCATAAAAAGAGTGAAAAAGAGGATTCTTTAAAAAGAGACTTTGTCTCCTATGCAGAAATAGAAGTAGAAAAAATGAGTAAAGAGAAAAAAGAATAGTAGGTTTATTTGCAGGGCCTTTCCCATAGGGGAAGGCTTTTATTTTTTTGATAACAAAAAAACGGTTTATGAGCCCTCAAAAGAGTAAAACAGCTAAGGTGAGGTGGTATAAATCAGTATATGCGCCCTCAAAAGAGTAAAACAGCTAAAGTGAGGTGGTATAAATCAGTATATGCGCCCTCAAAAGAGTAAAACAGCTAAGGTGAGGTGGTATAAATCAGTATATGCGCCCTCAAAAGAGTAAAACAGCTAAGGTGAGGTGGTATAAATCAGTTTATGCGCCCTCAAAAGAGTAAAACAACTAAGGTGAGGTGGCATAAATCAGTTTATGAGCCCTCAAAAGAGTAAAACAGCCAGGATGAGGTGGCATAATTCAGTTTATGAGCCCCCGAAAGAGTAATACAGCCAAGGTGAGGTGGCAAAAAATCAGTTTATGAGCCCCAAAAAGAGCAAAACAGCCAAGGCGAGGTTGCATAAATAATACAGTTCGTAAGTTTCCAAATTAGTAGTTAATGTTGGATAGATTAGCCAAAAGAAGAAGAAGGATTTTATAACCTACTAAGCTTACTATGGTATAATAGACGATGTTCTGATAAAAAATCTAATTATACGAGGTATTAACATATGAATGAATCGAAAGTTCTTTTAATAGATGGAATGGCACTTTTATTTAGATCTTTTTTTGCAACGGCAATGAGTGGCTATTATATGATTAATAGTAAAGGACAACCTACGAATGCTGTTCATGGTTTTGTGAAACACATGCTTACTGCAGTAAATCATTTTAACCCTTCACATGTTGTCTGCTGCTGGGATATGGGGAGTACAACGTT
The DNA here is from genome assembly GCF_017873715.1 of Cytobacillus luteolus. Lineage (NCBI taxonomy): Bacteria > Bacillati > Bacillota > Bacilli > Caryophanales > Bacillaceae > Litchfieldia > Litchfieldia luteola. The sequence goes on from NZ_JAGGKM010000003.1 coordinate 258,301, forward strand.
CCGAACTGAAATGTTCTCAGATTACAAAGGAAATCGAAACGAGGCACCAATTGAGCTTGTCCCTCAATTTGAACTTGTTAAAGAAGTAGCAGCATCCTTTGATATCCCTAATATTGGGTTAAGCGGATATGAAGCTGACGATTGTATAGGAACACTAGCTAATCATTATCGAAAGCATGGACAGGTATCCATTCTTACTGGAGATCAGGATATTCTTCAGTTACTAGATGAGAATATTGAAGTAATTTTAATGAAAAAAGGTTTTGGGAATTATGCTGTCTATAACCCAACTGTTTTTTTTGAAGAAAAGGGAATTACTCCACTTCAAATGGTTGATTTAAAAGCCCTATTATGAACCCTAACTAACATGTCCAAGAGATGGGCTTTTTTTTATGCTTGAAATTCCTTATGAAAACTAATTAATTTGTATATGTAGTTATGGTCTTTCAATAAATGCAAAAAATTCTTATATATAAAAAAGTAAATAGTGTAGTTAAAGTTACTGGTACTATAATATACTTTGATAGAATGAAAATACATAATCCATACATCAGAAAATGTATGGATTCATTAGAAAAGTTATTAAAAATTTTTAAAGATGCTCCTCATAACACCCAGAAAATTATAGTCCTATGTAATTAAGTATAAGGATTTGTAACAGTAACAAAGTCAATAGAAAAAGATAAAGGAGTTCACAAGATAAAAAGAAAAATCATAGAAATATTTGATTATTCTTAAAATTCATTAGTAAATTGAAGAAAATAACCACCTTTAAATTTAGGGAGTTTATTTGTTTAAGCAATATAGAATACTTGAACAAAATAGATACCAGAAGTGCCTAAAAACAAAGGTAATAAAATGGGTAAGTTTTTATTTAATTTCAAAGTCCTACTTAAAAAGCGTTTACAATATTTTAAAATCATCTATAATATAATATATTATTGTCTTAATGACGCTTTTGTTTTTTATTTGTGGCCTCTTGGGCTGAATTTCACACGGGATAAGTGTGTAGAATTCAGCCCAAGAGGCTTTTTTTATTGTTTTTATACCCAATAAGGAATTAGGAGGTAGAACAAATGAGTAAGGTACTGGACAGAGAAACTTCGCTAGGAACAGTATATGAGAGGTTTGATAGTGATGGGGAACTCATTAATAAAGTAGGCATATTTGGGTTCATTCAGAAATCAGCTAACTGTCATTATTTTGTAATTTTTAATGAAAGTGGAAATTTGCTTGAAGAACCAAACAATTACCTAAATAACATTATTGTTGATGAGGGATATAAGAAAAGAGAACAAGCATTTACAGGATTAAAAGTTTTTTACTCTTTTATTAAATTATTTAACATTATCAATTTTTCATCTGGACTGAGTGAAGCAGAAACCAAACGTTTAATGGCTTTTCTTGAAGGTGGTAAAAGTAAGGGGAATAGATTTGATCTAGAATTAAAAACCAAGAGAGGAAATATAACAATCAATAATTATTTGGGAATTATTCGAGAATATTATAAACGGGTTTATCGGATAAAAGAGGGGCCACTATTTGATCAGAAAACAATCAAAGTAGAAAGTGGGGGAGGACTACTAGGGCATGCTAAAAAGAAAATAGTAGATAGATATAATTCCAATAAAAAGTTAAAACAAAATATCCATCCACCAAAATATATAAAAGAGCAACAGTATAAAGATATTCTAAATTATATTAGAATCTTCTGTGATATAAGAGAAGAAATAATTATACGTCTAATGTTTGAGTATGGTTTACGAATAGGTGAAGTTTTAGGCCTAACTTTTGAGGATATCGAAAAACTTAAATCAGGAATAACCAGATTAATTCTTAGAAATCGAATATCTGATCGGCCTCATCAAAAAGCAAAAGGTGTTTATACACCACGAAGCACGGAGGATTATTCTTCTAAAACATATACATCACGAAAAACTGGTTATCAAATTATTGTAATTAGTGATGAAATGAGAGATTTAATTGAAGAATATATTGATTTAACTAGGAACCCAATACTATTAAATAAGTATCCAATAAAATTAAAAAATTTAACTGAAAAAGCATATGCAGATAGAGTGGGCCACTCATCTTTACTAAGTAATGAAAATCAATACATTTTTATAAGTAATCATCACTATACACCATTAAGTTCTACAGGTTGGAATTTAGTAATACGAAGAATTTTTGAAGTATTAGATATTTATTTAGATGAGGATGTAAAGAAGACAAACCTTAATCATCGTTTTAGACATGGTTTTGCTATGAAAAAAGTAAAAGAGGGTTACTCAGAAGTTAAATTAGCAAAAGCATTACGGCATTCAAATATATCAACAGTTTTGGTTTACTATAATCCAGATGAAGAGGAACAAAGTGACATACTTAAAAAAAACAATCAACGTCAGAAAACTAAATTTGAAGTAAAGAACAAAAATAAAGGAGCCACGTATGTCTGATTATAAATACTGGATTAGTCAAGGATTAAAAGAAATTAGAAATTGGGTTAATGAAGGATTAACAATAAAAGAAATATATACAAAAATAGGCATCTCTAAATATAGATTTTCTCAATGGAGAAAACAAAATCAAGAACTAAATGTAATTATTAAAGAAAGAATAAGAACCTTTGAATATGAAAAAATGCTAACAGAAGAATCTTTACAAATTATAGAAAGTTTAGCCAAAAAAGGATTAACCAAAAAAGAGATATCAAAAACTTTAGGATATAATGAATTATATTTTCAAGAAATTTCAAATAGTTTTCCGATCATTAATAAAGCATTTCAAAGAGGGAAAGAAAAGACAGACTGGGGAATACCAATAGGAAACTTGATTTATAAATGGTCTAAAGATAAAGGTATTGAGGAAGGATATTTCAATCGTTTTTTTGATGTTTTAACAACATTTATAAAGAAAGAAACTGATGTTAATTGGGATAACTACTGTAAAATTAGGGGGGAGATTTCAAGACTACCGTTACATTATTCAAAGTTATGGATATTATCGACAGCAACTACCTCATTTTATCAGTATGTAGCCAATGTGACTTCTAATGAAGAAATTATAAGTTTTTTCGAAGACTACTCTCACTTATTAATTCATACAGAAGTAAAGAAGAAGAAAATAAATCGTAAAACAAACGATTTTATTGAACACATAATACGTACAAATTTCCCACAGGGATCAAAGCCAAATGAAATAGTACAAATTGCATACTTAAATAGAAATAATAATGAAAGGATAATGCACCTGTATGTAAAGAATGATAATCGTCACATATTTTCTATCATGAAAGGATTTATTAAATACATTTGTAGTATTAGCTACGAGGAACTATCACTACTGGATTTTAGAGTTTTTATTTATTACTTTGATGAAAGTCTTTCAGGAAATTTAGTTACAAAAACCAGTGACTTCAATGAAACAATATTTAAGATACAGTATAATTTTTATAAAAAAATTATTAAGTCTTTTGGTTGGAGTGAGGAAGAAGATAATATTTACCTTATGTCCAACCTTCTAAGGTTTTATAAATATATAAATGATTCATATTTTGAGCAAAATGGTAAGTATTTATTTAATACAGCTTCTTTTAATAAAGATGTATTATCTATGAAAAAATTTTTAGAGAGTATTGAGGGAAATTATGAAATCTATATTTATAATCCAATTGATGATGTACCTAATTCAGATAAATGGGTATTGCTACCTGATAAAGCTAAAATAAAAAATATAAGAAACAATGTTAAAGTTTTTGCAGATTTTACAAAAGTAAAAAATTCGGAATTAAGGAAGGATTTAAAACAATACATCTGGATTAAGGGTTTAAATACAAAAAAAATAGGTTCTATTTTTAAAAGAATGATTTCCTTTTTAAATGAAGCAAGTGAATACTATGAAAATAGTAAAAATGTATTACAAATAAGTAAAGAAAATGCTAAATTATTTCAATCGTCGTTTCTATTGTTACATTATTCAAAATTAATTGCTAGAGAGGATTTTACACAAGACACAAAAAATTCATATATTGAAGCAATTAGATCATTTTTAGAATTTGTTAAAAATAAATATCAAATATCACAACTTCATATTCAGCAACTTTCTTATTTAACAATTGAATATGACGGAGGAACTCCGATATCTGTAGAAGATTACATAGAAATAAAAAGTGCTTTTCAAGAGCGTCAATTAACAGAAATTGATGAATTATTTTTTATAATATTCCAATTGTCAATAACGACTAAACTCAGAATTGGTGAAATTTTTGGATTGCAAAGAGATTGTATAGTGTCTACTAATATAAGTGAAGGATATGGAGTTTTACAATATTATAGTAAGACCTCAAATGGTGAAATTATTAATGAGTTATTTTTATTAGAACATATAAGATTAATCCAACAAGCACTAAAAATTACTCATGAGGTTTTCGAGATAGCAGATGAATACTTTAAAAGGTTTGTATTTATTTGGTACAACAAATCAAATAGGAATGTACACAAAAGAGAAGCAACCACGCTGTTGCATAGCTATAATAAAGTTTTCAGGGATATCGTTTCTGAATTAAACAGTTCTGATAAAATTAAAAAATTGTATATACCATATAATGCTAGAGATACTTTCATAGAGAATGCGTGGCAAGGAGTGGAAGATGGAACGATTTCCACACTAGAAGTCACAACAGTTACTGGAAATACTGCAAGTGTTGCAGCTAAACACTATAGAACTAGGGAAAATATTGAGAGATATTTAGAAGCTCTATATGAAGTTACTTTAGATGATGTAAAAACTTATGGAAAAGTACTAGAAAGTGAAGAATTAATTGAGAGCAATATTCCTGTTCAAGATAATACGGGGGTATGTTCAAGCGAAACATGTATCAAAAATATAGAAGAACAAATACTGCACGATAGTGAGTACATTTGCTTAACTTGCAGAAATTTTATAACTACTGTTGAACGAGTTAAGGAATTTGAACGAAAATTAGAAATATATAAGGAGAGAATAGACCGAACGAATAATTCTAATGAAAGAAATTACTATAACGGACTAGTTAAGTTATACAGTGTGTACTTGGCTGAAATATATACAATAATGGAGAACAAAAATGGATAGAAAAATGATTGATATTGACTTAGAGTGGAATGAGCCCAATATTATTGAGATATTAGCAGAGGAAAGACAAGAGCAAATATTTGAGCCAAATTATTTTATCACCAATGATATAAACTTTGCAGAAAATGTATGGGATTTTACTAGATTTATGAAAAACTATAATAACCCGAGTGATTATAAATTTAATTTTTCTCAGATACACTCAACTACCTTTCGCATAATTTTAAAGAAAACAGTACTAAGAAATGTATTTTTTAAAGAAAGGATTTCTAATAAAAGTAAAATACATTCTGTCAAAAAAGCAATATTTGGCCCAGTATTAACTTTAATTAAATATTTAGAGAACGAGAAATTTATTTACGAGCCAGAGTTAATTACTGCTTTTATTATTAAGCAGTATATAAAGAAAAAGTTTAACAACGTAACCGAAAGATACCTACAATTAATCATATCAGGATTAAAAAAAATCATTCATGAAATGGAGTTTTTAGGAATTGACTTAGATTATAGTTCTTTTGAATCGATTTGGACTAGCATTAATAGAAAGAAGATTAATAATGAAGTTGAAACAAATAAAACTCCTAATATCCCCCAAAATTTATATAGCAAAATTAAAAAATGTGCATTAGAAGATATAGATAACGAAGCCCTTAACTATTCTCAAAGAACTACTGCTTGTATAATAATAATACTTGCAAATACAGGTATGAGGATTGGGGAATGCGAGCTTTTAGAGGCAGACCGGTTAAAAAAGTTTAGTATTTTTAACGATTCAAAAAATGCATATTATATTGAATTCATTACATATAAAACAACATTTGATATAGATGGTAAATGGACAGAAACAATCGCATCTCCGGAAGCGGTAAAAGCTTATAAAAAGTGGGTTGAAATATCTCAAAAGAGAAGAAAAAGATTTAATACTAATTACCTACACACTAATGAGTATACCGGTAAAAGGTATACACAAAACATGATTAGAAGAAATATTAAAATATTTTTTCTGAGACATCAAGCGGTATTAAATTTTGATTCTCTTTCTGAAATAGAAAAAAGTCAAATACATGTAACTACCCCTAGAACTTTTGTTAATAAGTATAAAACACAATTGTATATTGACTATAAGGAGTTAGATAAAGAGTTTTATTATATAAACCCTCATCAATTTCGAGTGGCATTAGTTAATCAATTAAAAAATAGAGGTGTACAGTTACAATGGTTAAGAAGGCATATGAACCATCTAGAGGAAGAAATGACTAAACATTACTTTCGTGATGATGAAGACATTATAGAAGCTTTATTCTATCGTGCATCTTCAGACGGTTCGATGTTAGAGTCTAATCCTAATAAGGTTAAACATAATATTAAGTGTGACTTTTCGGACGAAGAGTTAGTAAAGGCATATAATATTATTAATAACTTTTTATCAAAGAAGAAACTAAATATTTTCAAGGATATAGACCAGATTATTGATACTATGAAAAATAATCCTTTGAGAGAAACATATGTAGGACTTTGTACAAAAGCAATTGGAACAATTTGCGAAAGGCAAGAACGGCTAGCTACAATTGAGAAATGGTATTTTATTAGACCACATATTGCTGATATTTCATCATTTGATTTCACATATAAGCGTTTTTGTGAAAAAGCCAAAGTTGTTGAACACAATAAAAAACTATTTGAAATAAATCCTAAATTTGAACGTCAGTACTCTATAGAATACCAAGCATTAAAAAAATTTTATATCAATTGTTTTAGTGTTGAATTCTCTATGCTTTACGACAAAGTTAAAAATGGCGAAGAACGTAAAGTTTTAACTTCTTATCCCTGGTTGAAAGATGTTATAACAAGAATTAATGAAATTGAACTGGAGGTAGCCTTATGGGTGGAGAAGTTAACATTAGAGATATGATTAATGAGAAAACAATAAAATATGGTATAGGAGAGTTAAATGCTCTTAAAATGAACATTCAAGAGCAACTTTATAATTTAGAAAAATTCTTTTATGAACTATTGGCTGAACAAAGAACAATAAGAGAAAAAGGTAAAAAGCTTTCAAAACTTAACGTAGTAAAGGTTGTAGCTGGATCAAAAGTACCCCGAAGCACCATTTATGCTAATCCAAACACTCTAGCTTTATATATTGAGGAACGCATTAAAGAAATTGAAGAGGATGATCTGCTTAGGGTTAGAGAAATGGAACGACTAAAAACTGAGAAAAGAGAACTAATAGATTGTTTTCAGGGATTAAAACTTAATATTATTGATAACCAAGTCCTTTTGTATAAAATTAATGAACTCGAAAGTGAACTGAAATCTGTATGTGGAGAACGAGATGCTTTAAGTAAAGAGATGTTAAAGATTAGAAATAATAATATAAAATTAATAAGAGAAATAAACGAACTAAAACAAAGCAAGGTAGTTCAATTAAGAAGTGGAAAGTGATTTCTAATAATTGTTCGTTTTAACATTTATTGATATACCCTTATACAAAAATATAGTTTATACTTTTAGTGAGTTATTTTTTAATTTTAATTTTAAATATTTTTTTAACACATTTAAAAGTGAGGTAAACTATGAGTAAAAATCATTTGATGATAATTGATGGAATGGCTCTTTTGTTTAGAGCGTATTATGCAACGGCTATTAATAACTATTTTATGATTAATAGTAAAGGTATTCCTACCAATGCTATATATGGGTTTGTAAAGCACTTCTTAACAGCAAAAGAAACTTTTAATCCTTCACATATTATAGTTTGTTGGGATTTAGAAGGTGGATCATATAGGTCAGAGATTTATCCAGAATATAAAGCAAATAGGTCTGAAGCACCTTCGGAGCTAATACCACAATTCAGTTTGGTTAAAGATGTTGTTTCATCTTTTGACGTCCCCAATATCGGGGTTAAAGGCTATGAAGCTGATGATTGTATAGGTACAATTGTCAAGGAACTTAGTTCGGATAATAATATTACAGTAGTTACAGGTGACAAGGATTTGTTGCAGTTAGTCAATAATAGAACTTCTGTTGCAATATTAAAGAATGGAATAGGGAACTATAACATCTTTACAAAGGAAAAATTTATTGAAACATATGGAATATTACCAAGTCAATTTTCAGAAGTAAAAGCTTTTATGGGGGATGCAAGTGATAATTATAGTGGAGTTAAGGGAATTGGAGAAAAAACGGCACTAAAACTTATTAAAGAATTCCAATCTGTACAGGGTGTGTTAGGTAATTTAGCTAATGTCTCTAAATCTATAAAAACAAAAATAGAGAATGATTTGGATAGCCTTTTAATTTCGTTAAAACTAGCAGAAATCAACTGTGAGGTTCCTCTTAAAATTGATTTAGAACATCTAAAAGTACAGATAAATAAGAATAAAGCCTATAAAATGTTAGAAGAACTTGAATTTAAGGGACTAGATAAGATTATTAGTTAATAATTCTATATAAATTGCTTTACTTCAATTAGAGGTAAAGCTTTTTTTAAATAAGGGGGAACTTTTGAGTTTTGTAAATCAAAAGTAGACTAGATTAGAGTAAGTTTATTATTATCCATACCGAACCATACCAAACTGCACCGGAGCGTACCGTGCCGTACCGTACAATACCTAAACGGACCGCAACTGACCTGAAGAAACCCGATTCAGTTTTCATCAAGAAAACCTGAATTTATTTTACCCGAAATTTCACTTTTTAGTCACTCCATACATACTTTCTCCAATTTGGCGGAATAATTTTATCTAGTAATGCTTTAGCTATCATTCCTCTATGATTTGAATCTAAACGTAATACATGACACCTTCTGCAAAGTGTTCTTAAATTTTTTAACCCATTATTTGCATATTTTCCACTTTGAATATGATCAATATGGCATTCGGTTAAATTAACAAGTATATGGCAATGAGTACATTTTTGTTTGTCTCGTTTCCATATTAAAGGCCTGATATTTTTTCTCCATGTTTCTGTTGGAACTCTATTCTTAGGCATAATGGGCTTCTCGTAAATTAATTAATTGAAAATCAGTAATTTCGAATCGACCAAAACCTATTTTTCTACCATCACCAAATCCAGCAAATGTTCCTGCATCATTACAAATCGTTTCCATTTGTTCAGGACTTATTAATGTATTTTCCCATGCAATTACAAATTCACTTTCCCAACCAACTGCTGTTGCTAATCTGTAGCGAATGTTCTTCGCTCCTCTTCTAGAAACTGGTCTTATGTCGATATAAACTGGTTCTTTATCATCTGTAGAAATTTCATTTTCATTTGGTAGGTATCGATTTATAAGTAATTTTTCGCTTAAAACTTGTAATGATGCTGAAATATCTGGTTCAAATGTTCCTCTCCCTTTTTGCGTATATTTTCCTCCTGATCTAATACAAGCAAAGATATATCTAGAATCGAGATATAATTGCTTTTCTGCTGTGACTAAAAATGTTTTCTTCCATTCATTTGGATTGTTTCCGGCAACTCCTTCCTTTTCTCTTTTTTGTAAAGGTATACAATCATTATTAAAGTTATTAAAAATTAGTGCCCTTGTTCCTTTAATTTTTACTTTTGCTTTAATTAAAGCCATGAATACTCCTCCATAATATAAAATTGTACTTATAAGTACAATTTTTCCTTTTTTTTATATTTTATGCATCTTAAATACAATGTTAGTCTCTTCTACTCTTGAGAAGAGGTGATATAAATGACTGATTTTTTGAATATAGTAGGAGAAAGAATAAGAGGTATTAGAAAACATAAAGGTCTAACTCAAGAAGAATTAGCAGATATAACTGGTTTGCAGCATTCATATATAGGTGGAATCGAAAGAGGAGAGAGAAATATATCTTTGTTGACATTAGAAAAAATTATTAGTGGTCTTGGAATCATGCCTAATGAGATTTTTAATTTTAGTGAAGTCCCAATAAATGCAGATGTGAATAAAGAAGAATTGATACTATTACATAGTAATTTTATGAGAAATAGGAGTATGGAGGAAGTTAATCTTATTCATAAGATTACAAAAGATATTATTTTAGTAATAGATGAAAAGGGAATTAAGTAAATTATACCCTTATATCAAAAATAATGACAAGCAGCATCCTATTAGGGTGCTTTTTTATTTTTTTGAGAAAAAGTGATACCTTATGAAAAAATAGTTGAACAAGCTTAGAAAAAAACATTCTTTTTAATTGTTTTACATCCCTAAGACTTTTATTTTTAGATAGGAAATCTTGTTTTTATGTCGAATACGATAGACTAAAAGAGGGGGACTCAAATTGCCATGTAGTAAAATTAGATTAGATATACCTAACTACAAAAAATACATTAGAGTTTTCAAACCAGAGAAAATGGAAAAAAAGATACGAAAGCTTAAAAGTTTAGATTTAAAAAGGGTGAACGAAGCGGATATTATATCAACACTTAAAGATGTTGTTTCCTATATACCATCTCCAAGTGCCGGTCATTCTGTAATAAATATGGTTTCTTCTTCAAGGCGGATAATAAATGGTACTAATCTTTTCCGTGTTAGAACTTGCGGGGATGATTTAGAGGAAATGAAAACAGAGAGTGACGCATGGAATCCTCCTGTTAAGATTGTAAAAACAGGACGAGTTAACAAAGAAGGAGAGTCTTTGTTGTACGTGGCTGAAGACATGGAAACTGCCATGAAAGAGATGAAAATGCAAAATAACCAATACTTTTGGTTAATCGTTTATGATGTAATAAAAGATGTAGATCTAATTGATATAGGAGAATATTGCTTTGATAATGGTGAATTTGATCAAATATACAGAATGATAGCTGCTTTTTTTAAATATGAATTTATGAGGAAAGTTGATATAGGACAAGAACACGAATACCGTGTTTCAAATCTGATAGCCAAGCTTTTCTATCCATATACTATTTACAAAGTTGATGGTTGGTCCTATCCATCAGTCGCTAATGAAGGTTCAAAATGTCTTTGTTTAGCTCCTGAAAAAGCAAGGGGCAAAATGAAAATTAAATATGCAATAAAATATTTGAAATTAGAAGATGAAATTATCCCTAGTCATATAGCATATTTGAATAAAGTGCGTAGATTCGAATATCAAACATTAACTTAATTACAAAGACTTATCAAAAATTAATTGATTCCTAGAAGAACTCGGTTAGCTTTTTATGTGATGTTATCAGATGCTAGCTTAACGAAGTAATAATAGAAACAACACTTGCTAACATAACTACATATACCACTTAAACCGCTTTCGCTTTTACAAACAAATCAGTTTAAAGGTTTAGTGTGTTTAATTAACCTATTAGTATGACGATATCCATTTCAAATGAAAAATTTGTAAAATAATATACTTAAACTAAACCAGCTTAGTTTAAGAAAAAATGCTAAAAATGGAGATTTGTAATACAAAAAGGATAGATGTAAACATTATGATTCATCTATTCTTTTATAATGTGTGGTATCGGAAGTGGCGGTATTTATATTTTGGTATTTTGTGAGTACTTTGGTTATGTGGGGTAGAACAGAGGAGGAATACTGTGAGGGGTTTTTTTGTCTATTTAACATACAAAGAGATTACGAAAAAAAAGTGTGATATAGGTAGCATTATTGAATCTATAAAACGTCTTCCCTTAAGTGATTCGTTAATTTATCTTTCGGAATTAATGTTTAAAGACCATAATGACATTAATATTAAGGGGTCATACCTTAAATACCTATATAATAAAAAACATCTTAGTTATGAAAAGATAGCTGAACTAACTCGTTTTTCAGTTTTCAGTCATCAAGGATTATTAAATCTATGGAAATATTTATTAGCATATGGAGAAAAGGAGAATCTTTTTAAGTCCACACATTTAACACGAGAAGATTGTACAAATGAACTAATTACATTATCACTTAAAATATCAGATCACTTAGTTAATGAAGAAAAATTAAAAGATAAAGATAGTAGAAGTGTAATTTATGAATTAATGAGTAATGGATATTTTAATACAAATAAAGATGTCAGTGCTGCTATTGGAAGGTCAGCCTTAATTTATAACGATATTACTCAGAATCAAGATAATTTTCATCCAAGCGATTTTATTGATATTCATACAGACTTTAAAAAACATTATGGATACTCCATTAGAGACTACTTTGCTTGTATAACTGCTTTATGCTCAAAATATATAAATAAGGAGACTTTATCCGATGATTTAATTACCTCTTTGGAGTACTTCCAAACCACTATATTAAAAGATATAGCACCCATAATCTTACAACCTATGATGTTTGATTTTGATGAAGGTAAAGAATGGGCTATTGAAGCAATAAGTAAACCATGGGATTTCTCACTATTCCAAAGGAAACCATTTTTTACTATAAATGGAACACAATTTGTTCCGGTTTATAATAGATATTTAGAAGATAAACTATTTGAAAGTCTTTATTATCATATTAGGCAGGCTTATCCTAGTGATGATACATCATTTTCTTCCTTTTATGGAAAACCTTTTGAACTATATATACAACTCTTGTTGGAAGAATGTATTAAACAATCAAAATTACCTTATACATTAATTAAAGAGTTCAAGTTTGGTAAAAATGCAGACAAGTCACCAGATGCAATGGTTAGACTTAATTCAAAATTACTTATATTTGAAGCTAAGACAAGGAAGGCTAAAAACGGTTCAATAATTGATTCACAAGAGGAAAGCATACAAAATGATTTAAATAGCATGGTTAAAGGACCAATCCTACAAGCACAGAAGGCAATTCTAAAGATATTAAATACTGAACATCAATATAAAGAAAATTTTATTGGAATTGAAGAGATTTATATTATCACTGTTGTTCCAAGAAGGCTTCCTTATTTTGAACCCATTAAGACAGAACTAAGAGAAGAGATTAATAGTGAAATTAATTCTATAATAAAAGGATACTATGATTTCGATATAGAGGAACTTGAAATGCTGGGAAATTTATTAGCAAAGAGGAAAAAGCCAATCTTTCCAATATTAAGCGATTATAACATTTCAAATCAAAATTCATTTAAAAATTTTCTATATTATAGGAATTTTACAATGTCTAGGCCAGATTTTATTAATAATAGAACTATGGTGGCATTTGATGAGATAATGAAACATTTAGGATATGTTAAACAAGATGAATTAAAGAATTTAAAAACCCATCAGATTAAAAAATTGAAATCTTTAAGAAAACGAAATCGAAGATAGGCATTTCTTATTTACAATGGGATTTACGGATTACCTCCTGACTTCAATTTTTTTGGGGAGAACCGAAAAGTAAGAAATTTTGGGTGTTTTTCTAAAATTGTATATGAGGTATCCGAATATTTTAACAACATTAGGGTTCACTTTCTTGCAAATTTGTAATATATTTCACAGTTATTAAAAATTCTAAGGATAATCTAACCTAAAATACTATTTTTTCTTACGGAGGAATACAAAGAAAATGCTTAGAGATAAGTATGATTTTATATATAATTTTGTTGCCGAAGATCCTACTTATTTTATAGATAGGGAAGGTAATCATGAGGTTGAAAGGCTAATATCCATAATTGGAAAGGAATATATTGATAGTGTAAGCCGTAAAAAACCAGAAGAAATTATTGCTTATTCTGGATATAAGCAGAAAAAGAAAGAACTGCACCCAGTTTTAAGTAGGTTAATCTTATTATCTAAGTTGCTAGTTAATGAAAAGATTGGTTATGTTAATTTGAAAGAGTTATGGAAATTTACTAATGAAGTTGTAATAGATTTTGGTGCAGAAAGTTTTTCTAAGAATTTTAAGAGACATTTTAAAAATATAGAAAATATTACTCTTCATGAGTGTGTCATTAAATATCTTAATATTGAAGAATTAAACTCAAATAATGGTGAAATCAAGCATAAGTTTCTCTACTTCCTGATGAAGAACAATAAATTTACTGAGAAAAAAATATTTTCTACAAAAATTATTAAAGACTATTCAAGCTGTATACAAACATTAAATTACTTGTTAGAAAAAGAATATTTAAGTGAATATAGCAACCGTTTACTTAGTAAACCTATAACATCCAAAGGGTTAATTAGTATTAATGATGTAGACCTAATGACTGGTGAAGAGTTTGAAAAATTTGTGAGTAGTCTATTTGAAAAAATGGGTTACCGTACTGAACAAACAAAAATTTCTGGTGATCAAGGAATTGATGTAATTGCCGAAAAAAATGCTATGAAAATTGGTATTCAAGCTAAAAGATACTCAGGAACTGTTTCAAACTCTGCTATCCAAGAAGTTGTAGCTGGCGTAAATTATTATAACCTTTCTAAAGGATTAGTTATAACAAATAGTAGATTTTCAAAGTCCGCTATTAAATTGGCTGAGGCAAATAAAATAGTTTTATGGGATAGAACTTTACTAGTTGAAAAAATTAATGAGGTCAAATTATGAAGTTTTTCAGTTTTTAATTTTTGACAAGAAATCCATCCAAACAAGTAACTATTTTAATCCAGCGAACAAGGATGTATATAATAATTATAGTTGTGAATTAGAAATTTATTAGTAGTTAGTACCGTAAAGTTTCTTTGATAGAATAAAAGGTGGTTCTATTTGGGATATTTCGATTTTGTCAGTGGTGTGCTATCTTCAAATGAAAAATTACATGTTACAAAAAAGAAAATAACAGTTAATAAATACTGCAGATTAACACATTGTTGGAGTTACCAAAATCCTGAAATTACTGCTATTTCGCATCAAACTTGCCCTACGTGGAGATTTTTAAGTTGCAATAGATACTGAGCATGTCAGGAAGAACGCTGCATAGTAAATGAAAATTCAAATAGAAGTAATTTAGTTAAAGGGATGAAATCACTATTTTTCATCCCTTTAACTATTTAATCTATGTTTAATAGTTAACAACCATAATAGCCACAATAGAATCAGCCATGTTGAAGGAAATGATCATTTTATGTCGAATTTAAAATCTTATTGAGAATTAAGTAATGGAGGATATATAACTTGAAACAAAAGATAGCAGATTTTTTAGTTTATTCAGGGTTATACGGAAGAGGGGTACAGATTTCTAAAGACGATTTAGAGGAACTGAAGTGTTTTTTAGAAGGAAAGTATAAATTAGATGCTTATTGTAGTGAATGTGAAACTGAACGTGTGTTTTCAATGATTGAACAAAAACCTAGAAGAAATTTAATAAACAGACCTATTTATTTTAGCTCTGAATACAGTTCCATTGGAGATATAGAAAGACCAGAACTTGGAGAAGATGATTTCGCCCGAATTGAGCGAATTGAATACCAAGAATTGATAGAAACATATTCAGATGTAAAGAAGACTTTTTTGTGTGCAAAGGATGAAAGCCATGCCTTAACTTTTTGTTGTCGTATAGATGATAATCATATAATAAAATATGGTCAATTTCCGGCACTTGCCAATTTAACAAAAAATAACTATAAAAAATACAGGAGGATTCTTGGGAAGAGCTATTTGGATTTTAACAGGGGCTTAGGCTTACACTCGCATGGAATTGGAGCAGGCTCATTGGTCTATTTAAGAAGAATATTTGAAAGCTTAATTGAAGAAGCACATCAAAAAGCTAAAAGTCAACCAGGATGGGCCGAAGCTGACTATCCAAATAAAATGAATGAAAAGATTCTTTGTCTAAAGGAGTATCTTCCAGATTATCTAGTTGAAAACCGAAATATTTATGGGCTATTAAGTAAAGGTATCCATGAGTTATCAGAGGAAGAATGTAACGAAATATTTCCTATAGTAAAAGTTGGAATAGAATTTATTTTGGACGAAAAGTTAGAAATAGAAGAACGTGAAAGAAAGAAAAAGGAAACTGCAGCCCTTTTACAACGTCTGGCAACTAAACTAGGTTAAATAGAATAAAAGATAATCAAATATCAAATTAAGTAATTATTGTGAGTTATTTTTACGTTTAAACGACTGAATATCATCCAAGATAGTATTTATGTTAACTTTTACTATAATAATGGGAAATGCTCCTGTCTTTACTTGAGGATAGTTTTAAAAAATAATTGATGAGGAGAGAAGTATGAGCGTTTGGACTTATTTTACTTATGGGTATTTGTTAACTGCTATATTAACTTTTTACCCTACTTTAAAAGCAATCCTTCGAAAAGTTAAATTGCACCCAGGTGGAGAATCATTTGATAAAAACCAACACTTTTCAGAACAAACAAGAGAATTATTAACACAACATTATTCAAGGATACAAGGTACTTTAATATTTTGGAAAAACCAAGCTGAAAAATACAGGAATTTTCATTACTATTGTTTGTGCTGGACGATACCTTCTTCAATAACCATACCAATATTAATTCAAAGTATGAATGCAGGAAATTTTAACTCATCAAGTTTGTTAGTAACAATAATTTCTTCTCATACCGCTATATTGTTGGCATTTCATCGGGGGTTCAAAGTTGATAAAAATTTTAAATCTTTTAGACATGGAGAATCTGAGTTTTATGACTTATATAGAAGGTTATTAGATCGACCATCATCTTTTGGAAAAAATGAAATTGAGCAGATCGAAAATTATTTTATTGAGGTTGAAACTATTAGGAAATTCGTTAGAAATGCAGAAACTGATAATATGCCTTCTATTGAAGATACTAAAGCACCAAACAATAAAACTACATCAATCTAATTGGTCTATAATATAGAGTAATCTATAAATAAAACAAGAATAAAAGCGTCTTAATTGGACGCTTTTTATAATTATCATATCTTCATCTTTTTATTTCTCACAAAATACACTTCTTAAAATACTGCAAAATTCGACAGCATATAGTTACAACCTTTGGTATTATATGTATAAGGACTAGTTTTAGGGAGGATATTAAAATGCCAATTATAAATTTCAAGGGGAAGGCGTTTGTTCAAAATTATCATTACGGGGTAAAATATCACGAATTAATACCAGAAAACGATAAGAGTATTACAGAAAAAGTGAGTCTCCATGATAACTTAATAATTAAAGGCGATAATTTGAAAGCTCTTAAAGCTCTACTTCCCATTTATAGTGGTAAGGTACAGGTCGTTGTAATTGATCCACCATATAATACTGGTAATGAAAAATGGATCTATAATGATAATGTTAATTCACCTATGATGCAAAGTTGGCTGGGAGAAGTTGTGAATAAAGATGATTTAAGCAGGCACGATAAATGGCTTTGTATGATGATGCCTAGACTAAAACTATTACGTGAATTAATGAGTAAAGATGGAATAATTGCGATAACAATTGATGATCATGAGGTACATAACCTAGGTTTGTTAATGGATGAGATATTTGGTGCTGAAAACAGAGTTGCATGTGCTCCTTGGTTATCGGAGCCAAGTGGTGGTAAGGAAAAAACTGGCCTTAGAACTGGACATGAATATATAGTAATCTATCATAATGGGGATCCTTCTTGTTTAACTCAAGAAGAAGTAGATGTAGGAGAACTCAATTTAGTTGATAAATTTGGACCATATCAAAAGGGTAGAGAATTACGAAAATGGGGAGGAACTTCACTAAGAGAGGATCGTCCTGGACAATGGTTTTCTATTACCACTCCTGATGGAACTGAGGTTTATCCTATTCGTAACGATGGTAAAGAGGGGCATTGGAGATGGGGAAAGAATAACCCTGATATGATGGCAATTTTAGAAGATTACGAACATGCACATTGGGAAGCGATGCCCTATGATGATGGGGTAACGTATAATGGTGAAACTAAAAGATGGGTTCCTTATGCTAAGATTCGTGAGCTTACTAAAAAAATTGGATGGAAGACATGGTTGGATGACTTAGGAAGTAATGCAGATGGAACTAGGATTATTAAGGATATATTTGGAGAGAAAATCTTCGATACCCCTAAACCAGTTAAACTATATAAATGGATTGTTGGCCTTCATAGTAATCCTGATGCAATAGTTCTAGATAGCTTTGCTGGATCAGGTACTACTGCACATGCTGTTTTGGAGTTAAATAAAGAAGACTACGGCAATCGTAAATTTATATTAGTAGAAATGGAAGAATATGCTAACGATATAACAGCTGAAAGAGTCCGTAGAATAATTAATGGTGTTGAAACAGCAAGAGATGAAAGTGTGAAAAATGGGTTTGGTGGGAGCTTTTCTTTATTTTCATTAGGTAATGCTATTGAAATGGAACTGTTCTTAAAAGGTGATAGATTACCATCATATGGGGATTTAGCTAGGTATGTTTTCTATACATCGACGGGGGAAGAGTTTGATCCTGAACAAGTTAATGAGTCTATTTCATATATTGGTGAGTCAACTGAATATGAAGTGTATCTTTTTTACAAACCAGATATGGAATATCTAAAAACTACGGCACTTACATTAGAGAAGGCTAGAGAGTTAAAAACATATGCTGGGAAAAAAAGATTAGTATTTGCACCTATGAAATATTTAGATCAAAATCATTTACATGAACTTAATATTGAGTTTTGCCAACTTCCATTTGAAATATATAAATTTAAGGGTTGATATTAATGGAATTAAAAGATTTTCAAAAATATTCACTTAGACAAGTTAATATCTACTTGGATAAATTGTTAGAGAAAAAAGCCAAATTTGATGAACAAATACTAATAGATAAAGATTTCGAATTCGATTTTCCGAAGAAAGCATGGGAAGAACTCGGTTTAGAAGAAGAGTATAAACCTAAGAAGAATGGTTTAGGTGAGTATTTACCAAATTTCTGTTTAAAAGTTCCAACTGGTGGAGGAAAAACGTTACTTGCAGTAAAAACTGTAGACTCCATATTGACTTATTATACGCAAAGTAAGACAGGTTTCATCTTATGGATTGTCCCAAGTAATCAAATATACAGACAAACATTAGAAGGCTTAAAAGACAGGGAACATCCATATAGACAATCTCTTGATATAGCAAGTGGAGATAGGACAATGATTATTGAGAAGAGTGATTATTTTACTCCACAAGATATCCAAGAAAACTTAGTAATAATGCTTTTAATGTTACCAAGTGCAAATAGACAGACTAGAGAAACCTTAAAGATATTTCAAGATTCAGGTGGTTATGAGGTGTTTTTTCCAGATGAAGATTCACCAGCAGAGAATAATGCACTTCTAGAGAAAATAGGTAATCTTGATTGTTACTCAGATGAAACTGGATTCTTCGGTAATCAAATAAAAACCTCTTTAGGTAATACTATCAAGCTATTGAAACCAATAATAATTGTTGACGAGGGCCATAAGAGTTACAGTATTAATGCTCAAACAACTATTATGAATTTTAATCCGAAAATAATTGTAGAACTCTCTGCTACTCCAACAGAATTAAGTAACAAACTTGTAAATGTTACCGGTTTGGACTTACTAAAAGAAGAAATGATAAAGCTAGATTTACACATTAATAATAAAGCTAGTACGGACTGGCGACACACAATGCTTGAAAGTGTAAGTAAAAGAAATGAATTAGAAGAGATTGCTATAGATTATGCTGCTAACTCAGGTATGAAAATTCGTCCAATATGCTTAGTACAAGTGGAAAGAACAGGTGGTGATCAAATTGGACAGGGTTATATCCATGCAGAGGATGTAAAAAATTATCTATTAAACGAATGCAATATACCTACTGATCATATCGCAATTAAAACAAGTGAAACTGATGATATTGAAGGTATTGATTTAATGGACCCAGATTGTCCTATTAGATATGTAATTACTAAACAAGCTTTACAAGAAGGTTGGGATTGTCCATTTGCTTATGTTTTAACCATATTAAGTAATTCACAAGCAGAGAGATCGATGACTCAATTAGTAGGTCGAATACTTAGACAACCATATGCAAAAAAAACAGGTATTTCAGATTTGGATGAAAGTTATGTCTATTGCTATAGACAACAGTCAGGAAGACTTATAGATGAGATAAGGGAAAGGCTCAAAGAAGATGGAATGGGTGATATAGCTAATAGAATCTCCGAGACTTCCGATACTGGTGGCCAGATACCCAATGCTAGAGAAATACCAATTAAATACAGAGAAAAATATAAAAAATTTCAAGGGAAGATATTTTTACCTCGTTTTGTATATCAAGAGGAAAATAACTGGCGTGAAGTAAGTTACGAAATGGACATATTCAGAAGAATAGATTGGTCTAAAGTTGATCTTTCAGAAATTGAAAATTTAACATTAGAAAAAAGAAAACAAAAGGATCAAATATTAGATATTACAGCAAGTAACGACAAGGAAGAAGTAATTAAAATCTCTAATAAGAAAGATTTTATAGCTGGTCTATCTATCGATCCTCTATTTGTAACTCGTCATATGTTATCGGTTGTTCCAAACCCTTGGATAGCACATGAAATAGCAGAGGGAGTGTTCAATAAACTCTCAACAAGGTACGATAAGGTAATGGTTGAAGATAACTTTGTGTATATTATTGAAGAACTAGTCAAAAAGTTAGAACTTGAGAGGGATAGATTAGCCGAAGATGTTTTTAGGGAATTAGTAATAGAAAAAAGAATTCAGTTTTTTATTCAAGAGGATTCAGCTCATAGAATTCCAAGTAGAATAACGATAAAAGATAATTCTACAAGATTGACAAAGGAAAACAGAGAACCTATTCAGCTGAGTCTTTTTGAACAAGTTCCAGCTGACGATATGAACGGCTTGGAACAGAAAGTAGCACTTTATCTTGAGGAGCAAGAAAAACTTTTATGGTGGTATAGAAATCTTGTAAAGAAGAATTTTTATTATGTTCAGGGTTGGAAAAAGAACAGAATTTATCCTGATTTCATTCTTGCCGATAAAAGTAAAGATAACGAACAAGACTACGATACTTTATATATTATTGAAACAAAAGGATTACACCTAAAAAATGAAGATACTAAGTACAAAGAAAGTGTATTTGAGTTATGTAACGAATTGGGAAAGAAAACATCGTGGAATGAACTCGGAATAGACCTAGGTGAAAAAAATATAGAGTTTCAGGTAATATATGAGAACGAATGGAGAAGGAAGCTAAATTCTATTTTTGAAGAGTAGTAAAACAAGCCAACTACTTTTAGTTGGCTTGTTTTAAAGTCGGAGTTTGAGTAGATATTATACGAACTAATTGAATCAAATTTTCAGGAGATAAGTAGAGAATAATAAGATCATGCAAAAAAATCACTAAAAAGTAATCGAGTATTGTAAGTCTTTGACTCATATCAGAAAAAACAATTAAATTGGCAAACGATTACTTGCGATCTAGTTTTGCATATTTATATTGAAAATACAAAAAGTGCAGATCTACTTTAGATCCTGCATTTTTATTAGGTTTTTATTTAACTGGATTTATATTCCTCGGTGATTCCCAGGCTATCAAATTTATTTATTACTTAGATTCTGATTACAGCCAAGGGATTTTACCACCCTTGCCATCTTTTTTACCACTGTTCGTAAAGGAATTTACCAGGCTACGCAAAACACATTTACCAATGGATAAAAAAGCCCTACAGATTAACAATCTAGGAATCGTGTAGGGCTTTTATTGTTGATAAGTTACTTAGAGTGGTTACTGAAATAATCGAAGATTATCTTTCTAGATCCTTCATAAATATCCTGCTCAGTCCAGCTATAAGGAACGGAACAGGTTCCTCCCCCTTGATGTGAAAAAGATAAAAAATCAAATATTTAGATTCTCTCCAAGTTTAAAGCAGTAAGTGAAATTACAGTTTTTTATCTTTTCGTCACCATCAAAATGCAGTTTTGATTACTATGCGGTGTAGATGTATTTAAAGAAGGACTAAAAATAAGCCCATCACTAAAAAAGCGGTGGGGTAATATATATATACTCTGTACACTTAATCAAATGCCTTAAATATCATATCAAAGATTTTCTCCATTCCTGACCAATCATGTATTTCTAAATTAGGTAATTTACCTTTTTCTATATCATCTAGTAAATCATAATATTTCTTTAGTAAAAGGTCCTTATCAACAATTTCTCCTTGATACTGATTCAATGAAGAATTGTACCCTTTCCACTGGATAGGAGTAAAATTATTTTGATTATCCATTAAAATATCTGTCCCCAAATATAATTCGATACTACCTGCTAAACCATTGACATTTGTTTTTATAGTTCCGGTAGGACCTAATGTAGGATAGTGGTTTGCTATATCTAACTCTGGGTAGTGCAAAATTTTTATATTTGAGGGTATATTAATATTTTTTAGATTTTTTACTGCATCAATTGCAGCAGTGTCGTTATCAAAAAGACCAATAACTTTGTTATTAATACCTGAGCCGATAAATCCTTTTAGGTAATTTACAAGTGATGCTGCACTACCGGATGCTTTTGGGGTACTAAAATCCATAAAGGAATAATATTCTAAAACATCCGGATACAATACCTTCATAGTTCTTTTGATTATTGATATGTCAGAAGATCCTTCTGTTATTATAATGGTCTTCTGATTAGCTAAGGAAGATTTAGATAATAAATCTATTGATTCCTGACTAAGCTCATCAGTTTCATCACAATATCCACCGTCTATAAGGTCAGAATAATCTAAAATAAATTTATCCTCGTCGCTGAATAATTCCAATAGACTTCTAATTACAAATCTTATATCTGATGATTCAAAACCAAAAAATGATTCACCATCAAAATGCTCTATCAAAATATAGGTTTCTATAGGACTATTGTTCTTTTTAAAATTACAAAATTTATCTTTTAATTCATAAATACTGAACTTATTAAAAATTATATTTTCCATTGCTTTTAGCCAGCTATCAAATGTATATCCAGAAAGCACTTGGTCTTCTATTTGTTCATCTTCATAAACGGGTACATAATACTCATAGTCATTATTCGTTATAAAATCATTATGAGAATTGTTTAAGTTAAATCCCATAATATCTAAACGCAACTTGATATTTTTTACTGAATTAACATATCTATAGGAAACCAATTCTTCATTATCTTCGTCAATCCAGTTTTGTATTTGTTTATCTGATTCCCTAAACAAAGTCATGAGTTCGGGATTTACAAAGCTTTTAGATGAATAAAGCTCAAAGCCATTTACAGTTAATGTAGCATAATGCCCCATTTTTTCACCTAAACCTCCCTCTAAGAATTTTCGACTCCAAAGAGTACCTTAAATTAAACCACTCTATTATCCTCATGTTCTCTAGCAAACCATCTAATTATTTGTTGTGCTAGAATATCTACACATTCAGCAAATTCATGTAGTTGGTCCACTGGACACTCCATTCCCTTAAGATCATAATTTGTTTTTGCATGGGCAAACATATTTCTCGTCTGACTAATTGCGGAAGCTACTTCTTCTATTGCCCTTTGTTTAACATCTTGTTTACTATCTACTGTAAGTCGATTTGTTACTTTTAAAAATTGTGGAGCAGAGGGCACAATCTCATGAATATCGCAACAAGTTTCAATTGTCAGTTTTATTGCCTGATGGTCTTTTTTATTGTTTCTGTGGTTATCGAATATTTTATTCAATTCTAGAATATATGTAGCATCTGGTGATAGTGCTCTTCGACTAGACAATTTGGTTAGTGTTGATGCAATAAGGTCTTTCTGGATAACACTTTGCGAAACATACTCTATTACTTTTACATAAGTTAGTAATAATATCTCAGCATTTTGGGTGGATAAAGTAGAATTATATAAATCTAATAATTCACTTATCCCCTTACCTCTTAACAAAGGCCTTAATTTTAGTGGAGTTGATGAGATATCAATTTCGTTTTCATCGTCTTCCCAAGGATCATAATATGGGCGAGGAGATATATGAATTTCCACCTTTAATGTAGACTTAATCTCAAACATATAGGCTTGTACAAGGCTATTGATTATATCATGGTTCAAGTCACTTTCGGCACGGATTTCAATAAACATATCATCATAATCAACTGGCGGGGTATATTTGTTATATTTCTTCTCTATCGTTAAAGCAAGGCCATAACTTGTTACCCCTTCAACAATATTTATCTTATATTCTTGGTCATCAATTATTTCAGTAAGAGCTGTAACATGAGGGTTTTCATCAGTTATTCTTGTCAAAACTTCTCTATTATAGCTATCAATTCGTACTAAAGCTAATTTTTTACCGATGAATCCATCTTCATCTACCTTTATGCAGTTTTTAGCTTCTCTTGCCATTTCAAGGACTTCTCCTAATGTAAAATTACTTTCTTCATAATCCGAACGTGGTAGATACAAATTAAATTCAATTTCATCATTAATAATTATATCCTCGTCTTCATCTTCATCCGTGTAATCATAATCCTCATCAAATACATATCCATGTTCAAAATCATACTCAATCTTGTAATTGTTACAAAAAGTCATTAAGTCCCTAATTTCACTTTCTATGCTTTCCGGTATAAATTTAAAGCCCACAAAATTCCCCCCTATAGATTCCTCTATTAAAACAAACTTAACTGTTCTGATTTTACTTGTCGTCTTGGCATTTTAATTTTTACAGCGAGGACACCACGTTCCACTTTTAATGTTCTAGTGGCAATCCAAGTTTCGCCACTAGAACATTCCCACAATAAAAAAGTCCTATTATTTACATACTCTTTTGAAAGGCACCTACCCCTGCGTTTCTTAGCAATAGAGTAAAGAGTTGCAGTTAACATAGACCATAGTAAGTCAAACCCCATTTTAAAGCTTCAAAAAAACTGAAATCCATTCCTACCTACTCCTATTACTCTATTATTTATAGGATGTCTTCCCAAGATGTATATGTAATATCCAATACTTTACATAATTATTTTATCATTATATCAAACTATTCACTGACTACATTTTATCTTTTCCTAAAAAATCTTATGTTGATTATTTTATTCGTGGGATAACTATTACCTAGTTATAAAAGCTTAAAAATGGATAGTTATGGTAGAATGAAAGGTACTAAAGATATCTATTAACGGAGGATTAGTATGGAAAGTGTAAAAGGCTTCTTAAACAGATTTGAGAAGAAAGACTATATCTATTGGATAGCGTTTTTGTTATTTGTGTTAATATTAAGCTGGACCATAAGGGTTGATACATCTTCAGAATTACTCGATAAAATAACTTTTGCTATGGGATTAAGTTCTTTGTTCTTATCAGTAATAGCTATTTTTTATTCTATAGTTAAGGGGGAGCAGTCATCACAGCAGTCAATAATAGTAACTGAAACTCTTCATAAAATTAGTAAAAGCGCAAAAGAAATAAATACTATAAAACAAGAAATTAAAGACACTCGTTCTTCCATGGATAGTGGATTTTCAAACTTGATTGAAATTTTATATAAAGTTGAAGATGCACAAACTAATTACACAACAGACATAAATCCTACACCTGAATTAATGAACTCATTAAAATCAGCTTTATTTTCTGATTCTATAAAAGGAAAAAACCATGATATTTATTATGATACACGTTTCAAGTTAATTAATAACTATTCCCTGAATCTATTGTGCAAAGCTTTGTAAAATCCAGATCCCTGGAACTTGGCCTCAGGATGTTGGGGTTTTATAGAGGAAAAGAAGATATTATTTATGCAGCTTTTGAGGGACCTGTTAATTTTGATTTTGAGAATAAATTTTTTGAAAATCAACCTGAATTGGTCAAAATTCTTAAGTTAACCCAAGTTGAAGAAATTCCTATTGTTTAACATTAGCTTTGTACACATAAATAATTGGGCGAGTTAAAGGGGAGACCAGGGCATTACTACAGCGATTTTAAATCGACTCCTCCATAGAGTGGAAGTGATTCAATTTAATGAACCCAGTTACAGAATCAAACACCGAAGCACAATTTTGGGGGCGAAAAGTGTTCAATCTTAATGAGCAAAAAGTATTCAAAAATATTTGACGGTTATAAGTGGTAAACAGCTTGTCATTTGCTGGTACATTACTTGTCATTAGGTGGTAAATAGAATGTCATTGGTGGTACATTTCATTGGCCGTAATCAGATTCTGTTACCGGTGGTTGATTTAAAGTAAGAAGCATTTCAAAGGCCGTCATTTTAGGTAGGCGCTTTAAAAATCGTTTTGCATCTAAATATGATTGGATTATTCCGATAAAATGTCCAATTTTTTGACTGGAATTTTCCAAAAATCCCAAGTTTTTATGTATACTATGACTATTTTTTGTCCAAACAAAAAAATAATAATTTTTTAGTGAAAAGTTGATAATATCAGTTAATTATGTTGTTGAACAAAAATTTTAGATTTCATAATGTTTGGCTGGAGACAGTAGCGATAACTATCCAGGAGTTCGAGGTATTGGTGAGAAAACGGCAATCAAATTATTACAACAATACCAAACAATTGAAGGAATTCTAGAAAATCTTGACTCACTGACGAAAGGTCAAAGATCTAAAATTCAAGAGGATTTAGAGATGTTACACCTGTCAAGAAAGCTAGCGAAGATTCACTGTGAAGTACCAATCTCTTGCTCTCTAGAAGAAGCTTGCATTACTATTGATCGAGACAAAGTTCTATCAAAATTTAAGGAATTAGAATTTAAAGGACTCGATAAATTAATAGTATAATCAAACAAAACCAGGGCTTAGTAATCCCTGGTTTATTTAAATTATATCTTCGTATTACTTTTCTTCGCTCTATTTTCTAGTTCACTTTTTGGATTTGGAGTGAAATCTGCATCTTGTCCGTAGCCCTGAGGGTTAACCCCTGGTGCTTTTGTACCTCGATTTCTTTTTTTACTCATTCTACTCACCTCCACTTTTAGCTTTTCCTAATAAAAGTGGATTATGTTTGTATAGAAACATTGATTATTCTAAAACTAATCATGAGGTGAATTTATCAGCATGAATAAAGCAGTATATACAGCACTTGCATCCATTGGACTTGCTCAGTTTTTAAAAATTCCTATTAAGAAAATCAAAACGGGTAAATGGGATTGGGGAACCTTTGTAGAAACAGGTGGGATGCCCAGTTCTCACTCAGCCGGTGTAGCCTCTTTAGCAACATATGTTGCCTTAAAAAGAGGAGTTAGCACAATTGATTTTGCTCTATCAACTGTTTTCGGTCTAATCGTTATGTATGATGCGCAAGGGATACGCAGACAAACAGGTGAATTAACATTAAAGGTGAATCAGCTTGATGAAAATATCGAACGATTAAGTGGAGACCAAGATAAACATTTTCATGATAAAAAAGAACAGAAGTTAAAAGAAATGTTAGGTCATCAGCCACAGGAAGTTCTTGGAGGGGCACTATTTGGTTTATTAACAGGGACAATCGGGTACCTTTTAACTAAAAAAGAATAGTTATTTTTCCTCAAATACGCTAAGATAAATAGGAACGATCTATTTTGTAAGGCGGGGAATCAGTTGAATAAATCAGTAAAAACAGTAGAAGATTATCTTTCCTATTTAGCAGAGAAAGGATTCATTTTTGGGGAAGACGCGCTCGGCTTTATTTCATTTGGTCAGCATTATACAGGTGCTTCAGATGAGTTAGTAAATACTGCATTAGAAATAACATTGAAAGCACAAAAGCAGTTTGATGGGAGCTTCTATGTTTCTGTTCTAGAAATGTTTAAAGAGCACGATATCGTGAAAAGAAAAGATGCTTATAAACTAATTGAAGAAAGAAAAATCATATAAACATAATCGAAAGCGACCCCAAGGAGGTCGCTTTTTTTAATAGGATATATGTTCTGATGCTTGTATGCTTTTTTTCTTACGACCAGGTAACTCTGTGAAAATCATCCCAACAAAGATAAACAAGCATCCGAAAATAGCAATAAGTGTTAGTCTTTCATCTGCTAAGTAATAACCACCTAGTGCTGCAAATACTGGTTCCATCGCAAAAATAAGAGCAACACGGGTTGGAGTAGTATATTTTTGAAAATTGGTTTGTAGGAAAAAGGCTAAGGCAGTAGCAAAAATAGATGTTATAAGTAATGCGATGATTACTTCATTTGAGAGAAGAATATCCTTTGAATAGATTGCTTTCCAATCCTCAAATATGAATGCAAATACTGAACATAATACAGCGACTGTAAGTATTTGAGTTACTGTAAGTAAAAGTGTTGGAAAAAGAGTTGTATACTTGCCAGTAAAAATTATATGAAGAGCAAATGAAATCGCACAAAAAAATACTAAAACATCGCCCTTGTTTACACTAACAGAATCCCCTAGCGTTAACATGTACAATCCAACTGTTGCTACTAATACACCCAGTATTGCATTAGGCTTTGGTTTTTGTTTCAGTAGGAAGAAAGCAAACAATGGAACTAGAACAACACTTAAACCTGTAATAAAACCAGCTTTTGAGGACGTTGTATAGAGTAGTCCAAAGGTTTGTAGGGCGTATCCACTAAAAAGCCATAAGCCCATTAAAATTCCTGCAGTTAACATTTTTTTATTAATTTGTTTTATTTGTGATCGATAAAAAAGAAATAGCCATAAAAGTAGGATCATACCAGCTAAAAAAAATCGTGTTGCATTAAATGACATGGGCTCTAAAACTCTGATAGCATTTTGAACCAATACGAAGGTAGTTCCCCATATAAAAGCAACAAATAACAGGCTACTATCGGCAAGTAATGTTTTTTTCATTTATGAATCATTCCTTTGGTGTATTCAATTGTATAGCCTTACGAGCTAACTCATCAGCCACATTATTCTGACTGCTCGGGATCCACTTCATAAAAAATAAATCTAATTGGTTTGATAGAGAGAGTGCTTTTTCTAACAGAGGGGCGTATGTTTTATTTTTTACATATTCCTTTTCTATCGCCCGATCTACTAGCTGTGAGTCAGTTCGGAAGGACACAGTTCTATATCCTTGTTTAATACAAATCTCTAGTGCTTTAATGAGGGAATAATACTCAGCTTCATGATTTGACATTGTACCTAAAGGAATGGAATAGCGTTCCACCTGACCATTCCCTTTTATAAATATTCCTGCGCCAGATGGTCCAGGATTACCAGCACTAGCACCATCTATATATACTTCAATCAAAAAATGGCCTCCTTTACAAAAGTCTAAAAGTAGTTTAACACATTAACTGAATACAGAACAGTTAAACTATTTCACAGATGATACGAAAGCAGTTAGTGTATAATGGATAGAAAAAATGGAAAAATGAAAGTAAGTTTTGGATAGATATTTCAATAATTCATCTTATTTACTTGAAGGGACGGGGTTTTTTGAAACTGTGGATTGAATGGACTTATAAAACACCGAGAAATAAGGTAGTTGTTCTTAATACAGAGTTGATGAAAGCAGAAGAAGCATTACTCATTTCCGATGATTTTGAGAAAACTGGAAGAGTTAAAGAGCTCTTTTTTTATGATGAGCAACATACAAAATGGACTAAGAAAGAAATTACTAAGTTACTTAAAGAGATTGAGACAGAGCCGCATGATGTAATTGCTTATTTTGATGGTGGTTTTGATATAGGTACAAACAAGTCAGGTTTAGGGGTAGCTATTTATTATACACAAAACAAGAAAAAGTATAGAGTGCGAGTAAATGAAGCTTTTGATGAATTAGATAATAATAATGAGGCTGAGTATGCTGCTTTTTGGTTTATGCTTCAAAAATTAGAGGAGTTAGGCGTACATCATTTGCCTGTAACATTCCGTGGCGATTCACATGTTGTATTAAAGCAACTATCTGGAGAGTGGCCATGTATGGAAGAAAATTTAAATCGTTGGTTAGATCGTATTGAAGAAAAAATTAAGAGCCTTGGTATAATACCAAATTATGATCCAATTACTCGGAAGGAAAATAACGAAGCAGATAAGTTAGCAACACAGGCATTACAAGGTGTTATTGTTTCAAGTAATTTTGAATTGGATGGTAAGTAAATAAGCCTACGCTCATATCCATAAATAAAAAACAAGAAACAGGAGTGATGAATGTTGAATGAAAAACAAATAAGAATGGAGGTAGGTGAAATACTCGATACGTATTGTAAAGAATGTTTCCTCCAGTCTTATTTTCGAAAGGAATTTGGTAAAAAGAAGGCTCAAACCTTTTGTATCAAACAATGCACAGTTGGCCAGAAATTAAAAACGTACGGTGACAAATTGTCTAAGTAAAAAACCGCCGATTTGGCGGTTTATCTTAATGGCGTGCTTCTTGTAATTGATGTTCACA
The DNA here is from genome assembly GCF_017873715.1 of Cytobacillus luteolus. Classification (NCBI taxonomy): domain Bacteria; kingdom Bacillati; phylum Bacillota; class Bacilli; order Caryophanales; family Bacillaceae; genus Litchfieldia; species Litchfieldia luteola. Next base: position 288,553 of record NZ_JAGGKM010000003.1, read on the forward strand.
TTGCGATAGTGTATTTTGTGATTTTTGTAAAAAGTCCCCATCAAGTCCAGTTTGATTTTCCATTGCGCTCTGTAACAGTGCTCGTGCATCTTCAACTGCTCTAGCGGCATCTGCTAATATTTCCTCATCCATACTCATTGTTGCTGAACCAACCATTTTTTGTGCTGCAATAATTGACATCTCTACTTGTGTAAGATCATTAAAGCCTGTGGTAATGTCATCATTATGATTCTTCATTTTCTAATCCACCTCCTAAAGTATATCGTTAGTCATGCTATATCGAATTATTCACACGTACTTAAATGTTGTTTACATGTCATTATTTGTTAACAAAACAATAAGTATGTCGAAAAATGGTGTTCGGTTATGTAGTATAGTAATGGAATTATTTGTTATAATTAGGAATATAAAATCTTTTTGTCTAAAAAACGGGAAAGACACCTATTATGTTCTGGTGTTTGGGGGAGGATTGGATGAAGCATAGTCCTTTTAGTTCAGGAGAAATGGATGCTGTAATTGAGAGCCTTACTAATGGTCAAGGTTGTATACAAACTAAACCAAAAGTAAAAGAAAAATTTCTTGAGATATCAGCAAAAATAGAAGAAGCAATTATTCAGGTTGAAACGATTTTTGACTATGTTCAAAATACAAACCATATACCACTACTGGAAATAAAAGAGACGATCATTCCAACCATACAACAAGCAGTTGAAACCCCTCAGTTATTTTACTTGTTTCATGAATTAAGAAAAGCAGATGATTATACATACCGTCATAACATTGGAGTAGGGGTAATTGCTACGTTAATTGGAAAATGGCTACACTTATCCTCCACTGAATTAGAAAAAGTTACAATAGCAGCTACGTTACATGATATAGGAAAGACAAAAATACCCTCATACATTCTAAACAAGCCAGGGAAACTGACAGCAGAAGAGTATGATATCGTTAAAAAACATACGTTATATGGGTACAAACTATTAAAAAATACAGTTGGTATTTCGCGAGATATCTCACTTGTTGCGTTGCAACATCACGAACGAGAAAATGGTACAGGATATCCATTTGGAATACACGGTGAACAGATTTCTCTTATTAGTAAGATTGTTGCAGTCGCTGATGTATTTCACGCGATGAGTTCAAAACGGGTGTATCATGACGCATTGCCTTTTTATTCAGTAATAAAACAAATGAATGAAGATGTCTTTGGCAAATTTGACCCTAAGATACTACTTCCTTTTCTCTCAAACATAATGCAGACTCTTGTAGGAAGTGAAGTAGTATTAAGTGATGGGCGTTGTGGAGTCATTCTAATGCTTAATCCTTATAATAGTTTAATGCCACTTGTTAAAGTAGATGAAACAATCATTAATTTGGCTGAAAATAAGCAAATTGTAATTGAACGAATTTTAGCTTAATTATTTAATCTCCTGGTTTTAAGATTACTAATATTGTAAATCACTCCTGAATATGATGTAAAAAAGCATGTTCATTTGGAGGGATCAGGATGTATCGGTGTATGTTAAATGATGAAGAAGCTATTATTAGACTTGGGGCAAAGCTAGAAAAAGAAGAAATGGACCGAACCTATTTATATAATAGAGTGATGGAATATAAGGATGTTCTTGAGAACTTATCTGAGGATACATCGATTGCGATCCTTGATTATTCATTTGGTATTATTGTAGTAGATGTTATTTTAAGTGAAATACCGATAATCACGGTAGAGCACATTATAAAAAAAGAAATGGTATTTGATTGAATTACTAGTTTTTATACGGACGATTTTAAAGTATAATGAAAAATATAGTAGAGAGGGAGAAATCCTTCTCTTCCTTCATTTTAATGATTAGGTGATTAAAAGATGAAAGTTATAATAGCTGAAAAACCAGACCAAGCTACAAAGCTAGCAGCTCCTTTTAAATCAAAGAAGCAACAAGGGTATATTGAGGTTGCTCCAAATGAAATCTTCCCGGGTGGTGCCTTTTTTACATGGGCAGTCGGCCACATTTGTGAATTATTGTACCCTGAAGAATACAACCCCTCCTGGAAAAAGTGGTCACTAGGGACACTTCCACTCATACCTGAAAAATTCCAATATAAGGTCATGAAATCCAAACAAAAACAATTTAATGTGATAAGACAGCTTTTACACAATAATCGAGTTTCAGAAATAATCCATGCAGGCGACGCTGGTCGTGAAGGTGAGCTTATTATTCGGACAGTGATTGCTACAGCTGGAATTAAGAAAGAAATGAAAAGACTATGGATTTCATCTCTAACAGAAAAAGCAGTCAAAGAGGGCTTCAGTAATCTATTACCTGAAGAGGAAACTAGAAATATATATTATGAGGCAAGAGCAAGAGCATGTGCTGACTGGATTGTTGGTATCAATGCTTCCAGAGTGTATTCTCTCCTTTTAAAAGAACAAGGTGTCTCTGATGTATTTTCAGCAGGTCGTGTTCAAACACCAACGCTTGCTCTAATCGTTAAAAGAGAGCGTGAGATTGCTGAGTTTACTTCTGAACCTTTTTGGGAAGTTCTTGCTAGTTTTACAATAGACGGTAAAGTATATGAAGGTAAATGGGAAAAGGACAATGAATCTCGTATAAAAGAACAGGCAATGGCTGAAAGAATCGCGGCATTTTGTAAAGGAAAGCAAGCTTTGGTCTCAGAATTAATAAAGGATAGGAAAGAGTACTTACCGCCATTTCTTTTTAATTTATCCTCCTTGCAGGCTACAGCAAATAAAGCCTTTAAGTTTTCACCAAAGAAAACGCTTGATATTGCACAGGGGTTATATACAAAAGGTTTTATTTCATATCCGCGTTCAGACTCAAGCTTCATTACGAAAGGTGAAGCCGAAACAATTCCTGAAATCTTTTCGAAATTGGGTAAGCAAGAGCAGTATCAATCTTATCTACCAGCACCATTGCCTTCAATTATGAACAATAAACGGTATGTAAATGAAAAGAAGGTTACAGATCACTACGCTATTATTCCAACAGAGCAAGTGCCAAACATCTCTAAGTTGTCAGGGGATGAGCAAAAAATCTATGATTTAATTGCTCGTCGTTTAATTGCGGCACATTACGAAGTAGCCATTTTTGATTATACAACGATAACAACCCTTGTCGACGAGAGGGCAACTTTTAAGTCAAAGGGGAAGCAACTTATTCAAGAAGGCTGGAGAACGGTCATTTTTGAAGAAGACTCCAAGAAAGACAATGATGTTATTTTACCTATCTTAGAAGAGAATGAGGTTGGTAAAGTGAAGTCTGTTAAGGTGAAGGAAGGCAAAACTCAACCGCCTAAACGCTATACTGAAGGTCAATTAATTACATTGATGAAGACAGCGGGGAAACACCTTGATAATAACGAACTGGAAAAAGTACTTATGAAAAAAGAAGGTTTAGGAACTGAGGCAACCCGAGCAGGAATTATTACAATGCTTAAGGATCGAAAATACATTGATGTTGTAAAAAACCAAGTTTTCGCTACGGAAAAAGGTATGCTCCTCATTGATGCCATTGGAGAAAAGATACTGGCTTCTCCTGAAATGACAGCTAAATGGGAGCAGAGGCTAAGTGAAATTGGAGAAGGAAAAGCTTCTGCGATTACCTTCATGGAGCAAACAAAAAAGCTTTCTGAAAAAATTGTAACGGATGCAATTAGCCAGTCGAAAGAATGGAACTTTAACCATATTGAAATCGATAAAATCCCTACAAGAAAGTCTAAGTTTACAACCGGGACAGAAGTAGGAAAGTGTAAGTTATGTGATGGAAAAGTTGTTGATAAAGGCAGTTTTTATGGATGTACAAATTATAAGGAAAAGCAATGTAAATTTACATTGTCTAAAAAAATATTATCGAAAACGATTACTCCAACTAATATTAAAAAGCTCTTAACTGAAGGAAAAACCAACAGTATAAAAGGGTTTAAAAAAGGAGAAAAGTCCTTTGATGCTGCATTGGAATGGAGTGAGGTAGAAAAGAAGGTAATATTTCATTTTGAAAACAGTAAAAACCAGATGCAAACTCAAGAAAAAGAAACAACCACAACGAGTTAAGTACTATAACTCGTTGTGGTTGTTTTTTGTTGTGGGGCTGGCGCAACTTAGAACCCATCATTAAAAGAAACATCATATTTGTCAGTTGAAATGCAAATTGTAATAAGTAAGTAAATGTGAATATACAGTAAATGGCAATGGTTGGTTTTGGTTGTTTTTGATAGTTTTTGGTTGATTTATGAAAAGGCTTACGGTAGTATGTAATTACAAACAAATAGAGGAAGTGATGTCATTGTTAACACAGGAAAGACATCGATTGATCCTTGAACTTGTAAACGAGAAATCAATTGTCAAAGTTCAGGAGCTTGTTGAACAAACCAATACCTCCGAATCAACAATCCGTAGGGATTTACAATTACTCGAAGAGCAAAATCTGATTAAACGAATTCATGGAGGAGCATCATTACCTCAAGGGAATCGTAATGAATTAGGTATACCTGAGAAATCAACCAAAAACCTTCAAGAAAAAATGTCAATTGCTGAATACTCAGCTAGTCTTGTAAATCAAGGAGAATGTATCTACCTTGACGCAGGAACAACAACTTTTCAGATGATTGAATTCCTAAAGGGGAAGGATATTGTTGTTGTCACTAATGGACTGACACACATTGATTTATTGCTTGAACATAACATCAACACTTATTTAGTTGGTGGATATATAAAAAGTAAAACTAGAGCCCTCATTGGTAGTGGAGCATTAGCGAGTCTTAAGCAATACTCCTTTGATAAATGTTTTATGGGTGTAAACGGAGTTCATTATCGATATGGGTATACGACTCCAGATCCCGAAGAGGCTTTAATTAAACAAACAGCGATTCAATTATCACGTCAATCTTATTTCCTGGCTGATACATCAAAATTTGGTGAAGTCGCTTTTTCAAAGATAGTAGATTTAGATAAAGCACAATTGATAACTACAGAATCAAATGTAGAAGTTTTAGCACCTTATGAATCAAAAACAACAATAAAGGTAGTGGTCACGTGATTTATACTTGTACACTTAATCCTTCCATTGATTTTATTGTTCATATCAATGATTTTAAAATGGGAGATTTAAATAAAATCAGCAAAGAAATGAAATATCCAGGTGGTAAAGGAATAAATGTAGCACGAGTACTGAAAAGGTTAGGAATTAAGAGTAAAGCCTTAGGGTTTGTTGGCGGTTTTACGGGTGAGTTTATAGAAGATTATTTACACAGTGAAGAGATCGACTTTGACTTTATAAAGGTCAATGGTGATTCAAGAATTAATATTAAATTAAAAACAGATGTTGAAACAGAAATAAATGGTCTTGGTCCTTCGATTTCCTCAGAGCAACTAAGTGAGATGTTGGAGAAAATTAAAAGTTTGTCTTCTGAAGATGTACTTGTTTTAGCGGGGAGTATCCCTGTTTCTTTACCGGAAGACATTTATGTGAAAATGGCCGAGATATGCAGGCAAAATGATGTGAAGGTAATAGTAGATGCTTCAGGAAAGACACTCTTGAAGACTCTTGAATTTAAACCATTTTTATTAAAACCGAATCATCATGAGCTAGGAGAATTGTTTGACGTTGAGATAACTACTCCTGAAGAGGCTGTACCTTATGGAAAGAAACTAGTCGAATTAGGTGCAGAAAACGTCATTGTTTCGTTAGCTGGAAAAGGTGCGCTACTCATTAATAAGGATATGGTATTACACGCAAATGTCCCAAGTGGGATAGTTGAAAATTCAGTTGGAGCAGGAGATTCTGTTGTTGCAGGGTTTATTGGAACATATATGAATGACAGAGATCTTAAAGAAGCATTTAAGATGGGCGTTGCCTCAGGAAGTGCAACAGCATTTTCCCCTGATTTATGTACAAGGGAACAAGTATATACTTTAAGAAAACAAATAGAAGTAGTTGAAAGGTAAAGGGGTGTTCTACGATGAGGATTACAGAGTTATTAAAGAAAGATACTATTATTATTGATTTAAAATCAAGTACCAAAGAAACGGTTATAGATGAATTAGTAAGCAAGCTCGATCATTCTAATAAGTTAGTAAATCGTTCGGACTTTAGAGAAGCTATATTAAAAAGAGAGTCTCAAAGTACTACAGGTATTGGAGAAGGTATAGCGATACCACATGCGAAAACAAGTGCAGTCAAAACACCTGCTATTGCTTTTGGTCGTTCTAAGCAAGGAATTGATTATGAAGCGTTAGATGGTCAGCCGAGCTTTTTATTCTTTATGATTGCGGCAAGTGAGGGGGCCAATAATGCTCACTTGGAAACACTATCAAGACTTTCTACTCTATTAATGGATGAAGCATTTAGACAAAAACTACTAACTGCGTCATCAGTAGATGAAATTATTAGTTTAATAGACGAAAAAGAAAATGAAGTAAATCAAGAAGATGAAAAGCCTGTTGTTGAGACAGTTAATTCAGACAGTCCCTTTGTCTTAGCTGTTACTGGTTGTCCAACGGGTATTGCACATACGTATATGGCAGCAGACTCGCTCAAAGCTAAAGCGAAGGAAATGAATATTTCAATTAAAGTTCAAACAAATGGCTCTAGTGGCATCAAGAATAAACTAACTTCTGAAGAAATTGAAAAGGCTGCAACTATTATTGTAGCTGCCGATACAAAGGTTGATATGGAACCTTTCGTTGGGAAAAAAGTAATTCAAGTACCTGTAGCACAGGCAATTCGTAAACCTGCTGAACTTTTAGAAAAGGCTGTTAAGCAGGATGCTCCTGTTTATCAAAGCACAGGCAAATCTGAAGATAGAAGCTCAAATGAAGGAAAGAATGAGCGACAAGGCTTTTATAAGCACCTAATGAATGGTGTTTCGAACATGCTACCGTTTGTAGTTGGTGGTGGAATTCTTATCGCATTATCATTTATTTTTGGAATTAATGCGTCAGATCCAAACGACCCATCCTATCACCCAATAGCAGAAGCACTTATGACGATTGGTGGGGGTAATGCATTTGCTCTAATGATTCCGGTATTAGCTGGTTTCATTGCGATGAGTATCGCGGATCGTCCTGGCTTTGCGCCTGGTATGGTTGGTGGCTTGATGGCAGCAACCGGTGGGGCAGGATTCCTAGGTGGTTTAATTGCAGGTTTCTTAGCAGGATATATTGTTCTAGGACTTAAAAAGCTGTTTGCAGGTCTTCCTCAGTCGCTTGAGGGTATTAAGCCAGTATTGTTATATCCGTTATTCGGTATTTTAATTACAGGTTTAGCTATGATGTTTATCGTAAATGATCCAGCTAAAGCACTTAATGATGGTATGAGTGCGTGGTTAGGAGGCATGGGTACTACTAATTTAGTATTACTTGGAATTATTTTAGGTGGTATGATGGCCGTTGATATGGGAGGTCCTATCAATAAGGCGGCATTTACATTTGGTATTGCGATGATTGACGCTGGTAATTTTGCTCCTCATGCAGCAATAATGGCAGGTGGTATGGTACCTCCATTAGGACTGGCTTTAGCTACTACCTTCTTCAAGAAGAAATTCACCAAAGCTGAAAAGGATGCAGGAAAGACTTGTTATATTATGGGAGCTTCTTTCATTACTGAAGGTGCAATCCCTTTTGCAGCAGCAGACCCAGGGCGTGTTATCCCTTCAGCTATCATTGGTTCGGCAGTAGCAGGTGCTTTAACCATGATGTTTGGTATTGGTTTACCTGCACCACATGGAGGAGCATTTGTTATTCCAGTTGTTGATGGTAATCCATTATTATATATACTTGCTATAGCAATAGGTTCAATCATAACAGCACTAATGGTAGGTTTCTTAAAGAAACCTGTGAATAAAAACTAGATTAAAACGGATCAACCATATTGAAATGGTTGATCCGTTTTTGAGTTAATCGTTTAAATTTGTTTTATCTTTTTGGTCTTTGTTATGCTTATTACCTTTGCTATTATCTCCACTTACAAATTCTTGGCCAAATTCAGCCATCTCATTTCCTCTTTTAGGCGAGTTTTGATTTTTGCTACCTTTGTTAAACTTTTTAGTCATACTTAGTTAACCTCCATAGATAATATAAAAGTAATATTCCTTTTCTTACATTTAATTATACGAACTGAATCGGATTAGGAGTTTGTTCAAGGGTTTTTGAATTATTTATCGAAACACTATAATATGAATTCATACGCACAGGAAGGAATATATAACCATGGAAAATAACAATTGGCACAAGGAAGTTGAAAAGCAGTGGGACAACCGTGCAAATTTTTGGAATCAAAACTCTGAGAATATGTGGGAAAAAGGAAGTCGGAGCACGATCATTCCTTTCTTAAAAAGATATTTGCAGCCAGAAATGAACATTTTGGATGCAGGCTGTGGGGATGGATATGGGTCGTATAAGCTTTACCAAGAAGGCTTTAATGTTACAGGTGTCGATATTTCAAAGGAAATGATTGAAAGAGCAAAGTTAAGGTTAGAGAGTAAGAGGTTACATTATAAACAAGCAGACCTATCTGATTTACCCTTTGACGCAGAGACTTTTTCAGCAGTAATGGCAATAAATTCTCTAGAATGGACAGCAAATCCTCTTAAGGCAATAAACGAATGTAGCAGAATTTTGAAACCTAATGGAATCTTATGCGTAGGATTACTAGGGCCAACTGCTGGACCTAGACAAAATGCATATCGACGATTGTATGGAGAAGATGTTATTTGTAATACAATGATGCCGTGGGAATTTCAGCAACTTGTGATGGAAAATGGCTTTGAAGTGATTGATGGCCAGGGTGTATATAAAAATGCGGTTGATCTTTCGAAAATCAATCACTACCCTCTAGAGCTAAAGCAGGCATTAACTTTTATGTGGGTATTTATTTTAAAGAAGAAAGGATGATTTTTAATGAGTAGATATTCAATTGATGAGTTTATAAAACAAACGAAACAACAGGACAAAGGTGAAGGTTTTTTTGAACTTGAAACACCGAGGATGTTAGAGGTAAACCTTGCGGGGCAGGTCTGGGCTAAAATGGGGTCAATGGTCTCCTACCGTGGCCAAATAAAGTTTGAACGAGAAGGGATCCTTGAACATGGTCTTGGAAAGTTGTTTAAGAAAGCACTAACAGGAGAAGGAACTTCACTGATGAAAGCGAATGGTAACGGAAAACTATACTTAGCTGATCAAGGGAAGAAAATCTCAATCCTACACCTAAATAATGATTCCATCTATGTAAATGGCAATGATTTATTAGCTTTTGAAACATCTCTTGATTGGGATATAAAAATGATGAGACGTGTAGCAGGAATGATGGCAGGGGGATTGTTTAACGTTAAACTTGATGGTGCAGGAATGGTAGCCATAACTTCTCATTATGAGCCTTTGACTCTACTAGTAACTCCTGATAATCCAGTTATAACAGACCCGAATGCAACTGTGGCTTGGTCAGGCAGTCTTCAACCTGAATTTGTTACTGATATTACGTTAAAAACGTTCTTCGGACGTGGTAGTGGAGAGTCGATTCAAATGAAATTCGCCGGAGAGGGCTTTGTTGTGGTTCAACCGTTTGAGGAAGTGTATTTGGCACAACAACAATAGCTAGAAAAAATAGAAACCCTTTAGCATAAGGGTTTCTATTTTTTTGTGGTTGAACAACTAAAGTCCTAAAACAGTAACATTGTGGTTTAACCTATACACATGTTTGATAAGTTTTTTACCAATAAAATGGAATCTATGTTAATATTGATTTGGATTTATTAATCCCATAAGGAGGAACATTATTGAAACGCACTTATCTTTATTTCATCTCTACTTTTCTATTAATATCAATCCTATTACCCACTCAATCTTTTGCTCATAATGGTAAAAAAGATGAACTAGGCGGTCATTTCAGATCATCAGATTGTGCTTATTTACTACACTCACCTACTGAACTGGCTAGATCAGCAAAGAATATGAATGAACTTATCGCATTAATTAAAGCAAACAATACAAATGAAAAATGTAAAGCCTTATTATCACCTGACACAGTAGACTTAGAAGGTTATTCTTTCCCTTCGTCTACACCAAAGGAAACACCTGCATCTACTACTCCAGCACCTAAACCAAGTGCTGCTTTAGAAATGGGTAAAACGTATACGGCAACTCTAGAGAAATGTACAGACGGTGATACGGCTAACTTTAATATTAATGGTACAATATACAAAACTCGTTTCCTCTATATTGATACACCAGAAAGTACTACTCAGAAAGAACCTTTTGGTAAGGAAGCTAGTGAATATACATGTAATTTCTTAAAGCAAGGTACTATTAAACTAGAAACTGATGGTGGCGACTTATTCGATAAGTACGATCGTTTGTTAGCTTGGGTATTTGTAGATGGTAAATTACATCAAGAAGAAATCACTAAAGCTGGCTTTGTTGAAGATTTCTATGACTATGGGACATACAAATATGAGGATCGTGTAATAGCTGCTATGAGTTTTGCCAAAACTAACTATACGGGTATGTATGAAATAAATAAACCAGTGGCAACTACTACTAAGGAATCAACTACTGAATCCAATACATCAACTGAGGATGATACTATAGAGGAAGATAATAAGGATGGAACTGAAGTAGTAAGTAAAGATACAACAGAAACAGATAAAACTGATAATTCTACCTCTACAGTAAAAGAATCAACTAATGCTGAAACTGCTACAGAAACTAAGGTTACTGAGAAAGTATTAGCAACTGATGAATTGGTGGAAGAAACCGAAGTAGGTAATGGTTATATCATCACAGGATTAATTGTAGCAATGTTCTATTTCATGCTTCCAAGAATTAAATTAGGAATGGGAGTTCAACCAGTACTTGCACATAAATTAAGTTTTAAGAAATGGTGGATCAACTTTATACTTTTAGGTGTCTATATTGCATTATGGTGGCTATTACTGATTGTAATTGTTATTGAATTGATACACTTAGCTAAATCAAGAAAACAGTCCGTTGCTTAATGGGCTGTTTTTTATTTAATCAGCAACAATAAGAATTAAAAGGATCTCACTTATTCGGTTTCGGACAGGTAGCCGCTACCCTAACTCAACTTGTCCGAATAAGCTCCGGATTCAGACAAGAATGCGGTAGCTCTAGCTCAACCTGTCCGAATAAGCTCCGGATTCAGACAAGAATGCGGTAGCGCTAGCTCGATCTGTCCGAATAAGCTTCGGATTCAGACAAGAATGCGATCCCCCTAACCCAACCTGTCTGAATAAGCTTCGAATCCAGACAAGTTTGGGCAAACCCTAGCTCAACCTATCTGAATAACCAGAAGTTAGCAACTTTTCACCCTGCTCACTCCCAATAATAAGGAGTTTCCTGATAGACATAATAATTCAACCAATTGGAAAACAAAAGGTTTGCATGAGATTTCCATGTGTGAAGTGGAGTAAGTGATGGATCGTTATTCACGTAATAGTGACGTGGAATCTCAACTTCTAATTGTAACTCTCTGTCTCTTTTAAATTCCTCATCAAGTGTTGTGATATCGTATTCAGGGTGGCCGGTTAGAAAAATTTGTTTTCCGTCTTTTGTAGCCACAAGACAAACTCCAGCCTCGTCTGATATTGATAATAGATCTAGCTCAGGATGATTCATGATATCGTCCTTATCTAAGTCTGTAAACCGAGAATGTGGAACATTATAGATATCATCAAAACCTCTAACTAATTTGCTGTCATTTCGTTGAACCCTGTGAGTGAATACCCCAGAGCACTTCTTTCCTAGACTATATTTCCTGATACCATAATGGTGATAGAGTCCAGCCTGTGCCCCCCAGCAAATGTGAAGAGTAGACGTTACATTTGTTTTTGTCCAATTTAGAATCGACTGCAATTCCTTCCAGTAAGCAACCTCTTCAAATTCCAAATGTTCAATTGGAGCACCTGTAATAATCATGCCGTCAAATTTTCTCTCCTTAATATCTGAAAAGGTAGTATAAAATTGCTCTAAGTGATTTCTTGATGTTGTTTTTGGTTTATAGGTTTCAGGACTAATGAGGGTAATATGTACTTGCAATGGGGTATTTCCTAATAACCGAAGTAATTGCGTTTCCGTTTGTTCCTTATTAGGCATAATATTTAAGATCACAATGTTCAATGGTCGAATATCTTGAGTAAAGGCCCTTGTCTCGTCCATGATAAAAATATTTTCTTTCTCAAGTACTTCTTTTGCGGGTAAATTATTTGGAACGGTAATTGGCAATGGAAATCCTCCCCGTATTCATAAATAATATTTCAAGTAGTTAGTAGAATATATATAGTAATTCTATCATTATGTCTAAAAAAATTCAGATATTTTTATGTTAAACATATAGAGGGGATATACATTAAATGTTACAATACAAGTTGTGAACAATGAAGGCTAAATACATATTATGACTATTGAAGGGGGCTTATGATGAATACTTCAACGAATGTTAAATCTGATATTGAAATAGCTCAGCAAGCAGAAATGAAAGCGATTACCCAAATCGCCAATGACTTGGATATAAAGACGGAGGAATTAGAACCTTATGGACACTACAAGGCTAAATTATCTCTGGACATTCTTAAGCGTTTAGAAACAAAACAAGACGGTAAAGTTATACTAGTTACCGCAATAAGTCCTACACCAGCAGGTGAAGGTAAATCAACGGTTACTGTTGGATTAGGCCAAGCGTTTAATAAGCTTGGTAAAAAAGCGATTGTGGCAATGCGTGAGCCTTCTCTTGGACCAACAATGGGAATTAAGGGTGGGGCAACAGGTGGTGGCTATTCTCAAGTACTACCAATGGAAGATATCAACCTCCACTTCACTGGGGATTTACATGCAATCACAACTGCAAATAATGCACTTGCAGCACTTTTAGATAATCATATTCATCAAGGAAATCAATTGAATATTGATGCAAGACGAGTTGTTTGGAAACGCGTAGTTGATTTAAATGATCGTGCGTTACGAAATGTAATCGTAGGATTAGGCGGTCCAATACAAGGTGTACCTCGTGAGGATGGATTTGATATCACAGTAGCTTCAGAGATAATGGCTATTTTCTGTTTGGCAACTGATGTGCAGGATTTAAAGAAAAGATTAGCAAGAATTGTAGTTGCTTATAACTATGACAAAAAGCCTGTTACTGTTGGGGATCTTGGGGTAGAAGGTGCACTAACATTATTATTGAAGGAAGCTATTAAGCCAAACCTAGTTCAAACGCTAGAGCATACTCCAGCGATTATTCATGGTGGTCCTTTTGCAAATATTGCCCATGGTTGTAATAGTGTAATCGCTACAAAAATGGCAGCTAAACTAGGTGAATATGTCATTACTGAAGCAGGTTTTGGTGCAGATTTAGGTGCTGAAAAATTCCTTAACATTAAAGCGAGAACTTCTCAAATCAAACCTGAAGCAGTTGTTATTGTTTCAACTATTCGTGCATTGAAAATGCATGGGGGCGTTCCGAAAAATAATTTAAAAGAAGAAAATGTTGAAGCGCTTAATAAAGGAATGGAAAATCTACAAAAGCATATTGAAACCATTCAAGCTTTTGGCTTACCGTTCGTGGTTGCAGTAAATCGATTTATTACTGATACAAATGAAGAAATTGATGCGATCATCAAATGGTGCGAAAAGAACAATTTCCCGGTTTCTCTGTCCGAAGTGTGGGAAAAAGGTGGGGAAGGTGGATTGGACCTTGCTTCTAAGTTGATTTCAGAGATTGAAAAAGGTGAAAATAACTTTGCTCCTTTATATGATTTATCTGATTCAATTGAGAACAAGATTAGAACCATTGCAACAAAGGTGTATGGAGCAGCGGGTGTAGAATTCTCTACAAAGGCAAAGAACCAAATGGCTGCTTTTGAGGGTGAAGGCTGGGGCAATCTTCCAATTTGTATGGCAAAAACACAATATTCCTTCTCAGACAATCCAGCACTATTAGGAAGACCTAGAGACTTTACAATTACGATAAGAGAACTCAAACCATCAATTGGAGCTGGATTTATCGTTGCGCTCACAGGTGATGTTATGACAATGCCAGGGTTACCAAAACAGCCAGCTGCATTAAATATGGACGTAGATGCAGATGGAAAAGCACAAGGCTTATTCTAATGCTAGATAGATGAGGGTGAATTTACTTGTTTGACCCGACAGTCTTTGATAATTTAAAAGTGGTTGTTGAAGGAGAAATCTATGATCTAGATCTTACAGGTACGATTCAAGTTATAGACAGGAAAGATATCGTTGATTTTGCAAAAATGTCACGGGTCTATGAAATCAGTTTCCGAAGTTCTGAGCATAGTACTGCACTAAAGGGCGCAAAGCTTAGAATTCTTACGGATCTGCGTAGTCTTTCTGAAGAGTTGTTAAATATCACAAATTCAACACCAGGCTGTACGGTAGAGGTGCTGTTTACGATGGAAATTGACAATCCTGATGTCGAATGTAAGCAGATTGAGCAGGAGTTAATTAGAATATGGGGAACAGAGCGTGCTATCAGTCAACAAATTTCATATTTTTATGGAGACTCTAACCTAATTAAAAATACAATCGTGCTCTCATTTGATCGTAAGATAAATGAAGATCACATGGATGATTTAGTTGAATTGATACCCTATATTTTAGACACACTTAACAGCCTGAACACGATAAGTAGAGCGAAATAAGACTAGTGTAAAACACGGTGGGATTCCCTATCGTGTTTTTAACTTTATAATGTGTCTTGAAAGTAACTTGAAAATTGTCATAGTTTTCACACAATTGACAGTAGAATATAAGTAGAGAAACCGTTTTTAGGAGGGGAATTATGGAACGTGTAGCATGGGTAACAGATAGTTCTGTGTGGCTAGATGAAGATATTCAAAATCGACCAGATGTTTTTGTAGAACCAATTACAATTTTTTTTGAGGAAGAGGAATATTTGGATGGAATAACGATTACACCTGAGCAATTCTATACTAAGCTAAGAACATCACAATCTGTTCCTAAAACCTCCCAACCGCCAGTAGGAAAGTTCGCCCAGTTATATAATCGTTTGCATAAAGACTTTGATCATATTTTCTCCATTCATTTATCTGGTAAACTTAGTGGGACGCTATCGTCCGCTCAGCAGGCTGCTAACCTTGTGGATATTCCTGTCACTGTTATAGACTCTAAGATTTTGACCTACCCGATGGGTGTTTTAATTAGAGAAGGTATTCGACTAAGAGATGACGGCAAGGATATTAAGGAGATTAATAGTTATCTTACAGCAATGGCAAATAAAAATGAGACTTATGTATTAATTGGCAGTTTAGAGCAATTACACCGAAGTGGAAGAATGAATAGTGCTCAATTTTTTTTAGGGAGTATGCTAAGTATAAAACCTATCATATCAATTACGGATGGTGCGCTATCTGTGGTGGAGAAGGTAAGGTCAGAAAAAAAAGCTACAGCTAGAATTATACAGCTTCTTAAAGATGCGATAAATAACAAGGATATTGAGGAAATCTATATTCTTTTTGGTTTAAATGATGATAAAGCAAAAGGCTTGAAAGAAGAGATAAAGCAGATATCAAGCAGATTAAAGATTAGTATATTCCCACTAGGTACTGCAATTGGTGTCCACGCAGGTGAAGATACACTAGGGATTAGTTGGTTTTATAAGTAAACAATACGAAAAGGAAAGGGAGAATTTTTGTGTTTAATGAAGTTCAGGCCTTATATCACACAATGCTGAAAGACTGGGAAATGATGGGTAAAACGGCCGGAGATGAAGGGGCAGATTGGGCTGAAAGGTTTGAGAGAAACTTTTATCTATACATTGCTAAACTCAAAGAATGGATAGATCTACTAGAGCCACGTCCAAAAAGGATAGAAGAAGCAGAAGAAATTCCTGAAATTAAGGAGATGATGAATGAATTACCCGGACCACTCCATTTAAATTTTATCAATGAATTAGAGGAAATCATTGAGCATATTGAATCTAAGCGATTTGATTAATATTATTTTCTAAGTACATACAACACTTCACTTTGTGAAATACGGGATACCCCAATTAATTCATATCCAATACTAAAGTATTGAGCAAGTGTTTCAGCACAATTAGAATGAGCCGGTTCGGTAGGAGCATGAAGACTTTTATCTAGTTGTAAAAATTGATTAGTGTAGACGTTACATCTAATTAAAATGACGTGCCTACCATGCCAGGCTGTTCCGATTTCTCGCCGATTGAAAAGATATTGATTATTTATCATAGTTCCACCCTCCATCATGCTAGGTATTGACCTAGCTTTTTTCCTCTTTAAGAAATATTTGTTATCATTTCATTATATGTTCACCCTCACTTTTGGCAATAAGTAAACTATGAAATCCACATTCGCCTATATTCCATGTTAAAATAGAGTAACAAACAAAGAGAGGTCAAATAGATGGAAGCAAAAGAGATTATATTGCAAACTGAGAACTATGTTAGGGAGTTATTAGAGAATGACCATAGTGGTCATGATTGGTGGCACATTGTTCGCGTAAGAAATACAGCGATAGAACTGGCTGTTAAAGAAGATGCAAATCAATTTATTGTAGAGTTGGCTGCTTTATTACATGATGTAGCGGATGATAAGCTTGTAAAGGATGAAGAAAAAGGAATTAAACAAATTGAGAATTTGCTTACCTATTTAACTGTACCATCTAAAGAAGTTAATCATATTATTGAAATTATAAAAAACATGTCCTTTAAGGGAGGAAACAATACACCACTTCATACGATTGAAGGGAAAATTGTTCAGGATGCTGATAGGCTTGATGCACTGGGTGCTATAGGAATTGCAAGAACCTTTGTTTACGCTGGGTCACGCGGAAGCTTAATCTATGACCCCACTATTGAAGTACGTGAAAGTATGACAAAAGAAGAGTATAGAAATGGAAAGAGTACAGCTATCAACCACTTTTACGAAAAATTATTAAAGCTTTCACAGCTAATGAATACCGAGTCAGCTAAACAGATGGCTGAAGGAAGGCATCAATTTATGGAAGAGTATTTAGATCAATTTTACAGAGAATGGAATGGAAAGAAATGAAAATGATAACAATTGAAAATCTTTCAAAGAGCTATGCTGAAAAGCAGTTATTTGAGGGATTGTCCTGCAGTATTACGGACAATGAACGAATAGGAGTAATCGGTGTAAATGGTACAGGGAAATCAACATTTTTAAAAATCATTGCAGGTGCTGAAGAAGCCGATGCGGGAAGTATTTCTAGTTCAAAAGGATTTACGATTAGTTACTTACCTCAGCAACCAGACTTTGTCGAGAAAAAGACAGTTTTAGAGCAAGTGTTCCACGGGGATACTCCATTAATTCGACTCCTTAAAGAATATGAAGAGGTACTACTACAATTAGAAAAGGATTCATCAAATCCGAAAGTGCAAGAAAGCCTTTATCAAGTACAGCAAAGAATGGATGCTAGTAATGCCTGGGAGGCTAACTCTAATGCTAAGGCTGTTCTTACGAAATTGGGAATCCATGATTTTGATCGGTTTGTTGGAGAACTGTCTGGTGGTCAGAAGAAGCGGGTAGCTTTAGCACAATGTTTAATTGAAACACCAGACTTACTAATCTTGGACGAGCCAACGAACCATTTAGATTATGAAACAATTAAATGGTTAGAAGAGTACTTATCAAGATACAATGGTGCATTACTTTTAGTTACCCATGACCGTTACTTTTTAGACCGGGTGACAAATCGTATTTTAGAGCTGGATGAGGGAGCTTTATATAGTTATACAGGAAATTATGGGGATTTTTTAGAAGCAAAAGCAGTTCGAGAAGAGCAGGAACTTGCCAGTGAATCGAAAAGACAAAACCTTTATCGAAGAGAATTAGCTTGGATACGAAGAGGTGCAAAGGCTCGTACTACCAAACAAAAGGCAAGAATACAGCGTTTTGAAGATCTCGATAAGGTGAGTGGTCCTGTTGATAAGGAAAAAGTAGATATTTCTATCGGAGGAAGTAGGTTAGGTAAAAAGGTTCTTGAACTAAAAGCTGTATCCAAGAGCTTTGGAGGACATTACCTATTAAAAGACTTTAGTTTTCTAATAAAACCAGGAGACCGAATTGGAATTGTCGGGAACAATGGTACGGGTAAGTCTACTTTATTAAATATGCTTGCAGGGAGACTAGAAGTTGATTCTGGCGAGGTTGAAGTCGGATCCACCGTAAAAATTGGTTATTATACTCAGGAAAATGAAGATATGAATGATAACCTTCGAATGATTGAATATATCAAGGAAACTGCTGAAGTGATAAAGACCCTTGATGGAAAAGTGATTTCAGCTTCTCAAATGCTCGAGAGATTTTTATTTCCAGGTCATACACATGGCACACCAATTCGAAAGCTATCCGGTGGAGAAAAGCGTAGACTATATCTATTAAAGGTACTTATGTCTGAGCCCAATGTGTTATTACTTGATGAGCCTACAAATGATTTGGATACCCAGACACTAACAGTACTTGAGGATTATATAGAGGATTTTCCGGGAGTCGTAATTACTGTTTCACATGATCGATATTTCTTAGATAAAATTACGGAGCAGCTTATTGTTTTAAAAGGAAGTGGCTTGGCTAGCCATTACTATGGCAGTTATACTGACTTCCTTGAGCAGGAGAGTCAATCTGTCAAAGAGACATCTACTAAGAGTACGAATGTTGATAAACAGGAACCTGTAGCTAGTAGTCCAAAGAAAAGAAAATTAACGTACATGGAGCAAAAAGAATGGGCCGAAATTGAAGGGGAAATTTCTGACCTAGAAGAAAAATGTGAGCAACTTGAAACTAGTATTGCCCAAGCGGGAAGTGATTATGGTAAAATACATTCACTGATGGCTGAGCAAAAGGAAAAAACAGAAGAGCTAGAACGATTAATTGAGCGTTGGTCCGAACTTTCAGAAATTGTTGAAGGACAATAAAAACAAGCAGTGATGTGGATTGCATCACTGCTTGTTTGTTTACTTATGTTGAACAATACGTTTGGCTCCTAAGTAACGTGCTTTCCAATAGGAATTACTCATATTGCTAATTGTAACTCCTTTGGATGAACTTGTGTGTATAAACTTACCATTTCCTAAATAAATTCCAGCATGAGAAGGTCCTCGTTTATAAGTTTGATAAAATACAAGATCACCAACACTTAATTTATCAACACTTTTACCATAATTCCATATTTCACTCACAGTACGGGGAATATTGACCCCTTTTAATCCGAATACATATTTTAAAAAGCCGCTACAATCAAACCCGCCAGGTTTTGTCCCACCCCAGCGATAAGGAGTACCAATTAAGTTCTTTGCTAAAGAAATCACTCCGGTATCAACGGAAAAATTACGATTGTGTTTTACTTTTGTTGTTGTTATTGTTAGTCCCTTTACATTCTTATTTTGTACTAAATGCTGCAGTGTTTGATCATTAGCCACTCCGTTAGTTTCAAGCTTATTTCGCTTTTGGTAGGCCTCAACTGCACTTTTCGTGATTTTTCCAAAGATACCGTCTACTTTTCCGTTATAGTAGCTAAGTTTACTTAGTTTTAATTGTAAAGCTTCAACTTCTGGCCCTCTATCACCCATTGTTAAGGTTTTGGGCTTTAGCTGTTTCGTTGTGTCTGAAAGCTTCGATAGTGTATTGGGTCCTGCAACCCCATCGATTTTTAAATGGGCACTCCTTTGAAAATTTCTAACTGCTTCTTGAGTTTTGGGACCATACACACCATCTATCGTTCCAAAATAATGACTTAACTTACTAAGTTCTGTTTGTAATACTCGTACAGAGTATCCTGTATGTCCATATCTCAGTATTTGATTTTGAATGGGTTCAGGAGAAGAATATTTTGATGGAACCAGTTCCATCTCCGAAGCCTCTGATACAAGTGGAGTCGCTAGAAAGAACCCAGCAGCAACCGATGTTACTACAATTGCATCACGAGTTGGCTTACTTTTTATCATGATGTGTCCTCCTTGAAGTATGGTTGACGATAGTCTCTAAATTCATATTGTTTAAAAATGTGATATATGACAAAATTGTCTAAAAATAGTACGAATTACGCTATTTTAAGACAGGTTCTTAGTAGGGCTTGTCGATATTTCCTGTCCAGACCTAAGAAAGCAAGAGAAGAACTCATATAAGACATGAAAATGGCAACTAGAAATTCACTATGATAAAATAAATCAATACATAGTGTAGAGCAAAATAAGGGGGTAAATTAGTATGAAAATTAAATCGATTGAACCCACTCCGAGTCCAAATACGATGAAAGTTATCTTAGATCAAGAGTTACCTGCAGGCAAAAGCAATAACTATAAAAAAGAAAATCTCCAGGATGCGCCTACCATAATTCAAGAAATTATGGCCATTGAGGGAGTTAAGGGTGTTTATCATGTGGCTGATTTTTTAGCACTTGAGCGAAATGCAAAATTCGATTGGAAGGACATTCTTACTGAAGTACGTAAGACGTTTGGAGAGGATGTTAAAGAGGTAAATAACAAAGGAAATGAGATTAATGAAGGTTTCGGTGAAGTTAAGGTTTGGGTACAGATGATGCAAGGGATACCAATGCAAGTAAAATTAAATGATGGTACCCAAGAAGCAAGATTCGGCTTACCGGAACGTTTTGTTAATGCAGTTCTAGCTATTCAGAATGAAAATGAGAATGTAGTTAAGGATCGATCGTGGAAAGAACAAGGAGTGCGTTATGGCTCTTTGGATGAAATCGGTAGTGAAGTGATCGAAGAGTTATCTGCAGCCTATACTCATGAACGACTAGCAAGGTTGGTAAAAGCTTCAGCTAATCAGGATAAAGAGATACTATCAAAGAAGCGTAGTGCCTATAAAGTATCTCTTGAAATGCTCGATGATCCAGAATGGACAAAGCGTTATGCTGCTTTAGAGCAAATGGATCCAACAGAGGAAGACCTTCCAGTATTAGAGAAAGCACTGAAGGATGAGAAAGCATCCATTAGAAGATTGGCGACCGTCTATCTAGGGATGATTGAGGACGAGTCAGTACTGCCATTTCTGTATAGAGCACTAAAGGACAAGTCCGTTACTGTTAGAAGAACGGCTGGTGATTGTCTATCAGATATAGGAAATCCAGCCTCAATAGAGCCAATGATTGAAGCACTTAAGGATCCAAATAAATTAGTTCGATGGAGAGCAGCCATGTTTCTTTATGAAGTAGGTGACGAATCAGCATTACCAGCTTTAAAAGAAGCGAAGGATGACCCGGAGTTTGAAGTGAGTATGCAAATAAATCTTGCCATTGAACGTATTGCGGGCGGTGAAGAAGCAAAAGGATCTGTGTGGAAACAGATGACAGAAAGTCGAAAAGAATAATTAATCATAAGAAGTTGAAAGGCCTCCCCAAACTCTTTAGTGGGAGGCCTTATTTTTGAATTGCAAAGGTTTTAAGTCTTCTGTGATTTTAGAAAATGTATAGTCCTGCTTCCTTAATTCATCTATCATAATGGATAGAATATCGCTGGTCACTTTTTTATCATGTAGGAGTACTACAGGTGTAATGTTCTTTATAGATAATGAAGAAACCTGCTCTATTACATTTTTTTTGACAAAAGAACCACTTGAATTGGACCAGTCCTCGCTATCCACATTCCAGTCCCACATTAAATAACCATTCAAAGACAGCAAATCACGATGTTCTTGTTTCATATAAGGATAACTTCCGAAAGGCACTCGAATTAGATTCGAGGGATGATCAATGATACTAGAAATACTTTCAAAGCATTGATTCATTTCATCGATTGGTGAGTCAGGAGTAGCATAGAACTGTTTAAGATCATGTGTAACACCGTGACAACCTATAGAATGTCCATCTTTGTGAATTCTCGACACCAGGGCAGGGTATTTATCGATATTACTTTTGAGAAGAAAAAAAGTAGCTTGGATATTTTTCTCCAACAATATATTAAGAATACCTTCAGTATATTTAGTTGGACCATCATCAAAGGTAAGATAAATCGTTTTTTCATCCCGAGAAAAAAGAGTAGAGTGAGCACCAAGCTCCCTAGTTTCTACCACATAAAGAGGACTCTTAACAATATCATCGCTAGATATAGAACGCTTTTCTAAAGCATTTACTATAAATAATTCTCGTTTCTGTTGAGAACTAATACCAACATATAGGACATTTGTTATGAAAAAAAGCAAAAAAGTTAAAAGAGTAATAGTTGTATATAGGTGAAAGTAACGTATTTTCATAGGAGTATGTAAGGATTTCACCCTTTCCGTCATCATCATTCTTACTATTTCTTCTATTAATATAGTATATTTCTCACTATATTAATAGATATTTTCAAAAATTAGGTATAAAGTAAGGGGGAATACAGAGTGATTATGAAGAACAAACAAAGACTCTGACTCATCTCGTAAAGGTTGTTACCCTAAATATATTACAAGAGTGGATTGAAGCGGAAGACACTTGACTCCTGCGGGAGATAGAGGGAAGTGTGAGACCCCACAGGCAAAGCCGAGGAGGCTCACATCCCTCCCCGCGGAAAGCAAGTGTCTGCAGCGTAAAGGAACGGCCTAGATTCAAATTGAGACAAGGGTAGACTTTTAGATGTTTTATTGATTGACGTTATGTAATTTATAAACTCAATGTTTGATTTTCAGACAGACCTTATAGTATGCTCTAAGTGGAATTGAAAGTAATGGAGGGAATAAAACCATGTCAATGGCTTATGAAGAATATATGAGACAAATGGTTCTGCCAATGAGAAAAGAACTAGTAACAGCTGGATTTAAAGAACTAACATCAAGCGAAGAAGTAACAGAATTTGTTGAATCTGCTGAAGGTACCACATTTGTAGTCATTAATTCAGTATGTGGTTGTGCCGCAGGTTTAGCACGCCCAGCAGCTACACAAGCTGTAATGCAAAGTGATAAAAAACCAGATCATCTAGTAACTGTATTTGCAGGACAAGATAAAGATGCAACAGCCCAAATGCGTGAGTATTTTACGGGGATTGAACCATCCTCCCCTTCAATGGCAGTACTAAAAGGTAAAGAAGTTGTACACTTCATTCCTAGGCACGAAATCGAAGGCAACTCAATGGAAGGCATCATGGAAAACATCATGTCTGCCTTTGAAAAACATTGTTAACAAGTGAAGAAACAATTTGGATGTCAGTACTTGACATCCTTTTTTAAATAAAAAAACTGGTGATAAGGTGAAAACATTGATTGTTACTACAGCAGGTAGAACAGACCAAAGGATGATTTCTCTCGCAAAACAAATTGCGGAGGATCTATCTACAACGTATATTGAAAGACGAAAAGCCTCTGTCGAAGAATTACAGCAAAAATACAGTCATGATGTGCTAGTTATCGGTAAGAATCGCCTAGAGCTATATAAACAAAATGAACAAGAACCCTTCTTCTTTCATCCAAACTCAGCGATGTTTAGAATGAAAAGGCTAATGAATGGAGAAGATGATCCCTTAATTAAAGCAGCAGCACTAAAAGAAGGAATGAGCTTTCTGGACTGCACACTTGGATTAGGTTCAGATAGTATAGTAGCAAGCTTCATCGTTGGACATCAAGGAAAGGCTGTAGGTATCGAAGGGAATGAATTATTATCCTACCTAGTTAAGAGCGGATTGCATACATGGGATAGCGGGATAGAAATGTTTAACCAAGCAATGCAAAGAGTAAATGTTATTAATATAGATAACCTGGACTATTTAAAATCCTGCCGTTCTAAAAGCTTTGACGTCGTCTATTTTGATCCGATGTTCGAAGAGGCAATCGACGAGTCGAACGGAATAAGTGCTTTGAAGAGCATTGCTATTTATAAGGATATAACTAACGAGGTTATCGAAGAAGCAAAAAGAGTAGCGATTAAAAAGGTTATTCTTAAAGACCATTGGAGAAGTGAGAGGTTTAATAGGTTTGGTTTCTCTGTGTTAAAAAGAAAGACAGCTAAGTTTCATTTCGGGGCTCTTGATTTAGAATGAAGGTAAACATAATTCTTCTTCATAATTGGGTAGTACATTGGACAATGTATACTTATGGAGGTGAAGAGGATGGCAAAACATCGTAAAGACCCTTCTAAGACTGGGCTAAGTGCTCCATCTGTAGAAGGACAAGGAACAACGACTAGTGAATATGATAGTGTTTCTAAGGATTCAGCTAGACGTAAAACGAAAAGGCAATAGTAAAAGAAAAACTCGTAGGGATCAATCTACGAGTTTTTACTTATCCATTATCAGCGAGATTTAGGTAGACTAAAAAACCTAAAGTAACAAAGCTTGCCACAACAAAAAACCAATCCATTCCCTCACCTCATTCAATATGTATTTGTTATTTATATCTTACCAAATTGTGAACTAATTATGAACAAAATTATAATGAAATTTATTTTGAAACTTTTTATTTCTCTCAACCGTACTAATAGATAAGTAGTTTAATAGAGTGTAAAAGTTATAATTATTTAGTTAAAAAAGTAAAGAATTGTGGTAAAATTAATATAATCATCAGATACATAGGTACATGTAAGGGGATGAAAAAGATGAAAAAGTGGTTACGTAAATCGTTAGTAGTCGGATTTACGATTATGACATTTGGGTTAGTAACTCCACCTTCTGCATTAACTATGGAGCCTGCGAAACCGAATGCTCCAATTAATCCTGATACTTTCGAGAGACATCAATATCCATCACATAGCGTTTCATTCGAAGATTTTAAAATAGATACAAAGGGTAGCTTTGTGGACCTCGCGATGAGCAAAGCGGAAGTACTTGCATTTGAAAAGTTTGGTTCTAGAATAGGTCCAGTAATTGAAGATGAGTTCAAAAGTATCATTCTCCCTCGTATTGAGGAAGTAATACAATCTATCTCAGACCAATATTCAAACGAGGAATTACAAAGGTTGGTCATTTCAGAACAAGTATCGGGTGGAAATACAGAGAAGATATTCCATATCTATGATGAAATGAGCGGTAATGACATTATTCGTTTTCATGTAAGGCGTGATAATCCTCCGCAGGATGGTTTTTGGTTTAATTTCCATTACCATACGCACCATGATTCATTCCAGACTCACCACGAGCTCGGTAACATTTTTTGGGCGAAAAATACTCCTCCGAAATGGATGAGTTAATAATTAAATAAACTTCAAAAATACAAGGTTAGAGATACCTTGTATTTTTTTGTTGTCACAAAATAGACACATTTTTTAAAAAACTAGTTGTATATGAGCAAATCTTAATATAAGATACTTAGTGTCACTAAACATTTTATGTATTTTGAACTACAAGGTTGGGGGAACGAACGTGGAATTTTTTGAAGTATTAGGGTTTGCAATCTCTTCTGCAGCAGTTATTGCTTTACTAAAAATTATTGCAATTGATATTGTATTATCTGGAGATAATGCAATTGTAATCGCGATGGCAACTAGAAATTTACCGGCAGAGCAGAGAAATAAGGCTATCTTTTTTGGTACTGCCTTGGCAGTAATTCTTCGTATTTTCTTTGCTGCTATTATAGTTTACTTATTAAAAATACCTTATGTTACTTTAATAGGTGGAGCACTTCTGTTAATCATTGCGTATAAAGTTCTTGTACAAGAGGAAGAACATGGTAATATTCAATCTCATAATGGTTTCTTAAAGGCAACTTGGACAATCGTTATGGCAGATGCGGTAATGAGCTTGGACAATGTAGTTGCTGTTGCAGGTGCAGCACATGGGAACGTATGGATGATTGCACTTGGGGTTGCAATTAGTATCCCTATTATGATATTTGGATCAAAAGCGATTGTAAAAGCAATGGATAAATACAGCTGGATTGCTTATGTTGGTTCGGGTATCTTAACTTGGACTGCTGGGGAAATGATTTTAAAGGAAGAAAGACTATCTACAGTCTTACATATTCCTCATGGACCAATTTCGTACTTAATACTAGCAGTACTAACTACACTAGTGTTAGGAATCGGTTATATGAGAAATAAAAACATTCAAACAAAAAATAAACTTAAGCAGACAGCTTAAGGTAAGAGAGGCAGGCACTATTATAGGTGTCTGTTTTTTTATAAGATAAAAAACAAAGGAAGTGTAATAAATCCAATATCTACATACATCATTTTTTTACTTTTGGTGATTTCTTCAAGGAGTTGAATGGTTACTAAAATGTCGTTTAGAGATTCATCATTTTTATTCATTAACCGACCTCCATTCCTTTATGCATATTATATGCAGAAGCGGGAAAAGGCGTTAAAGATGTTTACTAATTTTATATTTTCTTATTATTCACGGAATTCTATTATTCTGATATAATAATGATACATAAATTAATAGAGAAGTAGAGTAGACATCAAGATCCGGGAGCGAACTTCTATGAGGAAAATAACATTTATTACAGGAGTTTTTCTTTTTCTTTTTTTTGTACCAGGTGTTAAAGAGGAAAGTGCTTCGACAAATGGAGTTCTATTGAGAGATTTCTCTTCCATTACTTTTTTCATCAATAGGGAGCAAATAGAGAATTATCATCTACTTGAACATATTGTTGTCTTACCAGAGGATTCCTTTAATCAAACTGAAGCGATAAATATGATTCAACGTATTAATTCAATTCATCCATCACTTCTCCAACAATTAATTTCAGAAAATATAACAATAAAGCTTTTTAATGGCAATTTAACAGATGAACCATCTGCCGCACATCTGAAAGGAACTACTCCTAGGGGTTATTCAAACAAAAGTAAAACGTGGGACTCTGTGCCTGGCATCGGTGGAGGAAAAATGGCATTAGCAAAAATTGGTCATAGTGAGAATGGTGATGGGCATGGCTCACTTAATTTAGAATTACATGAGCTTGCACATTCAATTGATAGACATGTTCTCAACCTAATCAGAGAGGACACTATTTTCCAAAGAATATGGAAAGAAGAAGCGAGTAAGATGTTCCCTAATCATGATTATTTTATCACTTATCCAGAAGAATACTTTGCTGAGAGTTTTGTTATGTACTACTTAGGTGACGATACAAAAAAAGAGTTAAAAGAGAAGGCACCGATGACTTATGAGTTATTTAGGCAAATTGAACAAAGTACCTATGATTTCAATGTTTCGACATACCGATAGTTTTGATATAATAAACTCTATTAGTCTAGTGGAGGTTTTTAATAAATGAAGAAATATCTCGAACTTTGTCAACATATCCTTGATAACGGTGTGTTTAAGGAAGATAGAACAGGTACAGGGACATATAGTGCCTTTGGGCATCAAATGCGCTTTAACTTAAAAGACGGCTTCCCATTAGTTACAACTAAAAAATTACATCTTAAATCTATCATTCATGAATTATTGTGGTTTCTAAATGGTGATACAAATATAAAGTATCTTAATGATAATGGAGTTCGTATTTGGAATGAGTGGGCAGATGAAAGTGGAGATTTAGGCCCTGTTTATGGTCATCAGTGGCGTTCATGGCCTACTCATGATGGTAAGACGATTGACCAAATCTCAAACTTAATACATCAGATTAAAACAAATCCTGACTCGCGCAGATTAATTGTAAGTGCTTGGAATGTTTCTGATATCGACAATATGGCATTGCCTCCTTGTCATTGTTTGTTTCAGTTCTATGTTGCGAATGGAAAGTTATCATGTCAACTTTATCAAAGGTCAGCAGATTTGTTCCTAGGTGTACCTTTTAATATTGCCTCATATGCTTTATTGACTATGATGATTGCTCAAGTTTGTGACTTAGAGCCAGGAGAATTCGTACACACATTTGGAGATGTTCACATTTACTCAAACCATGTTGAACAAGTCAAGCTTCAGTTAACGAGAGAACCTTATGAATCTCCACAAATGCTTATTAATCCAGAAGTTAAGTCTATCTTTGACTTCAAGTTTGAAGATTTTACGTTAGTAAATTATGTAGCTCATCCACATATTAAAGGTGAGGTGAGTGTATGATTTCATTATTAGTTGCAATGGACAATAACCGTTTAATTGGAAAAGACAATGATTTACCATGGCGTTTGCCAGCTGATTTAGCTTATTTTAAAAGAGTAACGATGGGCCACTCCATTATAATGGGGAGGAAAACCTTTGACTCAATAGGACGTCCTCTTCCCGGAAGAGAAAACATTATCATTACTCGAAATACAGAGTATAAAGCAGACGGGTGTATAGTGATCCACTCAATAGAGGAAGTACTTGAAATGAATCAAGAAAATAAAGAGCTATTCATTATTGGTGGAGCAGAGATTTTTAAAGAAGTATTGCCCTATGCAGACCGCCTCTACATTACTGAGATCGATGATGTTTTTGAGGGAGATACCTTTTTCCCAGCGTTCCCTTTAAATGAATGGCAAAAAACCACTAGCGAGAAAGGTCCTAGGGATGAAAAAAATCCTTACGATTATAACTTTGTAGTATATGAAAGAATCTCTAGTACAGAGAATGAGGATAGATAATGTTACGAACGATATTTTGGTTTTTATACTTCTTTGGTTTCCTACTTTACAGTATTCCAACACTAAACAGAGTAAAAAAACTTGATTTAACCCTTAATGTTCAAGAACGGGATAAAATAATCCATCAGTTGCCACAGCATTGGGCTAAAAGACTAGTCGAGATTACAAGCTCACAAGTGCAGGTAAACGGAACAGAGAATCTACCTGACGGACCAGTTTTATTTGTTAGTAATCACCAAGGGAACTTTGATATCCCTGTTTTACTAGGTTATGTGAACAAACCAATGGGGTTTATTTCAAAAGTAGAAGTTCAAAAGATTCCAATCGTCCCAAGGTGGATGGAAGTAATGAACTGTGTTTTTATTAACAGGAAAGATAGAAGACAAGCTATTCTTTCAATCAAAGAAGGAGCCGAGAAGTTAAAGAAAGGCCACTCACTAGTTATATTTCCGGAGGGCACTAGAAGTAAGGGCGGAGAAGTTGCGGAGTTTAAAGCAGGCAGCCTAAGACTCGCGACAGATTCAGGTGTACCTATTGTTCCGATTGCAATTAACGGTACCTATAAAATAATGGAGCATGGTGGATTGTTTATGAAACCTTCCAATGTTGAAGTAAGTATCTTACCTCCAATCGTTGGTACTGAAAATCGCAATGTAAAAGAACTCGCAAAAGAATTACAAACATTGATTTCTAAAAAAATCACCCCGTAGCTTAGCCACGGGGTATTTTTTTTAGTTGTTTTTCATTTATACAAACGGAACATCCGTAACATAGAATAATACACAGAAAAACATCGCTGCACTCCCAGCAAGGACAAATCCGTGCCATATAGCATGATGATATGGAATTTTACGCCAGACATAAAAGATTGATCCGACTGTGTAAAGGAGTCCACCTATTAACAACAGCATAAATCCTTCAGCTGAAAGTGATTGATATAAAGGCTTAATCGCAATGATTATCATCCAGCCCATTAGGATATAAAATACAGTGGATAAAATAATAAATCGTTTCACGAAAAATACCTTTAAGATAATACCTACAATAGCGAGTCCCCATATTATACCAAACATGGTCCATCCGAACGCCCCACGTAATGTTACTAGTAAAAATGGCGTATATGTTCCAGCAATCAGTAAATAGATAGCAGAGTGATCTAAAATCTCAAAAATGTATTTTGCTTTTCGATGTGTAAGGCTATGAGTTAAGGTTGAGAATAAATATAGTAAAATCATTGTTGCACCAAAAATTGAAAAACTGACTACATGCCATGCATCACCATATCTTACTGCAAAAATGATTAGCATTACTAAGGCAGGGATACTTAATAAAACACCTATTCCATGAGTGATTGCATTCGCAATCTCTTCTTTAATGGTATACTCCATAATAAAACCCTCCTAAACTTTACTGTATAAATGACTCTAGAGAGTGAAAATACTCCAAGCCGTCTGAGGTGATTTTAGTTCCGGCACGCCCTCTTCCTATTGTTATATAACCATGCTTTTCTAGAAAATCTAGTCTGTGCCTTACTTGTTGTGTAGATAAAGGGTGAGTGGTAATACTGCTTTTATCAGCAATAATGCGTCTGCTGGATGGCTCTCCTTTATCGTTACATTCCATGATGGTTTGAAGAATAAAATAAAACTCTTTTTTCTCCATAAGGCTTATGCCTTCACTTATAGTAACTTTACTCGGTTGAACTTTTACCTTCTTCACTTTTGCTTTTTTATGTTTTTGTATTGGCAGGTCATGCACTTCGATAGACTTACCGTTAAAAACAGCCAGCATATAAGCAACTGTATTTTTCAATTCTCTAACATTGCCATACCAAGATGCATTCGCTAACTTCTTGTAAACAGCTTTATCCACCTTCACAAATTGTCCGCATTCCCGGATGAAGTGATCAACGAGAATGGGGATATCCGATTTAATCTCACGTAAACTTGGAAGCTCAAGTGAAAGGACGTTTAGCCTATAATACAAGTCCTCTCTAATAGTCCCATCTTGAATCATCGCTTGTATATTTTTATTTGAGGTTGAAATGAACCTGATCTTTCGCTTGTTTTGTACTTCCATACTTTCTAGAAAGTAAAGAAGGTTTTTTTGGATATCTATCGTTAAGTCGCTAATTTCATCTAAGACAACCGTACCTTCTTCAGCTTTTATAAGTAGGGTGTTTAAATATTGTTCGACTGTAGTATCGTCCGCAGTTTCTAGCAAAGTACCTAGTGAACTACATGGAACAAAAACAAACGGGCCACCTTTTTTAGATGATTCATTATGAATGGCACTTGTAAATAATTCTTTACCTGTTCCTGTCTCCCCTTGAATGAAAATGGGGTAGTCTGTCTGGGCAAGTTTTCGAGCGACCATAATTGTTTCTAAAAGTAGTGGGTGCTTACCAAGAATATGAGTAAAATTGTATAATGGTGTTTGATTAATCGAGCTCATAGTTACCTGCTTTCTTTGTTATATTTATATTATAACACCCAATTAGAACTAATTGGAACCAATAAAGCGAAAAAATAAATAAATAGTTCATAAAAATTTCTGTTTTTTTCAAAATATCTTGCCATAACCTACATAAATAGACAGACTTCGATAGCACTTTGGGTTATAATATAGGAAACGGGTGAAAAAGAGGATTGATATTTTGCTATTTAAAAGCCTAGAGTTCAAACATTGTAATGGACAGAAGGTTAAGGTCAAGGATATTCCGGTACTAGAAGAAGGCAATACTTATCATTTTATGCTCAGCATACGGCTAGAAAGATTTATTAGACAAATTCATGCTGACAAAAACCCGAACAAAGTGTATTCATTCAAACACTATTTAAAAAAGGTACTAAAATGGCGGGACTATGAACAACTGTTTGAGACAGGTGTTCTAAAAAACAATGCATAATTTATAGGGCCACTCTCTAACTGAGATGGCTCTTTTTTCATTTTTTCATTCTTTTTGCTTTTATGTAGTAAAGATTATAGTTATAATACTAGATAAGATATAGATAGGGAAGTGACAATATGCAAAAGGTTAGAGTTGTAACCGATTCAACAATTGATTTGTCTAAAGAGTTAATTGAAAAGTATAATATTGAAGTCGTTCCTTTGACAATTACTATAGACGGTGAAAGTTACTTAGATCGAATTGATATAACTCCTAGTGAGTTCATTCAGAAAATGAGAAATGCAAAGGACCTTCCAAAAAGTTCACAACCAGCAGCAGGACAATTTGTAGATGTGTATAACAGACTTGCAAGTGATGGTAGTGACATTATTTCTATACATATGACAGGTGGTATGAGCGGTACTGTACAATCTGCTGAAAGCGCTGCAAAAATGGTAGATCACAATGTTCATGTGATTGATTCACGTTTTATTTCAAAGGGACTAGGGTTTCAAGTAATTGAGGCAGCTAAAATGGCACAACAAGGTAAATCTGCTGAAGAGATCCTAAGCGTTGTTAAAAAAATTAGAGAAAATACATATTTGTATGTTACTGTTGACACTCTTGAAAACCTAGTTAAAGGTGGAAGAATTGGTAAAGGGAAAGCCCTTATTGGTTCTCTTCTAAACATTAAACCTATTGCCTCTCTAGAAGGTGGGGTTTATACACCTGTAACGAAGGTTCGAAGCCATTCACAAATTATTAGCTTCCTCTCAAAACAATTTGCTGAAGATACTAAAGGCAAAGAAGTAATGGGTGTTGGCATTGTTCATGCAGATAATATACAAGTAGCAAATAAGCTAAAAGAATCAATTTATACGATTTGTGGCTTTGAAGGAATAACAGTTGAAGATACTACTCCGGTTATAAGTACTCATACTGGACCTGGTGCAATTGGATTTATGTATTATGTAAAATAGTACACGAAACGAAAACCCCCACTATAGTAGTGGGGGTTTTGTATCTCCTCTACCTAAGAACCAGGCTTGGGAGTAGGTGTAGGATTTGCGAAGCCTTCTTTATATTTTTCATCAATTAAATCACGAATTTCTTCAACTGATTTACCCTCTTGGTACTCTATCATAGAAATAGCAGCAATTTCTAGACATACACCACATTTCGTTCCATGATCATCCCAGACGATAGATCCATCAGCATTGTTTTGGTGAACAAAACAATCATAACTATCTCTGTGACCAACAGAATCACCGCAACCACAATAGCACGGAATTTGTTCAAGCAATTCTTGATGATTTGCTGCAGCAGTATAGATGGTTACTAGTTCCTCAGATTTATCACCTAAGAATGATGGGATTTCTGCTGCAGAGCTAGTTTCTTCACGGATATCTCCTATTTGCATTGGAACTTTTTGATCGTGCTCATTGTGTGATGCCTCTTTATTACTACAAGCTGATAGAAGTAGAATGAAGAGTAGTAAGAAAAAATATGTTTTCGATAGTCGCATCTATTTCACCTATCCTATACTAAAAAGTCAATTATAAACTAATAGTAACATAATGCTTAGGTTAGAAATAGATGCGGGTAAAACTATTAAATACTACCATTCTCAATGTTCACTTTTCTGACAAACTTAGAGTCTACCAGAAAAATAAACCACCCAGTGCTAATCCTGTAATAAAGGCAAGTGGAATTGCATATGGGCGACGGTATCCGTATCCTCCATAGAATCCGTATCCAAATCCTCCTAGATTTCTCCCTCTTGGTCCCATTGGCTGGATGTAAACATGACTACGTGTAACGTTGACTATTTTACCAACATGCTTTTTTCCATCACGACATGTAATATTCACTACTTTTCCTTTATAACGACAGCAAGTATCATAGTAATTAACAACAGACATTAATATTCCTCCTTTCATAGCATTAGTACAATGTATGATAGGTTGACGAGGGATGATTGTACATATGTCATGGGTAGTTAGTCCAAATTAGAATTATAATAGATTTATTGCTAAGAATAGAGGAATTTCCAAAGAATTAGTCGAATTATTAGGAATCAATGTATGACGGTAGGAGTAAAAGATGATAAATCGTATAAAAAACTTAAGTTTTTTTAAAAAGACAATATTATTTACTTCCTGTATCGTTTTGGTGGTTGGGTTGGCAACAGCTGTTATTAGTTTCCATATTCAAAACAATGCGATCACTCAGATTTTATCAGATCAAGCTGTAAGTGTAGCTAACCTATGGAAATCGACGCTTCCTAGGAAGGATGTTATAGCTGCAGCAAATACAACTGATCCAAACCATCCTTCTGTATTACACCTAACATTTTTGATTGATAAAATACATGAAAAGCATTCGATTTATTCACATGCCTATATTTTTGCTTCTGATATTCCTGAGGATCGAAATTTCAAACCAATTGCAATACCTCTTTCATTACTTCAGCAAGGATTTACATATACGGATCACTATATTTCGGGGGATGAATTTTATAATGCGTTTGTCTATACAGTTACAAATAAGACAAGTGTGTATACTGATGTATATAGTGACGATTTCGGGACTTGGATTACAGCATTTTCACCTATTTTCGATGAAAATGGAAATGTAATCGCTGTATTCGGTGTAGACATCGATGCCAGCATTTTACACAATCTGCAAACAGATTTAATGATTTCCTTACTACTATCTTGTATATTCCTCTTTACGATAATATTTATCATACAGGAGTGGGGATTACGTAAGGTTTTATCACCTTTAAACGGATTGATAAAAGGAATACACCAGGTTAGTCTTGGAAACTTTGGAGTTAGATTGGAACAAACAGATGATTCTGAGCTTGGTGAATTGAGTAAGAAGTTTAATGAAATGACAAAACAGCTAGACGTTTTATTCGAGCGAGTGGCGGTAACCTCTGAGCAATTTGGGGATAAATCACAACAGGATTCCAACTTACAGGGAGTTGAAAAAGCTCTTGGAGAAATGGAGAATATTATTAAGCAAAGTAAACTACAAACAGAATTACAAAGAGCCGAAAGAATGAATGCAATTGGCCAGTTAGCGGCTTCAGTTGCCCATGAAATACGGAATCCAATGACAGTTGTAAAAGGTTTCTTGCAGATATTTCATTCAAAAGACGATATGACTAAGGAAGAGAAAGAATATATACAGTTAATGATTGAAGAAATGAACCGTGCAGAGACCATTATAAATGATTATCTTTCATTGGCTAAGCCGGACCTTGAATCCGCAACTGTTATGAATTGTACGGAAATCCTTCAAAATGTGACTGAACTTATAAGCTCGTACGCACTTTTAAATAATAACATCACAGTAAATATGGAATGTAAAGGCACCTATTATAGTAAAGGAAATACCTCTGAGTTAAAGCAAGTACTCTTAAATATCATGAAAAATGCAGTTGAGGCAATGAAAACGGAAGGTGTATTATCTGTTAAGGTTTTTGCTGATGATGAATATGTACACTATGAAATTAAAGACACAGGTATTGGAATGACTCCAGAGGAATTAAAGCGCTTAGGTACCCCATTTTATTCCCTAAAAGAAAAGGGCACTGGAATAGGGCTCATGGTCTGTTATCAAATCATTGAACGAATGAAGGGGAAGATTACTGTTGAAAGTGAAAAAGGCAAAGGATCTACCTTCACAATAAAAATTCCATTGTACGTCGAATGAGTGAGAAGAACACCTTGCAAATAGCAAGGTGTTCTCTTTAGTTTTTAGGCTTTTCTAACTTAATGTCAATCTTTTTCCCAGCCACTGACAAGTATGAATATACATCAAGGTCAGACTTTGCCTTTGACATTCCTTGTATGAAGTGAGTTACAAGGTCTTTGTAGTCTTCACTTACACCTTCTTCTTCACAATGGCCATATACATACATCTTTTTCTCATCGAATAAAAAGGCAACATATCCAACAGCTTTATCTTTTAGGTCAACGATATTAAGTACCTGACATTCAGGTGTAACTAATTCTGGTGAGAAAAATATTTGCATTACACTCTCTCCTTTTTACGTAAATTGTACCTTTTCAAATAAAGAATTGTCTGTTGCTTCACTTGGCTCTTCTTTCTTAACCTTGATCATTACCATACACAGAAGGCCTACAAGCAATGTTAATCCTGCAGTAATTAAAAACATTCCACTACGGGACCATGACATGAGTGCTCCATAAATTGGTGGTCCGATGGCAACTCCTAAAAAACGAACCGAACCATAAAGAGAAGTTACAAATCCTCTTCGTTCCGAAGATACTGATCCTGTAATCAAACTATTTATACATGGAAGGACAAGACCTGTACCTAAACTGCTGAGGACAAGTATAGCTATAAATGGTACTAGACTTTCAAAGAAAACTAGGGTGGAGAAAGAAATTGTCATTAAGAGTAATCCAAGTACAATCAACTTCTTCATAAGGGGTAGTTTTTTTCCAATTTTGCTACCGGTTATGTATGAAGTTGTTGTCATCACAAGAAGAGGGATTGCAAGTATTAAACCTTTTAAAACGCCATCCGTATTATATGTTGTTTCTAAAACATCAGAGAGATAAAATAAAATCCCAAATAAAGTAAATAAGCAGGTAGCACCTGCAAGATAAGCGGTGAAAAGCCATCGCCCTTCATGCTTAAACACAGTTAAGAGTCCCTTAGCATATTGACCAACAGGAGGTGGCTCTTTTTTCTGTTTTTTTTCTTTTACGAAAAAAATAGTTAGTAGGATTGAAATTAGACAAAAAATAGGGAATGCAAAAAACGCAGCATACCAAATGAGTATAGCAAGTAAAGAACCAATAATCGGTGAAACAACTTTACCAAAGCCATTAGAAGCCTCAACGAGACCTAAGACCTTACTTTGTTCACCGCCTTTAAATAAATCCCCTGTTAAAGCCATTGCAATTGGCGCTGTTCCAGCTGCACCAATTCCTTGCATGATACGGCCAGCTAAAATCCAAGTATATGAGTTATCAAACCAAGCTGCTGCCGCACCGGCTAATAATCCACCAAGCCCGTAAATTGTTAAAGCTGGTATGATGATCGCTTTTCTTGAAAAACGGTCGGATAGATAGCCAAGAACTGGTATAGAAACAGCTGCTGCAATAGAAAAGGCTGTGATAACTAAGCTAACTTGAAATTGTGTTATGTCCAATTCTTTGGTCATTTGAGGCAGTATTGGTATTAACATGGAGTTCCCGAGTACAAGAATGAGTGGAATGGATCCAATTGCAACGATGGTCATTCCTTTGTTTTTTTTACTGGACAAGTATCAAACAACTCCTTACCTAAGCTGATTATCCAGAATTCATCATTCTAGAGGATACAATGTGCTTTGCCCCTTATTACTAAGTAACTACTTTTTATATTGTTTGAAAGATGAAAAATCAATATACGTACCATATATTTCTTTTTAGATTGTGAGACAAGAAAAAGTGATTAATAAAAAGGCTAAAAAGCCCATTATTTACACCATTTGCCTATCTGTGAATAATATAGCAACTGTAAAGTGAAGGAGGCGTTTATCCCTAATGGATTTTTTATCATTACCTCAAAGAACAACAGGTCAACGTGAGTATGGGCTTACATCAATAGCTGACTTTGGTACACCACTTAACCAACTCGAAGGAATTTTAAAAGATTATCACCAGTTTGTTGATATAGCTAAAATTGGCATTGGATCTGCTTATGTTACTCCAAACCTTAGTGAAAAAATCAATTTATATAAAAGATATAAAATTAATGTTTATTTTGGTGGAACTTTATTTGAAAAATGTTATTTTCAAGGAAAAATCACAAACTATATAAACTGGTTAAAAGAATTGGGGATTAACTGGATTGAAGTATCAAATGGAACGATTGATATTCCTCTAAAAGAAAGATTAGAGGTAATTTCAATGGTCAAAGACGAATTTACAGTATTAGGAGAAGTGGGTTCAAAGGATGCAGAAAGTGAAATGCCTCTTGAACAATGGAAGGAAGAACTTCATTTACTTATCGAAGCTGGCTGTAAATACGTTATAACAGAGGGAAGAGATTCTGGAACGTCGGGAATTTATAGCAAAGATGGAGCTATAAAAACAGATTTAATCAGAGAAATGGTTGAGGGCCTCGATGTAAATAAACTAATTTTTGAAGCGCCAACACCAAAGAATCAAATGTTTTTTATTAATCAATTTGGTTCAAACGTCAACTTAGGAAATGTGAAACTAAATGACTTACTGGTTTTGGAATCGCAAAGACGTGGTTTAAGAAGTGAAACATTTTTCTTGGAGGAAAAGGAATGCAACTTGCCATTATAAGACACTTGCCGACATCTTGGAATAAAGCAGGTCTTCTACAGGGGAGTAAAGATATCGAAATCGATGATGTTTCAGTAGAGGATAAGGCAAAGATTGATGAAAATAAAGCCTCTATACTCAATTATCAACCTTATGATCTTATACTTACAAGCTCATTAAAACGGACCAAGCAAACGGCACACGTGTATGGATATTTCGATATGAAGGAAGAGCCCTTACTCAATGAATTAAACTTTGGGGTCTATGAAGGGAAAGAAAAAAGCTTACTCATTAAAGAGAATGAAGATCTTTGGGTCAATGCCCCTACATCCTTGACTTTGGGGGAACCTTTACTTGCATTAGAGGAGCGGGTAAAAAAGTTTGTTGAAAAATATAAGGAATACCCTAAGGTCTTAGCATTTGGCCATGGTTCATGGATTAGAGCAGCAATTTCTATTCAAAAAACAGGATCAATTGCCTTAATGAATAAAGTGGTCGTAAAGAATAATGATTTTATATTAGTAGGATTTGATTAAATTGAGGAAAGATCCCAGACAGGGGTGAGAGGATTGTCAACGAAAGTAACGTATCATACCTGGGATGATAACGAGGTTAAACGTGTAGAACGAGAATTAAAGGATTATTTTAGTGTAATAAAGTGGGCGTATCAAACGTACGGTGAAGATGTTGTATATGCATGTAGTTTTGGTGCAGAAGGAGTTGTATTAGTCGATTTAATTCACAG
This sequence comes from Cytobacillus luteolus, assembly GCF_017873715.1. NCBI lineage: Bacteria > Bacillati > Bacillota > Bacilli > Caryophanales > Bacillaceae > Litchfieldia > Litchfieldia luteola. The sequence goes on from NZ_JAGGKM010000003.1 coordinate 327,000, forward strand.
GGTTAAAAAAGATGCAAACATTACTTTTCTAGACACCGGTTTACATTTTAAAGAGACCTACGAACTTATCGAACAGATGAGAGAAAAATATCCTTCTCTAAGAATTGAGTTAAAAGAACCAAATTTAACACTGGATGAGCAGAAAGATAAACATGGTGAAGAGTTATGGAAAACAAACCCTAATCTTTGCTGTCAAATCCGGAAAATAGAACCATTAACGGAAGCCTTATCAGGCGTAACAGCATGGATTTCTGGACTACGCAGAGAACAATCTCCTACAAGAAGTCATGTAAATTACATTAACAAAGATGAAAAGTTTAAATCGATAAAAATTTGTCCACTCATTCACTGGACTTGGGAAGATGTTTGGAATTACATCAAGTTAAATCAACTTCCATATAATGAGCTTCATGACCGGAATTATCCTAGTATTGGCTGCTATCCATGTACATTTGAGGTAAAAGGAAATGAAAATTTAAGAGCTGGACGCTGGGCTAATTCAACTAAAACCGAGTGTGGTTTACATCAAAACTAAGATTAATAGACATATAGGAGGAAATAGAAGTGACAGTTAGTAAACCACATGGTGGTAAATTAATAAATTTAGTTAATGAAACGATGCCAGTGGACGATAATGTAACTGAAATTGAACTAGACAATATGGCTTTAAGTGATTTGGAACTGATCGCAATTGGTGCATACAGTCCCTTAACAGGCTTTCTTGGAAAAAAGGATTATGAGAATGTCCTACATCAAATGAGGCTTTCAACAGGCGAACCATGGTCAATACCGATTACGTTAGCTGTTAATGAATCCTTAGCTGAGCAATTAATCATAGGAGAAAAAGTAAAGCTTGTAAAAGATTCAGTAACCTATGGTGTGATTAAAGTTGCAGAGATTTTTTATCCAAATAAAGAGATAGAAGCATTTAAGGTGTATAAGACAAATGATCGCGAACATCCAGGAGTAGCTAACCTTTTTAAACGTCCAAATGTATATATTGCTGGACCTATAACTTTAATAAAGCGTCCTGAGAAAAAAGACTTTACTAATTATTATTTAGATCCAGTTGAGACAAGAGCACTTTTTGAAAGACTTGGTTGGAATACAATTGTTGGTTTTCAAACAAGAAATCCTGTCCACCGTGCTCACGAATATATTCAAAAGACAGCACTTGAAATGGTGGATGGATTGTTCCTAAATCCTCTAGTTGGGGAAACAAAATCAGATGATATCCCAAGTGATATACGAATGGAAAGCTATAAAGTGCTTTTAGAAAAATATTATCCAAAAAATCGTGTGCTTCTAGCTGTTTTTCCTGCAGCGATGAGATATGCTGGTCCACGAGAGGCTGTCTTTCATGCAATTGTAAGGAAAAATTATGGCTGTACTCATTTTATTGTCGGACGTGATCATGCAGGTGTCGGCAACTATTATGGTACGTATGATGCACAGAAAATTTTCAGTCATTTCACAAGCGAGGAACTGGGCATTCAAACATTGTTTTTTGAACACAGTTTCTACTGCAAAAAATGTGGGAATATGGCCTCAGAAAAAACATGCCCACATGACAAGGAAAATCATGTGATACTATCAGGAACAAAAGTAAGACAAATGTTAAAACAAGGTCAAAAACCACCTAAGGAATTCAGTCGACCTGAAGTTGTTGAGGTGTTAATTAAAGGCCTACAAGGTACGTTTACAAAGATTTAAAAAGGGTGGTTAGTTAAAGTGGGGAAACATCCTTATATCGTTTGGCATAAGTCGTTTATAACAAAAGCAGATCGACAAGACAAAAACAATCATAAAAGCTGTGTTCTTTGGTTTACAGGGCTTTCTGGATCTGGAAAATCCTCATTAGCTAATGCCTTAGATAAAAAACTACATTCACTAGGTATACAAAGCTATGTGTTAGATGGAGACAATATCCGTCATGGTCTGAATAAGGGACTTGGGTTCAGTAAAGAGGATCGAAAAGAAAACATTCGTCGAATTGGTGAGGTTTCAAAGCTATTTGTAGACAGTGGAACGATTGTTTCAACAGCTTTTATTTCTCCGTTTCGTGAAGACAGGTGTTCAGTTAGAGAGCTGTTTCCAGAAGGGGAATTTATTGAAATCTATGTTAGATGTCCATTGGAAATATGTGAAGGACGTGATCCAAAAGGACTTTATAAAAAAGCAAGGTCTGGAGAAATTAAGGATTTTACTGGAATTAGTTCACCTTATGAAGAACCTGTAAATCCAGAATTAATTATTGAAACGAATAGTAAATCACTGACAAAATCAGTCGATATTATCGTTGATTACCTACAAAGTAATAAAATAATTTAAGGTAACATAACAAAGACCGTGTATTAAATATCCACAGTCTTTGTTATTTTTTTCTCCACCCTAATTCAGTTGAATAAGTATAAGGAATTTTAAAATGATAGATAAAATCAATGATATTGGTTGAGATGGTTTGGCATAGAATCGCAAAGATTACAATTGTCCAGTCAATCACAGTTGCGGTTAGGAGGAAAATGAAAAAATTAATCCATAGCATCACTCGTCCTGGAGAAGTACCTTTCATTTTAGCAATCATTAATGCTGGAATAACCATTCCACCACTAGAAGCCCCATTGCGTATAAGCAAACCAACTCCGATACCAAAAATAATACCACCACTTAATAAATCAACCCAAAAATAATTCGTAGATAACTCCATATGTTCTGAAGCAAGGCTAACTGTTACAGATGTGATGGTAACAGAAAGCATTGTTCGAATGGTCCATGTATATCCAAAATACTTTAAGGCCAAAACCAAAAAAGCAAAGTTAACAAACCAGAGGGCTAGTCCTAAAGGAAGTTGCAACCAATGGTTAATTAAGATAGCTAAGCCTGCAGCTCCACCAGAAGGTATATTATGAGGAAAAAGAAATAATGACATCGCTAACCCTTGGAGGATTGCGCCTGAGAATATTAAAGTATACGAAACTAGTACTCTTTTAGACATAGGTAGGGTCGCCCTTCTCTCTGTTACAGTGGATATTTGGTTTGTTTCTATCAGTCACAATCATAACAAACATGATTCAAACCCCCATAACTATTGGACAACTCATTACTTCTTGTCCATTCTATGATTATAATCTTAAGATTATGATTTGAGAAACTGAAAATGTGCTTGGTTATCTTTTTTCTTTCTTCTTGTCTTTTTTTTTGGTAAAATGCTCATGAATTCATAAGAGTAAAGGAGACAAATTGTGAGAAAAAGTGGCTTAATGATCCTAATAGGATTTTTACTGTTTTTAACGGCATGTGGATATGAGATAGAAAATCCTCATAATTGGGAAGTACAGGAATTTAAGTATATAAATCAAGATGGCAAAGAAGTAGCTCTTGAGAGTTTAAAAGGAAAGGTGTGGTTAGCGAACTTTATTTTCACAAATTGTGATACGGTTTGCCCACCGATGACTGCTAATATGGCTAAGATTCAAGGGCTATTACATGAAGAAGGAATAGAAAATGTGGAGATTGTTTCATTTACTGTTGACCCTGAAGTTGATACTCCGGATGTGTTAAAGGAGTTTGCCGGGAAGTTCGATGCTGACTTTTCTAATTGGCACTTTCTAACTGGCTATTCTCAAGATGAAATTGAAACTTTTGCGAGAGAAAGCTTTAAATCATTAGTTCAAAAGATAAAGGGAGAGCCTCAGGTTGGCCATGGGACTTCTTTTTATGTTGTAGATAAAGAGGGAATCATTAAACAAAGCTATAGCGGGGTTGATGTTCCTTTTGAACAGATTATTAAAGATGTTAAATCGTTGAATTAGAGTCTAACCAAAAAAAGGATCTCTTTTGGAGGTCCTTTTTTAGTCTTCTGTTGCTCCGTCTTCTACGATTGTGGCGAGTTCTTTCCAGAAGAGATCTTTTGCATTGTAAGTGTGACAGTCATCTAGCATTAAGAAATCTAGTTCTTCGGGTATTTGTGAGACATCGTTTTCCTTTTCTTTAGAGTTTGTCATTGGGCATTTCTCTTCCTTTCGGTTTCTTGTATTATTCGATCTAAAATAACGGCTGCAGGTTCATGGTGGAAATCACCGTGATATTGTTCTAGCGAAGAGTGATATTGCTCTAAATTTTTCTCTGATCTGTAGGTAGATAGTAAATGTTGTTCAAGATCTTCGTATAGCTCCCAGTCAGTTAATGGGAAAACAACTCCCAATTTGTTTAGTTCATTTAGATTAATCTCTTCCTGGCCAGGGAGAGCATGATACACAAAAATAGGCACTCTCTTCTGAAGGCATTCACTTACCGTGACACCGCCAGGCTTCGTAATTATAAAATCGGACTGACAATATATAGTATCCATTTCTTCCCGAGAGCTTATGTAAGGAAGCGGATGGATGTACTTACAACTTTGGTTTTTTAGCTGGTTATAAAGTTTCGTATTTTTCCCACACAAAATATGATAGATAATCTGTCCTGTTGGTTTTAATTTATTTATAAGCCGATCAATGACTCCGACGCCTAAACTGCCCCCCATAATCGTACATTGTAGCTGTGGTTTAGAGGGAATAGACCTAGAGTGAGTTTGTTGGAGAATTTTACGATGCAGAGGAATCCCGGTGACATAAATTTGATTTTCGGTAATGCCCCGAGTTATCAAGTCATTTTTCATATTCCGATTAGAAACAAAGTGATAGTCTATATAATTTGTTCCCCAGAAGCTATGAACAAAAAAATCGGTATAAACATTGACAATAGGTACTGAAGTAAAGCCTCTTTTTTTTAATTGGTTCAACATATAAGAAGGCAGTGCATGTGAGCAAACGACGATATCAGGTTTCGTTTCTAACAGGATCTTTTTAATAAAATGAATAAATAACAGTTCATAAAGTTTGTAATTTTTATTAATGGATGCCCCACTATAAACAGAACTCTTATAAAGCCAACTGTAAGTTGAAGGGAAATGGTGTATCCATTTTAAATATATCCCCGATATAAGGGACTCTAGCTTTCCGTACCCATAATGAAGCACATCAATTTTATCAAAAACCAAACCTGAATAATTAACCTCTAAGTCCTCCCTCAAAGCATCTACCACTTGGTGGTGACCGGAAGGTATCTGTAAAAAAGGCAAAAATAAGACCTTTTTCATAAGTAGACTCCTTTGCAATACATAGTTACCTTAGTTTGAATTGTTCATGAAGGATTTATTCAGAAATAGCTAGGTTAACGTACGCCAAAATAAAACCTTTAATTCCCAATAATATTATTGGTAAGAAAATCAAAAAATTTAACTATAAGTATCCTTCATGCAAAGGAGAGTGATCCTTCATATGTTGAAGATGAGATTATATTTTTTATCAATATGGTCTATCCTAGACCCAATTTACTACTTATTTACCCGATTAATTTACTTAGAAGACACGAATCAACAACGAAATATATTCCGTGTAAGACTTACTCGCTATAAAGGTAAAGAAGTAAACCTGAAGGATGGCACTATCATTAAGAAAAATGATCTTTTAATAAAGATTCATTTACATAATGTTCGGTTATTGAAAGACATGAATAGTGTGGAAAGTGATACAAGAAGGGGAAGAATCATTTATAAACATGTCTTAAATGGAATGCCAAGCCTAGCAGACCATATACAATCTCATTCAAGGAGTGAGGAGATAAAGGGTATAGTTGGTATTACGATGTTGCATAAAGGGTGTAGTCGACTCGGATTTGAGACATTTGAAATTAAAAATCCGCTATATCGTTTTATAAAGCAATTTGTATTTATACCAATGTATTGTTTATCAGTTTCACAAATAAATACACAAAGCCTCAGAAGACCTCCGAAGTATCTTTTTATGTCAAAAGAAGCTCTTTTAAATCTATATAAACGTTAACTAACTAGTTATTACCAGTTACTTTTCTCCTTCTTTTTACTATAATTGTAAAAGAAGGAGGAGATACTATGTCTTTTTTCTTAATTGCGATCTTAATAATCGTATTAGCTATCGGAATTTACCGAGCGAATAAAAACACCCACAACGTGGTGATGAATAGAATAGATGTTAATGCTTCTATGAACAAAATCGACAACCCTAATTCCCCTACTTTAAATATACTTCACTTATCTGATATCCATTTGGAGAATCTCTCAATTTCACCAGACACTTTATATCAAAAATTAAAGGATGAAAAAATTGATTTAATTGCACTTACAGGTGACTTTTTAGATCGTAAACGTAGCATACCTAAACTAGTTCCATATCTTCAAGTGCTTAATAAGTTACAGGTAGAGCATGGGATGTATGCTATATTTGGTAATCATGATTATGTTTTAAAGAATGAGAGATTTGAAGAATTGAGGAAAACATTAGAAGACAATGGCTGTATAACAATGCAAAATGAGAATGCTTCGATTCTAATTGAAGGCAATAAACTTAACATTATTGGAATTGATGATTTTAGTACAAAACGTAGTGACATAGAAAAGTCGTATAAAAATATTAAGGGTGGTTACAATTTAGTGTTAACACATGACCCAAATATTGTTCTGCATATGGATAACTACCATTTTGACTATTTATTATCTGGACATTTTCATGGTGGTCAGATCCATTGGCCAAGGCCATATCATCTTGCAAAAATGGGTAAATTAGCTCGGTTGAATATTATTAAAGGCTTTCATGAGCGTAATGGGAAGCCGTATTATATTAGTGAAGGTCTTGGGCAAACAGGTGTGAATATCCGTGTGGGCTCATTACCTGAAATTACGATTCATAAAGTAAATATTACATGTAATGACCAAATAGTTGTTCATACAGAGATGAAAAGGGCACAGTAATGTGTCCTTTTTGACTTTTTAGATAATTGTCCTCATGATTTCATTAAAGTTGAATATGCTATAATACTAAAAAAATCTAAAATCTGATTTGATAGAATTAGTGATTAGTAGGTGATCAAAGTAATGTATAAACTACTTCTAGTATTCTGTGTAGTGCTACTAACTTCATGCTCTATACTAAGTCCTGTAAGTAATCAATCTTCACAACGACAACTAGTTTTTGTTCCTTTAAAACAATCTATTCCTGAGTCATTTATACCCAGGGACTATTCCATTGTAGCCTTTGGGGATTCCCTAACAGAGGGCTTTGGTGATACGACCAATAACGGTGGATATGTGACCTTGTTAGAAAAGATGCTCCTTGAGAATAAAGGCATAAAAAATATTAATATGAAAAACCTTGGTATTAATGGGAATACAACTGGACATCTTTTGGCAAGACTGGAATTAAGTGAAGTACAACAACCATTAAAAAATGCAGATATTGTTATTATTACTGTTGGTGGAAATGACTTAATGAAGGTTGCTATGGAGAACTTTTTAGCGCTAGATTTTGATGTGTTTCGAGATGAGAAAGGTCCATATGAAGAACGTCTGAAAACGATCATAGAGAATATTCGTACTATTAATGGAGATATTCACATTATGTTGGTTGGCCTCTATAATCCATTTGATGTTTTGTTAGGTGATTTACCTGAAGTTGATACTGTCATAGAGGAATGGAATGATGGAAGTCAAAACTTGCTTAGTAAGTATCCAAACACGACGTTTGTAGCAGTGAATGATATCTTTAAAAACAGTGATGTTAATTTATTATATACGGATGATTTTCACCCGAACTCAATAGGGTATCAACGTATGGCGGATAGAATTTACCAAACGTTTATCGAGAAGTTCAGTCAATAAGCAGGGTAAGGGAGTAGATTATGGGAAAGTGGAAGGGATTGTTTTTTGGATTACTGGCGCTAAATGTAGTCATTGTTATTGTAATAGTAACAGCACTCTTTAAAGTACCAACGGAGGAGCGTGACAATCCGTTTACACCTTTAGATCAATCAGGTGTTGAGTTAAAAGTGGTTAGTAGTAAAGGGGAATTAACGAAAGTAATTAACAATTATTTAGAAAAGGAATCAAAAAATAATCCTCTAGATTATGAGATTATACTAGATGAAGAAGTCTTATTAATTGGATCAATTACAGCGTTTAATCGGAAACTACATCTAGAAATGAAGTTTAATCCAATCGTTACTCCAGAAGGTGACCTTATTCTAGAACAGGAAACCATTTCAATCGGTCAATTGATGTTACCTGTTCCATTTGTCCTAACGTACATAAAGGAAAACTATATCCTGCCTGAATGGGTAGTGATTGATCCAAAAGAAGAATTGATTTATGTCTCTGTAACACAAATGGATATGAAAAGTGATGTTGATGTAAAAGTAGATACGTTTGATTTAGAAGAAGATAATATAACCTTTAAACTTATTGTACCGTTAACTAAATAAAACAAGAAAATCACTTGATGCACAAAATGCACAAGTGATTTTTTAGTTAGTTATTTATCTCCATCATAGCCAGTACGTGGAATTTCAATATCTTTTCCATTTACATCATCAATTTTTGCGTCAATTGTACCTTCCGTCAACGTGTCGCTTGTTTGTTCATGAGTGATTGCAAGTCCCTGTGCTTCAAGTGAATTACTTTGATAATCAGATGGATCATATGTTTTACCTGCAATTTTTAAGTTTTCATTTTGAGGAATTTCATGATTGTTTTTTGTCAAAATAAAGGCCTCCTACCCATTTATTTCTTATGCATTTATTAATCTCAACTTTAGTGGGTTGTCGTATGTGAAGAATTTTCTTCCAAAAAAGTTAGGCCATTGATGTTTTTCTTGTTTTTCCGGATTTCACTAAATAAGAATGAGTAAAATGTTCTGTCACAGCTAATAGAAAACCAATAATGAGAGCACCAAACAGAGTTGCAGATGCTGTTGTGAAAAGATTTGTAACGAAATATACAATAATGACTGAAGCAACAAAATCCATTAATGTACTAAACCAAACACGACCCTCTTTTAAAAATAAATACTCCATCGCTACCCCAGCTACAGCTAAAATCAAACCGACAATAATAGGTTGTATAAAGTTTGCGTAGTGGACATTTGCAAGGAATGAAGCTGATAAAGCCACAACTAAAGGACAAATAATGATTTTCATTAATAAACTTGTCATCTTTCTTACCTCCTTATTGCTAAAATTTCCAACTAGAATTGAACTTATGTTTGGCAAAAATTTGGATTTTTATTAACTCTCTAGGCATATGCCTTTTCGAAACAGTGGGGGTTTGCATATGGTAGAACTATAGATGTAAAAGGGGGTGGAATGAATGGGTTACGGACACTGTGGCTATGGTTATGGTCCACAAGTTGCTGGTGCTGGTTATGGTACTGGTAGTGGATTTGTGTTAATTGTAGTATTATTTATTTTATTAATCATTGTAGGTGCTTCTTGGTGCTAAAAAAAATGAACTAATCTAGTTTGTTTTATACAGTAAATGATTTTTCATTACTGGTAAACTCCAAGCGTAGTTATGTATGATGCCTTTCCTCCTTCAATAATAAAAGATGGGGCTGTTCCTGTATAAGAGAGCAGCCCCATTTAAAATGTGTATTGGGGAAAAATAAAAAAACTAGCTATTTACATCTTTTAGTAGTTATACTATAATTTTCTTATATTAAATTCGGAAAGTGGGTGATGTGTTATGAGCAAAAATTTATTAGGAGCTATCGGTAAATTAATTGAATATAACACCACCCATCCTTTTTCTCTGTAATATCTATCTGGGATTTGTGATGGGTTGGATACAACTCAGATCATAGTTATTAATTCTTTTAAGAAAAAGACTGCTGATCAGTCTTTTTTATTTTGTCTAATTTTAAGAATCCCTAGGAGGAATAGGAATTGAATTTACAAACATTAGGTTGGAATGAGTATTTTAATAATGAATTTACAAAATATACAGAGCAAGGTTACTCTGTAGGAAGAATCGGATTAGAGCATAAAAGAATGTATCGGATTTTCACTGAAAATGGTGAGTTACTTGGAGAGGTATCCGGGAAACTACGTCACAACTCCATTTCTAGAGAAGACTACCCAGCTGTTGGGGATTGGGTTCTAATCTCACCAAGATATGAAGAAGGTAAAGCTACAATACATGGAATCTTACCTAGATTCAGTAAGTTCTCAAGGAAGGCCGCTGGGATGACTACTGAAGAACAAATTGTCGCAACAAATGTGAATACGCTGTTTCTAGTTAATGCCTTAAACCAGGATTTTAACTTGCGAAGAATTGAGCGATATTTACTTATGGCTTGGGAGAGTGGCGCAAATCCTGTTATCGTTCTCACTAAGAGTGATCTATGCAATGATGTTGACGAAAAACTAAAACAAATTGAACCAGTGGCCCTTGGAGTGCCAGTTCATGCTGTCAGTGTAAAAGACAACACTGGTATTGACCAATTAGATAAGTACTTGGAAGAAGGTCAAACAGTTGCCTTACTCGGTTCATCAGGAGCAGGAAAATCGACATTAACCAATCGATTAATAGGTATTGAAAAGCAACTGGTGAATGAAATTCGAGAAGGGGATGATCGGGGAAAGCACACGACAACACATCGTGAACTTATTGTTGTTCCGACTGGTGGAATTATCATTGACACCCCTGGTATGAGGGAGCTCCAATTATGGGATGCTGAGGACAGCTTAAGTCATAGCTTTGAGGATATCGAAACATTAGCTGAAAGTTGTTACTACAGAGATTGTACACATGGTAGTGAACCAAAATGTGCGATTGTCGATGCAATTTCAGATGGCATTCTTGATGAGGAGCGATTTAGAAGCTACGTAAAGCTTCAAAAAGAACTAGCCTATCTGGAACGGAAAAATGACAAGAAGGCTCAACTTGAGGAACGAAATAAGTGGAAAAAACTAAGCGGTGATCGAACAAGAGCACATCGCAAATAAGGGAAATAAGAGGCGCTCCGAAATAGGTTCGCCCCTTTTTTGTATATCGTAATTAATTCGTGTAAGACTATTGGCAGGAGGGATGCCAAATGACAAAAAAGCCAAAATTCGATCTGAGCTACGAATCTGATGGTCAAATGGGTAAAGATACAAAGGAAAAATCAAATAATAAAGATAAGAATAAAAATGAAAACATGTTTTTCAATATCACGCCAGATAGTGAATAAGATGAGGGGAATTTACCCTCATCTTTATTAATGTAAAATAATTAGGGAGCTCTATTTTTAAACAGGTGTGATTCACAATAGAATCTTGATACTTCTATTGCAATTTATTGCTTTCAGCACGTTTAATAAATGATCTTTCATCTTCAATTAGCCCGCAAACACCACATTGTACCTTTATCGCTGGACCTTTATAGGGAACGTGAAAAGGATTAAGCATTTCATTTGAATACTCCTCAAGTAAATCCCCAGTTCTAGGATCCATTTTTACCGGCTTTGCATTTTGTTCAATAAGATTAAAGCGTGAGCGATTCGTTTTACAGTTAGGACATAAATATGGAGCAACCATAACATTTCAACCTCCAGTTGTAGTTTGATGAAGTCATAAACTTCATAAATGAACATATCTATATTTCTATATTATCCAAGCTTTAGAAAAAATTTTCATCAAGTGCTTGAAAATGAAATAAAATGAATAGAAAATTGTCATAATAAACCAAACAAAAGCAAACTGAGGGATTATAAATGAAGATAAATAACCTTAGAATACCATCTCATGCTTTCTTTAATCGAGTTGTTATAGTCTTTTTATTGCTAACTATTTTATATGGAACCATACAGTTCATTCCTGTTTCCAAACAATCCAATACGGCCTTCTTAAAGGATGATAGCCAGCCACTAGTAATTGCCCATCGTGGCGGAGCGGGTATTGCACCAGAAAATACGCTATTAGCATTTCGTTTAGCCGAAAAGCTAGGTGTTGATGCCATTGAACTTGATGTGCGAATGACAAAGGATGAAGAGTTAGTTGTTATTCATGATGAAACTGTAGATCGTACGACCAATGGAACGGGATTTGTAAAAGACTACACTCTTGAGGAAATCAAAAAATTAGATGCGGGCTATAAAATTAAAAACGACAACGGTGGGTACCCGTTTAGAAACAGAGGTGTTACTATACCAAGTCTCGAAGAAGTGTTTACGCATAGTAATGGAACCCCTCTTGTGATTGAATTAAAGGATCCTACTAAAAAGATTGAGAAGAAAATTATAAAATTGATAAAAAAATATGATATGAAAAATAAGGTGATTGTTGGTTCATTTAACGATAAAAGTTTGAAAAGATTTGTATCAACATCAAAAGGAAACATTCCTGTGGGAACAGGAGTAGAAACAATAAGGCAATTTGTTATTTTACATAAGGTGGGATTAGACAGACTTGTTAACTTAGAACGCCATGCTGTTCAGATTCCCATTAAGGTCGGAAAAATCGACCTAGCAACCGAACGCTTAATAAAGACAATCAAGGAAAGAAATATCGCTATCCATTACTGGACTATCAATGATGAAAAAACGATGAAAAAGCTAATCGAGCTAAATGTGGATGGTATTATTACGGACTATCCTAATCGATTAATTAACCTCTTAGAAAAGGGGAACGGTGAAATATAAGCAAGTTAATTTGGTGTTTATATCTCCAATGATATAATGGGGAAAAAGCAGCTATTTATGAAAGGTTGAGTTAATCATGACACAAAATTTTGAGCTTGCTACATTTGCAGGTGGTTGTTTCTGGTGTATGGTAAAACCATTTGATGAGCAGCCGGGGATTGAAAAAGTTATTTCTGGATACTCTGGTGGCCAGAAAGAAAATCCTACATATAAAGAGGTTTGTTCGGAAACAACAGGTCATTATGAGGTTGTACAAATTACATTTAATCCAGAGGTATTTCCTTATAGCAAATTACTTGATGTATTCTGGCAGCAAATTGACCCAACAGATAGTGGAGGACAATTTTATGATAGAGGAGATTCGTATAAAACAGCCATCTTCTATCATAGCGAGGAACAACGAAAGATAGCCGAGGAATCAAAGAAAAACCTTGACGAAAGTGGACGATTCTCTAAGCCAATCGTAACAGATATCTTACCAGCAGCACCTTTTTATCCTGCAGAAGAATATCATCAGGACTATTATAAAAAGAACCCAACGCACTATACACGCTACCGTAAAGGTTCAGGGCGTGATGCTTTTATAAAAGATCATTGGAAGAGCACTTTTAATAAAGAGGAACTAAAGGCAAGGCTAACGCCAATGCAATATGAAGTTACGCAAAAAAACGGAACAGAGCCACCATTTAAAAATGAGTTTTGGAATAATACTAGTGAAGGAATTTATGTAGACATTGTCTCAGGTAAACCATTATTTAGCTCTAAGGATCAATATGATGCTGGTTGCGGATGGCCAAGTTTCACAAAGCCAATTGACGAAGCGGAAATAGTAGAAGAGACTGACTTCACTTATGGTATGGTTCGCACTGAAGTTAGAAGTCAAACAGCAGACTCGCATTTAGGGCATGTTTTTGACGATGGCCCAGGACCTAATGGATTAAGATACTGCATCAATTCTGCAGCATTACGCTTCATCCGTAAGGAAGACCTAGAAAAAGAGGGTTATGGGGAATATAGTAAGTTATTTAAATAGAAAAGCATGGATCACTCCACCAGATTATGGTTGGGGTGATTTTTTTGGTGATATGGATGAATTGAATCAATCAAAGGGTAGTATCGTCGCTCTGGCTAGAAGAAATTTGAATTGAAGTGTGCGAATAGCCCGTAATTCGCCTAATTGTTAAAAGGGTAGAGACCAAATATTCTCTACCCTTTAGACCAATCAAGCAATCGTAGATCTTATCAAAAACCGAACACCTTCAGGCCCTTCTAGTGAGAACATTCCACCGCGACCTTTCACAACATCAATAATTAGATTTGTATGTTTCCAGTATTCGTATTGTTTTTTACTCATATAAAACGGAGTGTTCCCAATCTCTCCAATAAGGATATCAGCATCACCAATTAAAAACTCTTCACGTGGAAAGCACATCGGTGAACTTCCATCACAACATCCGCCAGATTGATGAAAAAGGAGAGAACCATGCTTCATCTGCAGTTTTTCTATGAGTGTAAGAGCTTCGTCAGTTGCTGTTACTTTCATTTTTAGAAGAATCCTAATTTGTCAGGACTATAGCTAACAAGTAGATTCTTAGTTTGTTGGTAGTGAGAAAGCATCATTTTATGGTTTTCTCTACCAATGCCTGACATTTTATATCCTCCAAATGCTGCATGAGCAGGATATGCATGGTAGCAATTTGTCCAAACGCGACCAGCTTCAATATTTCTGCCAAAGCGGTAGGCTTTATTAACATCCCTAGTCCAAACTCCTGCACCTAGCCCATATAAAGTATCATTTGCGATTTGAAGAGCTTCTTCTTCGTCTTTAAACGTAGTTACAGAAACAACTGGACCAAAAATCTCTTCTTGGAAAATTCTCATTTTATTGTGACCCTTAAATACGGTTGGTTTAATATAATACCCATCTTTTAGGTCACCTTCAAGGGTATTACGTCCGCCACCGATTAGACAAGTAGCTCCCTCTTGATTGGCAATATCGAAATAGGACAAGATTTTCTCAACTTGCTCATTTGATGCTTGAGCCCCAATCATCGTCTCGATATCTAAAGGATTACCTTGTTTAATTTGTTCAACACGAGCAAGCGCACGATCCATAAAACGCTCATAAATGGATTCATGGATAAGGGCACGAGAAGGGCATGTACAAACCTCGCCCTGATTTAATGCAAACATGACAAAGCCTTCAATTGCTTTATCTAAAAATGCATCATCCTGAGACATTACGTCCTCAAAGAAGATATTCGGTGATTTTCCGCCAAGCTCAAGCGTGACAGGAATAAGATTTTGAGAAGCATATTGCATAATTAATCGACCAGTAGTTGTTTCACCTGTAAAGGCTACTTTTGCTACACGAGAACTAGAAGCAAGCGGCTTACCAGCTTCTAACCCAAACCCATTAACAATGTTAACAACACCAGGTGGTAGAAGATCTTCAATTAACTCCATTAAAACCATGATCGATGCTGGAGTTTGCTCAGCTGGCTTTAACACGACACAGTTTCCAGCTGCTAAAGCTGGTGCTAATTTCCATGTAGCCATTAATATTGGGAAGTTCCAAGGGATAATTTGTCCAACTACACCAAGAGGCTCATGAAAATGATAAGCTACTGTATCATTGTCAATTTGAGATAGACTGCCTTCTTGAGAACGAATGCAACCGGCAAAATATCGAAAATGATCGATAGCAAGAGGAAGGTCAGCAGCCAAAGTCTCTCTAACTGGCTTTCCATTATCCCAAGTCTCTGCATTTGCAAGCATCTCTAGATTCTCTTCCATGCGGTTTGCAATTTTATTTAAAATATTTGCTCGTTCAGTTACAGAGGTTTTACCCCATGCATCTTTTGCTGCATGTGCAGCATTTAAGGCT
The DNA here is from genome assembly GCF_017873715.1 of Cytobacillus luteolus. Lineage (NCBI taxonomy): Bacteria > Bacillati > Bacillota > Bacilli > Caryophanales > Bacillaceae > Litchfieldia > Litchfieldia luteola. Next base: position 342,417 of record NZ_JAGGKM010000003.1, read on the forward strand.
CTTTCAATATCCTCATGATTTGATCTAGCAACCTCACAAAATACTTGTCCGTCTACTGGACTCACATTTTCAAAATACTGACCACTGAGGGGAGCTACCCACTCACCACCAATATAATTCTCATAGCGACTTTTGAACGTGATTTTGGAACCGGTTGTCCCTGGCTTACTATAGATCATTTATCTTTCCTCCTAATTTAAAAATGTGAGGTTAATACGGAGTTGTACAAGCTACTGTAAGCGTATTCAAGACGCTTCAACAATAGAACTTAGTGAAAAGAATAATTGAAGGATTTAGTAGAAAATATTTCTTGAATGAAGCTCATGAATATTGACTAAATTATTCTAAAAATGGTATGATTAATGCGACCGTACTACATATATAAGTGTTTAATGAAGAAAATTGTTCGAAGAGTACAAAGGATTCATAAGATTTATGTTATGGGTTAAATGGTCAAATATTTGGGATACACAGGTAATTGTGTGTTAATTTTTAGGAGGCAAAACACATGCAAAATGGTAAAGTAAAATGGTTTAACAGCGAAAAAGGTTTTGGATTCATCGAAGTTCAAGGTGGAGAAGATGTATTCGTACATTTCTCAGCTATCCAAGGTGAAGGCTTCAAAACTTTAGAAGAAGGTCAAGAAGTTTCTTTCGAAATCGTAGAAGGTAACCGTGGACCTCAAGCAGCTAACGTAACAAAATTATAAGCTTGAGTCTTATATATAAAAAAAGCAGTTCCGATCTCGGAACTGTTTTTTTCTTAGTTTACTAGATTCTTGAGCTAGTAAACTCATCTTTTATTTTTGAAAGTAACTCTGGACTAGTGATAACCTCTAACCCTGCTAATGCCATCGCTTTAGCACCTAAAATCATTGCTTCTTTAGCTCTGTCACTCATAGCTGCCTCTCTAAATTCGTGAGTATGGCAAGCAAACGGTTCTGTGCAGATTTGAATATAGGGGTGAATAGAAGGAACAACTTGACTTACATTTCCCATATCAAGAGAGCCTGACCCACCTGTTTTTTCGTTGATCTCCTCACTTTTCACGCCTAAAGAAAGAAGTGCATTCGTAAAAGCGGAAGATAAGTTTTCATTAGTTACCATGTTATCATATGAAAATTCATAAAAAGAGGATTCCATTTTGCAGCCAGTTGCAAGTGCTGCTCCTTCAGCAATCCTTTTTAGCTTCTCAACCAACTCATTCACGTATTCCCTAGAGTTTGCTCTTACATAGAACTGAGCAACAGTATAATCAGGAACAATATTTGCTGCCTTTCCACCTTCTGGAATAATTCCATGAATTCGAGCATCTGGAGTAATATGCTGTCTTAAGGCATTCATACTATTAAATACTTGAATAACTGCATCCAGTGCATTAATTCCTTCATGAGGGCTAGCAGCGGCATGAGCAGCTTTGCCGAAAAATTCAAATTGAATTGCGTCCATTGCCAAAGATGTCCCGCTTTTCTCATAACGATTAAGCGGATGAACCATCATAGCGACATCGAGTTTATCAAAAATTCCTTGTTCAGCCATCGTTACTTTTCCACCCTTTGTTTCTTCAGCAGGGGTACCATAGACGATAACCTTTCCACCACAATCTTTCAACACCTTACTTAAACCGATGCCTGCAGCAACGGCCATAGTACCAATTAAGTTATGTCCACAAGCATGACCCAGTTCAGGTAACGCATCATACTCAGCCATATATCCAATAGTAGGGCCTGGTATGCCGCTATCAAAGACAGCTTCAAATGCAGTTGGAAGATTAGCAGTTCCTAAGCTGACAGCAAACCCATGTTTCGTAAGCTCCGCCGAAAGTATCTCAGCCGCCTTGAACTCCTCATGGCCCAGTTCTGGATTCTCGCCAATGAACGAGCTAATACGGATAAAATCTTCTTTATATTTAGTGATCTCATTTTCAATAATTGACTTCATTAGTAGGCTTCTCTCCCTTTTTGGTCTGTATAAAAATACATTATAAAGTATTTTTAGTAATTGTTAAATAAAAAATTGAAACATATGAACATCTAGTAATCTTCCAAATTTTTTTCCAACCTGTTTCATAACCCCAATATATTCAAACCCAACTTGTTTGTGGAGTTGGATACTTGCTTCATTCCCTTCAGTTATTCGGGAAATGATGGTATGTAAGGAAAGGTTATCTGCTTTCTCTAGTAATGCAAGAAGTAGTGCTTTTCCAACTCCTTTACCTTGATGTAACTCTAACACATAAAAGGATAATTCTACTGTCCCGTCATATGCTGCACGATCTGACCATCGACTAAGTGAGGCCCATCCAATCACCTTACCATTCTGCTCGGCAACAATTATAGGGTGAGTAGGACCGTGGTCGTTAAACCATGCTATTTGTTTTTCAAGTGATCGGGGTTCAGTATCAAATGTGGCTAAAGTTCTTTCAATGGCTTCATTATAAATGAACAGAATTTCAGGCAAGTCTTTCTCAACGGCATCCCTAATGATAATCATCTTTATTTACTCCTTTTATATGTCAATTAAAAGAACTATTCTTTATTAATATAAAGGATACAATGGGAAAAAGGTAGAGACATAATAGTATGTCTAGTAGAATAAATTGTTTATTGAAATAGTTTTATTTGAAAATAAATTTTAATCTAAATTTTCAGTTATTTTATTGACAACGCTTCCATTATTTTCTACTATTTAAGTTGAAAGCTATGAAAAAGGAGGAGTTTGATGAGTGGTATTTGGTTAGCAATTGTTGGTATGATTGTATTTGCTCTCGGTTATCGCTATTATTCTAAGTTTGTTGCCGAAAAAATTTATCGCCTTGACCCAAATTATGTGACTCCAGCACATAGGTATAAAGATGGGGTAGATTTTGTTCCTACCAATAAATATGTTTTGTGGGGACATCATTTTACTTCAGTTGCAGGTGCTGCACCGATAGTAGGTCCAGCAATTGCGGTCTATTGGGGATGGGGACCAGCATTTTTGTGGGTTATACTAGGGACTGTATTTGCTGCAGGTGTCCATGATTTCGGAACACTCGTATTATCTGTTCGTAACAAAGGACAATCTGTTGGAACGTTAGCAAATACGTTAATTGGTAAACAGGCCAAGATCTTATTTTTATTTATTATCCTTATCTTAGTTTTAATGGTAAACGCTGTATTCGCTTGGGTAATCTCAAATCTATTCATTAAGTTCCCAGCAAGTGTGTTTCCAGTCTTCATTCAAATACCATTAGCCATTTGGATAGGTTATGCTGTGTACAAACGAAAAGCAAACATGTTAGTCCCATCTATTATTGCTTTAGCTGTTATGTATTTTGCAGCAGTGATATCAAGTAAGGTTCCCGCACTACAAATCGACATTGTTAGATATTTTGGTGGTGCTGAAAATACAGTAATGTTTGGGCTAAATGGTGTATCAATGGCCTTTTTCGTATGGATACTTGTACTGATGGTCTATTGCTATATTGCATCAACTTTACCGGTATGGAAGCTGTTGCAACCTAGGGATTATATAAACTCTCATCAATTAGTAGTAGGATTATTTATTCTTTATGCAGGCCTTTTACTAACGCAACCTGAAATTACTGCTCCGTTAACAAATCCAGATGCAACTGATGTATCATGGTTCCCACTATTATTTATTACGATTGCTTGTGGAGCAATTTCTGGATTCCATGGATTGGTTTCTTCAGGAACTTCTTCAAAACAACTTGATAAAGAGACTGATGCTAGATTTGTAGGTTACCTTGGAGCGGTAGGAGAAGGGGCTTTAGCACTCATTGCAATCATTGCAGTAGTTACCTTCTTCGGATCTGCAGGAGAGTTTAAAGAAACATATAGTAGTTTTGCTGCTGCAAATGGTGGAGGTTTAGGAGCCTTTATTGGTGGGGCCTCTAAGCTTGCGACTGGATTGTTAATACCAGCTGATATTGCTGCAACGATTGTATCTGTGATTGTTGTTAGTTTCGCAGCAACGACACTTGATACTTCTGTTCGCCTAATGAGATATATTATCTCAGAATTAGGCATGGAATATAAAGTTAAGGCACTAACAAAAACACATGTTGCTACTTCAGTTGCTGTAGTAGCAAGTGCTGCACTTGTTTTACTTCCAAAAGGTCCTAACGGTTTTGGTTCTGGTGGTTATCTACTATGGCCGTTGTTTGGTACTTCAAATCAGTTACTTGCTGGAATAAGTTTATTACTGATTTCAATATGGTTAAAGCGCCAAGGAAGGAACTTCCTAGTAACCTTTATACCAATGGTGTTCTTATTAGTGATGACCATATGGGCAATGGTTCAACAGGTTGTCTTCCAATGGTCTGGATATGGGACTAGTGATGCGAATTGGCTGCTATTTATTTTAGGTGGAGTTATCCTTGTATTCGCACTCTGGATTATTCTCGTGGCCTTCTCAGCTCTATCTAAAAAAGACAACCCAACCAATATTAACCACAACATGTAAGTGAAAGATAGGGGACAGATTGGTCTGTTCCCTTTTTAAGTCAGCCAAGAATTAGAGGTAGAATGGAGTGATAGCGTGGGAGATAGAAAATTATCCTTGAAAAAACTATTTGAATATTATGATCAAGTTCTTAGTTTGCCTCATCGTGCTGAGGTAGCGAGAGAACTAAGAGATGAGGATGATTTATTTATGCTTTTATGTTACTCAGAAATGCTAGGTATTCCTAATCCAGCTTTTTATTATACCCTGGAATTATACCCATATATATTAGAGAAGTTTCATGAGTGGCATTTACGAATGGGGCTTGAAAAGTCGCCATTAACGGGGATTCGTTGCTGCTAAATAGAGAGAAAAGGAAGTGGTCCGTATGATCCTAGATGATGCAAAAATCATGTTTGTAGGAGGAAAAGGCGGGGTTGGTAAATCCACTAGTGCAGCGGCACTAGCATTGTTATGTGCTAAGCAGGGAAAGAAAACCCTATTAGTATCAACAGATCCTGCTCACAATGTAGGGGATATCTTTCATAAGAACATTGGAAACAAAATCACGAATGTATATCCGAATTTGTTTGCTTTAGAGATAAACCCAATTGAGGAGTCTAAAAGATACATAGAGAGTGTAAAGGGTAATTTAAAGGGATTGGTCAAATCAACGATGATTGATGAAGTGAATCGTCAAATTGATACGGCTAGTTCAACTCCGGGGGCAGAGGAAGCGGCTATGTTCGACCGGATTGTGTCCATTGTTCTTAAGGATGGGACAAATTTTGATAAGATTGTGTTTGATACGGCACCAACAGGTCATACCGTTCGACTATTATCTCTTCCAGAACTAATGAGTGTTTGGATTGAAGGTATGCTTGAACGTAGAAAGAAGATTAATAAAAACTATTCACAGCTGCTGAATGATGGGGAACCGGTTGAAGATCCAATTTATGAAGTTCTTCAAAAAAGAAAGGAAAAATTTGCAAAGGTCCGTGAAGTACTATTAGATTCAAAGCAAACGAGATTTATATTTGTGCTAAATCCTGAAAGACTACCTATTCTTGAAACAGAAAGAGCTATTAAGCTTTTGGATAGTCATCATCTTCACGTTAAAACGTTAATCATTAATAAAATCTTACCCGATATGGTTGATAGTGACTTTTTCCGTAGGCGTAAGGAGCAGGAGAAGGAGTATTTGAGTTTAATTGAGACAACCTTTGAAAAGCAAGTTCTGAAAACTGTGCCTTTATTTGAAGCGGATATTTTTTCAGTAGAAATGCTTGAGAAATTTGCAGACAAGTTAAACAAATAACCACAGCATAACAACAATTGCTGTGGTTATTTGTTTATTTACTTATAAAGACCACAATATTCGTTGTATAACAAGTTAGTTATTGGTCTATTTGGTGAAAGCGAAATGTCATCTATTTTTGAAATAGGTAAAATTTCAGCAGATGTACTTGTAATAAATGCTTCGTCTGCTTCATTCAGGAATTCCCGGTCAAACTTCCTTTCTTCAAAGGGAATATTGCATTTGGAAGCTAATTTGATAACTGCTGCTCTTGTAATACCATGTAAGATAAAATTTGTTGCGGGTGTTGTAATTAATGTTCCGTTCTTTACAATAAAAATATTGCTACTTGAACCTTCAGTGATAAACCCATCTCTGATAAAAATGGCTTCTTCATGCCCGTTTGTAGCAGCCTTTTGTTTTGCTATAACATTTGGTAAAAGGTTCAAAGACTTAATATAACAGTTCTTCCAGCGTTCATCTTCCATAAGAGTCACGGTTACACCATCGATACGTTTCTTTTTATCAACCACACGAGCATTTTTGATTGTCATTGACATAACTGAGGGTGTAGTTGGAAAAAGATGTGCTCTTGGTGCAATCCCTCGCGTAATTTGCATGTAAATTTCAGCTTCTGTTAGCCCCGATTTCTCTAACCCTTCACTAATAATTTCATAGATTCTTTCTGGTGGATAAGGTAGTTCTAAATAAATCGCTTCAGCGCTTTTGACAAGTCTATCTAAGTGTTCATTTAACAGAAAGGGCTTCCCGTTATACACGCGTATTACTTCATAAACGCCATCCCCAAACTGATGACCTCTTTCTTGAATAGGAACAACATTTTCATTAATATCGACAAATTGATCTTTATAAAATCCAATCTCCATTAACACAATCTCTCCTTTATATAAGTTGATCAATATAATCTCTTAGTGAATAAAGTGTATTTCCATCTCTGCCAATTGTAGTATTTGCGCTTAATAATGAATTTAAAATTGCTTCTTCTGTAGCTTCTGCAACCGCTATGAAAGACTGATCAATTTCGTCTTCGTGTAGTTGACTCAACGCTTGCAACCCTGACTTAGAGAAGTGAGGGATCGTATTGGCTGTGGAAAAGCCAATGGCAATATCTCCACTTCCATTGCCGATAAAAGAACCAGTTTTACTAAGACCTACACTTGTCCGTTTCAGAATACGTTTTAATTGGCGGTCAGAAACAGGTAGATCTGTGGCGACAACCATGATTATGGATCCTTTATCCGATTCTACCTTACTAGGAATAAGAGGCATAAGTCTCTCACCTAGAGGAGTACCTAAAAAAGTGAAGTCTGATAGCTTGCCATAGTTTGTTAATACAAGTACACCTAATGTGTACGTGTTGCTATGTATTTCAAACGTTCTGGAAGAAGAACCAATACCTCCCTTTAGTCCGAAACATCTCATTCCGGTGCCTGCACCAACACTTCCTTCCTCAAAGGTTTCCGAAGCATTTTGGAGTGCATCTAATACATGTTCATTTGTAACAGAAAAAGAGCGGATATCATTTAAAAACATATCATTGCATTCACAAACGATTGGATTAACAGTACCTGTTATTCTGCCAATCTCTTTGTTGGAATCAATCATATACTTTAAAAGAGAATCTGCGCAAGTTCCAATACTCAAAGTGTTTGTTAACAAAATCGGTGTTTCAATTGTTCCTAACTCATCTATTTGAATGGTGCCAATCGTCTTTCCAAAGCCATTGATAACATGTGTTGCACCAATGTATTTTTCTAGGAAGATATTTCCTGTGTGTGGTATAATTGCTGTTACTCCGGTTTGGACAGAGTTATTGCTAAGGGTCGTGTGTCCAACCATTACACCCTTCACATCTGTAATTGTGTTTTTGGGTCCAGTACTCATTTTTCCAACTTTCAAGCCATAATCTCTAAGTCTTTTTTTAAGATTCATATTAACCTCCTAATCTACATAATAATCGTTAGTTTATATAAGGAAGTGGTTGTTTGGTGGAAGCGTTACTGAACGGAATTATACTAGCTTTTGGGCTTATTATACCTCTAGGCGTCCAAAATGTCTTTGTTTTTAATCAAGGTGCAAGCGGGCGGAATTTCTATTATGCATTGCCTGCAGTAATCACAGCAGGGGTATGCGATACAATCCTGATTTTACTTGCCGTTGTAGGAGTATCTGTTTTAGTTTTAACATTTGCTTGGTTTAAATTTATTTTATTTACAGTAGGAATAGCCTTCTTACTTTATATGGGATATACAATTTGGAATAGTGATCCAAGGCCAAGCGATGATGTCCAAGGTTCTCTGTCTGTGAAAAGACAAATCGCTTTTGCAGCATCAGTGTCTCTTTTAAACCCCCATGCCATATTAGATACAATCGGAGTTATCGGAACAAACTCACTTCAATATGAAGATACTGATAAGGTCATTTTTACAGTGGCTTGCATCACTGTATCGTGGATTTGGTTTATAGGGTTAGCTGCGGCTGGACGTTATGTAGGTAGGATTGATACGGATGGTAGTTGGTTAAGTAAAATTAATAAACTTTCAGCCATCATCATTTGGGGTGTTGCATTATACCTACTTATCCAAATAATAGGTTCATAACCATATTTTTATAGGAAAATAGGCATCCGCACATACAAAGTTAACTATAGGCACATATCGTATTAGTGTAGTTAACATTAAAAAAGGGGATGTTTTGATATGCATTATGGATATCATGATTACTGCGGTTATGGCTACGGTGGATATGGATACAATAATAGCTTCGTGTTAATTGTCGTTCTGTTTATTCTTTTAATCATTGTCGGAGCTTCTTATATAAGATAACTTTTAATAGTCTGAAACTCGATAATCGTTATGATTATCGAGTTTTTATTTTTCTGTCTAAAAAAGACATGACCATGAAATAAGTTTTTATGTTAGTAAACCTGAGTTTAAAATTGGTTGACATATAAAGTGACCTAAACTACCATTAATAAGAAAATAATTCCAAAAAGGGGTAGGAACTATGAACATAAATTGGTTAGAACTTGCAGATCATGTGATCGCAGGTAAAGAGATTTCAGATCAACAAGCATTATCCATTTTAAATTGTCCAGATGAGGAGCTTTTGCTGCTTTTACACGGTGCATACCAAATTCGTAAACATTATTACGGTAACAAAGTAAAATTAAATATGATTATTAACACTAAGTCAGGATTATGTCCTGAAAACTGTGGCTATTGTTCACAATCGTCTATTTCAACCGCACCGATTGAAAAATATAGAATGGTAGATAAAGAGAATATCCTAAGAGGGGCTGAAGCGGCTTACAACTTAAAAGTGGGTACATATTGCATTGTTGCGAGCGGTAGAGGGCCGAGCGATAAAGAAGTTGACCATGTCGTTTCTGCTGTTGAAGAAATAAAAGAAAAATACGGATTAAAGGTTTGTGCTTGTTTAGGGATATTAAAGCCAGAACAAGCCACTAGATTAAAAGAGGCTGGCGTAGATCGTTATAATCACAATGTCAATACGTCTAAAGAACATCATTCAAATATAACAACGTCACATACGTATGATGATCGAGTAAATACGGTAAACATTGCAAAAGAAGCCGGGATTTCTCCGTGTTCAGGTGTTATTGTTGGTATGAAAGAAACAAAAGAAGATGTTGTGAATATGGCGAGAAGTTTGAAAGTACTTGATGCTGATTCAATACCGGTAAATTTCCTACATGCCATTGATGGGACGTTGTTAGAGGGTGTGAATGAACTTGACCCTCGTTATTGTTTGAAAGTACTCGCGTTATTCCGCTTTATCAATCCAACGAAGGAAATTAGAATATCTGGTGGACGTGAGGTTAATCTTAGAAGTTTACAGCCGCTTGGCTTATATGCAGCTAACTCAATCTTTGTGGGTGATTATTTAACTACTTCAGGTCAGGAAAGTACTGCAGATCATAAGATGCTGGAGGATTTAGGATTTGAGATTGATTATGTCGCTACTAATGATAGAGTAGGGGTGTAATTGTAAAAAATAACGAAGCTGATAGCTTCGTTGTTATTATCTTATTATTTACTTTGAACCTTGGCTGTTCCTTTCGCGGATTCCCATCGGGGAGGGATGCGAGCCACCTCGTCGCTTAGAAAAGAGTTGTGTATTCTGGTATCAAAGTTTGAATGAGGTATGGAATTAGACTTCAACTCGTTCAAGCACAGAATCGAGGTCTGAATGAGGCCTGAATTCAGACTTCAAGTTGAACAAGCGCGGAATTGAAGTCTGAATGAAGCCTGACTTCGGACTTCAACTCGCACAAGCATGGAATCGAAGTCTGAATGAGGCCTGAATTCAGACTTCAACTCAAACAAACATGGAATCGAAGTCTGAATAAGACACTACTCATTTAATTCACTTTTTCACTGGTCTCACTTAGCTCCTGTGGGTCTCATACTTCCCACACATCCCGCAATAGTCAAGTGCCTTCCGCTTCAATTCACTCTTCAAATATATTAAATACATAAATTGTTATGCAAAAAGCCTCTTTATTAAACACTATGTGACCTCTGCCATTCACTATAATGAATTACGCCTAATTCCGGCTTAGATTCTCCATCTAGTACATGAATGTATTCAAGTGAATTGCCGTCTGGGTCCTTGAAATAAACAGAAGCAGCTGGCATCCAACAGAGGACCAAGGGTTCTTTTGGCTCTAGGCCAAAACTTGGTACTGATTCTATTTCTAGCTCTTTTAGCCAGTCAATTGTCCCCATTATCTCCTCATACGAGACATGAAAGGCAAAGTGTCTTGCAACCCACTGATCTTCTGCTACCTCCCACACACCAAGCATTTGCTTTTTTTCTTTACCTTCCTGAAACCAGAAAAATGCAGATCTTCTGTCCTCCAATAAATAGGCTAGTGGCATTCCTAGTTTTTGATAAAACTGGACAGCTTCCTCTAAGTTTTTCGTAAGGACATGTGTTTCATACAAGTATCCGTTCATGTTTATTTCCTCCTATAATTTGATACTTTTAGTATAGTTTTTGGTTTCATATTAATCGTCATAGAACAGTTGTATTTATTTCTATAGATTTAGTCTTAGGATTTATTCTAAAAACATAGACTTTAGATGTAGAGAGGATTTTTTAAATAGAGTAGAGAATTAAAGAGTAAACACAAAAAAGGGAGTAGGATTACTATGAATCTCTTAATTATTGGTGGTACAAAATTTTTAGGCATTCATTTGGTAAATGAAGCGATACGTAGAGGACACGAGGTAACCATTTTTAATCGTGGTACCGTTGCGTCAACACTACTACCAGATTCAGTAGAATATTTGGTAGGTGACAGAGATGGTAACCTTTCTGCACTTGAAGGTAGAAAATGGGATGCTGTTATTGATACGTGTGGTTATGTACCTAGAGTTGTTAAACAGTCTGCTCAATTATTATCTACAGCATGTGATCAATATGCGTTTATTTCAAGTATCTCTGTCTATAATGACTTTTCAAAAGAAATAGACGAAGCCTCAGAGGTAGGAACACTTAAGGATGAAAATGTCGAAGAGGTATCAGGAGAGACATATGGCCCTCTTAAAGCACTATGTGAAAAGGAAGTAAAATCCTTCTTTCCGGAGGGGGCACTTATCATACGTCCAGGATTAATCGTTGGACCAAATGATCCGACAGACCGCTTTACATATTGGCCGGTTAGAGTTGCTAATGGAGGCAATGTGATGGTGCCAGATTCGGACCATCCAGTTCAATTCATTGATGTGAGAGATTTAGCAGCCTTTACTTTAACTCTGTTGGAAGAAAAGAAAGTGGGAACGTATAACGTTACTGGTCCTAAAGAACAACTACGTTTCAAAGAATTTCTAGAAGAATGTAAACGTACTACAATGAGCGACGCAACATTCACTGCAGTTTCTAATGATTTTTTACAAGAGCAAAAGGTTGGTTATTGGATGGAACTTCCGCTATACATTCCTGAATCAGACGAAAATATGAAAAGCTTCCTGACAGTTCCAATTCAAAAAGCTATTAGTGATGGGTTGCAGATTAGGCCATTGTCAGTAACTATTGAGGATACTGTAGCATGGGATCGCACTAGAAACATAAGTGCTGATGATCGGAAAGCTGGGCTTTCTCCTCAAAAAGAAGCAGAGGTTCTAAAGAAGTGGAATGAAAAAGAGTTAATACTTTAATTAACAAAAAATCACACGTTTCTTTCAACGTGTGATTTTTCTTTGAATTTGAATAGCTAATCAGATTACACATAACCTATACACATGATAAAGATGACAAGGATGTGTAAAAATGGCAAAAGTATTTGACTGTATCATAATAGGTGGAGGATTTGCAGGGCTTCAAGCAGCCATTCAGCTCGGTAGATATAATCACACTATTTTAGTGATTGATTCTAACCATGGAAGATCTACGATTTGTAAAAGCTATCATAATATTCTTGGCTATCCTGATGGCGTTAGTGGAGGAACATTACGGAGCCTTGGAAAATTACAGGCAGAGAGCTATGGAGTAGAATTTGTAGAAGATGAGGTAACGGATGCAGAGAAGACTACTAATAATTTTATACTGCGCGGGAAATCAGGTGAGACGTATGAGGCAAAAAAAATATTATTAGCAACTGGTGTGATGGACAGAATACCTGATATTCCAAATATTATGCCGTGCCTAGGATTAACCATTTATGTTTGTCCAGATTGTGATGGGTATGAGGTAAAGGATGAAAAGGTTGTATTGCTTGGAAGTGGCTCTACAGGAGCTAATCTTGCCCTAACACTTTCATACTGGACAAAACAGATTGTATATATCAATCATGATGGAAGGGACTTAGATGAGGAACTTAAATCCAATATACAACAAAAAGGCATCACGTATATAAAGCAAGAAATTGAAAGTGTTATAACAGGTGAAAAAGCCCATGAGTTTAAGGGTGTTAAGCTCAAGGACGGAACAACGATAGAAGGAGACAGAGGGTTTATCGGATTTGGTGGCAATAAAGTCAAAACAGACCTTGCTCAAAAACTAGGAGTCGAACGTTTAGAAAACAAACATATCAACGTAAACCCTAGAACAAAAGAAACAAATATAGCCAACGTCTGGGCAGCAGGAGACATCCTAGCACACTCCGAACAAGTAACAATCGCAATGGGCGACGGCTCCCAAGCAGCAATATGGATCCACAAACGTATTTTATCTGAAATGAAATAAGCGAGTGGATTTTAGCGAATAACTCCTATGTATTGTTCTTAGCTAGGTAGTACCTAAGCATAAATAAATACACATCCACCTCGATATTTTTTCATTAAATGAAAGTATCGAGGTTTTTTACATATGATTAATTATAGGCATACAAAACAACTACCTACTTAAAGCCTTGTGATTTGACTGGGGGGAGCGGAATGAATTATTCCCATTTAATCAAACCTGTTTTAGATCAAGACTATCCCGTGGTTAGCTACGGAGATGGTATTTATTTGTACGATACAACCGGTAAAAAGTACATCGACGGGTCATCAGGTGCAATAACTGCGAGTATAGGTCACGGGGTAAAAGAGATTATTGATGTCATGCTGGAACAGGCTAAGAAGGTCAGTTTTGTCTATCGATCTCAATTCACAAGCGAACCTGCAGAACAGCTTGCTACAAAGCTGAGTCAGCTCACACAAGGCGATTTGAATTCAACATTTTTTGTTAACAGTGGTTCAGAAGCTACTGAAACAGCTATGAAAATAGCCATACAATATTGGCAAGAACAAGGAATAAAGACAAAAAATAAAATTCTTTCTAGATGGATGAGTTATCACGGCATTACCATTGGTGCACTATCTATGTCTGGCCATACCGCCAGAAGAGCAAGGTTTGTTCCGCTTTTAGAAGACTATCCTACTATTTCGGCTCCATACTGTTACCGTTGTCCGTATGATTCGAGTTACCCCTTCTGTAAATTAAAATGTGCAACTGAACTCGATCAAGCCATTAAAAGAATTGGCCCTGAGAACATTGCAGCATTTATTGCTGAACCTATTGTTGGAGCAGCAGCTGGTGCAATTACTCCACCTGAGGAGTACTATCGAGTTATTCGAGAAATTTGTGATAAAAATAATATCCTATTTATAGCCGATGAGGTAATGACCGGGTTAGGTCGTACGGGTAAGATGTTTGCAATGGAACACTATCAGGTGCAGCCAGATATTCTTGCGATAGGAAAGGGTATGAGTGCCGGGTATACCCCCATCGGTGCTGCTATTGCAAGTGACAAAGTAATGGCCCCAATTTTAAAGGGTTCTAAACAAATTATGAGTGGCCATACGTACAGCGCAAATCCACAATCAACAGCAGTTGCACTTTCGGTCATACAGTATATTGAAAAAAATAATCTTGTACAAAACGCTGAGGATATGGGGAACTATTTGGTTACTAAACTCACAGATTTACAAAAGAAATATGCCATTATAGGAGATGTAAGGGGGAAAGGCCTTTTAATAGGGGTTGAGTTTGTCTCTGATTTCCTAAATAAGCTGCCATTTAAACGAGAGGTGGCATTAACCAATTTGATACTAGAAAGAGCTCAAGTAAATGGATTACTGTTATATCCATCTGCAACAGGGATTGAAGGAGTTGGAGGAGACGCAATTCTTATTGCACCTCCACTGACGATAAGTGAAGAACAGGTTGATGAGCTTATTGCTATTTTTGAGCAAACTGTAAAAAGCCTGCAAAATGATTTACAAGTTAATGGGTTAATCTCGTAGGTATTGGGGGCCGGTTATGGTAGAAAATACATTTAATAAGATTGCTAGCTTAGAAGATGCCTTATCACATATAAACAATGAAACGACTTTAATGTTTGGAGGGTTTGGTGGTATTGGGTCTCCTCCTTCTTTAATTGAAGGGATACTTGAAAAAGAGGTTTGTAATTTAACCCTTATTGGGAATGACACAGGCTTTCCAAACATAGGAATAGGAAGGTTAGTAAGTCACCATCGCGCGAGAAAGGTCATTGCTTCTCATATTGGCTCAAATCCGGTAGCGGGGCAATTGATGACAGAAGGTAAATTGGAGGTAGAGTTTGTCCCACAAGGCACATTATCAGAAAGAATTCGTGCAGGTGGGGTAGGATTAGGTGGAATTTTAGTCGATGTCGGAATGGATAACGAAATCGTTTCACAGTCCAAACAGAGAATAGTTATAGATGATAAGGAGTTTCTAGTTGAAAAGCCTTTAACAGCTGATGTATCTATTGTTTTTGCAAAAAAGAGCGATCCTTTTGGGAACCTTGTCTATGATAAGAGTGCCCGTAATATGAATCCATTAGTAGCAATGGCTGGTAAATTTACAATTGCCGAGGTTGAGGAAATTGTTCCTCTCGGTGAACTGGGCCCAGAAGAAATCATTACACCTGGTGTTTATATTGATATGATTGTGAAAAGTAATGGGGTGAACTGGAAATGGGTATGGGAATGAACATAAGAGACCGTATTGCCATGCGTGCAGCCAAAGAAATAAAAAACGGAATGATTGTTAATCTCGGAATAGGAATTCCCTCACTTGTTCCCAATTTTTTAGAACCTGATGTTCATGTCATGATACAAGCAGAAAACGGAGTACTCGGAATTGGCGCATCTCCTCGAAAAGGAGAAGAAGATGAAAACTTATGTAACGCAGCGGGATATCCGGTAAGCATCGTACAGGGTGCATCCTATTTTGATAGTTCGATAGCTTTCGGGATGATTAGAAGGGGCTATATTGACATTACCATTCTAGGTTCATTGCAGGTAAGTGAAAAAGGAGATTTGGCAAATTGGATTGTACCAGGCAAGAGAGTTCCTGGTATGGGAGGGGCAATGGAACTCGCCCAAAAAGCAAAAAAAGTCATTGTGTTAATGAATCATGTTAATAAATCAGGTGAATCCAAAATTGTAAAGGAATGTTCTATTCCTTTAACAAGCAAAAATTGTGTACATTTAATTATTACAGATATGGCTGTCATTGAAGTGACTGAAAATGGTTTGTTACTAAAAGAAATTATGGAACCATATACAGTTGAAGATGTGATTAGTAAGACCTCTGCTAATTTACTTTTGGCTGATTACATTATTAAAATACCAAACTGATAAATAGTGAAAACACCTCTGATTATCTTATATGAAAGGGTGGATGGATATTGAATGAGTATAGGCAAAAGATTCAAAAGTGGATCTCAAATAACCGTCCAAAAGGGACGCGATTACTTAAGCAGCTTGTCCAGGAAAAAAGTACCCAAGGTCATGAAGGTAGCTCACAAGCAATTATCATTGAAAAATGTCGTGAAATGGGCCTTGAAATAGATATTTGGGAACCCGGTGGTACAGCGTTAGTAAACCATCCTTACTTTGTTTCTCCACGTGAAAAGTTTAAAGGAAGTCCGAATGTAATTGGAGTCTTGAAAGGATCTGGAGCTGGTCGCTCAATCATACTTAACGGTCATATAGATGTCGTTCCTGAAGGAGACCGTGAACAGTGGCAATTCGATCCATTTGCGGGAGAAGAAGTGGATGGTAAAGTATTTGGCAGAGGTTCAACCGATATGAAAGGCGGTAATGTGGCATTACTTTTAGCTATGGAAGCCATTATCTCGGCTGGAATCAGACTAAAAGGAGATGTTATTTTTCAAAGTGTTATCGAAGAGGAAAGTGGCGGTGCTGGTACATTAGCTGCCATTCTTAAAGGCTATAAAGCAGACGGGGTTATTATACCTGAACCAACAAATATGAAGATATTCCCAAGGCAGCAAGGCTCAATGTGGTTTCGTTGTATAGTGGAAGGACGCTCTGCACATGGTGGTACAAGATACCAAGGTGTTAGTGCGATAGATAAGGCAATTCATGTGATTAGACACATTGAAAAGCTAGAAATGAGAAGGAATGCAAGAATTAATGACCCGTTATATAAGGACATCCCTATTCCAATTCCAATTAATATTGGGAAAATGACCGGGGGAACTTGGCCATCCTCAGTACCTGACCAAATCGTGCTAGAAGGTCGAATCGGGGTTGGACCTGATGAAAAACTTGAAGATGTTAAAGAGGAGTTTGCCGGTTGGATGGCGAGTATCTCAACACAAGATTCTTGGTTTGTGGAGCATCCAGTAAAAGTAGAATGGTTTGGAGCACAATGGGTACCGGGTAAAATAGATTTAAATCATGATTTAATGAAATCATTATCTACCGTTTATAAAGAAGTCAAAGAGAAAGCCCCAGTAATTGAAGCATCACCTTGGGGAACAGATGGTGGTCTGTTTACGAAGATAGGGAATATGCCAACTGTCGTATTTGGACCTGGTGTCACTGAAGTCGCACACTACCCAAATGAATACATTGTATTAGATACCCTTTTTGAATATGCTGAAATTATTGCTTTAACACTTATTGATTGGTGTGGGGTCGAAAATGTCAGTTGAATATAGTATTCATGACACCTAGTCGCCTGAGATTAGGTGTTTCTACTATAGTTAGCCTATAATAACTGGTCTTATGTTAAAATGAAGAAGAGTCTTACAATTCTATTTTTTTATTGTGTGTATTTATAGGGGTGAGAAGATGACAACCGATTATATATTTTCGGAACAAGAGGAGTTAAATAGAGAAAACTTTCATCTGAAGATTACAAAGGATCATTTCAATCAACGTCTTAAAGTAGAGGATTACCTGGGAAACATTAAAAGTATTACTGATTTTATTGATGATATGTGTCTAGAAAATAAATATGCAAAAGCAATTGTTAAAACACGATTTGAGGATGTCCCCTTTTTCCTTCAGGAAGGGTTTATTTTAGAAGCTGTCTTTAAACGATATTTTAATGGCAATGATGCAATTGCCATGACAAAGTATTATGAACCTACTCGTCGGAACAGTGATAAGTGGGTGAAGGAAGATGATATTTTAAAGAAAGTGTTAGTTTTAGATAAACCAACCCCTAGTTTTTCTATTCCAAAAAATTTCTCACTCCGCCAGGCCACAGATATGGATGCAGATCAGCTTGCAACTCTCTATTCAAAGGTGTTTGAAATTTATCCCACACCTCTTAACAAGCCGGAATATATAAAGGAAGTCATGCAGCAAGATACCGTATTCTTTGTGGTGTTAGACGAGAAGGAGCAGCTTATTAGTGCTGCGTCTGCTGAGATGAATTTCACTTATCATAATGCGGAACTCACTGATTGCGCAACACTCCCTGATTTTCGTAAATCTGGCTTAATGAAGCTTCTTTTAAATAGATTAGAAGATGAGCTACTAAGCAGGGGCATTTATTGCTCATACTCTATTGCTAGAGCACTTTCCTTTGGAATGAATGCAGCTTTCCATCAGCTTGGCTATACGTATACAGGTCGATTGGCAAACAATTGTTATATATTCGATAAGCTTGAGGATATGAACGTATGGGTTAAGGACCTGTCAACTGCTAAAAATTCATCATCAAGTGCTTAAAATTCGGCATGGTAAAAAGGTAGGTGGTAATCAATGTTCCTTCAACAGGTTGGGTCAGATGAAATGGTAAAAGCAATACTTTCGAGTATAGATGAAGCAATTCATGCAGTGGATAACACGGGTGTCACCATCTATTATAATGAAGTGGCAGCAAAGCATGATGGTGTTGCAATTGAAGAAGTACTTGGAAAGCATATATTAGATGTTTTTCCTTCGCTAACTAGTGAAACTAGCACTCTCTTAAAAGTTATTGAAACAATGGAGCCGATTTATCATCTACCTCAAACCTATAAGAACGTTCGTGGAGAGATGATTGATACAGTAAATACAACGTTGCCAATTATGGTAAACGACCGATTAATAGGTGCAGTTGAGATTGGACGAGATTATTCACAAATAAAAACACTTTCCAATAGATTAATTGATTTACAAACAAAACTTAAAAAGAAAAAACAAAAACCGCAAGAGGTGAATGGGGCAAGGTACACAATTAATGATATTTTAACGTCATGTGACTCGTTAAAAATCGTTAAACGTCAGGCTCTTAAGGTTGCAAAAACATCTTCAACCGTCCTCGTGTATGGAGAAACAGGGACAGGAAAAGAACTACTCGTTCAATCCATTCATAATAGCTCTAGTCGAAATTCTGAGGCATTTATCGCTCAAAGTTGTGCTTCTATTCCAGAATCTTTGTTAGAGGGTTTACTATTTGGAACGGTAAAGGGAAGCTATACAGGGGCTGTTGACCGCGCAGGCTTGTTCGAACTGGCGCATGGAGGAACATTGTTTTTAGATGAGATAAATTCCATGCCACTTGAGATTCAAGCTAAGCTACTAAGAGTACTAGAAGATGGCGTCGTCCGACGGGTTGGAAGCACTAAGGAATTTAAAGTCGATGTGAGAGTGATTGTTGCAATGAATGAGGAACCTACCTATTGTTTACAACAAAACCGGTTGCGTCCGGACTTGTTTTACCGTTTAAACGTATTTTCACTGCATATTCCTCCACTTCGTGAAAGAGTTCAAGATATTGTGTTGTTAGTGGATTATTTCATTAATCAGTACAATCAACTATTTGGAAAAGAAGTAAAAGGGTGCGATGAAGAGACAACTAACGTCCTAATTGGGTATAGGTGGCCTGGTAATGTTCGTGAGTTAAAACATACGATTGAGCATGCAATGAATATGGTTGAGGGTGAAACCATAATCATAGAAGATCTTCCCTTTCATATAACAGGGCAGAACAACTCGAGGGAAATAAAGCAAGAAGGTAGTTTAGGAGAAGAATCATTGCGGGAATTGCTTAGCGCCTATGAGGCGTCCATTATTAATCAGGCACTAACTCAAACAGACGGTAACGTCAAACAGGCTGCTGACCTTCTGAAAATTCCGAGACAAACACTACAATATAAAATAAGTAAATTGGAAACTGCCAAATAGTTGGCAGTTTTTTGTTTTATGTCTAAAATTTGGTCGTGGTTTAGTATAATTTTTACTATTTTATTTGGTGTTAGATGCTCTGAATGGGGTTTATCGGTCGGGTCGTGGTCGATATCGGTTATTGATGAGGTGAAATCGTTCTTATAATTGATATATCAGTCGAACTCAGCACGATTTCGGTCTAATACGAGGAGAACTTTCCCTAAAACTTTAAAGGACATAACGCCTTTGGCATGAAAATTGCATTAAATATAGTAGCGAGGGAGGAGATAGTTATGTTAAATAATCTTTATAAACCTAAAAGACATTGGAAAGAGATAGAGCTTTGGAAAGATGTCACTGATGAGCAGTGGAATGACTGGATCTGGCAATTAACGAATACAGTTAGAACCTTAGATGACCTAAAAAAAGTAGTGAATCTAACACCTGATGAAGAGGAAGGGGTTAGAATATCTACAAAAACAATTCCCCTAAATATCACACCATACTATGCATCCTTGATGAATCCAGATGATTCACGCTGCCCGATTCGTATGCAGTCTGTACCAATTTCAAAAGAAATTAA
Source organism: Cytobacillus luteolus (assembly GCF_017873715.1). Classification (NCBI taxonomy): domain Bacteria; kingdom Bacillati; phylum Bacillota; class Bacilli; order Caryophanales; family Bacillaceae; genus Litchfieldia; species Litchfieldia luteola. The sequence goes on from NZ_JAGGKM010000003.1 coordinate 362,655, forward strand.
TAAAACGAAATATGATTTAGAAGACCCTCTTCATGAAGATGAAGATTCACCAGTACCGGGCTTAACTCACCGTTATCCAGATCGTGTTTTATTTTTAGTAACGAATCAATGTTCTATGTACTGCCGTTACTGTACTCGACGTCGCTTTTCGGGCCAAATCGGAATGGGTGTACCTAAAAAGCAACTTGATGCGGCGATTAACTACATTGCGAACACACCTGAGGTCAGAGATGTATTACTTTCTGGAGGAGACGGATTATTAATCAACGATAATATCCTTGAGTATATCTTAAAAAATCTGAGGGCCATACCACATGTAGAGATAATAAGAATAGGTACTCGTGCTCCGGTTGTATTTCCTCAAAGGATCACAGAAAACCTTTGTAATATCTTAAAAAAATACCACCCTATTTGGTTAAACACGCACTTTAATACGTCAATTGAAATTACTGAAGAGTCCAAACGAGCGTGTGAGATGTTAGCAAACTGTGGTGTCCCTGTTGGAAATCAATCCGTAATATTAGCAGGAATCAATGACAGTGTTCCGATTATGAAACAGTTAATGCATGACTTAGTCAAAATCCGTGTCCGTCCTTACTACATTTATCAATGTGATCTATCAGAAGGAATCGGACATTTCAGAGCGCCTGTTTCAAAAGGATTAGAAATTATTGAAGGTCTACGAGGTCATACATCTGGGTATGCAGTCCCGACTTTTGTGGTCGATAGTCCTGGAGGTGGTGGGAAGATCGCAGTCCAGCCAAATTATATAATCTCGCAAAGTGCGGAAAAAGTTGTGCTGCGGAATTTCGAAGGGGTAATAACATCCTACCCAGAGCCCCAAAATTACGTAGCTGGTAGAGCGGAAGGTTACTTCAAGAGTGTATATCCTGATTATGAAAAGTATAAATCCAATGTTGGAATTTCTGCTGTAATGAATGACAGCAAATTTAATCTCGTCCCGGAAGGTTTAAAACGTTTAGATAGAAGAAATAAGTATCAGGAAGATCCAACCCACGCTTCACTTAAGGATAAACGTGAAAAACGCGATGAACTTAAGGAGAAGAAATTCTTATCCCAACTACAAAAATCGACCGGTTCTGGTGATCAAGATAAAGCAGCACCAGCGGGAACTGAGTAGGTGAAGGTTATGGAAATTAATTGTGAGTGGTGTGGAGGAAAAGCAAGTAACGGAGAAAACACCGTTTATTGGGAATTGCCTGATGGGTCAAGGGCTATTGAAATTAGGATGACACCAGCTGTTGTCTGCAAGGAATGTGAGATGGTGTATCAAGATGAAGATATAATTAAGGAAATTGAGGATCAGTTGTTTTTGGTGGATACGAAGAAGATTGGTAGTTCGATAGGTTATAGGGGATTAATGGAATTACCTAGATTGTTGAAGAGGAATTATTTTGATTTTTCTTCTTAAAGTAATCTTAGTTGTAAAGGCACTCAGTGATGGGTGTCTTTTGTCATTTGTGCAGTATATCTAGATTGTACTTATTGTGAAATATTTCACCTAAATTAAAGCACCACTTAGTGCAACAAGGTTAATGGATAGGATAGTTAAAACTTCATCTTTGTTCTAGCTTTACATTTAGTAAAAACTTAATATTCTGAAACCTATGATTAGTTCATTCGTATGTAAAGTAATAATAAACTTTACAAACGGAGGGGATTTTGATTAAAAGTTTCGTCTTGTTTGTCTTATTAGTCTTAGGGATTGAACTTGCTATACTCTTTGGAATATTTATGTTTCTAAATACGAATTTGTTAAGTACGATGTTTTTTGGTTCTGTTGGATTTATTCTTGTTGCTTTTATTACAGGATCAAAAGGAGATGCCATTTCTAAAGGTGGACAGCTAGCTGTCTTCGAATCACTAGGTGGTGCCTATAAACCAGAACATGAACAAGCATCTTTACGCGTAGGTCCATTTCTTCTAGGTTCTATCTTGTGTTTTATACTATATGTTATCTTGGAGGTTTTATTGTGAAAAAAGAATATGTATACCCCGCCCTCATTTTTTTGTTGGCAATCACAATAATATCGGTTATGAGAGCACAAGAGATAAAAGATGATTTCCGTCAACTACAAGTGGCCAATGAAAAGTTTGTAGAGCAGGTATCAACCTTAGAAATGGAAATAGAAAAACATTCTAGTTCTTCAGAGAAGTTAGAGAAGGAAAATAACCGATTAACAGAGGAGATCTCCAAACTAGAGGAAGAAAACGAAACTATAAAAACATCTGTCAATTATCAAGACTTTCACGAAGCGGTAAGTACAGTTGAATCATACAAGGTTGCTAAGACATTTGAGGAGGCACGAGAATACTTACTGTTCGCCAATGGTCTAGGGTACACTAAGAGTGATGATGGTTGTCCGTGTGAAATTTCGTTTAACGGAAGAGGCTTTAAATGGTTTCCCAATGCTGTACAAGAATTAAAGGAATTTAGCATTGAAGGAGATAAAATTTATCTAACATACAATACTAGTGAAGACATTAAACGTAATTATAAGTTTATTTTAGCTAAAGGGGAATACTTAGACCAGTTAGGAAAATGGAGAATAAAGTTAATTACAATTGATTAAATCCGCAAGATTATTGAATGTATTAACGGAGAGCTTATCTTAAAGAGGATAAGTCTCTTTTTTGTGGAAGTTATTAAGCTAACGGGAAGGTTAGTTGAATACGACATTGTAGAGTATTTGTCCAAAAAAGGATTAATGCTCTTTCCTGTGGAAGTAAATAATGAAAGTTAAAGTAGACATAATGGAGGAATTAGGGTGTCAAATATTAGTTGGAAAAGATTTATATGTTAGAAAAACTTAGAAGAATTAATATGAAAACGGCCGTATTTATGGGGGCTTGTTTTTACTCTTTAACATTGTTACTCCATGTTTTAATTATAAGCGGTGTTATCCCATTTACATGGGTTAATGGAGGAAGATCTGAATCTTTTGCGACTCAGCTACCAATATCAATTATTAATATAATTATCTGTAGTATTGGAGGAGTTTTTACGATTGTTGTTCGCAAGACAACACTATTTAAATACAAAAGAGGAATAACAGTAATATGTTGGTTTTTTGTTATACTTTGGTCTTTTGGATTTATACAACAATTGTTAGGAACACCTTTTGAAAAAATGTTTTGTTCATTTTTATTACTTGTTGGAGTCATCTCTAACTTCCGTATGGCGATAGAATATAGATAGAACTCAACTATAGTACATCTTCATTTATTCAGAAGGATTACTTTATTTATATTGAACTTATAGAACTATTGGAGAAGGTTTGTTGAATAATATTAGATTATTTGTGTCTATATAAAAGGGGTTAAAGTCTTTTTCTAATTGAAGTGACGGAAGTGTTTAACAAATTTAATATCTACGGATAGGACGAAGGGTTAATGAAGACAAAAGGAATAATCATATTATGATTCAGCTGGAAATTATTTGTGACCGAATTTACTTATTTTCTTATTGTGTTAACGGGTGCCATACTTCAAGAAGGAAGTATGGCTATTGGTGTTGAAGTATAGGAGCAGGTTAGTAAAAAAGGAAATATAAAAACTGTTGTAAATAGATAAATAATTTAAATAGAGAGAGAGTAGATATTTTGAGATTTTTAGTAGACGATGATAATTGGGACATTATAGGTTATAAAGAATATTTTAAAAGTATTATACACCTTTTCGACAATATTACTTCTGAGTTTATCCTTACCAACTCGTTTCATGATGGTACTATTAAGCATTTAGAGCTTATTAATCATGTTGATGAAGAAATAGAAGACCCTACCTCTATTCGTATGATGGTAAGGCATTACGATGAATCTTTTTATGAAATAATCTGGAGTAAAGTAAGAAGATTTTACTTTGATTATGATATTACACGCTCTGTTTATACCAATTCAAATGAAATTGTTTCTAATAGTATGTGTGGTATTAATGAATGGGGCTATGATGAAATCTTAGAAACAGAAGACCATATGCTTTCACATGAAATCGTCTTATGTTCCAAAACCAGGATTATAATTATTTGTAAAGAAATTCAGATAAATCCTGTATGAAAAGAATAATATGTTTGTTCAACTAACGGGGAGCTTATGCGAAATAAATGGATAAAATCAATAACTTGAAGAGAAGAAGTCATTTTGGCATGTTGTAGCCAAGAAGACTTTTTCTTTTTTTATGCATTAATACAAACAATTGAATTATTTAAACCAGTGTTTTAATCCTTTTGGTGTTAATATTAAATCATCTAATTTTGTAATATTAAAAATTGTTTCAAATAAGTGATTACTTTTTTATACATAATCGTCTATATATGTGAAAGGAGGCTGTGAGGATAGATGAGTAGACTTTCAGCTGAGTTTGACCAAATTTACATGGAACACAGCGATAAAATATTCAGTTATATATTTTTACTAGTTAAAGATAATGGAGTTGCAGAAGATTTAACGCAAGATACTTTTATTAAAGTGTACAAGAGTTTTGAAGATTTCAAGGGGGATTCAAGTATCTATACCTGGATAATAAAAATCGCACGAAACACCACAATCGATTATCTAAAAAGGAAAAATAGATTTGCCTTTTTCAGAATAGATCAATTTCGTTTAGAATCAAATGAATCATCTCCACCTGAAATTTTATTAAAAAATGAAAATGTAAAAATACTATATGATGCTATAAAATCACTAAAGCTAAATTACCAAGAAGTAATAATCTTGCGTAAGATTAAGGGATTCTCTATTAAAGAGGTATCTACAATTCTTGATTGGGATGAAACAAAGGTGAAAAACACATCTACTAGAGCTTTAGCTGGATTAAAAAGGGAACTCATGAAAAGAGGTGAATCAAATGAAAAAGCACTCTGATTTAGACCATCTTTTTAAAGAACTGGACACTATCCCAAGAACTCAGCAAAGTAAACAACGCTCCTATCAGCTAATCAAAGAAAATTTAGAGGTGAAAGAGAAAAAGAGAAGTTCATTAATGTTAAGTTTCATTACTATTACACTTTTTGTAGGCTTTATGGTTGGTTCATTGGCTTTGATAGAAAATACCAACAATTCCTCAACATCTCAAGACAGTCCTTTTTCCGACTTGGTTAAAGAGAATAAGATAAACCGTACATTTTTAGCTAAATCTAAGTCGGAAAAAACGTTTAATATTAATAATCAAACAGGTTTAATGATGGGGACGATTGTAATCGACAACGATGATCAGTGGAACAAGGAACTCATGTTACTATTGGAGCAACTGGAAGAGATTGATGCTGTCCCTTTTGCTGAACCGAATTATGACATGCTTATTAAATGGAGTGATAATACAAACTTGAAATTTAAGCTCTATTTCAGTGATGGAGTGTTTTTCCTTAAAGATGTATCTGAAAACAAATATTATAAATCAACCGCTGAAAATTCAGAAACACTTCAAGCAGTTCTTAGACGTATTCCAACCATAAATTAAAATAAAGAGGTAAAAATGAATAAGAAAATAAAAATACATTTACTATTTTATTATCCGATTACGGTGATTTTATTTATGGTCATAAAGCATTTTAATTTGCAGCTATGGGTTACTTTATTATTGCTACCAATAATCCTTGGTCCATCATATTTTTTAATTAAGAAAATTCAATTAGAATGGAAACGATATACTGTTTACTCCCTGTTTATATTAGAAATATTGGTATTTTATTTGATTATATGATTTGGTATTATCTTGTCGATCTGACACAGAAGAACAACTTTGTGAAAAGATATACTTAAAGTAAAGGGGGCGTTTACGCAATAAGGGAAATCTGACTGATATATTGTAAAAGGGTGAAAGTGATGGACAAGACATTAGAAGAGACTTTGAGAATACTTAAAGAATGTATTGTACGTGATGGAGGGATATTTGATTTAGGCTGGTGTGAAGAATTTTTATATCCCTTTTATAAGCACTTTGATGATAAAAATCGTGTCCTTAAAGCTGGTTCTCTCATTGACTTTTGGGGATTATTATGTGAATGGGAAGATGGTAGTGGTTTTCCATTCTATACAGGTATTGAAGAGTTCGAATGTCACCATTTTGATAAGTATGCAAAAGCATTTATTCGAGCTAAATTGAAGATAAAGGAAGAGTTACCTAATATTTATTTTGTTATTATTGAGTCTTTAAAGCTTTTGGATAAAAGAGATGGATTTGAAAATGAACTACCGAATCTATCCAGTTCTCTACTTAATAATATCAGGGAAGAAAGTAATACTATTGCTTGAAAAAACGAATTGGAAAAATAGAGAGGTTAAAATGGCTTACCCTCCTAATTTTAAAATTAACTATAAATATGATATTTGGATAACTCCTCTAAAGAACATGCTAGAAATAGTTATTCCAAGTCAGAGTCAATATACTAGACTCTCCGCAAAAGAGTCGGCAATTTTATATGAAATAATAACAGGTGAAAATCTAGTTGAAGATTAGATTTTTACGAACGGGAGCAAGAGTTTAAGATTCAAAAGACACATTTTGTGTCATAAAGGGGGATGGGGATTTGAAAAAAGGTATTATCAAGTTATTTATTTTAAATTTCTTTCTAATTACGCTCTTAGGATGTTCCCAAAAAGTACCTAATGATTTTGACTTGAATCAACTAACTAGAGTTGATGTACAAATATTCGATGGTGAAGATAATGAAAAAGAAAATATAATTACAGATGAAAAGACTATTACAACATTAAGAGAAATGCTTGGGAAGATTGAGTGGGAATTTAATGTAAAAGCTAAAATGACTCGAAAAGAAGATGTGAAAGCCACTTTATTCTTCACATTTGATAAGAATATGCCAGAAAGATTGTTAGAATACTTTATTTGGTTTAATCAAGGCGATGATTCTGTAACGTTTATTGATAGAGAGAAGAATGCCCTTGGAACGTTTAATAAAGAAGATGCTCAAATATTAAAAAATATTCTGGAAAATAATTAGAAAACAAGGATTACTGGTTTGTTAAATGTGTTGTACTTCACTTAAAGTAATGTGCGTGAAAATGGAAGAAGAACAGCTACTGTTAGAAGCAGATTGTAATTCTGAAACAATTCCATAAATATGTTTTTTTCTTGTTGCGTTAACGGGGGCATTTCTTCAAGAAGGAGAAGTGCTTTTCTTGTGGAAAACTATTCTACTAACGAACAGAATAAATAAACAACTATAATTAAATTAAGTCTGGTATTCAGGGAGGTAGAAAATGCTTAACATTATTGAAAATGTAATAGATAGAATATCTTTCTTCAATGGTTATTCAAGTGTTGAGAAAGTAGAGAAGGGTTATTCACTTGATAATAAATACATAGTTATAAAGGGGTTAAATAAATATCTTTTACGCATTTCAGACATTAAATATTACCAAAAAAGAGAAGCGGAATATAAGTTACTTCAAGAGTTAGAAGATAGAAGAATTCAATCACAAAAACCTATCTTATTTGGTGAGATAATAAACGATAACATTTGTTTTATGGTAATAGAGTATATTGAAGGAATTCCTGCAATTGAAGCGTTTAAAAAATGTTCTAATAGTATTCAACATCAAATTGGCTTAGAGGCTGGAAAAGAACTATATAAAATTCATCAAATAAAAGCCCCAGCTCATATATCTAAATGGGATGAAAGACAAAGTAAGAAATATAGATATTACCTAAGTGAATATGAGAAAGGCAATTTTAAACTTAATATAGATAATAAAATCATTGGTTTTATTGAAGATAATATAAAGTTATTAACTGAAAGGCCTAATACTCTTCTACATGACGATTTTCATTTGGAACATATAATACTTTCAGATTATAAATATAAAGGGATTATTGATTTCAATGGATACGATTACGGGGACCCGTATCATGATTTCTATAATCTATCTTTATTTAGCAGAAGAATTAGCGTACCATTTGTTATAGGACAAATTAATGGTTATTTCTCAGCTCAACCAGAAGACTATTTTTGGAAGTTATACTCACTATATTCTGCAATGAATATATTTTCCACCATAGTTTGGACCAAAAATTATGACCCTAATTCCTTTGATGATGCGTTAGAGAGAATTGAGATAATTTTAGAAGACCATGATTATTTCAACAGTATTAAACCTAAGTGGTACAGTTCAAATTTGTAAATGCTCTTATACAATATTATAACCTTGTGAATAAATACACTTACACTAAGGGGGCTCTAATTCAAGAAGGATTAGAGTTTCTTTTGTTGAACTATAGGAGCAGTATAGTGTGAGAATGAAACTTTGTGTAATGGTTATTCGTAGCTACTACTAACAAGTTACGGTTTTGAAGAGAGGTGTTTAAGTTATGTATAAAATCTTTTGTTCTATTATTGTTATTTATTTAATTTTCTTAACAGGGTGCTCGGATTCACCCAAATATAATGATGAAGATGTTGCTGCAATAGTTAAAGGAGAAGAGATAACAATTGGTGAATTACGGTTTTTATATCCTGATGAAGAAATATTTAATATGTTGGACGGGACAATAAAAGCAAAATTAGTAATAGAAGAAGCGAAGAAAATGAATATCGATGTGTCAAAAGAAGTTAACGATACGATAAAGGCATTGGGGGATTATCCACCTGACCATATAGATACTGAGGCTGCAAATTCAATTCGTAAGTTTGTTGAACCACAAGCTGAAAAACTTGGATTGGCTCCAGAAGCATATTACAAAAAGTACATTGAGATAACAACTGAAACGGGTGCGTATGTTAATGCCTATATACAAAAGGTATTAGGTGAACCAAGGGATGATTATGAAAAGTATGATGAACAAGCAAATAAGTATCTCAATGAATTAGTTGAAGAAAATAAAGATGAGATTAAGATACTAATTAGTAACTGATGGAATTGCTTCTTCAACTATTGGGAGCACTAGTAGAACAAGGATTATCACGGTGGTAGCTCCTATTATATAAAGTATTAACACAAAATAGTGTAGAGTGAGTAGAGTGTACAAAGGAACAAAGGTAAATGTTTAATTCGACGGGTACTAAGGTTAAGCACAAGTTATCAATATGAAGAAATGATGTACAGACTTGTGTAAAGTTATGTAGAATAAGATTAAAGTAATCTATTCAAATGGGTGGTGGATGAATTGCAAAGAGAGCTAATTGAAGAACAACTAAAAGCTTCTAAGAAAGTCTTACAAGAGCAATACGGTATAGAGAAAATAGGAATATTTGGTTCGTTTGCACGTAATGAACATCATGAGAATAGTGATTTAGATATTTTAATTGAGGTAGGAAAGCCTATAGGATTAGAGTTTTTTGATATTAAATATTATCTCGAAGAAAAACTTGGTGTTTCTGTTGATTTAGTAACTATAAATGGTTTAAAACCACAACTGCGTGACCGAATTCTCGAAGAGGTAATCTTTCAATGAAAAGAGATTATGCACTTTATTTAGAAGACATTGTAGAGGCCATTCAAAAAATAGAGAAGTATACTCATGGATTGACTTTTGAAGGATTTGAAGATAGTAGTTTGATTGTTGATGCTGTTATCAGAAACTTAGAAGTAATCGGTGAAGCTGCCAATAAAATTCCAAGTGAAATAAGGGAACGAAGTCCAGAAATTCCTTGGAGAAAGATGATTGATCTTCGGAACATTTTAATTCATGAATACTTTGGGGTAGACCTTTCAATAGTCTGGGTAGTTGCAACAAAAAACATTCCTGATTTAAAACAATACTTTATAGAACTTAAGAAAAATTAACCTAAGTTAGATTGGATATATACTTTTTGAAATTTAAAAGATTGGGAAGAAAATAGAAGCAACGTAGAAAAAGTTACGTTTCCTCGTTTCTTTTATCAGAAACATTTTTGGTGAAACTCTTGTCTAGGTTTACCGCTTAATTGTGCATAGATACGGGTTGTTTCACTTTTTTCATGTCCCAGTAAACTTTGAATAACATCAATCGGGGCTCAATTATTTAAAAGATGGGTTGCATAGCTGTGCCTTAATTGATGGGGGTGAATATTTTTGTTGATCCCTGCACGGCTTGAGATACGCTTAATGATATATCTTATTTGTGCAATACTCATTCGATGCGGAAAGCGCTCCGTTACAAATATCGCCGATTCCTTATCACTACTTTCATCGAGATACCTTTTTAGCCATATTTAGCACCGAATATTAAAATATACCTCACGTTCTTTATCCCCTTTACCATATTGAAGTATAGGATGCGATTGTGAAAAAACGAAGAGGTATTGATCCAATATGGATTAATACCTCTTCGTTTTATTTATAAGGAGAGTAGTTAAATTAAAAAGGAAAAATTATCTATTTTGTCGAAAATGTTAACCAAGGAGAAGCAGATGAATTACATTGCAGAAATGAGAAAGTATATTGGTCATGAAACTCTGTTGACGTTGGATGCGCGATTATTATAGAGAATAACGGACAGATACTGTTGCAACATCGGACTGATGAAGACAATTACAGAAAAGATAAAAGAATTATTTATTAATGTATTTCACTTAATTTCTTAGGAGTTTGAGAATGTCTAGTTAATAGGAATGGATAGCTCAAGCATGTGCACAGTTTACGATGAATTAGTAGATGAAAAGAGAGGTTACATCATGTCAGTTAGTTTTTCACAAATGGTTATTCTTTTTATTCTGATCGGTGGTCCATTGCTTTTACCGCTTCTCACTAAAAAATGGACATGGTTTATTACAATGATTATAGGGTATGCAGCTTATATTCTTTGTGGAATCTATCTTCACTCTACCTCAGATATTACGGAGTACGGTACTGGCTATGGCATCTTTATTGTTCCTTACGTAATAGGAATATCGATTTTAGGTGCATTTTTGCATAATACCTCTACCCAAAACCAAAAGAGTTAGTAATAAAAGCATTAGCTGTTAAACTATTATGTAATAAAATTCTACAACTCAGAAAAAAGACAATAGCAAAGAAGAACCATCTCTATTCGTTTAAAAAAATGGAGAGAGCTTCAATCTTCATTGAACTATAGATTGGATTGACTGGATTAAGAACAAGTATTGCCACTTCAGTACATTTTCATTCTCTGTGGTGCAGCGCCGATTATTGCGCTGCATGGGCGGCTAAAGGGGGCGTATCTGGAACAAGTAGATACGCTCTTTCACTATTGGAGCAGAATAGCTTAATAGAAATAGTCTAAATTTGAAATGCATGGGGTGATAAGAATATCTAGCAATACAGTATTCAATATTATTTTATTTCTTCTAATTATCATTGAGTTTTTTGTGTTGATTTGGGTTAAAAAAAGTTTTAAATCAATGTTTCCAAAAGACAAACTTCAAATATTATTTTCAATGTTTTTCTCTTCCTCTTTGGAATAGCTGCAATAATTGTCTTTCTTAGTTCATTAGCGGATAGCCTTAGGCTGAATTAAGCTACTATGTAAATAAACTTCTACAACTCAGAAAAAAGACAATACCAAAGAAGACCCATCTCTATTCGTTTTTAAAAAATGGAGAGAGCTACAATTCATTGAACTATAGATTGGATTGACTGGATTAAGAACCAGTATCGCCACTTCAGTACATTTTCATTCTCTGTGGTGCAGCGCCGATTTTTGCGCTGCATGGGCGGCTAAAGGGTAGCTATTCTGGAACAAGCAGAAACGCTTATTTCACTCTTGGAGCAGTAATCTTTAATAAGGGTATTATATCTTATGGTAAAATTTTTAATAAGGGGTGTTATTTTTATGAATAAATATAAGACACTATATATTATTTTACTCTTAATTTCAGTCATTCTCTTTTTATCTACAAAATCTATTTGGGCACACCTATTTCTATTTTTGATGTTCCCGATTACAGCATTTCTTATTCAACTAATATACTCAATTCGCACAAAGAACTATCTTTGGGTAGGAATATCATCAGCAGTGATTGTCATTTCTTGCATTTATTTCATTCCGAACTTTATGGACAAAATCTAATTTAGATGTGAAGGTAACGGGTAGCGAATGCTGAACAAGGTATTCGCCTTTCTTTGTTTAAGTAACGAACAGGATTAGTTGTAGAAGTAAAATAATGGAATATCTGGGGCTTTGAAATAAAATTAAGCAAAAAACTAAGATTACAATAGGGGGAAGCAATGAAGAAATATTGCATTTTACTGATTCTTTTCCTTTTAATTGTTAGTGCAGTTTTAGTATATTTCTTTACTCCACTGTCTGCTGGGAAGGTTTTTCCAGAAACAAAAAACATAGAAAGAATCTATATTGATGGTTTAAGAGGAGACAATGGCGAATTTTATTCATTCGAAAATATCCCGATAGAGGATTCTGATAAACTAACAAGGTTTTCAAATATACTTAATGGGGTTGAATATTCAAGAATCTCAAAATCAGTTGATATATTAAATCCCTACCAATTTATCGGTGTAACTGTTTTTTATAGAACACACTCAGAAGAAATTGGACATTTTAAAATTCAAGTTAATGAAAATGGCTTATTAATAGTCTATAACCTTGAAAAGACGAAGTATAAAATAATCAATAGTCAAGGGAAAGAAGTATTTAATCAGATTAAACAATTTGTACAAGATTCAGGTATTAATGTACAAGAACCAGAAGTGGATAGAAAATAATATGTAACTAAAGTGGTGCTTATCTTAAAGAAGGATAAGTCCCTTTTTTTGCGGAATTTATTATCCTATACGACAGTTTATTTGAGGAAGAAAGTGTTAAATAAAAGGGAGGATCAAGTTGGAGAAATTTGGAAGGGTACTTAAAGGGTTAGGTGTTGTTTTTATAGTTTTATTTCCGTTTTATTCTTCAGATGAATCCTATATGAATTATATTCCTATTCTTTTGATAAGTGGTGTAACTCTTGGATTGTTAGGGAGTTTGCTGGATAAAACAAGGAAGATAGGGATTATTGCTCTGTGTTTAATTTTATTGGCGGTAATAACTTACTTCTATGTTGAACAAAGGTTAATTTACAAAGTTTTAATAATATCCAGCCTGGTTTTAGTTGTAGTAGATCAAATATGGTTATTCAAGGAACATCAATCAGAAAAAGCATCTAATTCGGGAAATTCAGGTTAGCGCTTCAACTATAGGGGGCAAGAGTTTAACTAGGCGATCAAAAATTGATCGTCTTTTTTACTTTAAGAACCCATAAAGTATTGGAATATTATGTTAAAATTAGTGTAAGACGATACTGGTAGGTAAAATGGGTGGGGGAGAGGGTATGATTTCAAGAATTCTAAGATTCTCAAAGGGACATTTAATAGCTCTAATTTTTATATGCTTAATCTTAACATTATGGGCACATGGAGAAATAACACTTAATGCAAGGGAGCACTGGAGGTATTATCCTCATGTATTTTATGTTGGGTTAATTTATATACCTATAGGTATTCTTCTAGGGTACTTAGGTTGCTTTAAAAACTATACAATTAACGGGAAATGGAAGTTTAAACTAAGATACTTCCTATTTATGTGTATTCCTTCAATATATTTATTGTTTTATAGTTATCTTCACTATATACCGTATCTGAAATTGCCTGAGTTCTTGGCAATAGCTATTATAGCTTCAAGACCTTACCCTATATTTGGACTAATATTTGGATACGGGTTAATTACTAGTTTTTATAAAGTGAAATCTGAGATTCAAACTCTTGATAAAAAGTAAAAGGACCTTCTTCAGATAAAGGGGCGTATTTTAAGTTAGGACTATTCTAACTTAGTTTGGAATTTGGATTTAACAATAAAGTTTGTAGGAATAAGTTGAACAGTGGAGAAGCATCCGTGGAAAAGGTAATTGTCTTTTCTGTTATAGCTGTTCAGTCAAAAAAGAGTTCTAAGTGTTATAAAGGATTAAGGATGGTTACTGTTGAAGTATTGAATGGATAATCTTTACCAAGAGGTGGATAAATGAAATCTGGAATATTTTATTTTATTAGTCTAATTATTCTTTCTACTGTACTTTTTTGGTTCGTAGGAAGCTTGTTGAAAACAAATGACCCGACCATTGCTTTTTTTCTTTCAATGATAGTTAGTCATTTTATTTTGGAGAAAAATGAATGGGTAGTAGATGCCTATAAGGAGTCATTTCTTGGTAAAAAAACAGATTATAGTAACCAAGATAAATAGAGGCTTACTGTAATATTTCGGTTATGTGTAATTGATTGTTCAACTAAAGAGGCATTAGTAGAATTAGATAATTGGTTAATAGGGGGGCCAATTTTGGAGAAAAAAGGAATGAAAATAGCAATTGTTATAAGTCTCATTATTGTATTTATAATAATTATGGATGGTATTAAAAAAGATGTATTTCTGCAACGGAAACAGGAACTGATTGAAACCATAATTTCGAACACAAACGAAGAAGAGATATACATGATATATGTATTTGGAAAAGGCGGAAATATCCCTTCTAATTTTAACCAACAGATTGATGAGAGCGTCTATTCCTAATATCGATTCCTTAGAGACACCGTATGCTAAATACTTTGACATAGTTGAATATCCAACAATTCTTGTCTTTTCTTCAGAAGGTATTGTAAATCGTAGTTATTCCTCAAATGAACTTGAAAAGTTTTTATCTTCAACAAGAGAATAATTGGATATTGCTACTCTTTCACCAAAGGAGAGCAAGTGTTCAACAAGAGCATTCGCTTTTGACTAACGAGCAGGTTAGTTGAAGAAGAAATTTTTTTCTCACTTAATTGGTAATTTATGTTAAGTTAGATTTTGAAAAAGTTCTGGGAGTGATTTTTTGAAAAAACAATTATTTAATTTTACGTTATTATGTAAAGTGTCTTTTTTAATACTCCTTATATTGATAACAGCTGGATGTACATTACTTGAGGAAAAAGATATACAATTTGTCCGATCCAACTTGGAAGATTACTACGCATCAACAACTCCTTATAAAGAAAAAATATCAATTAAGCTTTCTACTGAGGAAATCCTAAACGGAATACCTAAACCAGTAAAAATCAACTCAATCTACGATACAGAAGTTTGGATTATAAAAACATATGAAAAAAACGATAACAAAGAAATAGATATTCTCATAGGACTTGATAGCCATGTTAGTTCAAGTAAGGGAACAATGCTAAGTCATTTTAGACTAAATGAAGATAATACTTATACCGTTGGTAGAGTTAAACTTAGAGCTTTTGACGAAAATGGAGAATTTAAGGGTTTCGCAAGTGGAAGTGGGGATAACGAAGGTAAATACGGACAGTTCCTCTCATACACTTTTGAAAAGGAAGACTTAATAAATAGAAAAGAATTGTTTTTGGAGATAAGCGGTTTGTATCTCCTAAATTACCAAATAAAATAGAAAATGCTCTTGAATTAACGCATAGCTTTACCCTAGTTGGAGGTTGCTAAATGCTTATAGAAATTATTCTTTTGATTGTAATGATATTTACGTTGGCAATCATCCTTTTCATTTTGAATTTAAGGTTTTCTTCAATGTTTCCAAAAGATAGAGGACAAAAAATAATATTTAATGTTTTTTTGTTTGCTTTTGGGATAGCAGTCATAAATATTCTATTAAGAGTATTTGTTGAAACATTTTTATTATAGTAAAGGGAGCTTATCTGGAAGAAGCAGATACGCTTATTTCACTATTGAGCAGGTTAACACAACAACATTTACATTACAATGTCAATTAAAAAAAGGATGAGGGACTTTGAGTAAAATACTATTCACATTATTTTCTATTAGTGTTTTTCTTCTAGCTGGGTGTTCCGTTGAAAGTGAAAAGGAATCCGTTGAAAGTGAAAAGGAAGTCGAAGAGATGCATGTGGAAGTGGAGTGGGTTGATGCTATTGCTTGGAACGGAAACAAATATTACTTAAATGAGGAGAAAACAGCCATAATTACTGAAAGTGATATTGAAAAAAAATTAGGTGAAATTACTTTCTCTGTTACCAGAAGTGAGGAAGTCGACAATCCAGAGTATCAGTTGAAAGACGGTGAGGCAACATTTGTTAGTAAAGGAACAAGTGTTTATTCCATAAAAGGTGAAGATATAAACGAATTTATTTATGCACATGGTAAAGTGTATAAGGTAGTTGATTGAATATTTATTTGAATAAATCCAAAATTTTTTGTTCAACAAACGGGTGCGAATGCTTAACAAAAGGTATTCTCTTCTTTCGTTATAGGGGCAGGTTAATTCAGTAAGGGGCATGGGTTTTTATGGTAGCAGTATTGATGGGAGAGAGGTATAAAATGAATTATATAAACAAAGGATTTATTGTCACTTTGCTTTTTTTCATATTAGTAGGTTGCTCTTTTATAGATAATGCCACATTGGAAGAGAATATTATTGGTGTTCTAAAAAGTAGTGAGGGTAAAGACTTTGAAAAAGTAATTGACTACGATATTAAGGATGAATATATAGTTGTAATCTATAAAAGTAGAAATTACAACTAAATATTGGATTTATTAAGTCAAATAACGGTGAATTGGAGTGGGAAATTGGTATAGGGGATCCAGAATTAACAGGAGGTGGCTCGTTTATTTTTGAACCACTTATTGTAAATGTTATTATTCCGAAAGAGAAAGCTGTTAAGGAAGTTAAAGTTTTTGGAGAAGGTGCTAAACGTGTAAGATACTCGGATGATATTGAGTATTGGATTTCTTTCACAGAAAAATCACCGAACAGCTTAGATGTAGAGTATGACCTGCTGTAAAAATCATTGGGTAATATACGATCTAATACTCTAACAATCAAAATCCGCTGTAAAAAAACACCAGCGACTCAACTGACTGATGTTTTTTTGACATTTTATGAAAATAACTTTCCTAAATAATACGGCATTTGGCGTCGCCACCAAACCCAATCATGCGAAACATCTTCGCCCCACTCATCAAACCAGGCTGGAATTTGTTTTTCTTCAAAGGCTTCTTTTAATGAAAGGTATGAAGGCAGCCCATCCTGTTCCCAATCACCCAGACCGGTACAAATAATGATATCTGCTGAACGATATCGATCAATAAACCAACCATCATTTTGATTCCATATATAATCACTCGGTGAATTTTCGTATACAAGGGAATCATTTCCGTATTCACCAGAAAAGAAACGTACATCGTAAACACCGCTAAGTGCAACGGTTGTTTGGAAGACATCCGGATGTCTCAACAAAAAGTTCAACGCATGATATGCCCCCATACTACACCCAGTTGTCATCATTGGTTCAAACCAACCTGTTTTATGTTTAATAAATGGTATAGCTTCTGAAATCACATAACGGTCATATGCTTCATGAGCTAATGCACGGTCATGTGCCGGTTTTGAATCGTGTAGCCAACTTTCGCTATCTATACTAGTCAATGAAAAAAATTGAACTTTTCCTGATTCAATAAAATCATGACACACATCAATCATTCCAAAATCATAGAATTCAGAATGCGTCCCACCAGATGAAGGAAACACTACGATTGGCATGCCACTGTGTCCATATCTTATCAACAGCATTTCACGTCCTAGTTCGCCACTCCAATGGGTTAACTGTTCTATATCCATAGGAGAATCTCCTTTTTTCGCTTATGTACAAAACGGATAATTTCATCGACTTCTTCATGCGATTCTGCATTAATCGCATAGAATTGATTTCCTTGGAGTTCCGCAAATGCATCAGGCATGCGCTGTTCAAACTTTACACGGTCGCCAAATCGTTCATAAATGGCATTCGTATCATGTTGATACTCATAAGCATCACGCTGTGTTATACCGACACAAAACTGGTTTTCGGCATCGGACTTCTTAAATTCTCTTCCTGTCACAAGAGAAGCATACTGAGCAAATAAATCAATGGAGTATGCAAAATTGTACATATCAATCGTGTAGCCGCCAGCCAAGCGGTTATTATATTCGAGTGCAACATAATCCCCATTTTCTAATTTGAAAAATTCAATATGGAAAAAGCGTTCTTTCATGCCAAAAGCTTTCACAATCCTCTTTCCATAAGCTTCGAGCTTTGGATCAATTTCCTTCTGAATCAAATAAGCCATATCCAACTGACCCTTAACGAGTTCCAGAGTTGGCATATTATATGTAAAGCTTGTTTGGAATACAATGTTCCCTTCCTGGTCTATTAAACCATCAAATGTACAAAGCACGCCTCCTTCGACATATGGTTCTAAGAAGTACACTTTTGCTTCTCTCCATTCTTCTTCAAAATAACGTACATCCTCTTCTGAACTTAATTTATAGGTTGCAGCTGATCCAACTCCATTGTCCGGTTTAGCGATAACAGGCAGTCCTAAGTCGTCAATGGCTTTATATAACTCAATATTAGTTTTAACGATTCTTCCTTCTACAACAGGCACATCTGCTTTTTTAAACAGCTTCTTCATTTCAGATTTATACTTAACTTTTTTCAAGTCATTCGTTTTATTGCCGTACACGTTAAATTGCTCACGCAACTCGGCATCAAGTTCTAGCCAATGTTCGTTATTGGATTCAATGCGGTCAATTGGACCATGTTTATAAAATAAAAAGGCAACAGCACGTTTCACTTCATCTAAATCTTCTAAATTATTCACACGATAATATTCTGTTAAAGCGTTTTGTAAGTAGGGACCTAATTGGTCATATGGCTCTTCACCAACCCCTAAAACAGTGACACCTGCATCTTTTAATCGATGAGCAAATGCCTGAAAATTACTTGGATAATATGGTGATATCAAAATAAAATTCATAAAAAAGCTCCTTTCCTATTTCCACAACTAAGTTACAAAATATCAATTTAAAATAAAACTAAACTTCCAAAATATATTCAAAAAAAAGTAATAGATTCCTCTATTACCTAAATCATATAAATATGAATATTCAGATTATTTATTACCATTTCTCACTTAAGAAACGTAAACATTCTGGCAAGTGTTTTCCCCAAGCTTTTTCATCATGTTCTTCATCCGCAAAAATATTTAAATGAATGCTATCAATTGGAACAGAGCCTTTTATCAGTTGTTTATAATACTTAAGCGAGCAATCGATATATGCCTGCTTCATATTCCCGTTCATCAATTGTCGATCGGTATCATCGCCTTCTTGAGTCCCAACTTGAATGTACACGCGTTGCTCAGGATCCAACTCTTCTCTAGCAATATAACTGTCAAAGGCTTTACTTGTTATCCAATTGGCTAAAGAAAAAATCCCTAAACCACCAATTTTATCTTTATACCTAATACCCATATAGGCCGAAATATTTCCTCCTAGTGAACTGCCAATCATCGCTGTATGGTATTTATCCGATTTAGTTCGGTAATGTTTATCGATAAAGGGCTTTACGACTTGCATGACAAACTCAGCAAACTCCATGCCTCTTCCGCCTAGTTCAATATCTTCGGGAAGTGGGCTTTCAGTAATTTTCCAAGGCGTATATTCATTAATTCGATCATGTTCACCGTTATCAATCCCAACAACAATCATCTTCGGTAAATCTGGGTTTAGTTTAATTGCATGAATAACTTTCCATGAATATCCACTATAAGCTTCACTACAGAAGAAAACATTCTGGCCATCATGCATATAGACGACCGGAAAGTTTTTAGTCAAATCTTTATCATAATTTTTCGGCAATAAAACACGTACGCGACGTTTAACATTTTTATAAGTCATATGTAATTGATGTGTTACTAATTCTAATGATTTTTCATGTTCTAATGTCCACAATAAATGATTTAAAGTGGTATCCACAATTTTAATTCTGGTCAGTTCTTTTTCTTTCTCTGATAATGTAACATGAATTTTCACACTTTCTTCATCTCTCATTTTTCCATCTATAATTCTTTCACAGTCGTCAATAGCTTCATAACGAACTCGGTTCATTAACACTTCACCAAAGAAATCCAGGTTATTTTTTGTCAATAAAATCGCCCCATTTCTAGTTTTTAATACAATAGGTTATGCATTCCTTAAACTATATTGAACAAAAATCGATAATCAATAGTATATTATGTTCACATTTCAAACTTGTAATTATTATGGTATTCACCGTTCCTTCTGATGAATAAATTGAAAAATGGGAAAAGACCCAATTAGAATTATGCCTAATGGATACTGCACTGCAACTGCAATTAAGATGATTTATATCATCTTAATTGCAGTTTTTTAGTGTTTCTCATACTTCCTTTAAAAAACGCAGTCCCGACCTTCGTGGTCGATGCACCTGGTGGGGGAGGTAAGATCTCGGTGCAGCCTAATTATATAATTTCGCAAAGTGCGGAAAAAGTAGTGTTACGGAATTTTGAAGGGGTAATAACATCCTATCTAGAGCCACAAAACTATGTAGCGGGTAGAGCGGAAGGTTACTTCAAGAGTGTATATCCTGAGAATGAGAAGTACAAATCCAATGTTGGAATATCAGCAGTTATGAATGATAGTAAATTTAATCTCGTCCCAGAAGGTCTGAAACATTTAG
The DNA here is from genome assembly GCF_017873715.1 of Cytobacillus luteolus. Taxonomy (NCBI): domain Bacteria; kingdom Bacillati; phylum Bacillota; class Bacilli; order Caryophanales; family Bacillaceae; genus Litchfieldia; species Litchfieldia luteola. The sequence continues at coordinate 383,102 of NZ_JAGGKM010000003.1, forward strand.
ATAGAAGAAATAAGTACGAGGAAGATCCAAGCCACGCTTCACTTAAGGATAAACGTGAAAAGCTCGATGAACTTAAGGAGAAGAAATTCTTATCGGAGCAGCAAAAATCTACTGGTTATGGTGAACAAGATAAAGCACCAGCGGGGAATGAGTAGATGTCTTTGAACTGTGAGTGGTGTGGAGGCAAAGCAAGTAAATGAGATAACACAGTTTATTGGGAGCTAAATGATGGGTCAAGGGCAATTGAAATTACCATGACACCAGCTGTTGTGTGCAATGAATGTGAGATGGTGTATCAAAATGAGGACGTAATTAAGGAAATTGAGAATCAGTTGTTTTTAGTTGACACAAAAAAGATTGGTAGTTCGATAGGTTTTAAAGAACTTTTGGAATTACCTAGATTGTTGAAGAGGAATTATTTTGATTTTTCTTCTTAGAGTTATTTTTTTCTTGGCACTCAGTGATGGGTGCCTTAGGTATGTTAAAAATCTATCCCTGTTACTTAATTAAGTGCATATGGAATAAGAAATGTGCTTGCTTAGTAGACTTGATATTGCTTAACAATGATTGCCAAAACTGTGAAAAAAATGAAAAACAATTCATTATCTTCTGTTATGATTTTTGTAAGAAGATACGTGGCATTGGGAAGTCGTTCACTTAAACTACGAGCAGAATAGTTCAACAAGTGTTCCAAATTTTCCATCTTAAAGGTTTGTTAAGATATTCATTTAATTTAGGGGGAACTTCTTATGATCAAAAAAATGTTTTGTATGTTATTTTTAGGATATGTATTTGTTTTAATATTTGGAGGATGTGTATCATCTAACATATCCCCTTCATTAAAAGGTGGCTATCAAAGTGAAAATGTAAATGGATATTTTGTTCAAATGTCATTTCAACCAGATAATAATAGTTTTATGGAATACATTAATAACAGGGAAGTAGATAAAGGAACCTACGAAGATTTAAAAAATGGTGTATATAAAATTAATGGAGATATACAAGAATTTGAAATTACGTTAAATAACGATAACACCTTTGATATTATCGTAAAAAGACTAAATGATGGTAAACCAATTAAAATGAAGAATATCGATGACACTCCAGTACATTTTTCAACAAAATTTGATGATATAGAAGTATATAAATCTTTATTAGAAGATTAAGTACAACTTTTACATCACCTTCAGTAATGTGTTTGATACAAAGCTCTTACAATAAGGTCTCCCTTTATCTAAAAATGCTTGAAACTCGACTACCGTTATAATAAGACCATATAAAAATAGGTCAACCAGAAAATACTGGCTAACCTTATATTACGAACGGGTTCTTTTGCACAACAGAATATATTACGAACGAGCATTGATCATAGTTACGCAGCCTGGTTGAAAAGATGGCTGAATTAGCTGCTGGAGCAGAAGACGATTATGCGAAAATTAATTTCAGAAGCAATGAGCTAGAAAAGAAATCCTTGGTTGAAAAATACAATAAAGTAGTAGCATTTTTGCAAGAAAATGCTGTAAATCTGGACGAGACATACCCGAATAAAAATGTTGTAGAGGAAAATATCGATATTATAAATGAGAGAATTCATATTATAGAAAACGTCCATACCCTTGATTACTTAGAAACAACAAACATAGATAATTTTAATGATTACCATAAGGAATTTTCAATAAGAGATAAGTACATGGCTGAACGGTTAGACTTTCTTGTTAATGAAAAGTTTAAGGATAAAAAAATAATTCTATGGTTTGCAAATATGCACTTAATGAAAAATACAAACAATCTAGTTATGATTGATGAAGGGCTTAAAGACATGTTTGAGCCGATGCCTCTAACAATGGGTTCAATTATGAGTGAATCAATCAAAAAAGAAACATATACGATTGGTTTGTATATGGGGGAAGGGGAAACAGGGTTAAGTACCAGTTTGGAAACCATCCAGTTGCCGGTAAAAGATAAGGAAGACGATTTAGAGTGGATATTGAAACAAAATAGCAGTGATTATGTTTTTCTTGATTTGAAAGAATGGAATCATGATGAAAAGCTTTATACAGCGTATTATTGGGGGATATACCCATATCAGTTAATGCCTAAGGAACAATACGATGGTCTAATGTTTATCAAGAATGTATCCCCTAGAACTCTAAAATAGTAACCATTGAAAGGGAGTGATAAAATGTTGCGTTTTACATTAATTACAACTGCCATTGTGATTTTTCAGCTAATAATATTTTATTACTTATCTCCTATGTTTAACCTAAAATACTATGATGCAGTTTTTCTGTTTGGTACACTGACGACTGCATTGTCTATTTTTTCTCTAGTAAAGGTGACATGTATGAAAAAAGAACAAATCATAGTGCATTTATTGCTATTGGGCGAACAATGGGCTATGAAAATATGAAGACGGATGAATTTGGTATTCATTTAAACCCATTATTGTTAGGCTCCGTGGTTGTTACTTTGGGAGGAGCTATTGTTTCCTTGGTGGTATTTTTGGTTTAAGATCACCTGACGTTTAAGGCTTAGTGCCTATTGCATTAACGAAGCGAGTGTTGTAGAAAGAAGTTTTAAAAGGGGTGGTAATTGTGAAAGGTAATCTGGTTCTCTTCTTAACGGCAATTATCATTTTCAGCTTATTAGTTGGATGTGCTACTGATAATGGCGACGAAAAAATGTATTCAGTTTTAGTAGTGCAAAATGGAGATGATAATACGGATGAAATTATTACAGATGCAATAGATGTATCGACAGGAAGATTTCACGAAATAAAATTCCTTATGAGTTTAGAAGATGCTCAAAAAACATATCCAGAATATGAGATAGAAAAAGCCCCGGCAGTATTGATTTTTGAAACGGGTGGTGCAGTCCTAACGATGTTAGAGTTTAAAACTTATAACCTAGAAGAAGCAGTGACGAAATTAAAGCAACTTTCAAATTATGAATGACTTTTACGAACGGGTGCTTTCGTTCAACAAGCCTGTCTAAAATGTCCTGATCTATGCACAGTACAAATATACTGAGCATATGACCGATTTTAATTGAGATTACTTTTGATAAGTGAACTTAGAGTATTCATACTTACTTTAAAAAACGCAGTCCTACCTTCGTGGTCGACGCACCTGGTGGGGGTGGTATGATTGCGGTCCAGCCAAACTATATAATTTCACAAAGTGTAGAAAAAGTAGTGTTGCGGAATTTTGAAGGGGTAATAACATCCTATCCAGAGCCACAAAACTATGTAGTGGGTAGAGCGGAAGGATACTTCAAAAATGTGTATCCTGATTATGAAAAATATAAATCTAATGTTGGGATTTCTGCGGTTATGAACGATATCCTTTGTTATGTGGAAAGTCTATACTTGAATGCAATTATTGTTAACTACTTCACTTAAACTATAGAGCAGGATTGTTCAAAAACTCCTTGCAGTTGAGAAACTTTCTTAGTGTTTATTCGTATAGTAATTTGAATAATGAATAATGGGGGGTATAGCAGTTTGGAAACAAATCCACAAACGTCTCGAAATATTGAAATAGTTACAAAAAAGGAAATTACTATAAGAAAAGTGTTAAATATATATGGGGTTTTCGCTGCTCTTACATTAATATTATCAACTTTTACGACTGCTATTTCTATAAATGAAAATATGCAATTTTTTTATAATGAAGATTTAATAATGGGAAAGAAAAAGATAAATGAGTACTTATTATTTATTTTCGGTTCATCAATTCTTTACTTTTCATCAGTGAATCTTTATTACAAATATATAAAGTGATAGAGGTTATGCGAACGGGTATCGTTAGTGGAAGAACAGAAGCGACTGCTATGGTGCTAACAGGGAGAATAATAAAATATGTGCGCTCTTTGGGGGATATAACGAATTACATTATTTTACAAATATTTAATGTTATGATTGAAATAGATAAAGACATCTTTGAAAATGCGATAATTATTGATACAGGTGAGACTCGTTTCTTCTTTTTAAAATCAGAAGCACCAACGTTATTACCTATTAACGTTAAAGGGAGTTCTGAATCTGGCGATTTTATATTCTATACTAAAAGATTAGATGTTGAAGTAACGGGTAGCTTTCAGGTAGTAGATAAGAGGAGGGGAAACGGATGAAGAAAAGTTCAATTGTTTTATTGTTCCTTTTGTGCTTTAACATGGGTTGTACTATGTGGGGTTATGAAACTCTAGAAGAAGCAGTGCAAAGCCAATGGGATTCCCATATTAAAGTAGTCAATCAAGATGAAGAGAAAAAAATTGTCTATTACCTAGATCAAAATCAACATGTTGTTGGAGTTTATGAATATAAAAATGAGAAGTATTTTTATAACAATGAACAAAGTAAGGGGATGCGCTTCTCTTCTGAAAAAGGTTTGCCCTTTTATATAGCTTATGATCACTTTGAAGGTTCAGGGGATATAGTTTACGGTGCAATTTCATCTGATAATCATGTAGTTGACAATTTCGTTATTCAGTATAAAAATGGAGAAACGCAGAAAATTAATGCCAAAAATAATACCTTTATAACGGTCCTACCTGAGCATGTAAATAAAGAACGGTTTATGAGTGAAGTTAAAGAAGTCTATGGATATGATAAACAAGGTAATGTGATAGAGACTTGGTACGATTAGTTAATGAACGGATGCATTTCTTGAATATAGTGAAATGAATATTGCCCGTTATTATTTAATAATTGAAGCAATTATGTCGGGAGCTAGATTTTAACATGACATGAAAACTGAATTGGTGTCTGTAGTTATTGATTTCTCATGGGTATATATAGTTCCAAATATATAAGTGCTATAATAAAAGAAACTATTCATGAGCAAAACCTTTCAGTTTATTCTCTAATAAATCTATATGTTCTTGTCTTTCAGTAAGGATTATAGAATTTCTTCACTAAAGAAGGAACAACAAAATTTGCTTGAAGCTTTACAAATGCTTTTTCTCCAGTAGTAGAGGAAAAGAAAGAGCTACAAGCAAATGAATCTCATACATTGCTTGAGGAAGAAACCTAAAGATCACCTGACACTTATGTGCAGGTGATTTTTTGTTTTTTCTAGAACATAACAACTCCTTTTCAAGTCTCTGTCCCTCTGTTTTTTTATTGGGAGAAAGTCCCTGTCCCCTTTGAGTTGCCCTTGTATCGAAGAGTATCTCAGCAGTTGAAACAGATTAGAAGAGGGTTGTACAAAGTTCAAAGTTCTATTCAAAGTTCGTAGAAATATGTTGTTATAAGTGGATTATTTTCAAAATAAAAAATATTTGTCAAATGTTAAGAAGAAAACATTATACAAACATTATACAAATGTGTATAATGTTTGTATAATAATGATGGAGGATTGATTAATTTGACAAAGAGGAAAAAGGTCGCAGTGATTGGTGCAGGTCCTGGTGGGCTAGCTATTTCTATGCTTCTTTCCGCACAGGGCTATGAAGTAAATGTGTATGAAAAGCAATCAATCATTGGCGGCAGGACGTCAAAACTCACGCTAGGTGATTACACCTTTGATTTAGGTCCCACTTTCTTTATGATGCCTTCCATCCTTGAAGAATTATTTCAGATGAGTGGACGTCGTTTACAGGATTATATGGAACTACAGGAAATTGATCCGTTATATACATTGAAATTTGGAGAATTGACCTTTTCTCCATCGAGAAATAAGGAAAAGATGATAGCAGAAATGGAAGAAAAGTTCCCAGGTAGCTTCTCTGGTTATGAGAAATTTATGAGGGTAGAAGGGGAGAAGTTTGACCGCGTCACCCCATTACTTCAGCAGCCCTTTACGAAGCTGACTGATTTTATCACAAGAAATATGGTTAGAGCATTACCTAAGTTAAATGCGCTTGATACAGTGTATAACCGTTTATCTACATATTTTAAAGACGAACGACTTAAATGGGCGTTTTCCTTCCAGGCCAAATATTTGGGGATGTCCCCTTGGGAATGTCCTGGCACCTTTACCATTCTTTCCTACCTTGAGCATCGGTACGGGCTTTTCCACCCAATTGGTGGAGTAAATCAGCTGTGTAAAGCAATGGCTACTGTTATCGAAGAATATGGTGGAAAGATTTATACAGAAACCGGTGTACAAAGAGTGCTAGTTGAAAGAGGAAGAGCTGTAGGAGTTAGGTTAGAAAATGGAGAAACCGTGATTAGTGATGACGTTATAATAAATGCTGATTTTGGTCATGCAGTTACGACACTTTTTGATCAATCAGATTTGAAGAAATATCGAAAGGAAAATGTAGAAAAAAAGAAGCTATCCTGTTCTACATTTATGCTGTACTTAGGCGTGAACAAACCGCTAAATCTTCCACATCATATGATTGTATTTGCAGATGATTATAAGAAAAACGTTGAAGACATGACGAAAACGATGAAATTATCGGAGAATCCGTCCATTTATGTTCACAATCCATCTAAATCTGATCCAACCCTGGCTCCAAAAGGGAAATCATCTCTTTACGTATTAATGCCAGTGCCGAATTTAACGGCTGAAATTGATTGGAACGTTGAAAAAGAGAAGGTACGAGAGCAAATGCTATCAATCTTGGAGCAAGAGCCAGAACTACAAGATATTCGTTCTCATATTGAAGTTGAAAAAGTAATCTCTCCTCTTGAATGGCAAAACGAGGTGTATGTATACAAGGGAGCGACGTTTAATATGGCACACAGCCTCGATCAAATGATGTATTTCCGACCCCATAATCAATTTGAAGATGTTAGGCATTGTTTTTTAGTTGGAGGAGGAACCCACCCCGGTAGCGGTTTGCCAACTATTTTTGAATCAGCGCGAATTAGTGCAAACCTAGTAAACAAGCAATATGGAATGAAAGAAGTCTACTTCACACAAGTTGAGGGGTTACAAAAAGAGGAGACACCATTATGGAAATAGGAATTGTAGGAGCAGGAGTGGGTGGACTTGTAACGGCACTATTGCTTGCTAAACAAGGAAACTCTGTCACCATTTTTGAAAAGGAAGCTTTCTTGGGAGGTAGACTAACGTCTCAAGGAAATGAACGGTATCGAATTGATCAAGGACCAACCATTGTCCTTTTGCCAGATTTATTGAAGGAAATCCTTCAGGAGGCTGGGATACCAGAAGACGAATTGGAGCTCATTCCATGTGACCCACTTTACGATATTCATTTTAATGATGGAACTACTTATACCAAGTTTAGGGATCTGCCTACCCAACTAGCCGAAATAGAGCGACTGTTCCCAGGGGAGTCCGACCACTTTCTTCGTTATCTCTCTGACATGTCTCGTGTCTATCGTCTAGGAATGAAAGCCTTTCTAAGCAAGACCTTTAAAAGAAAACGAGAATTTCTTACCTTTGAAAATATGAAGCTATTAGTTGATTCAAAGGCCTATAAAGACCTGAAAAGTTTCAATGCTTCCTACTTTTCACAATCAAAGCTTCAAGAGGCATATTCCTTACAATCTCTATACATTGGCGGTTCTCCCCTAGAGGTACCAGGACTGTATGGATTAGTCGCCTATAGTGAGCATGCTTTTGGTATTTGGTATTTAAAGGGCGGTTATTACAGTCTAATACCAGTGTTAGAGAGAGCCTGCAAACGAATGGGAATCACGATTCATGTCGAAGCAAAGGTAGAGCGCCTTCAGATTGAACAGAAAGTGTGCAAAGGGTTAGTTGTGAACAAAGAGGATTACCGCTTTGACGCAGTCGTTTTCAATGGTGATTTCCCCAATTTATATCCAATGATTAATACGCGTGAACGGAAGAAAACCTATAAACCTTCATCAGGCTGTGTTCTAGTTTATCTAGGAGTCGAGAGACGGTTTTCATCGATGAAAGCTCATCAATTTTACTTACCTGAACATTTTGAAAAGAACATGGAGCAAGTATTTAAAACAAAACAGCTGCCTGATGATCCTTCCTTTTATATCTTTAATCCTGTGGTCTTAGATGAAAAGGCAGCACCTCCTGGAGAAAGTGTTCTTTACTTTCTCATTCCGGTACCTTCTGGAGATGACATTGATTGGGAAACGGAAGCACCTGCTCTTGTCGAAAAGGTGATGCAAAAGGCTGAAAAGAGACATTTTAGCGGGTTACGAGAATCGATCAGGTGGATGGAGATTCGTACGCCAAACGATGCCATAAAAGATGGTCTGTTTCAAGGCGGAAGCTTTGGTATTGCGCCGACTCTTTTTCAGTCAGGAGGATTTAGACCTCAACTATCTCCATACAACATTGAACGACTGTATAGTGTGGGTGCCTCTGTTCACCCTGGAGGTGGGGTTCCAATTGTGCTACAAGGGGCACGTATTTTAAGCGAATTAATTAAAAAGGAGCTGGGTGCATGATTCAATCTAACCTGATACTAGAGTGTGAAAAAATGATGAAGAAAGGCTCTGCTAGTTTTTACGAGGCTTTTCGTTTTCTTCCTTCTCCAAGAAAAGAAGCAGTGTTTGTCATTTACGCATTTTGTAGATTAATAGATGACTCTATTGACGAGCCTGAAAATTCACCTTTTACACTCGAAGAACTAGAAAATCAGTTTAAACATATTGAGAAAGCAGAGGGACACTTTATTTGGCCTTCTTTAAGGTGGCTGTTTGACAACTTTCCTATTGATAAAGAGCCATTTTTAAAGCAAATATCGGGTCAACAAATGGACTTATCGTTAACACACTATCAATCAATGAATCAATTAGAAGTTTATTGTGAAAAAGTAGCTGGCTCTGTTGGAGAAATGCTTCTACCCGTTCTTCATGACTCGCCGACAGTAGATGTGCAAAAGGCAGGAATTCAGCTCGGGAAAGCAATGCAGATTGTAAACATTATTAGGGATGTCGGAGAGGACTTAAATAGAGGCCGCCGATATATTCCGGATGAATGGATGGCTAGATATCAATATACCCATACTGAATTTGAAGAGATGACGGTCAATTTTAGGTTTAAGAAAATGATCAATGGACTGATGGACCTTGCGTGGAGTTGGTTTGAAAAAGGATTGACAGACATTGAATCCTACCCAACTGAAAGTGCTTTTTCAATTAAACTGGCATCCAACTATTATGCTGCCATTATGGAAGCTGTCAAGCTAAATGAATATCAAGTTTATACAAAACGAGCTGTCGTGAGTGATAAAAAGAAAAAAGCAATCTATTTAACGACGCTACAAAGTGCTTTAGAGGGTGATGTCCAATCGATTGAAGCTTAATTATTTGATTTATTCAATCATAGTGAGAAGGAGGGAAATCATTGAATCAACGTGATGATGTGAACAAAAGAAAAGCAGATCATATCCAAATTTGTCTTAATGACGATGTGAACGGGATAGGAATTACAACAGGCTTCGAGCAATTTTCATTTATCCATCAAGCTCTTCCTGATTTGGATTTTACAGAAATTAACGTCGAGACCTTTTTTCTTGAAAAGAAAGTGGCTACTCCATTTCTAATTAGCTCGATGACCGGAGGAACCGAAAAGGCGATGACAATTAACCAAAACCTCGCCATCGCAGCAGAAGAAAAAGGGTGGTCATTTGGCGTAGGATCTGGAAGAGCTGCAGTCGAAGATCCTGAAAGAGCCTATACCTTTCGAATACGAAAGTACGCACCCAGCATTCCGATTATTGCGAATGTGGGGGCTGTGCAACTTAATTATGGCTTCGGTGTTGATGAATGCAAAAAAATTGTAGATTTAGTGGAGGCTGATGCGTTAGTTCTACATTTAAACAGTCTGCAGGAATTAATTCAGCCTGAAGGAAATACAAACTTCCGTGGGTTATTTCAAAAAATTGAAGAGCTATGTAAATCCTTCCACCTTCCAATCGGTGTGAAAGAGGTAGGGTGGGGAATAAATAGTGAATTGGCTGGGCGATTATTTGATGTGGGCATTTCATTTATAGATGTGGCTGGTGCAGGTGGAACGAACTGGAGTCAGGTCGAAAAACTTCGCTCCACCGATCCGTTAAAACGAGCTGTAGCTGATGCGATTAGTGGCTTAGGTATTCCAACGTCGGAGTGTCTTCTGGATATAAAGCAAAATGAAGGTACCGGTACGCTCATTGCTAGTGGCGGGCTGGGCAATGGAGTAGAGGCTGCAAAGGCTATTGCGCTAGGTGCTGATCTTGCTGGCTTTGGCAGGTCTATTCTTGCAGAAGCCGTAACGTCGGAAAAGGCGTTAATCGAGCGTTTTACTCAAACAGAGTTCGAATTAAAGGCTGCGATGTTTAGCATTGGAGCTGCTTCCATAAACGAGTTGAAGAACACTTCATACATAAAGCGAGTGAGATACTAGTTTTAAAAGACCTCTTTCGAGAAGTTTGATGGTGTTTAGAAGAAGATAGATGTCCGGTGCACCGAAAGGGATGGTTTATAGAATTAAAATATCCTTTCCCATGCTCTAAAGAAAGGTATGTTAACCATGAAGATAGAAAAACCTTTATATTTCATTAAGCAAGTTTCTGAAATAACAGGTTTGTCCAAGCTCGTCATTCGAAAATGGGAGGAACGGTATCAAATTGTCATTCCAAAAAGACTTGACAATGGATACAGAGTCTATACAGAAGCTGATGTAACCAAAATTCTTTCAGTAAAAGATTTAACCGACCAAGGTTACTCGGTGAAGCAGGCTGCCTTTTTCATTGACAAGATTGAAACAAAACCAGAACCAACACCGGTAATTCCTGATTGACAAACGAAGTCTCAATTGGAGGAGAATCAGGAAGATACGCGAGTATGGCGCCTATTCATATGTTAGAAATAAAATGATTTTTTGGTCGGGCAGATCATATAATCTATCAAAAAACAATGGAGAGAGTGCCATCATTACCATTTTTGCTTCCTGGAAAATAGTAGTGATCTTTGGAGTATAAATGTGTTTCATTAAAGTTAAAATGGTAAAAAAGTGAGGTTACACTAATGTTCACTGTTATGATCGCAAGATTACTTCGTCTCCTACCTAATCAAGCAAAAAAGACACCTATGATTCCCTTACAGAAAGTGAAAATGAAAAAAGATGTGCAAGTTGAGACATCTGTAAAACCTACTAACATTTCCTTGTACTATCCCTTGGAAGCAAGACAGAACAAGTTCCCTGTCTATATTAATTTTCATGGTGGAGCGTTCATCATGCATGAAAAGGAGATGGATGATCCTTATTGCCGCTACCTGGCCAATCAGGCAGAATGTGTAGTTGTTAATGTCGATTATGCGAAAGCACCAGAGTACCCTTTTCCTAAGCCGATTGAACAGGGTTATGAAATTCTTCAATGGATAAAGAGAAGAGCCGATGATTTGAATATTGATGCGGAAAAAATGATGGTTGGCGGACAAAGTTCAGGGGCAAATATAGCAGCAGCCCTCTGTCTATACATAGAAGAGAAAGGGGAAAAACAGCCGCTGCTCCAAGTGCTATCCTGCCCGATGCTGGACTTTGCCACCCCGCATGCAGAAAAACCGGAACCGGATAAGTGGCGTGCCCGATATCCTCAAGTAGCACATTTCTTAAACATGTGCTACATACCAGACAAAGGACAAGCGGAGCATCCTCTCGCTTCCCCTGTTCGTGCTGTGGTGAATGGCCGCTTAGCTTCTGCCCTTATTCTCATAGCGGAGTACGATGCTTTCAGGCCGGAAGCCGAATGCTATTCTGAGAAATTAAAAGCATCTGGGGTAAACGTTCAAGAAGAGATATTTATAGATTGTAAACATGCTTTTACCCATCTAGGCCCAAAAGAAAGAGCAGAAGAGGCTTGGAAGCTTGTCGCATGGAAAATCAGGGCAACGGCCGAATCCTATGGAAATTGAAATACCTCTTCCGTTATACCTCTACATTCAAGTTTTTAAACGGGTAAAGTGATTGTAAGATTCCAGACTTATAGCAGTAGAAAAATAGAATACAAAGCCAATCGACGATTTATGATGATTTGCGAGAAGGAGATGTAATAACAGTTGAAAAATAAAAACGTACTAGTTATCGGAGGCGGACTCGGTGGACTGTCGGCTGCGATTTCACTTGCGCAGGCCGGATACGATGTCTCCTTATATGAAAAAAATGAACATATTGGAGGAAAGCTGAACCGCCTCGAACAGGATGGTTTCGGTTTTGATTTGGGCCCATCCATACTTACGATGCCCCAGATCTTTGAAAAATTGTTTTCTGCCAGTGGGAAATCCATGAAGGACTACGTTCCGATTGAAAAGCTGGACCATCAATGGCGCTCCTTTTTCCCTGATGGAAATATCATAGACTTATATGAAGATTTGAAGGAAATGCAAGAGAAGAACCCAACCCTGAGTGAAAAGGATATGCGTGAATATCAGGATCTGCTTCACTATTCAAAAAGACTTTATGATATGACGGATCAAACCTATTTTAAGCATGGCGTTGATAAGACGAGAGAAATCATGAAACATACGGGCCTATTCACTGCTTTAAAGAACTTTGATCTGTTTTCTACAGTTCATGGAGCCATTGATAAACGGATAAGTAATGATCAGTTCCGCGATATGCTTTCGTATTTTATCAAGTATGTGGGTTCGTCCCCTTACGATGCACCAGCGGTCTTGAACATGATGATCTACATGCAGCATGACCAAGGTGTATGGTATGTGCCCGGCGGTTTGCATAAACTGGCGGACGGCCTAGTGAAGCTGGCTAATGATGTGGGTGTTCGCTTCCACCTGGGCAGGAAGATTGTCAAGCTTGAAAAAAAGAACGGCGAAATCACGGGTGCCGTTTTGGAGGATGGTACAAAGCTAACAGCAGATTATTATGTTTCCAATATGGAAGTCATACCGGTTTATGAACGATTACTGGAGGAAGACAGCCATTATGTGAATAAATTAAAGAAGAAATTCGAACCGGCCAGCTCCGGTCTTGTCATGCATTTGGGCGTGAAAAAGAGCTATCCGCAGCTGCGCCATCATAATTTCTTTTTCGCAGAAAATATGAAGCAGCAAATGCAATCCATCTTCCATCGTCATGAACTGCCGGAAGATCCGGTCATTTATTTGGTCAACGTCAATAAAACAGATCCGGCGCAGGCTCCTGCAGGACATGAAAATATAAAGGTACTGCCCCATATTCCTTATATTCGTGATCAGAAACCTTTCACGCAGCAGGACTATGAACAATTCGCTGAGCGGGTTCTGATCAAATTAGAAAAAATGGGTTTAGACGATTTGCGAGATCATATCGTTACAAAGGATTTATGGACACCGGAGGATATTAGGCGGATGTATGGCTCTGACCGGGGTGCAATTTATGGAACAGTGTCAGACCGCAAGAAAAATAAAGGATTCAAGCATCCGAAACAAAGTGAACGCTATGGCAATCTATTTTTTGTCGGTGGAACCGTAAACCCCGGCGGCGGAATGCCGATGGTTACCTTAAGCGGTCAGCTTGTAAGCGAGAAAATAGTTCAGAGGGATTCAGCCCATGCCTGACAATGATTTTCATTTTCTGAAGACATTACCGACAAGGCAGAGGGAGGAACTGTTGTCAACGGGGAGGCCTTCGGTTGAAGAAGTTAAAAAACAACTACTGAAGCTGAAATCCATTCTGTTGGAGCACGAAGCAGCCTTTACCTGGGCCCTTCATTCAGATTTAGGAAAACCGGCATTCGAATCCTTTTCATCTGAAATCGCCGTTTTATTGAATGAAATCGAGTATGTATGCAAGCATATAGCAAAATGGAACCGACCTGTACGGTCCCGGCACCTTAAATTGGGATATGTGGAAGCTATCCAAAGAATGAGGCATCCATATGGGAGTGTACTCATCATCGGTTCGTGGAATTACCCGGTCCAGCTTACCTTGATGCCTGCCATTGGTGCAATTGCCTGCGGAAACCGCTGCGTGATTAAACCATCTGAACATGCACCCGCAACAGCTGAACTGTTAAAAGAAATCATCAATCGCGCATTTCCTCCCGAACGATTACACGTTGTGACAGGAAATGCACAAACCGCGAGCCTGTTGACTTCAGCCCCTTTTGACCTAATTTTTTTTACAGGCAGCGGAAAGACTGGGAAAGCTGTGGCAGAGCAGGCAGCTAAACAGCTCACACCGGTGATACTCGAACTAGGTGGTAAAAACCCATGTATTATGGATGAAACAGGCTATTCAAAAACCGCCATTAGAGAAATTGTCTGGGGTAAATTCCTTAATGCTGGGCAAACCTGTATTGCACCGGATACACTTTTTGTCCATCATTCCATTTATGAAAAAGCACTGAATGAAATTTCTACTTCGGTTTCAGCTTTTTACGGAGAACAGCCTCAGGCAAGCAGGGATTATGGCAGGATCTGTACAATTGCACATTTTCAAAAGATGGTTGAGTTTATCGGGCAGGGAATTGTCCGGCATGGAGGTGTGCATGATCGAAACGATCGGTTCATCGCCCCGACCGTGGTAACGGATATCAAACCAGAAAGTCCGATTCTGCAGGAAGAAATTTTCGGTCCGGTTCTTCCTGTCATTCCCTATACAGACTTAAAAACGTTATTATCCAGTGGCAGCCTTCAGCGCGATACACTTACGGGTTATATATTTAGTAAAAACAAGAATCAAATTCAACTGTTCAAGGAACATATGCGTTCACCAACCATCAGTGTCAATCAAGTGATACATCATGCCGCGAGCCCCCATATCGCATTTGGAGGGGTTGGAAGAAGTGGATACGGTGCTTATCATGGCAAAGCTGGTTTTCTAGCTTTTAGTTATGAAAAAACAGATTACAAAACGTATCATTACCTGCGTTTTCAAGGTAAATTCCCGCCGTATTCCGACCAAAATATGAAAGCATTGAAAAAATTAAGAAAGTGGCTGCTTTAATAGGATTATTGTACACTGCCATTACTTTTAGGACTTGTTAAGAATGAAGCAGAATATTTTTTGGAAGCGAGTGAATTTACATGAAGAAGAAGGTGATTGTCGTTGGGGCGGGTGTAGCAGGGCTTGCCAGTGCCATAAGGCTGCAGCATGAAGGCTATCAGGTAGAAATATATGAAAAAGGTTTAACACCCGGAGGAAAAATGAATCGTATTGAACTGGACGGGGGGTACACATTTGATTTGGGGCCAAGCATCGTTATGATGCCAGAATTATATCGGGAACTATTTGAACTATGCGGCCGCGACCCTGATGATTACATTCCAATGGAAAAATTGGACCCAATTTATCGGGCTTATTTCAGTGATATTCCCGACAAGCCTTTTGATATCTCCTCTGACCTTACAGAATTAACAAAGACAATTGAATCAATTAGCGAAGAGGACACGGCAGGTTTTTTTCAATATTTGCATGAAATTTACAAACGATTTGTAATTGCAAAGCATTACGTACTTCAAAGACCTTTTCGCAAAAGGACTGATTTTTATAACCTTCCGATGTTGAAGAAAGCATTGAAACTGAAACCTTATGACACTGCAGATGCGTTTATAGGAAAATATATTAAGAATGAACGGCTGAAACAGTTGATCAGTTTTCAAACGTTATACATAGGTATTTCCCCTCTTAAAAGTCCTTCTTTTTACACCATGATTCCTATGATTCAATTTTTATATGGAGTATGGTTTATAAAAGGCGGAATGTATACGATGGCTTTGGCCATGGAGAGGCTTTTTGGGGAACTTGGAGGAACCATTCACTATGGCAAGGATGTGCAGGAGATAGCCATTCACAATTGCAAAGCGGAAGGGATTGTTGTGGATGGACAGAAAATCTCTTCGGATTATGTTGTTTGTAATGCAGACTTTCCATATGCGATGAAGCACTTGGTAAATGACAAAACTTCCAAAGGAAAATATACCGATAAGAAAATCGACAGCATGAAATACTCTTGTTCATGTTTTCTGTTATATCTCGGTATGGACCGGAAATATGAAGAAATTGACCATGTACATAATTTTATTTTCAACGAAAACCTAGATCAGAATCTTAAAGATATTTTTGATGGGAAGAAACTGACGAATGCCTCTTTCTATGTATATATCGCTTCAAAAATGGATCCTTCCCTTGCGCCTGAGGGAAAGGATGGTTTGTATATACTAATGCCCGTATCAGATATAGCTACAGCAAACTATAAATGGGACGAGGATACCATTTCTTATTATCGAGGTTACATTTTAAATGAATTAAAGAAAATCCGTGGTTTTGAAAACATTGAAGATGAGATTGTCACCGAAACGCATACAACACCATTGGATTTTAGGTCGAAATTCAATGCTTATAATGGCGCCACGTTTGGTCTGCAGCCAATCCTGAAACAAAGCAACCACTATCGTCCGCAAAGCAAGGCGAGCCATTGTGAAAATTTGTACTTTACCGGAAGCAGTACACATCCCGGCGCCGGTGTCCCAATCGTGCTATTATCAGCCAGAATAACAGCACAGGAACTGATACAAGACGATACGGGCAATTTGTTTGATTACTCAGTAAGATAAAGACTTTTCAGGGATCATAAAAGCTGTGTGCTTACACACAGCGGAAGGAGGCAGGTTTTATGTCTGCTGTAGAAGTGATTAATCTCGCGATTGGATTTGTAGCAGTTGTGATTGGCTTCATCATGTTCTGGTCTTTGCCGGTTCCTGTTTTTTCCTCCAGACCTACGGCTGGTCTTCCGTTTCTGTCCATCATTATTCCAGCTAGGAATGAAGAAGGCAGGATCTCACCGTTATTGCAATCATTGCAGGAGCAGCGTTTCAGACAATTTGAAATTCTGGTTGTTGATGACGATTCATCCGACAATACTGTGGCTATCGCGGAAAGCTATGGTGCAAAGGTTCTGCAGAATGCAGGGGCAGGAAAATCATCAGCCTGCTGGCATGGTGCCGAACATGCCAAAGGGGGCTGGTTATTATTTTTAGATGCAGATACGAGATTCACCAGTGTGGATGGGTTAAGCAATCTGCTGCATTTCTATCAGGGAAAGGGAGCCAAAGGCATTACAGCATTACAGCCATTTCATACAGTTGAGCGCTTGTATGAACACATCTCCGTTATATTCAACATCATCGTCGTGGTAGGGATGAATCTATTTACGATTTGGGGATCGCGGTTTAAAACCGCTGGTTCGTTCGGTCCATGCATTCTATGTAATCGAGATGATTACTTTTTGTCTGGAGGGCATAAAAAAATCGAAGGAGCCATCATGGATGATCTGGCACTGGGAGAGGCATTTCTTGAACATGATCTACCGGTTCGCTGCCTGGGCGGCAAAGGAATTATGTCTTTGCGCATGTACCCAGAAGGCGTGGGAAGCCTGATCGAGGGCTGGTGCAAAAGTTTTGCCGTCGGTTCCAAGTCAACTCATCCCGTTGTCATGCTGATGGTTATCTTCTGGATTTCCGGCAGTTTCATTGCTGCGGGAGCATTGGTCTCTTCCATTATTGAATGGAACCCTGCCGCAATGCTGTTCAGTGGAATATTGTATATCTTATATACGATTCAAACGGCATGGTTTGCCAGCAGGGTCGGTAATTTCAGATGGGCAGTTTTCCCTTTTTATCCGATATTGTTTTTGTTTTTCGTAGGGATCTATCTGTATTCCTTCATCAGGGTGAATATTTTCCATTCTGTGAGTTGGAAGGGTCGTAAAATTAAGGTCTGAACATCCATAATTCTTGCGTGAGCGATCGTCGATTTTGCACAGGGTCATAAAATATCTAAGAGAGAAGCGCGGGGATGGATCCAGGACTTCTTTACATGTAGGGCAAAGAACTAGAACAGTGCCCATTGTAAATTGTGCAATATTTGAGCAAGATTTATAGCTAAAAAAAAAGCAAGATGGAGAATAGGTCCATAATGCTTTAATCTTCTGTTTTTGGTTTATACATCTTTGTTTTTACTAATCCAAGGCATTTTCGAACAATTTCTCTTATATCAATCTGTCCTTTTACGAGCTCATATTCTGTCTCAAATCGATCCCTATCATAAGGGAATTGTTCACCGCTCTTATCAGTGATTAGGTAATCTCCAGGAAGTCCCTTCAATGTACCATTTGATGTTTCAACTGTGATAGATCTGTTAAGCTTCACAGCCTCAACAATAATGGGTTTTTTTCTATACTTTGGCATGGGTGCCAACCTCCTTTACAATAATAGGCTATGCCAAAAGGAGCGAGTATGTATAGGCTATAGCTTGAATATATAGTATTTAAAAATGGCGTTTTTAAAAGGCAGGAATAATTCCTGCCTTTTAATCATTCCTTTTCAATTACTTTCTTTTTTGGCTCTTCATTTTATTCATTTCAAGTTCAGCTGCATATTCTTCTTGTGATTTTCCTTGCTTCTGACTTTCAGATTGAATTTTTCTGAACTTATTATCATTTAGATTCGGCATGAATACACCTCCTTTTGAACATAGATATTTTGTACTAAGGTAGGAGTATTATTCTTTTATCAAATCTTAATTTTTGTATTAGACAATTATTTAGTATAAGAATTACTTTATTTCCAAAATGCGATAAATAAAGTAGTGATTAAGATTTTTTTGCATGAGATAACAGAGTACCTAGAATCCAAAAACAAAATTATGAAACCAAATGGGAGGTTAGACGTAAGCATACATAGGTGAAAAATAGTAGATTGATAACATGGAAGGGGCTTTGACACATATCTACAAAAAATGAAAAATAGGAGGCAGATGATGAAACCGGTTCTTACGTTAGATAACGTCAAAAAGACGATAAAAGGAAAGAACATTATTAAGGGGATTAGTTTTACGGTTGAAGAAGGAGAGGTTTTTGGTTTCTTGGGACCAAACGGAGCAGGGAAAACAACGACCATTCGAATGATTGTTGGTTTAATGGGAATTACAGAAGGAGATATCGTTGTTTGTGGTAAAAGTATAAAAAAGGATTTCGAAGGAGCAGTCAGTAATATCGGTGCGATTGTGGAAAATCCGGAAATGTATAAGTTTTTAACAGGGTATCAAAATCTTCTACAATATGCTCGAATGCATAATGCAATAACAAATGAAAAAATTAATGAAGTGGTTGAGCTTGTAGGCTTAAAGGATAGAATACATGATAAAGTAAGAACTTATTCACTTGGTATGAGACAGCGCCTTGGTTTAGCGCAATGTTTATTACATAATCCAAAGCTCTTAATCTTGGATGAGCCAACGAATGGATTGGATCCTGCAGGAATTAGAGAGATTAGAGACCATTTGCGCATGCTTACTCGAGAAAAGGGATTGAGTGTGATTGTATCTAGTCATTTATTATCTGAAATGGAAATGATGTGTGATCGAATTGCCATTATTCAAAATGGTAGTTTAGTTGATGTACAGGAGGTACGTAATTTTATTCAAAATGATCAATTAATACATACGTTTGAAACTGGAAATCTCGGAGATGCTGCACACTGGTTAAAAGAAGAATATAACGCAACAATTTTAGAGAAGGGTTTTACGATTGAGGTTGGTAAAGCTGATATTCCGGCTCTCATGAAGAAATTAATACATTCCGATGTAGACGTTTATAGCGCAACGCCAGTTTCAAAATCATTAGAGGATCGCTTCTTAGAGATAACAGCGGAAAAGGGGGAATAGAGCATTGGGTAAATTAATCATAAATGAATGGGTGAAAATTTTTAGAAGACCTGGTACGTATGTCATGATTGGGATAGTAGTTCTTTTCATTCTCGCTTTTGCTGGAATTAATAAATATGAAGAGTCAAAATCAGCACCAATCAATAACCCCAATTGGAAGCAGGAGTTAGAAACGCAGATAGCAAGTGATAAACAAGCTTTAAGTGAGATGGGCAAAACAAACTCAAATTTAAAAATGTTTTATGAGCGCGAAATTGCGATTAAAGAATACCAGCTTGAACATGACATGGCTCCACAAATGGAAAGTCATGTGTGGTCATTTGTTACCAATGCACAGGCAGCCATAAGCTTTGCGGGATTATTTACGATAATAATTGCAGCAGGTATCGTTGCTTCCGAGTTCTCCTGGGGTACGGTGAAATTACTTTTAATCAGACCTCTAAGTCGCTCGAAAATACTATTATCAAAATATCTCACAGTTGGCTTGTTTGGTTTACTTTTACTTTCGATAATTTACATACTTTCAACTCTGGTTGGACTTTTGCTGTTTGGTATGCCATCAAGTGAAGTACCTCATCTAGCCTATGTAAACGGAGAGGTGGTTGAACGAAATATTGCATTCCACTTAATAGGGCAATATTTCTTAGGCTCAATTGATATTTTAATGATTGGAACTATGGCGTTCATGATTTCAGCAGTTTTCCGAAACAGTTCTCTTGCGATTGGTATCTCATTGTTCCTCATGTTCATGGGTGGAACAGCTACCATGCTACTTGCAAGTAAATTTGAATGGACAAAATATATCTTATTTGCTAACACCAACCTGACAGTTTACTTTGACGGTGTGCCACCAATAGAAGGAATGACACTTACTTTCTCCATCATTATTTTAATCATTTACTTCGTTGTATTTCATTTACTTGCTTTTAGTGTGTTTAGTAAAAGAGATGTTGCTGCATAGGCTAGCGTGGGAGCCAGAGTGAGTGGATACAAAAAGCTATTCATAGTAAGAGCAAATTGAACAAAAACTCTTCCAAGACGGAAGAGTTTTTACTTTAAATTTGGATAACTCTGCTGCCTCAAAGCCTCATACACAAGTATAGCAGCTGTATTAGAAAGATTTAGAGAACGGACGTTATCATTCATTGGTATTCTTAAAAAGTGATCTTTGTTTTGATCTAGTAAATCTTTTGGTAAACCCGTTGTTTCTTTTCCAAACATAAAATAATGTTCCTTTGAAACATCACTGAAATCAAAATCTGAATATGTTTTTTTTCCAAATGTTTCAATATAGTAAAACTGACCTTGATTTTTTGAAAAGAATTCATCCAATGAGTCATAGTATGTGATATTTACAAACTTCCAGTAATCTAACCCTGCTCTTTTTATCATTTCTTCATCAGTTGAAAAGCCAATTGGTCGAATTAAATGTAAGTTTGAATCTGTTGCGGCACAAGTACGTGCAATATTTCCAGTATTGGCTGGGATTTCAGGTTGATATAGTACAACATGGATTGCCAAGAATGTCACCTCTGTCTTCATTTTACCCTATAGATTATAGCATATAGATTGTAAAGAAATGTACTTAGGTCACGTTTAAAGATTCCTATAAGAAGGAGAAATGACTTATTAAATGGAACTTATTGGGTAAATGTGTAATGATAGATTTAAATTATTTGAATAAGACAGTACATAAAGATATTAAGTGGGTGGTCAAATGTCGTTAATGACCAGATACTCCGTTCAGTCTTAAGGGGGAGCAAAATTGACAAAAAAAAGAAAGTTGCTATTTAGAGTTTCAATAGGTTTGAATCTATTACTCTTGGGATTTGCAGCCTGGGGAATGATAAAAATGAACTTTGTAAAGGAGCAAGTTCTTGTTAATGAAGTACAAAGAAATTTAGTGGAATTAGAAGGTTTGATTTCCCATCAGATTAGGAATAATTGGTCTGATCCTAACTTGGTCACAAGTGAATTAGGGGATGTGTTAAGCGGAATTTGGCTTGGGATGACGACTGGACAGCAGTTAGGCATGCTTTCAAAGGATGACAAAGAGATTCTAGAAGATTTATATTACAAATTATATCAATATCCTAGGGATGAATTATATAGCTTCGCTGATTTAACAGATGAGGATAAAAAGAACTTTGAAGACCTACGGAATAAACTTCGTGAAGTGGGGTTAGGACTGAATATTACTATAAGTGCCAATATTAATTCCTTTATTGGCCAAGCAGAGGCATTAGTTGAAAAAATCGAATCACCATTAGATTAGTAGGTACTTAATGTTTGTTTAGTTCAGAATGGAAAGGTCGGTGTTTCTTATTGATTATTTGGGTTAACGGGGCGTTTGGGTCAGGGAAAACACAAACTTCCTATGAATTACATAGAAGAATCCCTAATTCATGTGTATATGATCCTGAAAACGTAGGATTTTATATAAATAAGAATGTTCCTAAAGAAATTCAAAAGGCAGATTTTCAAGATTATCCAATTTGGCGAGAAATAAATTACACAATGTTAAAAAACATAAATTCTGAATACAAAGGAATAATCATTGTGCCTATGACAATTGTAAATCCTGTGTATTTCGACGAGATTATTGTTAAATTAAGAAATGACGGTGTTACGGTTAACCACTTTGTCTTGTGGGCATCTAAGGAAACCTTAAAAAAGAGATTACGAAGCAGGGGAGAATGTAAAAATTCATGGGCATACAACCAAATTGATAGATGTATGCAAGGCTTAAATGAAGAAATCTTTCAGCGACTAATTGACACTAATCATATGACGATTGATAGTGTTGTAGAAACAATAGCATCAGAGGTAGGTATCACTTTACTTCCTGATAACCGAAACATATTCAAAAAGAAATTCGATCGTATAACAACTCAATTAAAACAAATTTAAATATGTTTTTAGAAAACCCAACATAGGATGGCCTTAGTTTTAATTTTATGTTCGGAAGATCTTGTAACTATGTAAGTAATCTTTGTAACACTCCTGTTATAATACGACCAATAATTTACTAAGGTTTTGGTTAACAATCCTTGTTACCCTATTTATAGGCCTTGTCTGCGAGAGAAAAACATAACAGGAGGTATTTAGGATGAACATAATTATTCATTTCATCATTGTATTTACAATGGGATTCGCCCTTAACGGTCCAGTCAGTCTTAACGGAAATGAAACAAGACTAGACAATATAACTAAAAAGTCATTAAAGGAATTACATGAACAAGATAAATCGGGAAAAGAAATGCCCACATACCAGTTCTTAACAGAAGAATTATCAAATCAGCATCTTAATATGGAAGAATCAAAAAAACAAGATGTTATAGTTACAGTTGAAGAAAAGGAATTACTTGCACGTCTCGTAACAGCTGAAGCTAAAGGAGAGCCGTATGCAGGAAAAGTAGCAGTAGCAGAAGTGGTATTAAATAGAGTTGAAGACGAGCGGTTTCCGGATTCCGTTAAGGAAGTAATATACGAAAAAAATGCGTTTCAACCTGTACAAAATAATTCAATTCAACAACCTGCTGATTCAACTTCAGTAAAGGCAGTTGAAGATGCTTTGATTGAAAAAGAGCATGAGACAGAGGCATTGTTTTTTTATAATCCTGAAACAGCCTCAGATAATTGGATAAGAGATAGAAAAATAATCCAACAAATTGGAAACCACGTCTTTGCATTATAAAGACCTCTTTCTTCAATTAAAAGAACTCCTCTAAATAGAGGAGTTCTTTTAGTTGATAAAACCAGATATAAACTAATCCTTCTTGTTGTCAATTGGAATGAAATTTAGAATGTCTTTTGTCTCAAAACTGTCGATCAGCCTATTTTGCCATTCGTAATACTCGAGTCTATCTTCTAGTTTTTTAATATCTATAATTGCTTGCTCACGGATGTCTTCGGAAGTTTTCGGGTCATTAGCTAGTTCTTGTAATTTTGTAATGGATTTTTCCATCGCACTGGTATTGGTCGTTATAGCTGTTCGCCATTTGATGGTGAAAAAGTCAAAAAAGCACTGATACCAGTCTTCTTTAATCGTATATAAATCCTTCCTTTCACCCTTTACCCAAACCTTTTCCACCATATTTAATTCAAGTAAGCTTCTAACCGAAGTACTCATACTCGTCTTACTCATACCTAGCTCTTCTTTCATATCATCCAGTGTAAGTGGTTTATCTGAGAAAAAAAGGAGACCGTATAGCCGTCCAGCTGAGGGGGTAATTCCATATAGGTTCATATTTTGGGCAAGTGCATCTATAACCATATTTCTGGTTCTCATTAAAGCTTCAGTGTCTTTCAACTATTCCACATCCTATATAAGTAGTTTTCACTATCTTAGATACTAGACTACATATTCCTTAAAGAAATGTAAAGTATGCATAAATTATGGAAATTGGAGGAAAAAAGAGCATTTGTAAGCAATTATGCCATTAACTTCGTACAGTTATTTCTGTACGTACAATACAAACGATAAACACGGAATATACAGTTTGAACTATAAATGATAATAAGGATATAATTAAAAAGTCCAAAGTGACAAATTGAATGAGGTGAAAGAATGAATGAAAATTATATAAAGATTAAAGTCAGTGATGTGACCAAAATTTTTGGTAAGTCATCCAAGAAGGCTTTACAGTTACTTAAGGAAGGTAAATCCAAAGAGCAGATTTTAAAGGAAACCGGTTCAACAGTGGGTGTAAATCGAGCATCCTTTGAAGTAAATGCTGGAGAAATATTCGTTATCATGGGTTTATCAGGTAGTGGAAAGTCTACCTTAGTTCGATTACTTAACCGACTTATTGAACCTACAATAGGTCAAGTCCAAATTGATGGTAAAGACGTAGTAAAGATGAACAAAGAAGAGTTAAGGGAAGTAAGAAGAAAGAAAATTAGCATGGTCTTTCAAAAGTTTGCCTTGTTTCCACATAAAACAGTGCTTGAGAATACGGAGTACGGTTTGGAAATCCAAGGTGTTGAAAAAGATATGAGAAGTAAAAAAGCTATAGAATCACTCGAATTAGTAGGGCTAAAAGGATATGAAAATCAATACCCTAGTCAATTAAGTGGTGGAATGCAGCAACGTGTTGGACTAGCGAGAGCACTGGCAAATGATCCTGATATTCTTTTAATGGATGAAGCATTTAGCGCATTAGATCCATTGATTAGAAAAGATATGCAGGATGAGTTGCTAGAGTTACAATCCACGATGGAAAAAACAATCGTATTTATCACACACGATTTAGATGAAGCTCTTCGCATTGGTGACAGGATTGCTCTAATGAAAGATGGTAACATCGTGCAAATAGGAACACCTGAAGAAATATTAATGAATCCTTCAAATGAATATGTTGAGAGATTCGTAGAAGACGTTGATCTTTCAAAGGTACTTACTGCACATCATGTTATGAAGCGAGCGGAAACAGTGCAAGTGGATAAAGGTCCGCGTGTCGCACTTAAATTAATGAAGGATTTAGGTATCTCTTCAATCTATGTTGTGGATAAGCAGCAAATTCTACTAGGTGCAATTACCGCAAAAGATGCTTCAAAGGCTGCAGAAGAAAATCAGTCAATAAGTGCCTTCTTAGACAAGGATATAAATGTGGTTGGAACAGATACTTTATTAATTGACTTATTTGATAAAGTTTCATCAGCTAATATTCCAGTTGCAGTGACAGATGAGAACAACCGATTAAAAGGTATCCTAATTAAAGGTGCAGTAATTGGTGCACTAACAGGTAACGAGCAATATATAAATGAGGTTGCCGTGCCTGAAGCAGCAACAGCTAAGGAGGTGATGTAAGATGGAAGGAATTTTACCAAGACTTCCCTTAGCAGATTGGATCGATGTGTTAGTTGATTGGATGACTGCAACCTTTGGTGGATTATTTGATGGTATATCTACTGGTCTTAAATTCTTTGTTGAAGGAATCGTCACAAGTTTGGCCATTGTACCTTCTATTCTATTAATTGTTCTTGTAAGCTTACTAGCTTGGAAGGTTTGTAATTGGAGAATTGGTGTATTTGCATTACTCGGTTTATTTCTAATTGATAATTTAGGGTATTGGGAAGAAATGCTAGAAACACTGTCGCTTGTTTTGACTGCAGTTTTGATCTCAATCATGATTGGGATTCCAGTTGGCATATGGGCATCACAAAGTGAACGAGTAAGACAGGTGGTTACACCTATTCTTGATTTCATGCAAACTATGCCAGCTTTCGTATACTTACTGCCAGCAATCTTCTTTTTTAGTATTGGAGTGGTACCAGGGGTTATTGCATCTGTTATTTTTGCAATGCCACCAACGATCCGTTTAACTGTACTAGGAATTAAACAGGTACCAGCAGATTTAATTGAGGCATCAGAAGCATTTGGCTCTACAACAAAACAAAGACTTTTAAAGGTGCAGCTACCACTAGCTATGCCAACGATTATGGCAGGAATTAATCAAAGTATCATGCTAGCTTTATCAATGGTAGTAATTGCATCCATGGTTGGGGCTCCTGGACTCGGTACAGAGGTTTATCGTGCCGTGACACAGATTAAAACAGGTGTTGGGTTTGAAGCTGGTCTAGCAATAGTGGTAATTGCTATTTTACTAGACCGCATCACACAAAATATAGGTAAGAAAAAACAAGGGGGAACAGTGTAATGTTAAAAAAATTAGTAGGCGTCACATCAGCATTAGCACTAACATTTGGTTTAGCAGCCTGTGGAGGAGAGCAAACAGGAGGTTCAGCTGGAACTGTCGGTGAACAGGTTGATTACAAAATTGTAGGAATTGACCCAGGTGCAGGATTAATGAATTTAACGATCAATAATGTTTTACCTGAATATGGTCTTGATGAGTGGGATGTAGTAGAAGGTTCAGGTGCTGCAATGGCAGCGGCTTTGAAAAAAGCATATGACAAAGAAGAACCAATCATTGTAACAGGTTGGAGTCCACACTGGAAGTTTGCAAGCTATGACTTGAAATATTTAGAAGATCCAAAAGGTATCTACGGTGGAGCTGAAGATGTTAACACGATTGTTCGTCAAGGTTTAAATGAGGATCATCCTGATGCTTATAAACTTCTTGATCAATTCAACTGGGAGCCTGAACATATTGAGACAGTTATGAATTTAATTCAAGCAGGTAGTGAACCAGCTGATGCAGCAACACAGTGGGTAAGTGAAAATGGAGATTTAGTTAGTGCTTGGACTAAAGGTGTTAGTGAGGTTGACGGTGCAGAACTTACTATTCTTTATGTAGCATGGGATGATGTTATCGCAAGTTCACATGTTGTAGAAAATGTTCTTGAAAGTGTTGGATACGAAGTAAAATTAGTTCAAGTTGATGCAGGTCCAATGTGGGCTGGTGTTGCAGATGGTAGCGGTGATGCAATGGTAGGTGCATGGTTACCAACAACTCACGCTGACTACTACGCTGAGTACGATGGGAAGTTCGAAGACCTAGGGCCTAACCTTACTGGAACTAAGTTAGGATTAGTTGTACCAGCATACATGGATATTGACTCAATTGAAGATTTAAAAGGGGAATAAATAGTTACCAACGAAAAGATAGCTGAAATAATTAGCTATCTTTTCTTTAATTCTGATTTTTGATACAAAGAGAAGGATTATAAGAGGACTTTTTGTTGACATTTTTTACAAAAAGATATACTTTAAATATATAGAAGATTCATAAATAAGAAGTACTTTAGCATTCTTTCAATAGTATCTATTGACCGGATGAAAAAGTAATATCTTATAAATTTCGAAGATAAGTGTATTTTATACATATTAATATACCAAAAAAGGTAGCCCTTTAAAAAGCTTCAGTGAGGCTAGTTGAAGTGAAACCGACAATTTTAAAAGTTTCAATGATTTTTATATCATTGGTTCTTTGAAGTTGTCGGTTTTTTTTATGTTCAGGTTACTAGAGTTGTCCTAAATTAGGATGACTATAAATATATATAATAGGAGGTGACAAGCTCTCGGTTGTCATAATTGCATAAGAATGGAGAACTCCCTAGTTTTATAAGTTTCTTTATGAATTATGGTTATTTAGTAAATTAATAGATTAATAACAATGAAATGGAGGAATTAGTGATGACAAAAACACCAATAACAGTAGCTTATGGAGATGGAATTGGCCCAGAAATCATGAAGGCAACAC
Source organism: Cytobacillus luteolus (assembly GCF_017873715.1). Classification (NCBI taxonomy): domain Bacteria; kingdom Bacillati; phylum Bacillota; class Bacilli; order Caryophanales; family Bacillaceae; genus Litchfieldia; species Litchfieldia luteola. The sequence goes on from NZ_JAGGKM010000003.1 coordinate 410,823, forward strand.
TGAATATTTTAGAGGCTGCAGGAGCACAACTCGATATTGAAGAAATTAAAATCGGTGAGGAAGTTTACAAGAGTGGTATAACAACTGGAATGGAACCTAATGCTTGGGACTCACTACGAAGAACAAAAGTATTTTTAAAAGCACCAATAACCACACCTCAAGGTGGTGGATACAAGAGCTTAAACGTAACTACACGAAAAGCACTGGGCTTATATGCAAATGTAAGGCCTTCTAGATCGTATTACCCATTTGTAGAAACAAAGCATCCTAAAATGGATGTTGTCATAATTCGTGAAAATGAGGAAGATTTGTATGCTGGGATTGAGCATAGACAAACTAATCAAGTGTACCAATGTTTAAAACTAATATCTCGTCCAGGTACAGAAAAGATCGTTCGTTATGCATTTGAATATGCACGCAGTCAAGGTCGTAATAAAGTTACTTGCTTTGTAAAAGATAACATTATGAAATTAACGGATGGACTTTTCACAAAAGTATTTAACGAAATTGGAGAAGAATACCCAGATATCGAAAAGGAACATTGGATTGTAGATATTGGGGCTGCAAAACTTGCAGATAGTCCAGAGTTATTTGATGTGATTGTAATGCCTAATTTATATGGAGATATACTATCGGATGTGTCTGCACAAATCTCTGGATCGGTTGGGATTGCAGGGTCTGCAAACATTGGAGATCAATGCGCAATGTTTGAAGCAATTCACGGATCTGCACCACGTCGTGCGGGTCAAAACTTAGCGAATCCATCTGGTCTTCTTCAAGGGGCAATATTAATGCTACAACATATCGGTCAACCAGAGATAGCTGAAAAGGTACACAATGCATGGCTAAAAACATTAGAAGATGGTATTCACACGTATGATATTTATAAAGAAGGAACGAGCAAAGAAAAAGTAGGGACAAAGGAATTTGCAGAGGCAGTCATTGAGAGACTAGGTCAGCTACCAGAAACTCTTGCTCCGATTTCTTATGAAAAACCATTGCCAGTTAGTATTAAAGTAAAGGAACTTCCAAAGGAAGAGAAAGAATTGGTAGGTGTTGATGTTTTTCTGGATTGGGAGAAAGGAGCACCGCATGATTTAGGTGCTGAACTTGAACAATTTAATGTGAGTGGCTTAAAGCTACATGTGATTACAAATAGAGGGGTTAAAGTGTTTCCAGGAGGATTTCCAGAGACATTTTGTACGGACCACTGGCGTTGTCGCTTCTTAGACGAAAATGGTGAAGCTATCGCTCCAAGTCAAGTTGCGGAGCTTTACACTACACTGGTGAACGCTGGATTTAATTGTATAAAAACTGAAAATCTTTACAACTTCAATGGTGAGGCTGGATTTTCTGCAGTACATGGATAATAAAAAATTGTTCTTAAAAGGTCCAGGTTGCAATAGCCTGGACCTTTTCATGGTTATGCTCTACTATATTTATTGATACTTAGCAAAAGTGAAAAGAGGTAATAATATGGCAACGCTAAAACTCGAACATGTAGGGGTAATGGTAAGAAATCTTGAAAATTCAATTGAATTTTACCAAGACATAATAGGAATGAAACTAAAGGACACGTTAGTACATACAAATGGAGTTATAAGACTGGCTTTCCTTGGCTTTGATAAGGAAGGGGAAACCGAACTCGAATTAATTGAAGGATATAATGATAACTTACCTATCGAAGGTAAAGTACACCATATTGCAATAACAGTTGATGACATCGAAGAAGAAATGAACAGGATTAAGTCATTAGATGTGAAATTAATCGATACAGAAATTACAACCCTACCAAATGGTTCAAAATACTTTTTCTTTCATGGTCCAGATGGAGAATGGATTGAGTTTTTTCAAAAGTAGGTTGATTTAATGGTGTTTCATATATAAATAAAGAAGACCGACTAGATGCATTCGGGAGAAGGAAGTCTTGTCCTAAATTAAGTAACCAGCGAAAGTGAAATAAGCGGAGTTTTTTCGGTTAAATTCAGAATGGAGCACGTTCTAGGCTAAATAAGAGGAGTTTTTCCGCTTATGCCAAGCAGAATCCCAAAATTTAATGTTTTTCAAGTCAATAGGCGGAATTTCTCCGACTATTTAGCAGATCGGATGTTAATCTGAAAACTCCCATCTTAAACTGAAATTAAATTCCAGTTATAACAACTTTGAATTATCACGGATAAAATTCAGACGTGAAAAAGCATGATGATAGATTTCTAATCACCATGCTTTTTACTACTTAATTTATTTTAAATCAAAACGATCAGCATTCATTACTTTCACCCATGTAGCAACAAAGTCACGTACAAATTTCTCTCGGTTATCGTCTTGAGCATACACTTCAGCAATAGCACGAAGAACTGAGTTTGAACCGAACACTAGGTCAACTCTAGTTGCAGTGCGCACTACTTCACCTGTGTTACGATCACGTCCTTCATACACGCTACCGTCAACAGGTCTCCACTGAACTCCCATGTCAAGTAAGTTCACAAAGAAGTCGTTTGTAAGCGTGCCGACTTGGTCAGTGAATACACCGTGCTTTGTGCCACCGAAGTTTGTGCCAAGAACACGCATACCACCAATAAGTGCTGTCATTTCTGGTGCAGTTAGGTTTAGTAGCTGTGCTTTATCTACTAAAAGCTCCTCTGGGCTTACACTGAATTGCTTCTTCTGATAGTTACGGAACCCATCAGCTACTGGCTCTAATACATCAAAGCTTTCAACATCAGTTTGATCTTGTGTTGCATCACCACGACCAGGAGCAAAAGGAACAGTTACATCAAAGCCCGCATCTTGTGCAGCTTTTTCAACTGCAGCACTACCACCTAGTACAATTAAGTCTGCAAGGCTAACTTTTTTATCTAAATGATTTTGAATATCTACTAAAACTGAAAGTACTTTTGTAAGTTGTTCAGGCTGATTTACTTCCCATTCCTTTTGTGGAGCAAGGCGGATGCGTGCACCATTTGCACCACCACGCATGTCTGATCCACGGAACGTACTAGCAGAAGCCCAAGCCGTTGTAACTAGCTCGCCAATTGTAAGACCTGAGTCTAGGATTAATACTTTGATATTAGCTACTTCTTCATCTGATAAATCATAATCAACTGTAGGAACAGGATCTTGCCAGATTAGTTCTTCGGTTGGAACTTCTGGTCCTAAATATCTTGAAACAGGACCCATGTCACGGTGTAGTAATTTGAACCATGCACGAGCAAATGCATCTGCAAACTCTTCTGGATTCTCATAGAATCGACGAGAAATCTTTTCGTATGCTGGATCATGAAGTAATGCCATGTCAGCAGTTGTCATCATAGTCGGAACTTTAACAGATGCATCTTCAGCATCTGGTGCTAGGTGCTCATCTTTTGGATCAACAATTTGCCACTGCCATGCACCTGCTGGACTCTTTGTAAGCCACCATTGATATCCAAATAATAGTTCAAAGTAACCATTATCCCACTGTGTTGGGTTAGCAGTCCATGCACCTTCAATACCACTAGTAATCGTATCACGGCCTTTACCACTGCCGTGAGTACTTTGCCAACCGAAGCCTTGTGCTTCAATAGGCGCAGCCTCTGGATCTGGACCAACATGAGCCGCATCACCAGCACCATGTGCCTTACCAAATGTATGTCCTCCAGCAATTAAAGCAACTGTTTCTTCATCGTTCATTCCCATACGTCCAAAGGTATCACGAATATCTCTAGCACTTGCAACAGGGTCTGGCTTTCCGTTGGGACCTTCTGGGTTAACATAGATAAGACCCATTTGCACAGCCGCAAGTGGATTCTCAAGCTCGCGATCACCTGTGTAACGGTTATCACCTAGCATTTCAGATTCAGAACCCCAGTAAATGTCTTCTTCTGGATGCCAGATATCTGCACGTCCACCTCCGAAGCCGAATGTCTTTCCGCCCATTGATTCAATCGCAACATTACCAGTTAGAAGCAATAAGTCAGCCCAAGAGATCTTGTTACCATACTTTTGCTTAATTGGCCAAAGAAGACGACGAGCTTTATCAAGGTTACCATTATCAGCCCAGCTGTTAAGTGGAGCAAAACGCTGATTTCCAGTACCACCACCACCACGGCCATCACCTGTACGGTATGTACCTGCAGCGTGCCAAGCCATACGGATAAAGAAAGGACCATAATGACCATAGTCAGCTGGCCACCATTCTTGGCTGTCTGTCATTAGAGTGTGAAGATCTTGTTTAAGAGCTTGGTAATCTAGTTTTTTAAATTCTTCAGTATAATTAAACTCTTCTCCCATAGGATTAGATTTTCTGTCATGCTGGTGCAAAATATTTAAGTTTAATTGATTTGGCCACCAGTCTTTATTTGTCGTCCCACTAGATTTTGGAGTAGTAGTAGCACCGTGATTAAAAGGGCATTTCCCAACGCTTGCTGTGTCTTTAGTTTCCATAATTAATTTCCTCCTTTGAGTATATAAGTAGCAAAAAGTATGCTTTTAAACTTCAGTGTTAAATAATAATAATTATTATTATGTCATCATTATAATAAACTATTAAATAAAATGAAAGAATTATTACTTGGGATATTGAAAAAAGTTTTCATTTAGTAGATTTATAGTTGGTTTTATTTGTAATAGGGCCTTTTTATAAACAATTTTTTAAATAGCTTGATATCCATTTTGAACATAGACCGTTCCTTTTCACTGCAGGCACTTGCTTTCCGCGGGGAATTATGAAAAAGCACAACTGCTGGCTTTTTCAAGGGCGAATTCCCATCGGGGAGGAAGTCAAGCCTCCTCGACGTTCCGTCTGCGGGGTCTTGACCTTTCCTCTACTTCCCGCAGGAGTCAAGTGCCTTCCGTTCTCCAATCCAATCCACTCTATTTAAATATTTAGATGCCCACAATAAGTTTAAAAGGGTTTAAATGATTCAAATAGCCCAAGAGACCTTTTCCATTTTTTTATTTTCTTGTCCTTCATAGCTAAAAATATGTAAATAGTTCTTTATTTATACTGATAGTTTCTCTATTTATTTGAAATTTTTGAAAAAAGTGCTTATACTAAATTGTGTTACTACATTAATTGGTTAAAGTGACGAATCTATTATTATTAAGGGGTAATTCGTATGTTTGAACTTTTAAAGAAATTAACGAGTCTTCATGGCCCGTGTGGTTATGAACAGCCGATTTCATATTTTATTAGAGATTATATAAAGGAATTAGTGGATGATGTGAAAATCGATCCAATTGGTAATGTGATTGCCGTTAAAAAGGGGACAAGTTCAGGACCTAAGGTGATTTTGACTGCGCATATGGATGAAGTAGGTTTTATCGTCAAAAAGATTGAAAATAATGGCTTGATTCGTTTTGAAAAATTAGGAGGACACGATGACCGTATCCTTTTAGCACAGAAAGTAAAAGTTAGAACACGAACTGAGGAATTGTTAGGTGTTATTGGGACCATGTCGGCTCACTATGTCAAATTCGATGACCCAACCAAAGTAAGAAAACACCAAAATCTTTATATTGATATAGGAGCAAAATCAAAAGAAGATGCGATTGAAATGGGTATCGAAATAGGATTACCGATAACTTGGGCAAGTGAGTTGGAGTTACTCGGGAATTCTAAAACAGGCAGAGTGGTTGGAAAAGGGTTAGATGATCGTGCTGGTTGTGCTGTTCTAATAGCAGTTCTAGAACAATTACAAGGCAAAGATTTTTTAGGTGAAATTCACTTCCTATTCACCGTTCAAGAGGAAGTCGGACTCCGAGGAGCGAAGGTAGCTTCTCATAATATTGAAGCGGATGTTGCCATTGCAGTAGACACTACTGCTGTTAGTGATACACCTGAAGAAACAATGGACCAAACGTTAGCCTTAGGTGCTGGAACTGGAATCAAGATTATAGATTTTAGCCTAATTGCACATCCAACTGTAAAAGAAAGCTTAGTTAACTTGGCGAAAGAAAATGAAATTAAGTTCCAATATGAAGTGTTCCCGGGAATTGGTACTGATGGTGGGGCTGTTTCGTTAAGTAACAAGGGAATTCCAACCGGAGTTCTTTCCATTCCTTCACGTTACGCTCACTCACCTGTAGAGGTCGTAGATTTAGAAGACATGGTTGCTACACAACAACTAATCTATACTTTTATTACTTCTTTATCAAACGATAGCTCATTCTCATTTTAATTTGTATAAAATATGATAAAATGAGTAAACACTTAGTTTGAGGGGATGACCATGAACAAAACGTTTTATCATTTTATTTTAAAATATCGCGCTGTAAAGGTACGTGATGAAATTAGTAAGTTTGCTAATGACGTATATGATGATCATAGCTTTCCTAAAGGGTCTAGTGATTATCATGAAATTAGTTCCTATCTAGAATTAAACGGCCAGTATCTATCGAGTATGTCAGTATTCGATGAGGCATGGGAGATTTATCTTTCAGATGAAATAAAATAACTATTATGATGAATTTTTAGGCGAACCAATAAGGGTTCGTCTTTTTTGCGCTTTTTTTGAGATTAATCCTAATACTCATTTCATTAGCGATACAAGCCTTACTTGCATAGTATATTGTAACTTTTATTTATCACGACTCTTCAAAGGGGATGATTATTCTGGATAGAAAAAATAAACCAAAGTATAAAGTAGGAGATGTAGTCGTGATTATTGTATATGGAACAGTTGGCACGATTACAGATATAAAAAAAATGAATGATCTCTGGACATATGAAGTAAACCATCATTCTGAAGCCCTTTACCTTGAGGATACATTAAAGCTTCTCTCAGAATATGAGGGTAAAGTACTTGAATCTGAAAATATTGAAATTGAATTTAATTACTACTTTGGTGACTTGGTACTTGTTGCAGGGTATGGACGTGAGTTCTTCAAGGTCATCGGAATACGTACAGAAATTTGGAGATATAAGGACAATGCTTGGGAGGAAGTCATCTATGAACTAACGCGAATAAAAGATGGGGAATGGCTAGAAGCCGGTGAGGAGGAACTAACCCTTGTAGCAGACCATCAACATGCAGAAGCATTTTTACAAAAAATCTCCCAATTGTATTTAGCGAAGAAAGAGACTACAAGTTTGGAGATGCACGGGATGAAAAAAGAATTTCGCAAATCTGAAAAGGAACACTTAAAAAAAGAAAATGAGCGCAGAGAAATTATTGATGGGCTATTGGATGTATACAATGATTACAAACTCCTTTATGAATTATTTGAGGATGATCAATATAAAGATGTGATGGAATTGGCTTTAAAAAACTTAGAAAAGCTCACAAGCATGAAGTCCAGTGATCAAAAACAATAATCACGACTACAATTTAAGGTTATTAACTTATCTCTTGATTGAGGTGAGTTTTTTATTGGTGTTCATTAGAATAACCCTTTCGCTATAATATAGAGGAAATAAGGAATGCCAACAATTACAATGACAGAGAACATTGCCTGTAGCGCTTTTTCAAAAAGTATATCAAATTTTTCACTGTCTAGTATTGATACAAAACGGTTCGTTTTTACTTCTGTTTTAGAACGGATTGCCTCCATTTTATACACCTTTGCTAACATACAAATTCCCCCTTATTTTCGTAAAGCTTGTCCACTTGCTTACATACTATGCCGAAAAAACTTCAATCATTCCAAAAAAATTAAAAGACAAAATATCGATACCCTATTCAATTGACATAAGTTTTAGTGCTTGCTCATAAAACTTAATAAAGGGGGGCGGTATTGTGAAAGAAATTGACGTTGTAATCGATACGGAGGAAATTGCAGAATTCTTTTACAATGAGCTGATCAAACGCGGCTATGCACCAAGTGAGGAAGAAATTGAGCAAATAGCGGACATAACCTTTGAATATTTACTTGAAAAGAGCATCATTGATGAAGAATTAGAAGAAGATGACTAAGAAACAACGGGTAGAAATACTCGTTGTTTTTTTATATGAAAAAATTGGTAGAAAATTAACTAATTTGTCTTAATAATTGAAACCTCTAATTGTTAGGTTCGTATATAATAAATGTAGTAAGTATATTGAGTACTGGGGGTAGAGAAATGTCTTTATTTAATAAGGTTTTTGCAAGTGTTGGAATTGGAGCGGCAAGAGTGGATACAAAGCTTTATGAAACAACATTTACAGCTGGCGAGGAAATTAAAGGGGTTGTAGAAATCACCGGAGGGAACATCGCTCAGCAAATAGATGAAATATACATTACCTTAAACACAACGTATATAAAAGAAAGAAATGATTCTAAAATGAATCAACATGCGATTATTGATAAGTTTAGAATTTCTGAAAGCTTTACAATTGAAGCTAATGAGAAAAAAGAAATCCCATTTAGTTATTCTTTACCATTAGATATTCCTGTTACAATGGGAAAAACAAGGGTTTGGTTACAAACAGGGTTAGATATAAAAAATGCAGTTGACCCAACAGACAGAGATTTTATCGAAGTTAGAGCTTCTCAGTTGATGACAGCCGTGTTAGATACGGTTAGCGATTTAGGATTTCGTTTAAGAAAAGTAGATTGTGAAGAGGCACCGTATAAATTTAGAAGACGACTGCCATTCATTCAAGAGTTTGAATTTGTTCCAATGAGTGGTAGCTTCCGTGGAAAGCTTGACGAGTTAGAGCTTGTATTTTTCCCGCAATCAAACAGCTCAGTCGAAGTCTTAATGGAAGTAGATCGACGAGCTCGCGGACTAGGAAGCTTTTTAGCTGAAGCGCTAGAAATGGATGAATCTTTAGTACGCTTCACTGTTTCGACAACGGATCTTCCTCAGTTAAAGGATAAAATTCATTCAATCATAAACCGATATAGTTAATAATATGTGACTTGAGCTATTAAATGCTCAAGTCTTTTTTATGGAATTTTAAAGTGTAGATTCTAGTACTTTTGTAGCTTTTTACGAAGTTAAGGTGTTTCGACAAAAGAAGAGGAATTGTGAGAAAGGAATCGACAGAGGATAGGTCTAAATAATAGGGTAACTCTGGATAAGGCGGGGATACCAGTGGTACATAAAATGCTATTTTTTAAAACAAGAGAAAAAGTGCAATACGATATAACCATTTTTCAGACTCCGAAGTATGGTGAATTGAAAGGGTATAGACAGGTATACCGTGTAACTATAGAAGGAATTAATCATAAAGATGCAATTAAAAACGTATTTCGCATGTTTAATGTAAATGATTTAATCCCTAAAGATTATCAAGCTCGCTATTTAAACACAGGTGATATTCTTTTGTTTGATGAAGGAAGAAAGGGGCAAACCTATTACAAGTTATGTGTCGGTGGCTGGCAGAAAGTAAACCGAGTGATTCTTAGGTAGATCTGTAAACGTGATTAATAGAGTAAGCTGCATAATTTGTTGAGTAGACGGAAAATTTATACTTTGAAAGGAGTCGATGATGAATGGATAAAAAACAAAACATACCTTCTGTTGCACCTGGAATTGATGATGATGAAGAGTTAGAACGTTCAGCATCTAAGCAGGAAAAAGATAAAGGTGAATTTACTCAGGTAACTAAATTATCTTATGATGAAGTAGATCCTTCTTAACACAACACTAAAAACCCTAAAAAAGGGTTTTTAGTTTAGCTTATTTATTATGCCCTGGACCATTTTTTCTTCCACTTGCAGAGTATTCTTTATCGTGGGCAATATGTTCAGCCTCTATTACTTCGGGGGGAATATGGTTATTCTTTTTAGGACTATTAATTCTTGCGCGATGCTTTTTTCCCATGATGATTTCCTCCTTAACAATTCTTCTTCTATAATATCTCCTGTTTGATTGGTTATTATTTTTCATTTATATGGTGAAAGTTCCTATATTAAACAACTACTTGTTTCAAATGAACAAAAAAGTATGCTATATTGTTTAATTGTAGTCAATACTATAAAAAAGATTTAACTGGAGGTTCATTATGAGTGTACATATTGGTGCTAAACAAAATGAAATAGCGGAAACGATTTTATTACCAGGAGATCCACTTCGTGCAAAATATATAGCAGAAACGTTTTTAGAAGGTGCAACTTGTTATAATGAAGTACGTGGAATGCTTGGTTTTACTGGGACATATAAAGGTGAGAGAATTTCAGTACAAGGAACTGGAATGGGTGTTCCTTCAATTTCTATCTACATAAATGAATTAATGCAAAGTTATGGGGTACAAAATCTTATCCGTGTAGGAACATGTGGTGCTATTCAAAAAGATGTAAAAGTACGAGATGTGATTATTGCGATGAGTGCCTCAACAGATTCACAAATGAACCGCCTTACTTTCGGAGGAGTTGACTATGCTCCAACTGCATCCTTCCCATTATTAAAGAAAGCGTATGATGCAGGGGTTCAAAAAGGGTTAAACTTAAAAGTAGGTAATGTCTTCACAGCAGATATGTTTTATAATGACAATGCTGAACTTGAGAAATGGGCTAATTATGGTATCTTAGCGATTGAGATGGAAACAGCTGCCCTTTATACTTTAGCAGCTAAATTTGACCGCCAAGCTTTATCTGTTCTTACAGTAAGTGACCATATACTAACTGGTGAAGAAACAACAGCAGAAGAAAGACAAATGACCTTCAATGATATGATTGAAGTAGCATTGGATGCGGCAATTGCAAAATAGTAGAGGGAACCCTGAGTTGTGGAGACTTGGGGTTTTTGTGTTTTTTGATAGTGTGGGGTTATTATTGTTCTAGGATCAGTGAAGTGCTGTTACCAAATTTACGTGCCGGGAAATGACGGATATTGGGAAATGAGGTAACGTAAAAGGATTTACGTGCCGGGAAATGACGGATTTTGGGAAATGAGGTCACATAAAAGGATTTACGTGCTGGGAAATGACGGATATTGGGAAATGAGGTCACATAAAAGGATTTATGTGTCGGGAAATGATGGATATTGGGAAATGAGGTAACGTAAAAGGATTTACGTGCTGGGAAATGACGGATATTGGGAAATGAGGTAACGTAAAAAGTCACGTAAACACAAACCTTACCCAAACAATTATAAATCTCTTCCATATAGGACAAGTTATTCTTAAAATGGTAAAATAAATAGTGGATAGTTTGTTCATGAAACTAACATCAAGAAATAGAAGGGTGGAGCCATGTTTATAAAGTCAAATCGAATAATCATTGTTTCTCTTATGGTTCTGTTTATACTTTTGGTTGGATGTAAGAATTCAAACAACAATCTTCCACCTGAAAATGCAAGCGAGACGGAAAATAACTCAAATGAACAAAAAGAAAATACAGATCCTAAAGCAAAAACTGACAATAATGAACCTAAAGTAGTTGATAAAGATTCATCGAACGAAGAAGAAATGGAACAACAATCTCCTGATACGCCACAAAATAGCGATTGGGTCCTTGAGGAAGTGTATTTTAATAAAGTCGAAGAACAAGATGGATTGTTAGTAATTCTAAATCCTGAAAATTTACTCGCCCTTGTAAATAAAGAGCATAGCCTACCATCTTCATATATACCAGAAGGCATGGTAGCTCCAAATGTTCGTTTTTCTTTTGGAGATGAAGATGTTCCTAAAAGATATATCCGCAAGGAAGCAGCTATAGCACTTGAGGAGATGTTTGCTAAAGCCGACAGTGAAGGTATATACTTGTTTGCGGTCTCTGGATATAGGGCATACGAAACACAAGCTTATATATTCGACAGTCAAGTTCGAAAAGTAGGAGAAGAAATGGCTATGCATGCAGTAGCCTTACCTGGTCAGAGTGAGCACCAAACTGGTTTGGCTATGGATGTAACAAGTAGAAGTGCAGGCTTTTTACTTGAGGAGCAATTCGGGGATACTCCTGAAGGCAAGTGGATCCAAGAAAATGCTCATTTATTTGGATATATTGTACGTTATCAAAAAGGAAAAGAAGAAATTACAGGATATCAGTATGAGCCATGGCACCTTCGTTATGTAGGTAAAGAGATTGCGAAAGTAATTTATGAAAATGATATCACCTTGGAAGAATATTTTGAAAAGGTCAAAGGTATTTAGAGACTGACTAGTAATCCATACTATTCTCAGTAGTTTCGTACTAATTTCGAAAAAAGGTAGTTCAAAATGACTTGAAAAATGATATGATTCTTTTAAAGGAGCTGATTAGTATGGATAAGATTCGTCGGAAAGGTATTAAAGAACTTGTCTTACAACTTCGTAGCAAAGGAATCAATGTTAGTACTTCTAAGTCCCGGGCCAAAATCTTACATAATTTACATAACACCGAAAAGCTCATTAATAAAAACTTCCCTATAAACTTTCAACAATAGGCTACTGATTTAGCAGATCAGTAGTCTTTTTTTTGTCTTTTTTTCTACAGTAAATCACTCTTCACTGAATCGACAAATTTACTGTGACGTACTTCACAGTCTTATAAATCTACGTCCTTTACAATGAACATATGAAAACAACTTATACGTGTTGAAAACGTAAAAACGAAATAAAATTATTTTTAAAAATGGAGTGAGCATTATGAAACAGCTAGAACGTTCGTTTTACTCAAAAGCAAGCATGTATTCATTCTTAGTCGTTCTTGGATTGCTTTTATCGATGTGGATAGCTACCGACGGCTTAAAATACTTAAAACCGACTCAGATGGGGTATATCATCGGTTCGCTTATTTTCGCTATTGGACTATCCATTCGTATGGCGTTTTGGATGTATAGAACAGCTACTAATAGAATGGTGAAAAGAAGTTTAATAAATTTAAAATCGCTTGAGCGCTTTAAACGAAATTGGAAATCTATTTTACTAACTGCAATTAACAACATCTTTCTACAAAAGTTTATTTTTAAACGCGGTATTTATCGAGGTATTCAGCACTGGTTGATTGCATGGGGCTGTATTGGGTCATTTGCTGTTACTTTTGGGTTAGTTTTTGGATGGGTAAGATTTGATCTAGTCACACCTGAACTATACCAAATGGTGGTTTTCAACATTCCTACAATTACATTGCACCCTAATGGCTTACTTGCTTCAATGACATATAACGCGCTAAACATTTTCTCTCTGCTATTACTTTTAGGACTTGCGATGGCGTTATTTAGAAGAATGACGGATCCTGATGTTCGAGTAACGCAACGATTTGAATTTGATATATTACCGTTAATTATTCTCTTAGCTGTGACAGTATCTGGCTTGTTACTAACGGTATCTTATAAGTTTTTAGATGGTTGGATGCACCACCCAATGGCACTAGTTCATCACGTAACAGTAGTTGTTATGCTTATTTATTTCCCTTTCGGAAAGCTGTTTCACTTACCAATTAGACCGTTAGCAGCTGCTGTTCCTATGAACTATCAGGAAGTTCTTAAAGTTGATACGAGGGCATGTAAGAAATGCGGAACAAATTACAGTAGTGATGATCAAATTTCGGATGTAAAAACAATTTTGGCTGAACAAAGCTTTGACTTGAAATTAGATGACGGTTCATATCTTGCAGACTACTGCCCAGGCTGTAGAAGACGAATCCGTGCAATGAAACAAATGAATATGGAAACACCGATAGGGAATCCATACGGGCCGATTAGCACGATGAACGATATACACATCTCAGGTTTTGGAAAGCAAAGATCTGAAGAATTTTATAAATTACCAAAAAAAGATGAAAAAGAAAAAATAGTTAAATAGTCGAGGGGGAACAACTATGAGTCAATATTTAGTAAAAGACGGCGTGAAAAACTTAATTAAACCTGGTGAAAAATTAATAACTACACACTGCTGCTATTGCGGTATGCAGTGTGGGATGCATATAAGAGTGAATGAAAAAACAGGAAGTGTAGTTGGAGTTGAACCTCGCTATGATTGGCCGGTTACAATGGGGAAAATGTGCCCTAAAGGTGTAACAGCCTATCAAACTGTTGAGCATAAGGATCGTATCTTAAAGCCACTAATTAAGAAAAATGGTGAATTTGTAGAATCTAGTTGGGAAGAAGCACTAGACTTAATTGAAGAGAATTTCAAGCGAATTCAAAAAGATCATGGTAAAGATGCAGTTAGTGTATTCGGTGGCGTTTCGATGACAAATGAAAAATGTTATTTAGTTGGGAAATATGCACGTGTTGCATTAGGAACTCGTTATATCGATTATAATGGTCGTTTCTGTATGAGTTCTGCTGCAGGAGGTTTCCTAAAAACATTCGGTATGGACCGTGGATCAACATTACCTTGGACTGAATTAGAGCATTCTGATTGCTTCTTTATCGCAGGCTCAAATACGGCTGAATGTCATCCTACAAGTATTCAGTGGTTCTGGAGAGCAAAAGACAAAGGCGCTAAATTAATCGTAGCCGATCCTCGTGAAACTCCAACTGCAAGGGTAGCTGATGTTCACTTAGATTTAAAACCAGGAACAGACTCAGCCCTAGCTAATGGAATTATGCACATTCTAGTCAAAGAAGGCTATGTAGATGAAGAGTATGTTCAAAACCGTTGTAACAATTATGAGGAATTAAAAGAGTCGGTAAAACATTGGACTCCAGATTATACATCACAAATTACAGGTGTATCTATTGAAAAAATCGAAAAAGCTGCTCATATTTTTGGAATGTCCAGGCGCTCTGTTGTCATGTTTGCTCGTGGAGTTGAGCAACAATCAAAGGGTGTAGACAATGTTACACTTTATACCTCTATGGCACTACTTCGTGGTCAGGTTGGAAAGTTTGCATCAGGTGTTGCAACTTTTACAGGTCAAGGAAACGGTCAAGGTGGTCGTGAGCATGGTCAAAAATCAGATCTATTACCAGGATACCGTAAAATTACAGATCCTGAAGCAGTAAAATATATCTCAAGTGTATGGGGAATTGACCCTGAAGATATGCCAAAGCCAGGTGTTTCAGCTTATGAAATGTTTGATGAAATTCAAAATGAGAATATCCGTGCGATGCATGTTATTTGTAGTAATCCAGCTGTATCTGCACCAAATGTTGAGTATATCTGGGAAGGCTTTAAAAAATTAGATTTCCTTGTAGTAAGTGATTTCTTCCTATCTGAAACAGCAGAATTTGCAGATGTTATATTACCTGCAACAAGTTGGGCTGAAGATGAAGGAACAACGACGAATCTCGAAGGACGCGTTATTCATATTCGTAAAGTTAGAGAACCACTAGGTGAATCAAAAACTGACTGGGAAATATTGAGTTTAATAGCTGAGCGTATGGGGAAAGGAAAACATTTCCCTTATAAAAATGCAAGTGAAATCTTCGAAGAATTCCGTATTGCAACAAAGGGTGGCAAAGCAGATTATTACGGAATTACTTGGGATCGAATTGATAAAGAAGATGGTGTGTTCTGGCCATGTCCATCAGAAGACCACCCAGGAACACCGACAATGTTTAAAGAAAAATTCGCAACTGAAAATGGAAAAGCCAATCTCGCTGTTGTTGACTGGAAAGAACCTGATGAAAATCCTACAAAGGAATTCCCACACATTTTAACAACAGGTCGTGTTGTATTCCACTATTTATCAGGAACACAAACTAGACGTGTAGATTTCCTAATGGAGCAATGTCCGGTACCTTATGCGGAAATGCATCCTGAACTTGCTAGTCAATATAATCTCTCAAATGGAGACAAAGTTAGACTTACAACACCAAGATCAACAATGACAGTAGATGTTAAGCTAACAAAAGCCATTCGCAAAGACACAGTCTTTATACCATACCACTGGGGCAAAGAATTATCAGTAAATAAATTAACGAATCCTGCTTTAGACCCAGTTTCAAGAATGCCGGAATTTAAAGTGTGCGCAGTGAAACTACAGAAGGCTTAAAACTCAGAAGGGGAGACTAATAGATGAACAAGATTATGTATTTAGAATTCGAAAGGTGTATCGGATGTCGCTCATGTCAAGCAGCCTGTCGTGAATGTGGAGACCATGATGCGAAAGAACGTAACTATGTAGAATATGTAGACTTCATGGAAAGCAGACAAACGTTTCCAATGATGTGTATGCAATGTAAGGATCCTGCTTGTGCCCGTGTATGCCCAGCTAATGCAATCCAAATAACTGAAGAGGGTGTCGTTCTTTCTGCAATGGAAGAAAAGTGTATCGGTTGCCGTAACTGTACATTCGGATGTCCTTTTGGTATTCCTAAGTTCGATTTTGAAGAGAATAAGATGTATAAATGTGATATGTGTTATGACCGTTCAAAATATGACATTGCACCAATGTGTGCATCTGTTTGTCCAAGTGATGCTATTCGATTTATCGATTTTGAAGAAATGCAGGCTCTACGCCGTCGCAGAACTCAAATGAACTTAGTTGAAGGTAAAAAACCACAAGAGGGGAATAAGTGGCAGTATGTACCTGAATTCTTTGGGGTATATTCAGATTAGACTAGAGTTCTGTAGAGGAAGGAGTATTAACCATGGATGAAAATAACAAAAAGATTGGTCGTAATAAAAAAGATTCTAATGACGATATGATAAATTTGGTCGATAATTTAAACCGACAAGATGATGTAAAATATAACCGTCGTTCATTTTTAAAAGCAACTGTAGGTGCTTCGGTAACATTGGGACTTGCAACATTACCGTTCTCGATTAAAGCAATGATGGACGACGGTGCCAAAGACGTGAATCGTGTAGAAATTGCTAAATTATCCGATGTCCCAAAGGGTGAATCCTTTAAATTTGGTTATCCAACTGAAGATGACATGGCCTTGCTGGTTCATACAAAGAATGGTCAATTAAAGGCATATAATAGTAAATGTACTCATTTATCATGTCCAGTTTTTTATGAAAGTACAAAAGACGTACTGCTTTGCCCGTGTCATAAAGGATACTTCAACGTATCAACTGGTCATCCAATGGCTGGTCCTCCACAACGTGAATTACCATTAATCGAGCTTGAAGTTATCGATGATGTGATTTACGCGGTAGGAAGGAAGATCCGTCATGGATAAAAAAATATACTGGATCATCATTTTTATAACGCTTGCAACAAATGTTGTTATGATTCAATTGACAGCAGAATCTTATTTTGGGAAAGAATATGAGGATGTATACAAATTTACAATAGTCGGAGTACTGTCAGCAATTATTGCATATATAACATTTATTCTTTGGAAAAAAGAAGAGTATAAAAAATAACTATATCCCCAAAAAGCCACCTAATAAAGTGGCTTTTTTATGTTTAGCAAAGGGAATATTTTAATTAAAGTAGTAGAACTTAAGTAGTGAAAGTAGGTGAGAAGCATGGATCATGAGCGTGATTATGATCGAGATTATTCTAAAGATGATACGTATACAGATACGGAATTAAAAGAGGTTCTAGAAAGTTCATACGAAGTAGAAAATGAATTAATGCGTGGATATATCCTTGCTGCTGAACGCATACATGATGATGAAGAGTTAAAGCTTCGTTTACGTAATTTTGCTGAAGGAAATTCAAAGAGAACAAAACAACTACAAGATGAAATTGAAAAAATGCAGTAGAGTGGCCTCTACTGCATTTTTTTGGTGTGTTACATCTCTCCGGTTGGTTCAATGGCTAATTGTTTACCTGTATACGTTCTTTCTCCAAATAGTGTTACAAGTGTACAGCTAGTAATTATAAATTGTTCTTGGTTTGTTTGGTCTGTTTCATAACCAACGAGGAGTCCAGATGCAACTTCTAATCCTATCTCATTATAGACCTTTACCTTTTGGCCCTCCATTGATACATGTTTTGCTCTATTTAAAAACACCGTCCAGTTATCCCAATTCGTGATAATATAGGCTGGTTCTCCATTTTCAAGATAGCCTAGCAAGCTTTTTGAATCGTCAATCTTACCGTTAATGCCTGCATTTACTGAAAGGATTAGGTGATGTAAAAGCTCATATTCCTTGAATGTCAGTGTTCCAGCGTAAAGGATGGTAAGGGCCGTTGTAGCCTCATCATTTATTGCAGTGGCTAGTTCTTTAAAGTTCTCTGTACGGTAAGAGAATGAGTTGTCAGCTTTATTAAAAAACTGATGATCCTCTAGTATTTCATTAATTTTGTTAGCTTTATCTTTATTATATAAAATTGTCGTAGATAGCATAGTCATAACCCTCCCGTGTTCTTTATTACATAACTAAATGATATCGAACTATTGAAAAGGTAGATATGATATTTATCACATTTGTTTGAGTGAAAACAAGTCTCCTTGTGCAAATTAGTAAAGAGACTATTATATAGGAGGCGAATGGAATGTCTAAACAAGGTACATCCAATCCAAATCAGAATGGCCAGCAAATTGCTATGCAAAAAGGAAGAAATGATGTGGAACTTGGATCAGATGTTCAAGTAGGAAATAGCGATCACCAAAGCCAGAAGAAAAGTGGTAGACAAGTTAATAAAAAGTAATAAAAATAGAGAACATGTCTGAGATTGAGGACATGTTCTCTTCTTATTAAGAAAGTATATTGAACGTCCAATTCGAATATAGACCGTTCCTTTGTGCTGCAGGCACTTGCTTTCCGCGGGGAGGAAGTCGAGCCTCCTCAACGTTCCGTCTGTGGGGTCTCGACCTTTCCTCTATCTCCCGCAGGAGTCAAGTGCCTTCCGCTCAAATCCACTCTTCAAATTCAATTAGTTAATTTGCCAATTCAAGAAATTGGTTGTTCAGCTAGTCTCTCTTGAATTTTTCGTTTTCTGTATAACATCATTCCCACTTCAGCGATGTCCTGAATCATTGATTTGTTGACTAGAGCACCGAAGATTATTCCTGCAATTGGGACTAATTGAAATAGCTTCTTCCAGCCAAAGTTATCACGATAGGTTGTTACTACTTCACGCCATCCTTGAATCTCCGAGAAAACGTGAGCATGGTTATTTCCTTTTGAAAAAGTTTCTAAATCTTCTAATATTGTTTGCTTTCCAACGATATCTGACGAAGCAAATTGAAGACATTTAACTATGAAGATTCGCTCTTGCTTATCATCTGGATCATAGCCATAACACATCGCAATTTCTTGTAACGTTTTTAGGGATAGTCCTAATAATACCGGGATATCAATAGCCAATGTAAAGATTCCACCGATTCCTGTTGTTGCTCCTTGTATTCCAGCAATCGTTGTACGGGATTCACCGATACCTCTTGCGACATCATCCATTACGTTAAGAGGAAGTGACTGAACATCCTGAAGCGTGAGCAACTGTTGAGGTGTTTTCTTATCAAACCTCTTTAGGAATTGATCTTGGTTAACCAAATACTGCCCACCTGTTTGAATATAATTTCCTAGTTCGTCGATAGCCGCGCCAAGTTTATCGTGGATAAATTTCGGTGTCACTTTATCAATAATCTTAAAGGGGAGTCTACTTAATTTTTCCCAAAACCACAGATCCTTTTGATCCTTTTCCCATCTAACAATTTCCACAAGCTTTACTTTTAGTTCTTCATTCGATTCCATTTGCATCTATGCTCATCCTTTATTTAGTAAATAAAATGTTGGAGCCCATTTATTATTTAGACATTAACCTATCGGCTTTTATATGAATAAGGTATGTTGAATAAAATCTAGGAGGATCAAGATGGATCATAATCATTTAGCTTGGCATGAAACATTAGAACTACACGAATTAGTTGTCTTTCAATCGGTAGGGTTAATGAAATTAAAGAAATTTGTAAACGAGGTAGAATGTCCTACTCTTCAAAAATTGTATATCACAACTATTGCACAACTTGAACAAAATTTAAAGGAATTATTAAAATTTTATCCTATGGCTCCAGATGCCCGTGAGAACCTTGATGATTGGAGAGCCTATGATAAGGCATTTTATTCTGGAGACCTGTTAGCTTTTGCGAAAACTGCAGTAAGAAATTATGCCATAGCTATCACGGAAACAGCCACTCCTATACTTAGGGATGTTTTAACAAAACAGCTTCAAGTAGCGATTAAATTACATGCATCTGTGTATAACTACATGTATGAAAGGGATTATTACCCTTCTTATGATTTGTCAAAGCTTTTAGCTAACGATATAAAACTTGCAAATAAAGCAATCTCGCTAAATTCATAGCACATAAAGGCTGTCCTTGGAAGATTATGGGGCAGCCTTTTTAAATTATTGGCCTAGTTGATAACCTGTGTTTTGGACGGCGTCTTTAAGTTGTTGTTCTTTCACTTGATTTTGATCATATTGTACAACCGCCGTTTCTTCATTTAAGTCAACTAAAGCTCTTTCAACGCCATTTATCGCTAATAGAGAATTTTCAATAGCTTCTACACACTTCTCACAAGTCATTCCTTTTATATGTAAGGTTGTTTCTGACATTTGAAACACTCCTCCTTATCTATTTAGTAATAATATTGCCTCATTTAGGAAGAATTATGAAAACAATACATGATACTACGAAATAAGACTATGCTAAGAATAATTTTACGTAAGAAAAGAGGGATAGGATGCCTGAACTGCCTGAAATGGAAACTTATAAGAATTTGTTGAATGAGAAGTTAAAAGGGATGTTGATTAAGGATGTAGTTATTAATAGAGAAAAATCGATCAATGTCCCAGTTTCTCAATTTATAAGTGATGTGACTGGCACAAGAATAATCGAAGTTGAGAGGGCTGCCAAACAACTCATTTTTCGTTTAGATAATGGTAAAAGTCTATTACTTCACTTAATGTTAGGTGGGTTAATGTATATAGGTAACGAACAAGACAGTCCAGACAGAACCAAGCAAATTGAACTTGTATTTGAAAAAAATCGTTTATATTTTATAGGCTTAAGATTAGGGTATCTTCATTTATACAACCAAACTAACCTAAAAGTTGAACTAGCTGACCTTGGTCCAGATCCTTTAAGTGAGGAATTTACATACCAGCGTTTTGAAGAGCTTGTTTTATCAAAAAAGGGAATGCTAAAGACAACTCTTGTTAATCAACAGTTCATTGCAGGAATCGGAAATTGTTACTCAGACGAGATTTGCTTTTATGCAAGGTTATTGCCTACCAGGAAATTTAATAAGCTAGAGGGTTCGGAAGTTAAATCCTTATACACTTCGATTCAAAGTGTGCTAAAAGAGGCCATACGATTAGGTGGTTATATGGAGATGAAGCTTTTCAATTCAGACAGTTTAACCGGTGGTTATAACGATAACTGTATGGTATATGACCGTGAAGGTGAACCTTGTCCTAGATGTAAAGAACAAATCAAGAAAGAAATAATCTCTTCTCGAAAAATGTTCTTTTGTCTAAAATGCCAAAAGTAACATAAAAACAATCAGTAGGTTTTACCCACTGATTGTTAATGTATCACGCAGTATCTTCATGATTATCATTTAATATGTTTTCGTTGTAGATAAGGGCCCCAGTGCGAATAAGGGAGTGAAATTGCTGAAGAGGGAAAACGCCTCTACTTCTTGCTTCTTCCATCTCAATACAGACTGTTGACTGATTAACGTTGAGAATCTTTAATGTTTTAGCTTTACAAAAATTAGGTACAAACTTTTTTGTAATATCAAATACCATATTTTCTTTTAAGTCCACTTGTTTTTGCCCTCCGTATATACAAACATTAACAATATTTTTTCCTTGTTAAAGGAAAACTATACCAAATATTTGTATGTATTGTTGTTTTTTTCCATGGGGTTCACGGTGCCTAATCAGTACCTTTGAAGCAGCTCAATT
This sequence comes from Cytobacillus luteolus, assembly GCF_017873715.1. NCBI lineage: Bacteria > Bacillati > Bacillota > Bacilli > Caryophanales > Bacillaceae > Litchfieldia > Litchfieldia luteola. The sequence goes on from NZ_JAGGKM010000003.1 coordinate 432,420, forward strand.
CAAGTTATTTCCAACCAGGTGCACTAATCGGTACCTTTGAAGCAGCTGAATTCAAGCTATTTCCAATGAGGTGCACTAATCAGTAGCTTTGGAGCAGCTCAATTCAACTTATTTCCAATGAGGTGCACTAATAGGTATCTTTGAAGCAGCTCAATTCAAGTTATTTCCAACCAGGTGCACTTATCGGTACCTTTAATAAAGCTCAATTCAAGTTATTTTCTTATTAAGTGCATCAGTCAATCCTATGAGGTAAATTAAGAAATCGTATTTATGGAAGTTCATCAAAAAAGGTTGTAAAATGAAACAGAAAAGAATGGGGGAATGGCTTTGAAAGCAATTGATGTTTACGAAGTACAAGCAACATTAAACGGCTTAGTTAATCAGGAATTATACATTCACCTTGAAACGACAAAGGGTGCCTATGCTGCACATAATGATGATTCTCAAGTAGCTGTTGGTGCATACATACGAAATGCAAAAGTTATTTATAACCACGGAAAAATTACTGGAGACGGCCCTTATCGAGTTGGTCTTAAGATGGATCTTGGGTGGATCTATGCTGAAGGGGTAACTGATTGGGAGTTTGATGATAAAGGAAGATTACTTTTAACCGGACATGATAGCGAAGGCAGACTTACGGTGTCATTACAATTAAGTCCTAATCCATTTTAACGATAAAAGGGAGGTACTTTTAGATGGAACGTCACATTTTAATGGTTTTTCCACACCCTGATGATGAAGCATTTGGGACAGCAGGCTTTATTGTCAAGCAAACAAAACAAGGTGTACCGGTAACCTATGCTTGCGCGACATTAGGTGAAATGGGAAGAAACATGGGTAAACCTTTTTTTGCTAACCGTGAAACATTACCAGGGATACGAAAAAAAGAGCTTGAAGATGCTTGTAAAGTAATGGGTATTCAAGATTTGCGAATGCTTGGTTTTAGAGATAAAACATTAGAATTCGAAGAAGAAGGTAAATTAAGCTCTTCCGTTGAGGAGATTATAAACGAAATTAATCCTTCTTTGGTTATTACTTTTTATCCAGGACATGGTGTTCATCCTGATCATGATGCAACTGGGGCAGCTGTGATTGATGCATTATCAAGAATACCTGCACAAAAGAGACCGACTGTGTATTGTAAAGCGATTACAAAAGATGTTTTTGAAGTGTTAGGCAAACCGGATGTAGTCGTTGATGTATCTGATGTATTAGATACTAAAATTGCTGCCATGGAGGCGCACCGCTCTCAAACAGAAGGGCTGTTATCACGCATGAAAGATAATCTTAATTCTGCTGACTCAGATATTATGGGCTGGCTTAAAAAAGAGTCTTTTTGGATTTATAAATGGTAAAACAGACCTTAAATTCAATATAATTTCTAAGCCTTTATCCTACCGATAAAGGTTATTTTTATTTTCTAATTAGCTAATACTAAGGACAGTTCTAAGGAGGGACAATTCACTATGGATTACGGTCTTATTTTAGAATACGGCTGGGTTCTTCTTGTCCTAATAGCACTGGAAGGTATACTCGCCGCAGACAATGCCTTAGTAATGGCAATAATGGTTAAGCACTTACCCGAAGATCAGCGGAAGAAAGCTCTATTTTATGGATTAGCAGGTGCTTTCGTATTCCGGTTTGCTTCATTATTTGCTATCTCGTTCTTAGTAGATGTATGGCAAGTACAAGCATTAGGTGCACTGTACCTAATTTTCATTGCAACAAACCATTTAGTTAAGAAGTTTGTCCTAAGAAAAGGTGAACATACAGATGTAAAGGGAGCCAAGGGTTCAGGCTTTTGGGTGACAGTCTTAAAAGTCGAACTGGCTGATATAGCTTTCGCAGTTGATTCAATCTTAGCAGCTGTTGCTTTAGCCGTAACACTTCCTACTACTAACCTTCCACCAATTGGAGGAATGGACGGAGGTCAATTTCTAGTCATTCTTGCAGGTGGGGTAATTGGATTAATTATTATGAGGTTTGCAGCTACGTACTTTGTTAAATTGCTTAAGCGTAAACCAGGTCTTGAAACTGCAGCCTTTCTAATTGTTGGTTGGGTCGGTGTCAAATTAGCTGTGTATACACTAGCACATCCAGCACTAGGGATTTTATATAAGGGCTTTCCAAAACTGCCAGCCTGGAAAATTTCCTTCTGGATCGTGTTGGTCGGAATAGCGCTAGGTGGTTGGTTCCTATCGAAAGAACATCCACTTCCATTAGAAGATGAAACAGAAGAAGGCTTAAACCAGGAAGAGAAAATGTTGAAAAAAGCACCTTAAAATGAAGGGGAACGCAATAAAAAGGCGTTCCCCTTTTTGCTAAGAACTGCTATATTGTAATGGGAAATAGTAATTAAGATCATGGGGGTAATCTGTTTGGATTATAAAAAACTGTTAGCTGCTTATCGCTCTTTGTGGGTTAACCGTGAACTTAAGACGGTTGAAGGTGATGAGGAGGAGACATTGATTGAAGCAATTGAACGTGATTTAAAAGATGAAAATGCACATCCACGTGTTAGGAAATCTCCTCATACTAAATTTTTATGGGCAACGAAACGAATTGGACAAGGTGCTATATCTGATGAAGAGAAATTACGTTTAATTGATATACATATTGAAATAGTAGAACGGTTGGATCATTCCTAGTTAGAAAACTTCTCTGAGTAGGTAAAAAGTTGCGAAAAATGTAACATTTTCTAAACTCCTATACAAGCCTTTATCTGTTCCGTATAATATATCTATTCTTTAGAGGCCTAAAAAAGGAGGATATTCTAATGAATGTATATATGGATATATCCATCATTCTATTTTCATTTGTAGTTCTCACGACAGTTTATACTGTATTAAAAACGACAACGAAACGATTTATCAAGTTTTCGATTGCTAGCACGATTAGTGTCATTTTATTAGTGATCATTTGGCGATCACTATCTATAATCACTTATTTTCATTAAAAATTGTCAACAGTAACGACTCTATAAAATCGTTACTGTTTTTTTGTTAATGTAAGGATAAAGTCTTTTAAATCCACAATTCGATTTGTTTCAGGAGTTATATCAGTACCAGTAATAATCATTGGGGAAACAGAGTCAACCTTATGTAAAGAACCATGACCTGCACCACCAAGGTGAGTTGGGGAACCTTCTCCAATAAACTCATAGCCAGGTTTTGCATCTGTAACAATGAATCTTCCTTGGTGTGAATAGAGAGCACCATATAAACGAGCCAGTGCATCTGGGTAATTTCCATACTCAATTTTGCCATTTTGGACCTTTAAATCTAGTATAGATAAATCTCCAGCAACACTCCAGGTTTGACCGTACTCATCCACTAAGTGTCCTCTGGAAGTAAAAGTTAGACTTTTATTTGTGTCAACATTGTGGACCCTTATTAACTCCTTATCAATATAAGCAAAAAAATCAATTCTCCTGTCTTCCTTCAGTTGATCTGCTAATTCTTGTAGTGTGATGTCTGTATTGTTTGCGTAAATATATGCCATGCGCTCATTAATAGCCAGCACGACTTGATCTTCACTCGTAATTGGTTTACCTAACTGTGCAATTCGATAGTCATTAAATACATTTCGCAAATCAATAAGTGCATTTTTCTCTTTGTTTATGCCAGATTGTGCGCTATCACCTATAATGATCCAAGTACTGTTTTCAATTGCATCATTCCATGAAGGATACATATTCAAAAGAGATTGGAGCTCCTTATCAACATTTTCAATCCCGTTTACATCATTTGGCCCCTTTTCATGGATGATTTTATCTAAATCTGGGTAGTAGATCATAGTGAAGTTAGGAAGTGTACCTTGATTTTTTAAAAATTTATATTCATTTGTGGAGAACTTATCATTAAAACCAACATTCTTCCAAGAACTCAGCTTCGTATATTCTGGGTCAAATTGATTAATCTTTCCATAAGAAAGAAGTGGAGGACCCATCGTTTTTATTTCCTTAGGCAAAATGTTAATCAGTGATGCAACCTCTGGGAAGGTTAAGGTATGCTCTGTATCACCTCGATAAATGAGGGCATTGATCGCTGCAGATGACCTTCCTTCAGCTTCAAACTCTTCAAAAATTGTTTTTACACCCTTACTTAAATGTTCATTATTAAGTGTATAAAGACTATTAAACAATGTGTTGCTCAGACCTGATTTTAACACTTCCTTACTACCGCTACCATAATTATAAAGCTGCTGCTTATCAGTACTGAACCAAACGAGACCTGGCAGTTTATGAATATCAGCATATGTACCTGTGAGTAAAGAACTGTCGATTGTCACTGACATAGTAGGATATGAGCTAACTAACTCGGGATAGTATTGTCCATTTTCTTTCAGAAATGTTAACGCAGGTGCCTTGCCTTCAGATATTAGCTGTTCTAAGGGCTCTGACATAAGAGAATCAACAATTAATAGGACGATTGGTTTTTGGTTATCAGTTTGTGTGTATTCCTTTATTTTTGATGTGTCTTCAATTGTGACGGAGGCATTAATATTTGTACCTATGAACAAAATAAGTGCGATTAAAATAACTGAAGTAATAATAGAAACTCTCAACATTCTCTAAACTCCACCAATCTTAGCAATCATTTATTCTATCCTTAGTATGACAACAATGATTTCGATTTATTTAGGAAAAGGAAAAAATCAGTAAAAGGAAGAGTGGGACATGGAACTAAAGATACTTTCTTTTAATATTCATCATGGTAAAGGGTTAGATAAACGAGTAAATCTAGGCCGTATTGCGAACATTATTAAAAGGAGTAAGGCAGACATTATTGGTTTAAACGAGGTAGATGTTTCATTTGGGAAACGTAGTCAATTTCTTAATCAAGCAGCCATTTTAGCAGAACAACTGGAAATGGAATTTGTTTTTGGTCCAGTAATTACTAGAAAAAAGTCTGATAAAACGACAGGTGAGTATGGAAATGTGTTATTATCTCGAATTAAAATGAGAAGCCATGAAAATCATTTACTTTACTCACATTCATATTTAGCTGAACCAAGAGGGCTATTAGAAGTGAATTTTGAAATTTCGGGGAAAGTAATTTCCGCATTTGTAACCCATCTAAGTATTAATCCCTTTTTACAAAGAAAACAGATCATGGACATTGAAACTATCGTCCAAAGGAAAAGCAATGTGATTTTAATGGGTGACTTTAACATGAGTCCAGTAAGTAGAAATCATTCGTATATAGGTAAAATTTTGAAAGATTCATCTGAGACAGAAAGTGGCTATACATACCCTGCCAATAAACCTCGTAAAAAGCTGGATTATATATTCATACAGGGTGATATTACTGTAGTAGAGTCGAAAGTAGTAACAATGGATCCAGTAGCATCTGATCATCTACCATTACTGACTAAAATTATTATTGATGAATAGGAAGCAGGGGGTGTGGACTTGAAAAAAACACTATCATTTATTGTGATTTACTTAGGTTTACTATACTTTGTATATACCAATCATAAGGAAATCTTAAATTGGATTACAGAAAGCGATTCATCATTACTTCCGCTTATGTTTTTATTGTCCACCCTTTTTGGTGTAATTCCAGTAATTCCATTTAGTGTATTTTCAGGGCTGATGGGAAGTAAGTACGGTCTTGTTATTGGTGCTTCTATTAACTGGTTTGGTACAGTTGCAGCATCCGTTATTATTTATCTTTTAGCAAGATATGGATTTTCTGATTACTTTACAAATTATTTAAAGCGTTTTAAGGGGATTTCCAGGTTTAATGAATTAATTACACGAAACGCCTTTATAGCCATCCTTTTTACAAGACTAATTCCGATTGTCCCACCACCTGTAGTCAATGTTTATTCCGGACTTATTAAAATAAACCTTGCTACATATACAATTGCAACGGTAATAGGGAAGTTGCCCGGAATGGTACTGTATGCTTTTGTTGGTGACCGATTATTCTCTTCGATTCATGATTTAATTTATGGATTAGTATTTTATGTTCTATTCTTATTAATCATTTTGCTCATCTATTTTTTATGGACAAAAGCAAATAAGAATTGACTTTTCCATTGTTGGTGTAACCGCTTTCATGTTAGTATTAATTGTAACAAAATGTACATATATTTTTACCATGTAGGGGGTTATATCATGGGAGATACGAAACATACAGGACCAGTTAAGCTGGATAAGTCAATTAAGCCATCATTATGGGCCAGTTTAGCACCTATGGGAGTTGGTAAGGTAAAACCACACCATATTAAAGATACAGTTAAAGTAGCGATTGAAAATAAAGACAACCTTCCATATGCATACCGTATTTTAACGCAAGGTGTATGTGACGGTTGTGCTCTTGGAGTTTCAGGGCTGCAGGATCAAACCTTGCTTGGTCCTCATATCTGTACAACAAGATTAAATGTCTTACGATTAAATACGATGTCTAGTATTGATCCAAAATGGTTTACTAGATTAGAAGAATTAAAGAAACTTTCAAGTACAGAGCTTAGGAAACTAGGGAGAATTCCTTATCCTTTGTCTAGAAAAAAAGGGGAGAATAAGTTTACAAGAATATCTTGGGATGAAGCATTAAACCGAATTTCTCAAAAAATTCGAAGTGTTGATCCTAAACAACTTGCTTTCTACTTAACTTCACGTGGAATCACAAATGAGTCCTATTATGCTGCGGCAAAGGTAGCTAGATTTCTAGGAACGAATCACATTGATAATGCCTCACGTATTTGTCATTCACCTAGTAAAACGGCGTTAAAACGTTCACTTGGCATTGGTGCTTCAAGCTGTAATTACAAAGATTGGATCGGTACTGATGTTTTAGTTTTTTGGGGATCTGTAGCAGCGAATAATCAGCCAGTATCAACAAAATATATGTATGCAGCCAAAAAAGCGGGTACGAAAATCATTATGATTAACCCATATGCAGAGCCGTCAATGGAGAAGTATTGGATTCCTTCAATTCCAGAAAGTGCATTGTTTGGGACGAAACTCGTTGATGACACATATCAGGTCAATATTGGTGGAGATATTGCCTTTATGAATGGAGTCATGAAGCATTGGTTTGACATGGAAGAGGAAACAAGAGGTTCTGCTATCGATCATGCCTTCGTCAATAAGCATACGAAGGGATTTATGGACTTAAAATATCATATTCGAAAACAGAAGTGGGCTGAAATTGAAAAATCATCAGGCCTAACAAAAGACAGAATCATAGAATTCGCGAAACTTCTAGCAAACTCTAAATCTGGTGTGTTTATTTGGAGTATGGGATTAACACAGCACCGATTTGGAACAGATAATATCTCTCAGGTTGCGAATCTTGCCATGCTGAGAGGGTTTATAGGCCGGGAGAAATGTGGTGTTATGCCTATTAGAGGTCATAGTGGTGTACAAGGTGCGGGAGAAATGGGAGCAGATCCATTTGTCCTGCCTGGAAGTGACTTTGATGAAGAAAATAGCAAGAGGATGGAAGAGATTTGGGGCTTTCGGGTTCCAAGATGGCAAGGTGATCCGATTGGTAATACGATTGAAAACATGATATTGGACCCAAACCATCCTAGTAAAATTAAAGTCTTTTTTACAAGTGGAGGAAACTTCGTAGAAACCATGCCTAACCCTGACTTTATAAAAGAAGCACTTGAAAGTGTAGAGTTAAGGGTACACCAGGATATTATCTTAAACACGTCTACTCTTTTAGACGCCAAGGAGGAAGTTATCATCCTACCAGCGATGACAAGATATGAACAATCTGGTGGCGGAACATCAACTAGTACAGAACGGATGGTTTATTTTAGTCCGGAAATTAAGGGACCTAGAATTGAAGAAGCAAGAGCTGAATGGGAAATTTATGTTGATTTAGCGAAAAGGTGTTATCCTGAGAAACAACACCTCATTGATTTTAAAAATACTCAAGAAATTAGAAACGAGATTGCTGTAGCAAATCGAAACTATGATGGAATCCAAAAGTTAAAAAATAGAGGAGATGTTTTCCAATGGGGTGGCGCTTGGTTATGCGAGGGTGGCGTTTGCCCAACAGCGGATGGCAAAGGGAATTTGCTTCCAATCGAATTACCAGAGTTACGCAAAACAGAAGGTCATTTCAATGTAACGACAAGAAGAGGAAAGCAATTCAACTCGATGATCTATTCTAATACGGATCCGTTTAATAATGCAGATCGTTATGATATTATCTTAAATTCTGAAGATGCTAGAAAGTTAGCAATTAAGAATGGTGATGCAATCGTTGTGTATAATCAAAATGGAACCTTACAAGGTCGAGCAAAAATAGATAACACGAAGGAAGGAAACATCGCTGTATATTGGCCTGAGGGAAATGTTCTAATTCCTAAAGGGGTTTATGAAAAATACGCAAAAATTCCTGAGTACAACACAATGGCAATCGTAGAAAAAGCTGAAACCTTCCATGCAAGAAAAGACATTCGTTATGTAGAGAAAAGAATAGAAGAATTAGAAGAGGTTACGATGTAAGGAAAAAATCCCCTATATGGGGATTTTTTGTGTTACGATTGGAATAATTTATGATATTTAATTGTTAGAAGGAGCATGAACATGAACCAATCATTTGAACACTATCTTAAAGAGTCAGAAAAGGCATTTGAAGGATGGGATTTTTCATATATTACTAGTAATGGAAGAATGCAAGACTCTCCAATAAGTTGGGATTATACAGACCTCATACAAAAAGCAATCAAAAATTCAACTTCTCTACTAGATATGGGAACCGGTGGGGGAGAATATTTATCATCACTTAGTGACTTACCTTCCTTTACTTGTGCTACTGAAGGGTATGAACCAAATGTGCAAATTGCTAAAAATAGACTAGAACCACTTGGGATTAAAGTGTTCCAGGTGATTGATGACAATTCCCTTCCATTCGAAAATGATACCTTTGATTTAATTATAAATAGGCATGAAGCCTATTCTCCAAAAGAAATCATGCGAATTCTAAAACCTGGCGGAGTTTTCATTACCCAACAGGTTGGTGGGGAGAATGATAAGGAATTCAATGAATGGTTTAATGTACCTGAAAGTGAATATAGATACTGGAACTTGGAGTATGCTCTAAAAGAATGTGATGAAGTTGGCTTATCCATACAGATGGCACATGAAGATAAGGTATATACGAGTTTTCAAGATGTGGGGGCAATCATTTATTACCTAAAAGCGATCCCTTGGCAAATTCCTGATTTTTCAGTTGAAAACTATAAGGATCAATTACATAAAGTTCATCAATTAATTACAGAAAATGGTCCTTTCAAAAGCACATGCCATCGCTTTATTATAACTGCCATAAAAAATAAGTAGTAAAAAAGTGGGTGAGTTAGTGAAAAAACGAATTGTGTTTACGGGTGGAGGCTCAGCTGGCCATGTGACAGTTAACCTTGCATTAATTCCAAAATTTCTCGAACTTGGCTGGGATGTTAGCTATATTGGGTCTGAGAGTGGAATTGAACGGGAGTTAATTTCAACACTTAAATCAGTAACGTATTATCCAATATCTACTGGTAAGTTAAGAAGGTATTTTGATGTGAAAAATTTTAAAGACCCGTTAAAAGTGCTAAAAGGTGTTTTTCAGGCGAAGAGCATTCTTTCTAACATTAAGCCTGATGTTATATTTTCAAAGGGGGGTTTTGTGTCGGTCCCTGTGGTTATTGGTGCGAGGTTGAATAAACTACCCGTTATCATTCATGAATCAGATCTTACGCCCGGGTTGGCAAATAAAATATCAATTCCATTTGCGACTAAGGTATGTGTCACTTTTCCAGAAACAATTAGCCATATTCCAGAACAAAAAGCTATATCAATTGGTCCAATTGTTCGTGAAGAAATTTTTAAAGGGAAGAAGTCTGAGGGGTTGAAACTGTGTGACTTTATCAGTGTAAAACCAGTTTTATTGATAATGGGTGGAAGTTTAGGGGCAAAAAGGATAAACGAAGCCGTACATAATAATCTGGATATGTTGGTCAAACAGTTTCAGATAGTACATATATGTGGTAAGGGGAATCTATACCCATCTTTAGCTAGACAAGGGTATAAACAGTTTGAATATGTTGGGAGTGAGTTGCCACATTTCATGCAAATGGCTGATATCGTAATCTCTAGAGCAGGCTCGAATTCAATCTTTGAGTTTTTGGCATTAAAAAAACCTATGCTTCTTATTCCATTATCGAAAGCCCAAAGTAGGGGAGATCAAATCTTAAATGCAGACTCCTTTTATAAATCTGGATTTTGCGAGGTGCTTCAGGAAGAAGAGCTGACAGATGAGAGATTCTTGATAGAAGTAAATAACCTTCTCTTAAATAAAGATAAATATATAGAGAACATGATGACTGTAACAGAATCGGATTCACTGAATAACGTATTGTCTCTGATACAACGTGTGGGGAAGAAGGAAGAATAGTATGAACCTAAAAGTATATGAAAGTCCAAACGAATTTTTAGAGAAGGTAGAGGATTTTCTTTTAAAGGAAGAGGTTGTGAACAATCTTGCTTTAGGGCTGCTCTACACTTTAACTAAACCTAACTCTCATTATAAGGATGCTTTTTTAGCATGTGTAGAAAAGAATGAGACTCCTGTTTTAGTAATGGTTATGACACCTCCACATAATCTAATTGTTTATGGAGTTGGTGAAGACGTAAATGAAGCGATTGGGGTGGCGGTTACATCTATAAAAGATATTGGAGTAATCCTTCCAGGCGTTTTAGGACCTAAAGCGTTAGCTGCCGAGTTTTCAGGAGAATGGGTACAACAGATAGGTTGTAGGCTTGAAGTGAAAATGGAGCAAAGAATTTACAAGCTTGAAAAGGTAAATAATGTTCCTCTAAGCAATGGGAAACTTAGGTTAGCAACAAAGGATGACTTGGAGTTAATTGTGGATTGGACGTATCAGTTTTCATTGGTGACCCCTGAGCATCTATCCATAGAAGGAGCAAGAAAACTTGCAGAGCGGGGTATCGAGGAATCTTCTATTTTTATCTGGGATGATAATGGACCAGTTTCGATGGCTAAAAAAGCAAGACCAACGAAAAATGGTATCGTTGTAAATCTAGTGTTCACCCCGCAGGAGTTCCAACGAAAAGGGTATGCAACTACATGTGTAGCATATGTTAGCCAACAGCTACTGAATGAGGGGTATTCGTTTTGTAGCTTGTATACAGATTTAGCCAATCCAACTTCAAATAGCATTTATATGAAAATAGGATATGAACCAATTATTGATTCAGTAGTGTATGGTTTTTTATATGACCATGAAGAGGCCTAGCGTTTATGCTAGGCTATTTTTTATTATATCGGTTCATCATCCACCATATTATAATCTTCTTTCATGTCTTGGGTACTGCTTTTCATACGTGTGAAGTAGACCCCAAGTTCATTTTCAAGTTGTTTTATCGACACGTTTTGTTGTTCTAATTTTTGCTTATTTGTGTGTGCTTCCAAGAATGTCACCTCAGAGATAGTTTTTTCCATTTTTGTTGAATTATACATATTGAATAGTTTTTCGTGCACTCTATTGTTTAGAAGATTAATGGAGGAATAAGAATGAAGTTTGGAAGTCATATCAGCATTCGGAATGGATATTTTCAAGCGGCAAAGGAAGCTTCTCGAATTGGGGCGAGAGCTTTTCAATATTTCCCTAAAAACCCTCGTAGTTTATCCGTCAAAGCATTTGATGAGAAGGATGCCAATCAATGTGCTGTCTTTTGCAAGGAAAACGGAATAGAGTCGATTGCACATACACCATATGCAACGAATTTAGCTGTGCCTGAACATAAAGCGGATGATATGGTGGCTGCTATTTTTAATGATTTAGATATTGCAAATGCATGTGGATCAATTGGTGTAGTTGTTCATTTTGGCGTGTCCAAAAATGAAAATGACCCTTTAGAGGGGTATCGGTGGATGATCAATATTCTTAATAAGGTTCTTTCTAAGTGGGAGGGGAAGAGTAAGATTTTGATTGAAAATAATGCTGGGAAAAGTGGACCAATGGGTACAACGTTAGAAGAGCTTGTCCAGGTTCGATCTCTTACTGATTTTCCAGAAAAGATTGGATTTTGTTTAGATACTTGTCATGCATTTGCAAGCGGAATTTGGAGTGGGGATAACTGGAGTGAGTTAGAGTCTAAGGGACTTGAGCTAGATTACTTTACAAACCTCCACGCAATTCACTTGAATAACTCGATGTATCCGACAAAATCGATGAGAGACCGTCATGCGAACATCCATAATGGTTGTATTACAGTAGGGCAAATGAAAGAGTTTATCTTAGCGAGGACAGTAAAGGAATTGCCGATGGTGTTAGAGACTCCATCATCTGCTCAGTTTACTCATAAAGATGAGATTGAGTTTTTGTGGGAATTGGTTGGAGGGTAGTCTTTGCTGGGTATAAAGGTAGAATGTTGAATGTTGTTTTGGATGGAATGAGGGCGAAAGAGAAAGCGAGTCCGAATTTTTGACTTATTAGGAGAGGTTGAGCGGGACATGAACAAAACGAGTCCGAATCCCAGGTTAATTCAGACAGGTTGAGAGGGACGTGAGCAAAACAGGTCTGAATCCAAAGGTTATTCGGCCAGGTTGAGCGAGACCCCAGTAAAACAAGTCCGAATCCAAAGGTTATTCAGACAGGTTGAGCGAGAGACTAACAAAACAAGTCCGAATCCAAGGGTTATTCGGACAGGTTGAGCGAGACTCCAGTAAAACAAGTCCGAATTCAAAGGTTATTCGGCCAGGTTGAGCGAGACTCCAGTAAAACAAGTCCGAATTCAAAGGTTATTCGGACAGGTTGAGCGAGACTCCAGTAAAACAAGTCCGAATCCAAGGGTTATTCGGACAGGTTGAGCGAGACTCCAGTAAAACAAGTCCGAATCCAAAGGTTATTTGGACAGGTTGAGCGAGACTCCAGTAAAACAAGTCCGAATCCAAAGGTAATTCAGACAGGTTTAGAGGGACGTGAGCAAAACGAGTCCGAATCCCGGGTTAATTCAGTCAGGTTTAGCGGGACGTGAGAAAAATAAGTCTGAATCCAAAGGTAATTCAGACAGGTTGAGCGAGAGACTAACAAAACAAGTCCGAATCCAAGGGTTATTCGGACAGGTTGAGCGAGACTCTAGTAAAACAAGTACGAATTCAAAGGTAATTCGGACAGGTTGAGCGAGACCCCAACAAAACGAGTCCGAATCCAAAGGTAATTCGGACAGGTTGAGCGAGACTCTAACAAAACAAGTCCGAATCCAAAGGTAATTCGGACAGGTTTAGCGAGACTCCAGCAAAACAAGTCCGAATCAAGGTTTTATTTAAATAGGTCAATCGAAAATCTAATAAATTTGAGTTTTTAACTGGCTGATTTTTTCAATTCCAACCTCACTTGTTTTTGAACAATCATTAATCGACTCGATAAACCAATTGCCCCTGCCGCTAAACCTACGATTAGTCCAATCCAATAGCCGAAAGCCCCAAGTGATGTATACGTTGCTAATACGACTCCAACTGGAAGACCAATTACCCAATAAGAGATAAGGGCCATAACCAAGGTTGTATTTACATCTTTATAACCGCGAAGTGCTCCTTGAATTGGAGCGGCAATTGCGTCAGACAGCTGAAAGAAAATCGCGTAAATTAAGAACTGTTTGGTTAAAGCTAATACAGCTGGGTCCTTCGTGTAAATTGCAGCAACTTGATCTCTAAAGAGATAGATAAATGCTGCTAAAACCGCCGATAGACCTACTGCAACTCCAACACCTAATATACTGTACTCTCTTGCATCCTTCAGACGTTTTGCTCCCACTTCAAATCCAATGACGATCGTTAGTGCCATTGAAATACTTAATGGAATCATATATAGAAATGATGCAAAATTTAGTGCTGCTTGGTGAGAAGCAATTGTCACTGTATCAAAAGTACTCATTAACAAAGTCACTGCAGAAAAGATACTCGTTTCAAAAAAGATGGCGAATCCAATAGGAACACCAATTTTTAAAATTTCCTTCCATGCTTTAAAGGATACAGACTGTAACTTGTCAAAAACTTTGTATTGTGTAAAGGGTACCTGTTTTACAATAATATAGACAGAGATAAGAGTGATACACCAGTAGGTAATGGCTGTTGCGTAACCGGCACCTACACCACCTAATTGTGGAAAACCAAATTTACCGAAAATCAGTAAATAGTTAAAAATAACATTGATAGGTAAGGACAGAAGGGTAATGAACATCGATACTCTCGTATGACCCAATCCATCAATAAAAGAACGCAATACTGAATAGACAAATAAAGGGATAATCCCATAAGATAATGCAATTAAGTATTCTTTAGCAATTCGATGTACTTCAGGGTCTAAACTCATTCTTCCTAATAAGAAATCTAATGAAATAAAACCTAAAATGACAACTAGAATTGAGACAAACACAGATACATAGATTCCTTGCATAACCATAAAAGGTACCTGTTTCTTTTCCTTTGACCCGATTAGTTGAGCGACAATTGGTGTTATCGCCAACAAAATCCCACTTAATCCTGTGAAGACCGGAACCCAAAGGCTTGATCCGATTGCAACACCTGCAAGGTCACTTGCACTTACATGACCAGACATCATAACATCAAAGAAGTTCATTGCAAATAGTCCTAGCTGTGTCACGAGGATAGGTATTAAAATAATTAAAAACTGCTTGTATTTTTGACGATAACCATGTGTTTGTTCCATTATTAAGACCTCAACTTACTTGATAAATTAAACAATGAATTATAACATATGAATTGGAAAATCACTAGCAATTGGAGTAATACATATTTTAGGAGATTCAGAGATAAATTGGAGGTAACGATGAATAGAACCATTCGAACATCAATTAAAGCATTGATTATTGAAAATGAAAACATACTGTTAATTAAGAAGAAGGATGATGAAGGTTATTATTATCTGTTTCCAGGCGGAGGTCAGGAACATGGTGAAACGATGCATGAAGCACTAAGACGTGAATGCCTCGAGGAACTTGGTTGTGAAATTATGATTGAAGACTTAACGTTCATCCGTGAGTACATTGGTAAAAATCATGAGCATGCCGAATGGGATCAAGATGTCCATCAAAATGAGTATATGTTTCATTGCCATCTGAACAAAGATGTGCCACAGATTGAACCTTCAAATCCTGATGATGACCAAATTGGCACTGAGTGGTTACCTTTAAGTGAAATTGACAGGTTTAGAGTATATCCCCAAGCACTAAAACAATGGTTAAAAGGGGATATTCATAAAGCTCCTATCTATTTGGGCGATATTAATTAGAAAAATTCAACAATTCGCTCTTGCATTCTTCTTTAATTCATCTATAATTGTAAAAAATGGATATTAATCGTCAGTGATGAAGAGAGTAGTTTTATAAAGGCGTAAAGCGAGTCAGGGATAGTGGGAGCCTGATCCAATTTATAGAACGAACCGCACTTCTGAGATGCTGCTTGAAAATAGTAGAGTACGCCGGTCTTCAGCCGTTACATGAAAGTGGTTCAATAGAACAATTAGGGTGGTACCGCGGGTAAATCTCGTCTCTTATATATAGAGACGGGATTTTTTTTATTTTTTAAAAAGGAGAGTTTACGATGGATTTTAAATTAAAAGTCGCTGAGATGATTAAAGCATCAACAACAATTGAACTTGAGGTAGAAGCAATCGCATCACTTATTGAAGTACCAAAACACAAAGCACATGGTGATTATGCTTTTCCGTGCTTCGTCTTAGCAAAAACACTAAAAAAAGCACCACAAATGATTGCGATGGAATTAAGTGGGGAAATAAAAGGTGAACTAATCGAGAGTATTGAACCAGTTGGACCTTATCTGAATTTTCATCTTAACCGTGAATACGTCAGCAAAGAAATTTTGAAAATGATTTTAGCTGCCAATGAAGACTATGGAAAAGTAGCGTTAGGGAATGGCGAAAAAATCACAATTGACTTTTCTTCCCCAAATATCGCAAAGCCATTTTCAATGGGACATCTACGTTCAACGATGATTGGAAATTCACTTGCACTTATTGCCGAGAAATGTGGGTATGAAAGTGTAAGAATTAACCATATTGGAGATTGGGGTACCCAGTTTGGAAAGCTTATTGTGGCTTTTAAAAATTGGGGTAACGAGGAAAAAGTACAGCAAAATCCTATAAAGGAGCTATTCACTCTTTATACTCTTTTTCACGAGAAAGCTGATGAGGACGTAAGTTTAAATGATGAGGCAAGAGCCTGGTTTAAACGCCTAGAGGATGGAGATGAAGAAGCTAGAAGACTGTGGAAATGGTTCAGAGATGAATCTTTAAAAGAGTTTGAGAAAATTTACACACTTCTCGGTGTTCATTTTTCATCAAATCATGGTGAAGCTTTTTATAATGATAAAATGGAGCCAGTCATCGAGCTATTGGCTAAGAAAAACTTGCTTGTAACTTCGGACGGGGCGGAGGTTGTAGAGCTAGGGGAGCTAGAACTACCTCCTTGTTTAATCAAAAAATCTGATGGAGCAACTCTGTATGCAACAAGAGACCTAGCTGCAGCAATGTACCGTCAATCTACGTATCAGTTTGAAAAAGCCTTTTATGTAGTTGGAAATGAGCAAACCTTACACTTTAAGCAGGTCTTTGCTGTATTAAAAAAACTGGGCTTTGATTGGGCTAACGAAATGGTGCACATCCCATTTGGAATGATTCTGAAAGATGGCAAGAAAATGTCAACTAGAAAAGGGAAGGTTGTACTACTTGAGGAAGTATTAAATGAAACTATTTCTTCAGCGAAACGTATTATTTTAGAGAAGAATCCAAGTCTTGAAAATAAAGATGAGGTTGCGGAGCTAGTTGGGGTTGGGGCAGTTGTTTTCCATGATCTAAAGAACTTCCGTATGAATGACATTGAGTTTTCAATTGATGAAATGTTGAAGTTTGAAGGCGAAACAGGGCCGTATGTTCAGTACACTCATGCAAGAGCATGTTCTATTTTACGAAAAGCCGGGTATCGTTCAGGTGAAGGTAACTTTAATGGCTTAAACGATGACTACAGTTGGCAAGTGGTCAAACAACTTCAAGATTTCCCAGCTATTATTGAGAAATCGTTTGATCAGCATGACCCATCGCAGATCGCTAAATATGTCGTCAATCTTTCACAGGCATTTAACAAATTTTATGGGAATGTAAAAATATTAGATGACAAGGAAAACCTTAACGCTAAATTATCAGTAGTTTATTGTGTTACGTTGGTGATAAAAGAAGGTTTACGATTATTAGGAATTAGTGCGCCTGCTGAAATGTAGGTGCACTGAGTTCCTGTAAAACTGAAGAAAGAAGGTGAGTGAATGGAAAAGCGAGAGGTATATTGTGAGGCTTGTAATCGTGAAATCAAGTCTAGACAAGAACTGGTTGTAACTACAATCTTTTTTTCATTAGTTTGCTATCATGATGCATGTTTTTCAAAATCTATAAAGGGTTTAAAAACGTTGTTTGTTAGTAATTCACCGATTAACGGTGTAGCGGGCACCACTTACTCTATTTTTCTATTTTTAGTTGCTGTACTATTTTTCATTTTTAGTCCAATTTATAATATTCTTGCTATCTTAATGCTGATAGTTCCTACTTATCGTGTATTAGCTTGGTTTATGTATGAAAGGTATTTGGAGCCTTAGGTGGATTATTTGCGATAACATCCAGAAAACTGTAAACTTTAGAAAAATAGCTTCATAGGAGGTACACATGTCGACTACTTTTACTAAATTACCAAAGAGAAATGAAATATCTGAAGAGTATACTTGGCGATTAGAGGATATGTTTGCTACTGATCAGGAGTGGGAGAAGCAATTTACACTTGTAAAGGACGCACTTCCGTCTGTATCTAAGTTCAAAGGCACGCTAAAAGATTCTGCTGAAAATATTGTTAATCTTTTTAAATTACAAGATGACTTGTCTATTAAATTAGGTCAGCTAGCGACTTATGCGTTTATGCGAAATGACCAAGATACGACGAACAGTCTTTATCAAGGACTTAAAGCAAGAATTGATAGTTTAGTTTCTCAGTTCTCGGCTGCATTCTCGTTTGTGGTCCCAGAGTTATTGTCTATTCCAGAGAATACTCTATTAAACTATATCGACAGTCATGAAGAATTAAAGGTTTATGAGCATTTAATTAAAGATATTAATCGCGCTCGTCCACATGTATTATCTGCTGAAGAGGAAGCATTATTAGCTCAAGTGGCTGATGTAACAAGTGGTTCTAGAACGACTTTTAGTATGTTAAATAATGCGGATTTAAAATTTCCATCCATTGAAACAGAGAATGGAGACACGGTAGAGATTACCCATGGAAGATATGGACGATTAATGGAAAGCACGGATCGTAGAATTCGAAAAGAAACCTTCCTTGGTCTGAACAGTACATACAATAAACATCGAAATACATTGGCAAGTACGCTAAGTGGTCAGGTTAAAAAAGATAATTTCTTTGCAACTGTCCATGGCTATGAAAGTGCTAGACAAGCGGCGCTTCATAAGCATAACATCCCTGAAAGTGTATATGATACGCTAATTGAAACAGTTGGTGACCATCTACACCTGCTTCAGCGCTATATTTCTCTTCGTAAGAAAATCTTGGGTGTTGCAGAACTAAATATGTTTGACCTTTCGACCCCACTAGTTCAGGATGTGAAGATGGAAGTTTCATATGAGGAAGCGAAAGATTTAGTAATCGAAGGTATGAAGCCTTTAGGTGAGGAATACGGGGAGCTTTTAAAAACAATTTTCTCTGACAGAAGAATAGATGTGTATGAGAATGTAGGGAAAAGAAGTGGTGCGTATTCAACTGGAGCATATGGTGCGAAACCTTATATTTTAATGAACTGGCAGGATAATATCCGTAACGTATTTACCCTTGCTCATGAACTTGGGCATAATGTTCATCGTTATTATACGCAAAACTATCAGCCGTTTGCATATGGGAAATATTCGACCTTTGTGGCAGAGGTGGCCTCCACAGCGAATGAGGCTTTGCTAAATGACTACCTTTTAAAAATAACAACAGATCAAACAAAGCAACTTTATTTGTTAAACAATTACCTTCAAGGTTTTGTAGGAACTGTTTTCCGTCAAACTCTATTTGCTGAGTTTGAACATAAAATCCATATCCTTGCACAAAATGGCGAGCCATTAACAGCGGATACTCTATCAGCATTATATTATGACCTGAATAAGAAGTACTTTGGGGATGAGATTAATGTAAATAAAGAAATAGAAATTGAATGGGCACGAATTCCACATTTCTACATGACGTATTATGTGTTCCAATATGCAACTGGATTTAGTGCTGCAACGGCACTTTCAAAACAAATCCTAGAAGAAGGTGCTCCAGCAGTTGAACGCTATACAGACTTCTTAAAAGCTGGTTGCTCAGATTATCCTATCGAAGTACTGAAAAAAGCAGGAGTAGATATGACAACCGCAGAACCAATAAAAGAAGCATTAAAAGTCTTCGAAGAAAAATTAGAATATATGGAAAGTATTTTGTTGAAGTAACATTTTAGTAAGGGCTTGGAGTTTGCAAGCTCTTTTTTTATTTGTAAAAAAATATCCAAAAAATATAAATTTCGAGTGGCGAAATAGTTGATAACTTGGTATAGTAGGTTAAGGTAATATATTCGAGGAAAGAGGAACAACAATGTGGAAAAATAGAAATGTTTGGATTCTTCTTAGCGGGGAATTGATTGCTGGGTTAGGCTTATGGATGGGAATTATCGGGAATCTAGAATTCCTTCAGCAGCACGTACCTTCTGATTTCTTAAAATCATTAATCCTCTTCACAGGACTACTTGCAGGTGTGTTTGTAGCCCCTTTAGCAGGTAGAATTATAGATTCCTATAAGAAAAAGCCAGTTCTTATCGCTGCAGGAATAGGAAGAATGGTAAGTGTGTTATTCATGTTTTTAGCACTAGAATATCAATCAATTTGGTGGATGGTTTTGTTTATGATTAGTATCCAGCTTTCTGCAGCCTTTTATTTTCCTGCATTACAATCATTAATTCCTATGATTGTACGTGAAAAAGATTTGTTGCAAATGAATGGTGTTCATATGAACATTGCTACGATTGCCAGAGTAATTGGTACTGCCTTAGCAGGGGCAATGCTCCTTATTATGAGTTTACATTCACTTTACCTAGCATCGTTAATTGCGTATGCATTATTATTAGTGGCTACTTTTATGCTGAGAATAGATGAGGAAAGTGTACCTAAGAAACCTAAAATCCCTGGAGAGAAGACGAAGGGTGGCTTTAAAGAAGTTATTCCTATTATTAAAGGTTATCCAATTGTATTAATGACTCTCATCTTAACCGTTGTGCCAATGTTATTTCTCGGTGGCTTCAACCTCATGGTTATAAATATCAGTGAGCTTCAGGATGATGCAACAATTAAAGGACTTCTTTATACAGCAGAAGGTATCTGCTTTATGTTGGGTGCTTTTATTGTAAAACGTATAGCAGATGGGAAAGACCAGTTGAAGCTAATGCTTTTGTTTACGTTTGTTGTCTCAATTTCGCAGTTATCATTGTATTTTGCAGATATAAAAATTATGTCCTTAATCTCATTTGGAGTATTCGGTCTTGCATTAGGCTTTTTCTTCCCAATTGCAGCGACTATCTTTCAAACAAAGATTCCAAAAGAATACCACGGACGTTTCTTTTCGTTCAGAGGGATGCTTGACCGTGTCCTTTTCCAAGTCGTATTATTAGGAACAGGGTTGTTCTTAGATACGATTGGGCTTAAAAACATGGTCCTGGTTTTTGGTAGCCTTTCGTTGGCTTTAGTTTTATACTATACTGTAAGGAATAGTAAAACTCCTATGATTACACAAGATCATACAAATCAACAAGCATGATTTTAGAAGGACTAGAAATAGTCCTTTTTTTATTCGGCCTTTAGTTTTATGAAGATTGCAGCCACAGAAGAAAAGTTGCATAACCCCAGGATTATGAGTCCTCGAAAGGTGAGATTTTTGGAAATGAGGTCACATATATGGTTTTATGAGCCCTCAAACCACGATTTTGATGAAAGTGAGGTCACATAAACAGTTTTATGAGCCCTCAAACTGCGATTTTTATCAAAGTGAGGTCACATAAACAGTTTTATGAGGCCTCTAAACACGGTTTTCATGAAAGTGAGGTCACATAAACAGTTTTATGAGCCCTCAAACTGCGATTTTCATGAAAGTGAGGTCACATAAACAGTTTTATGAGCCCTCAAACTGCGATTTTCATGAAAGTGAGGTCACATAAACAGTTTTATGAGCCCTCAAACTGCGATTTTCATGAAGGTGAGGTCACATAAACAGTTTTATGAACCCTCAAACTGCGGTTTTCATGAAAGTGAGGTCACATAAACAGTTTTATGAGCCCTCAAACTGCGATTTTCATGAAAGTGAGGTCACATAAACAGTTTTATGAGCCCTCAAACTGCGATTTTCATGAAGGTGAGGTCACATAAACAGTTTTATGAACCCTCAAACTGCGGTTTTCATGAAAGTGAGGTCACATAAACATTTTAATGAGCCCTCAAACTGCGGTTTTTATCAAAGTGAGGTCACATAAACTATATCCGTATCTACTTTTATATAATCAATAGTATGAAAAACCTGCTTTATTAAAAAAATAGATAGTAAAGGAAGGGGATTAACGATGATCAAATTATTTACCGATAGTGACTTAGATGGAATCGGCTGTGGGTTAGTAGCCAAGCTTGCTTTTGGAGATGAGGTTGATGTGGCATATTGCTCGTACCGGAATCTTAATGAAAGAGTGGAACGATTTATTGATGATCAAGAGAATAATGATGCTAAAATTTACATAACCGATCTTGCTGTTAATGAGGATGTTGAGAAAAAGCTTGCCAAACGTTTTAAAAACGGGAGTCATGTGCAAATGGTTGATCACCATGTCACAGCCATGCATTTTAACCAATATGAGTGGGGCTTTGTTCAGCCTGAATATGAGGACGGACGTAAGACGTCTGCAACATCTCTCTACTATGAGTTCCTACTTGAGAAAAATTTAATAAAATCTAGCCCGGCTCTAGCAGAGTTTATCGAACTTGTTCGCCAATATGATACATGGGAATGGGAAGTAAACGAAAACACGAATGCAAAACGTTTAAATGACTTATTTTTTATTATCAGCATGGAACAATTTGAAACCGAAATGCTTGAAAGATTAAAAACTCAGGAGTCTTTCTCGTTAAATGACACTGAGAATATGATATTAGATATCGAAGAAGAAAAAATTGAAAGGTACATAAATGCGAAGAACAGGCAGCTAGTTCAAACCTTTGTTGGTGACTATTGTGTGGGGATTGTTCATGCGGAAAGATACCTATCTGAATTAGGTAATGCACTGGCAAAGCTAAATCCACATATTGATTTAATTACATTAGTAAATGTCGGAACAAAAAAGCTTGGTTTTAGAACAATCTATGATCATGTAGATGTGTCAGCGTTTGCAAAACAATTTGGTGGAGGGGGCCATCCAAAGGCATCTGGCGCTACTCTTACTAAAGAAACGTTTGAAATGTTTGTTGTAAACGTGTTTGATCAGCATGCCATTCGAAGAGATGCTCCTAATAATGAGCTAAATGTTAAGGAAAATAAAAAAGGTACGTTCTATGTGAATCGTAAACGTGAATTTAGTAAAATTCATAAAGTGTCAGAACAACCTTGGGCTGTACTTCACAACAACAATTTACTTGAGGGATCATTTGAGACGTTTGACCAAGCGGAGCATTATGTAAAAAGGAACTATGGCTCAGGAATTGCATTTGATAATGAAGTTATTTCACTATTAGCGGAATCATTGAAAGTAAGCGAAGAAGATGTAAGAAAGAGCTATCAAGAATACCTTGAAAAACACTAGTAATGTACAGAAAGAGACCGGCGTTGTATATGCAGCACGGTCTTTCTTTTGCGAAAAATAAAGGATTTGAGTACAATTAACAGATGGCAAATGTGATTAAAGGAGTTTTTATAGATGACAGTAACAATACAATCATTAGGATTACCTAACCATATAGTAGATTTAATTAAAAACAGAAAAACAGGAACCATATCAAAGGAAGATGAACTGCTAATTGGATCAGGAGGATACACTCCAGCTGAGCCATCTGTTATTTTCGATGCAATTATTGCACTTTCTCTTGGAAAAAACGTACTTTTAAAAGGTCCAACTGGTGCTGGGAAAACGAAATTGGCTGAAACGTTGTCTAACCTATTTCATCAGCCGATGCACAGTATAAATTGTTCGGTAGATTTGGATGCTGAAGCCTTATTAGGATTTAAAACGCTTAACCAAACAGAAGGTAAAACGGAAATAGAATTTATTCCTGGTCCGGTCATTAATTCAATGACAAGCGGACATCTTCTTTACATCGATGAAATTAATATGGCAAAGCCAGAAACCCTTCCTATTTTAAATGGGGTATTAGACTATCGAAAAATGATTACAAATCCTTTTACAGGTGAAGTAATTCGGGCGAAAAATAGCTTTGGCGTAATTGCAGCTATTAATGAGGGATATGTTGGAACGGTTCCGTTAAATGAAGCATTGAAAAATCGTTTTGTTGTCATAGATGTTCCTTATATCCAAGGGGCTGCTTTAAAAAGTGTGCTTGAGGAACAAACTCAGCTAAAGGATGAAAAATTAATAAATGCTTTTGTAACCTTATCGTCTGATTTAATCACTCAAGTTCGTAGTGGACAAATTTCAGAAGAAGCGGCATCTATCCGTGCATTAATTGATACATGTGATTTAGCTGTTTTTATGCCACCAGTACGTGCAATTCAGCGAGGAATTGTCGACAAACTAGAGGATGATCGAGAGAAGTCTGCCATTATGAACATAGCCGAGACATTATTCGGGTGAGTAACTTATGAAATTTATTCAATTTAACGATAAAAAAATAGACTCGTTTCTCTTTATGCAGTTATCTGATTTGGCAGTTACTCTTTCAAAGATAGAGGATTTAGAGGTTGAGTATGCTTTCAAATCCTATTATGATCCTATACAAAACAAGCTTTTTATCAGTCATTTTTGGGATAATCGCCCCTACCATGACATGGTAAATGGACTGAAAAGTGATATATATTTACGAAGTATTGGAAGTAAAAATCACTCTGACTTTTTAGAAATAGATAGATATATATCTAGCATTAAAAACTATAAAATCCAAAGCTTTGCAAAGCAACTATTCATGGTTAGTGAGGATTTACGACTAGAGGAAATCTGTAAGCGAGAACGGCCAGGAACAAAGCAGACCTTCCAGATTCGAAGAGGAATTTATCGGAAATATTTTAGGGATCAGTTGAATGTTAACATACAAAAGGCGGTATATACAGATTCCTTATTTAATGCAATCTTCTTATTACTTACTTCAGATTCACCTCTTGAAGAAATTCCGTCTATTAATGAAGACATTGACCTTGTACTTCCTTTTGTTAGAAATGAAGTGACAAAGTTTTTTGAGGTCAATTCAACAAGAGAGGTAACTAGACTTTGTATAAATCTAATCGAAACTCTTGATGAAGTACTAACAGAAGACATGCTCAATATGTATTTTCATTTACCTGAGCTTGAGTATGACTTAGTTGAGTTAGGGATTACTTTTGATGAGTTAAAACGAAAAGATAAGTTAAAAAACAATGATATTTTGGAGAATGTAAAGGAGGGAGATGAAGATATACATGAAGAAAAACTCCCGACTTGGCATCAAGAATCGGAAACAACAACAAAAAGTTTTCTACAATTTGACCTCGAACAGGGAAGCCAAACAGACCTTTTAGGTGAAGGAGTTCGTGAAGGTGATACAGGAGATCAAGCTCTAGGGATGGTTCAGGGGTCTTCTCAAAAAACCTCTCGGAATGATTACTCAAAAATGGAAGCCCTTGAAGGTAACCGTGAAGCAAAGGATGGTCAATCTTCAGGGGAGCATGGGAAAGAAAATAAATTTGCTTTTACAGTAAATAAGTACCCTGAAAAGCCGACGATTGAAGAAATGAAGCAATATGACCATCAAAAGGCAAGTGTTTCTTCTTATCAGAAGAAATTAAAGCAAATGATCCAAAAAACGTTGGAGCACAAAAAGAATCACCCACGTGGTGACCTGCATTTTGGTAGGTTGAGTAAAAAGTTAATCCGAATGTTAACAGATGATAATCCAAGACTATTTTATAAAAAAGATCAAATATCACCGCAAATCGACGCTGTGTTTTCACTATTAGTAGACTGTTCTGCATCTATGTATGACAAAATGGAAGAAACAAAACTCGGTATTACCTTATTTCATGAAGCGTTAAAAGGAATATCTGTTCCTCATCAGGTTGTTGGCTTTTGGGAAGATACCAATGATGCGACTGCAACGAAACAGCCGAATTATTTCTATCATGCCATTGATTTTCAATCGTCCCTAAAAACCTCAAGTGGCCCGGAAATTATGCAACTTCAACCAGAAGAGGATAATCGTGATGGTTACTCAATAAGAGTTGTTTCTAAAAAATTGCTTCTTAGAAACGAGAAGCAAAAGTTTTTATTAGTCTTTTCAGATGGTGAACCGGCTGCCTTTGGCTATGAGCAAAATGGAATTGTTGATACCCATGAAGCTGTAGTAGAAGCGAGAAAACGGGGAATAGAGGTAATCAATATTTTCCTAGCAAACGGTGAGATTGATGAAGGTCAACAAAAAACGATTCAAAATATTTATGGGAAATACAGTATTGTTGTACCTGATATAAATGAACTTTCTGATGTATTGTTTCCTCTTTTGAAAAAGCTTTTATTGAAGAGTATTTAAGACCTAGACTCTGTTTGTCTAGGTTTTTTTCTGTAATTGACCTTTGAAATTTTTGGATATTTCGGTATAATGATAAATATTTAGGAAAACGAAATATTAAAAGAAGGTGTGCCTCATCGATTATTCAAAACGAAATTTAGTCATCATGTGGACAGCAAATTTTTTCATTGCTGGTAGTTTAACTATGATTCTACCATTCTTGTCTCTGTATATTGAAACCTTTGGAGACTTTTCAAGTGAGTATGTACAGAGATGGTCAGGTCTGGTGTTTGGCGTTACATTTGTTACTGCGTTTATTTTCTCGCCAATTTGGGGCCGAATTGGTGATAAATATGGTCGGAAAAAGGTCCTCATCATTTTAGGATTTGGATTATCGCTGTGTGTGTTATTAATGGGATTTGTGTCATCTGTATTTTGGCTTTTAATTCTTCGCTTATTTATGGGGTTGTTTGCTGGCTTCATATCGATGTCTCAAGCATTGATTTCAACTCAAACTCCCAGGCACATTGCAGGTAAAGTGCTAGGTACATTGCAGACAGGTAATGTATCAGGAGGTTTATTTGGCCCATTAATTGGTGGTTTGCTGGCAGATTCAGTTGGATTTCAATACACTTTTCTTTTAACTGCGGTTACGACAGGTATTGCTGCAACACTTGTTGTCTTCGGAGTGCAAGAAATAAAAAATCCAAAGGAAGCCAAGGAAAAGAAATATTCAGGCAAAGAAGTACTACGCTATATTTTTACAACTCCGATGTTATTAATGATCATGTTAATCTCATCAATCATTCAAATTGCTAATTTTGCGATTCAGCCTTTACTTGCTTTATATGTAGGTGGGTTAAATGGAGTGGCTACAAATATTGCATTGTTATCAGGTGTCGCATTTTCAGCTACCGGTCTGGGAAACTTATTTTTCACTAGACAGTGGGGTAAAATTGGAGACCGGATCGGCTATGAGAAAGTAATGATGCTTTTATTACTATTGTCTGCACTCATTTACTTACCACAAGCGTTTGTAACGAATATATGGCAATTAGTTATTTTAAGATTTATTTTAGGAACAGTCATCGGGGGCTTGATACCTTGTAGAACAGCGTATATACGCCAGGTTGCTCCACTTTCAATACAGGGAGAAGTGTTAGGTTATAACGCGAGTTTTAGGTTCTTTGGAAATGTAATAGGACCAGCAATGGGAGGAATTCTAGCCGGGTTTATGGGAATATCATCTGTGTTTTTTGTAACAAGTAGCTTGTTTATTGTAGCTGCAGTCTTACTCTATTTTGCAATACAAAGGCAGCCTGTAACTATTAAAGGAAGAGAAGTAGAAGGCTAGTCTTATAAGCTTTGAATCTGTGTGAAACGAGTAGAACCTATAATGGTTTTACTTGTTTTTTTTATAAATAGACCTTTAAAAAGGAAAAATATGCTAGAGTATAAATATTGAAGGCTTTGGTTATAGAAAGGGTGATTTTTTTGAAGCGAAATATCCTAAGAGTAGTATGGATTATTCCAAATGTGTTTTGTTATTTAATTACCCTAGGCCTAACAGTATTGGTGTACATTAATTTTGAAGGATTGCAGGAGATAAATAGATTAGTTGTTTATATCGTTTTCATTATTCTATTCTCAATCGTTTCGGTCCAAGGAAGTTTTCGTATTTTAAAATGGATATCAGAAGGAAAGTTATAATTAGAATTTAGGAGGCGCTATGAAGAGTTTACGTTTATTCATTTTAGGTAGTCTTATAATAACATTGCTTTCAGGTTGTGCTTTCTTTGAAAGCGACTGCGTCTGTACGGATGAAGTTGAGAACCCGACAGAAGAATCGGAAAGATAAGCGAACCGTGATGTTATTATTAGGAACTTTTCATAGAATCGGTCGTAAATAAAGTAAGGGGGGATAGTATTGACTCGTAAAGTACGTAATATTATTAGGTTTCGGACTTTTTCCCTTATTTGTTTGTTCATTTCGTTAGTTCTAAGTTTATTTGGAACAATGTTTAGTTTAGACCTTCTTAGCATCATTTCATTTTTCCTAATTTCTGTATTTCTAATCATCTCGTTTATACTTTGGCGTTGTCCCTCATGTAAAGTAAGATTACCACTAAGATTTGACAAATATAACGATTTTAATTATACGTATGTTTGTCCACATTGTAAGACTAGGTTTTATGATGATGGTACTATGGAAGAGAAATAGTAAGGAGAGGATAAAATTGAAGATTAATAATGATATCTGGATACTTACCGATTTACTCCATTTTATTAAAAAGAGAAAGGCCTTTTTTATTATAGGTTTTCTAATCGTAGGAACTTTTTTGATATTCGAGTGGGATAAATACTCTTCCTTCGAGAAACGTGTTGCTAAATCCTTACATGAGGATACAATCATTGAAAGTATGACAATTCGGATATATGACATGTCTAAAAAAGATGACTTTTTTCCAGAGAGAAAAGCCTGGGTAACAATTAAAGATCAGGAAACAATAAACGCAGTATTAGAAGATTTTTCAGGCTTGAAATTGAAAAGAGACGAAGATGCACGAAGACAGGTTAGAGAATATGAAATTAAGTTACTCGTTACAAATGAAGTAAAGCCAGATTTATTAGTGACTAAAAATATATATTTAGAAGTTGATGAACATTATCTCGAGGACTACAAAATACTAGGTGAAACTGAGCATCTGAAAACAATTAAATCTTTGGAGGAAAATGAAGAAATTAAGTGGGAAACGAATGAATAGAAAGTGAAGGTCTGAGAATATTCTCAGGCTTTTTTTTTTATTTTTGGGCTTGAAACTGACACGCGTGTCGTTTATAATAATAAAAAACGACATACGTGTCAGTTAAAACCAGGGGGGAAGATATTTATGACAGTAGATCAACCGTCCCAAAGTCTATGGAAAAACAAAGCATATTTAAGTTTAATTGCTTCTCAAACGATATCAGCTTTAGGTGATTGGTTAGATATCTTAGCCGTACTAACTTTAGTGGCAGTAAAATGGAATGCTTCACCAATGGCCGTTTCATTTTTAATGCTTTGTTTCGTAGGACCAATGATCGTATTAGGGCCATTTGCTGGGAGTCTAGCGGATAAATACGATCGAAAAAAGATCATGATAATTTCTGACATTGCATGTGCGGTACTAGTTTTGGGAGTGGCCTTTTCTTCAACCTTATGGCAGGTGTATCTTCTAGTCTTCCTAAAAAGCTGTTTTGTAGCACTGTTTATGCCTGCTAAAAACGGGAAGTTAAAAGAGATTGTTCCAAATGAACAAATACAGCAAGCAATGGGTATTAGTAGCATAATCGACAATAGTGCAAAAATCCTTGGACCAACTCTTAGCGGGGTTTTGGTAGCATCTGTAGGAATTCAGTGGGCTTTTTACTTAGATGCCATTTCATTTATACTATCAGCAATACTTTTATACGGGGTACCAAAAACGATTCATTTACTAAAAGAAGAGAATAATGTTCTAAAGACGAAAGAGTCTATGGGAAGCTCGATAAAGGAGGGCTATTTATTTCTTAAAACATTCCCATCATTATTACTAAGCTTGTTTCTATTTAGTCTAACGATGTTGGTTCTACAAATGGCCGATACCCAGATAATCGTACTACTAAGAGAGATGTTTATAGATCCAACACAGGTTACTGGTTTTACGATGGCTGCAAGTGGTCTTGGGATGATTGTGTGCTCGATTGTTATTACAAAGGTAAAATTACCTTCAGTTATCGTAACAACTTCGATAGGAGGCATGGGGGTTGGTCTAATATTTGCACTCATTTCAGTATTAGCTCCATTTGATGAATCAATTTTGATATGGCTTATTCCAACTCTTGGTTTTATTGGTGGCTCATCATTTGGATTGGCATCCATACCATTTCAAATCTCTGTTCAAACACAAACACCGGTTACGAAAACAGGGAGAGTGTTCGGTACAATAGGCAGTTTTACAACTCTTGCTACGATTATAGGAATGACACTGGGTGGTGTTTTGTCACAACTAATTGGTGTTGTCGAGACATATATCATTTCAGGATGTAGCTTATTTCTACTAGGTTGTATTACTATAGTATATAAGAAGAAAATTGAAAGTAGGGATCGTCATGTCACCGAAAGTGACGGAGGAATACAAAGAGGAACGTAAGAAAGAGATTTTAAAGGCAGCCTTTGAAGTTTTTTGTAAAAAGGGATTTGAACCGACTACGATGAAGGATATTGTGGACGCAAGTGGATTGAGTCGTGGTGGGGTATATCAATATTATTCAAGTACTGAGGAAATGTTTAGAGATATTATTGATCGAAATGATAAGGTTGGAAGAGAAGAATTATCTAAAGTAGTAGGTGCCTCAGACTCGGTTTGGAAGGTGATAAAGGATTCAGTGAACGGTTATCGAGAAGTTCCTACTACTAATTTTGCGATTGTCCAATTTGAGTTTGCTGTAATAAGCTGGCGAAGCGATAGTGAAGACCGATTTGATTATATTTTAAATAGATTAAAGTTCTGGCGTAAGAATTTAGTCGACTTGATAAATGAAGGTGTAAAAAGAGGAGAGTTTCACCCAGTTCAAAAAGTAGAAGCAATTGTGGATTTTATGACTAATGTTTTTGATGGTCTAATTCTACACCACCATTTAGCAGGAGCAAGTGAGATAGATGTTGATGGGCAGGTTGATGCATTGTTGTTTTACTTAAAAAATGTACTACAAGTTAAAGAGGATTAAAAGCTGTTTATTCATTAACAGCTTTTTTTTTATGCGAACGTATATTTCCCCATACTCGTTCATAAGATGGAAGAAATGACAGTAATGGGGTGGTTGGAGTTGAGTAAAATAAATTCTAGTAATACAATTCTATCTGAAGAGTCAATCGGAAGATATTGCCAGCTTACAGAAGAAGCTAAGAAAATTGATAAGGAATTAAAGGAGTTAAAACAGCGTATTAATTTGTATTTTGATGAAAGTGTCGGTGTGAATGAAAAAGGTGAAATTACGTTAGGGGATTATAAAATTACCAGGCAAATACGCAATAGTGAGAGCTATGATGATGTGAAGACAGTTGAGAAATTAGAAGCATTAAACTTAAATGATTGTATTGAATATGTAAAGAAGCCTGACCCGAAAAAAATTGAAGCTGTCATTACTTTGGGACTTTTAGATAGCAATGTTTTAAGTGATTGTGTAAATCATAAAATCACTCAGGCAATTGTAGTAAGGCAAAAATAGTTTTAGATAATTTAGTAGTTTAATAGCCCTTCCAATTCCTACTTTTAAACATAACTTAATAGTAGTAGGATTTTTTTAGGAGGGTTAACGAATGCATAGGAGAAGAAGACAAGGTCTATGCTTAGGAGGATATAGATGGTGTGGACCTGGTTGTCATGGTCCCGGAGCACCAGTAAATGGTGTTGATTCATGCTGTCATAAACATGATCTATGCTATCAAAGATATGGGCCTTCATGTAGATGTGATAAAGAGCTACTAGGTTGTTTGCGCTCAAGACAACATGTACGAAGTAGAGAAGGAAGAGATGCCCGTTTGTTTTATGAATTTATGAAATTAAAATACATGTTCAACTGTAGATAGGGAGTCGATCGTGACTCCCTTTTATTTTTTATTTATCGTATATCTTATTTTTTACTAGAGACATTAAATATATAAAGTTTTAATGAAAAGGGGCTAGAAGAGAATCGATGAGTCAAACAGCGAAAAATGTGGCAGAGGTATTATTGGATCAATTAGCTAACAGAGGTGTAAAAAGAATATATGGAGTAGTAGGTGATGCCATCCTAGGATTCATGGATGCTATCGCCAAACAAAATAATATTCAGTTCATTGCTGTTAAGCATGAGTCTGTAGCTGCAATGATGGCATCAGCTGAAGCTAAGCTAACAGGAAAGCTTGCTGTATGCACAGCAACTATGGGACCAGGCCTTGGTAATTTACTCAACGGTTTAGCTGATGCGCATATGGATAAGGCACCTGTATTAGCCATAACTGGACAAGCACCTACTAAAAAAATTGGAACAGATTTCAAGCAATACATAGACCAACAAGAGTTCATTAGGCCTTTAGCTACATATACTACTCTACTTTCACATCCAGATGCAATTACAGATATTGTTTGTAAAGCTGTACATACTTCATTGACATTGGGAGCAGTCACTCATATTTCCATTCCAAAAGATATGTTTTCTTTTCCTACAAAGGCTTACGTTCAAAATGAAGCAAAACTGGTGAGAAGCAGCCCTCAAGTCAATGCTGACGATCTGCAAGAAGTTTTCTCTATCCTCTCGTCAGCGCGTCAGCCTATGATTCTTGCGGGTGTCGGAGCAAAAGGCGCAGAGGAACTAATTCAAGATTTGGCTGCTAAATGGGGATCGGGAATACTCGTTAGTTTAGGTGCAAAAACGTATTTTGCAAATGCTACAGATCATCTTCTAGGTGGAATCGGTCAAGGGGGTAACCCATATGCTGATGAAGTATTTAAACAGGCTGATGTCGTTCTTTTAGTAGGGGATACATGGTGGCCTGAGGGGTATGTCCCAGCAGAGGCTAAAATAGTCCAAATTGATTTAGCACAAGAGAACATAGGAAAAGGAATTCCAGTAGAAATTGGTGTTCTTGGTGATGCAAAAGAAACACTTACGCTTTTGTTAAATGAGATGGCTGGCAACTCTCCGAATCAAGATTGGATACAGACATGTTTAAAAGCAAAACAACAATGGGATATTAAAAATGAAGAAGAAGGTTCGGAAACAGGAACACCTATCTTCCCAGCTAGAATTGTACGGGCAATTGAAAAATGTGTGGCAGACGATGCAATTCTTTCCATCGATACAGGTGATGTTACGGTTTGGATGAATCGTAACTTTAGACCTAAGAATCAAACTTTTTTATTTTCCGGAAAGTGGAGAACGATGGGGTTTGGACTTCCAGGAGCACTAGCAGCAAAACTAGTTCAGCCTGATAAACAGGTAGTTGCGATAGTAGGTGACGGCGGATTAGAAATGACCTTAGCAGACTTGCTAACGGCTGTAAGATATAACTTAGATATAACGATCATTGTTTTTAATAACCATGCGCTACAGATGGAGAAAGATAAAATGATTGTTGGTGGCTATAAGCAAGAAGGGGTGGATTTAACAAATCCAGACTTTGTGGGAATTGCTGAGGCTTGCGGACTTAAGGGGTATCAGGTCGAAAATGACAGTGATCTTGAGAATACTATTAGTGAAGCATTACAGCATAAAGGTCCTGCATTAATCGATGTGACTACAGCCGCTGTTGTTCATCCAGAAACAAAAAGTTAGAAAAAGGGCAACAAGGTTAACTTGTTGCCTACTTTTCTTATTGTTTTAGCATTTCATATACTTCGGCATCAAGCTTTTTAGCAAGCTCTTCGTTGTACGTTTTTACATACTCTGGCTCACTCGTGATTTGACCACCGTAGAAGATAATATCTTCAACCTCTTCAACCTCAACAGTTACCACTCGATATTTCATTGTTTTTTCAATAATCTCGGAAATTGATGCATTTCCTCTAATGGAATAGCAGCTACCTGCACCAATGACACCAAGGGTAATTTCAGGGTTTGCTTGAATATTGGTAACGCTTGTGCCTTTATGTCCTAATGCAAACTTAATAACTTTACCGCCTTCATGAGCTACTAACCAAGAAACAATAGTTAAGTTAGGCTTTTTTGTCTCAGCATCCATTGTAACCAAGGAAACAATTTTCTCTCCTTGAAGTAAATTTACTAATTCTGGGCTTAACGTAGTTGTATTATTATTACTCAAAATGTAAAACCTCCTGATCAAAATTGGTAACACTTACCTATGTCACACTAATGGCTTCTATTGTAATAAAATATTGTGAAAATAGAAAGTGATTTGCATTCCTACATTTAGACTTCCCCAAATCAATAAAATGTGTGCGGAATAACGCTTTAAAATTATGGACAAATAGTATAGAATCAATAGTAAAATAATAACGAAGGAGTGGGATTCATGATTCATAAAAATTGGTTAGACAAACCAACCATTCGTAAGGTGAAATGTGTACATACAAATGCAGCAAAATATATGGTAGATCGTGCTTTAACAGCAGGGCAAGAGTATGATTTGAAAAATGAAACAGAGGAGTTTTACTTTATCGTTGATAACACTGGTAAAGTTGGCGGGTATTATAAAGAATATTTTGCTTAGTTGTGCGGTAGCCTGGGTGGCTGCCTTTTTATGTGCCCTGATAAAGTGAAAAACTTGGTTTTGGGGTCACGTAAATCCAGTTTATGAGCCTTTATTTACTGAGTTTATAGATAGGGCGGGTTGGTAAATTCATTTAACAGCCAATATTTATAAGGTCGATAAATCCATTTATCGGCAAATATTTTTAAAAATATAGGATTTATAGCTCGATAAATCCATTTATCGGCAAGTATTTTCGAAAATCTAGGATTTATAGTTCGATAATTCAAATTATCAGCAAATATTTTTGAAGATCCAGGGTCTATAGGTCAAAAACCAAAAAATGGCCACCCTCAAAGTGGCCACCATTAACCTAAAAGCTTATTTCCGTGTATTCATACTACTTAAATACTCACTAACCAAATCTATGATATAGGAAGCTTCTTCTTCTTTAAAAATAAGCAAGACTTCCTCTTCCGTTTCTTCTCCGTTTTCTCTAGTAATCGTGTTTCTTAAGAGAACACCATCACCGGTATCTGTTAGTTTGCCTAAACGATAAGAAATGGCATGCTCGACGTTTTGATATGGATTGTTGTCTTCAATATGAATATATTTGTCATTTGAAATCCATTCAATTTCGTCTTCAAAATCCTCATCTTGCTCATCAAAGACATCGCCTTCGTAAACAGAATCACCTTCGTAAATAACATCACCAAACATATCATCATCTAGAACATCATCCTCGTCTTCTTCAAGAAGATCTTCGTACTCATCATCGAATTCGTCTAAGTACTCATGGAAGGCTGCATGGATGAAACTTAACATTTCATCGAGATTTGAAAATAATACTTTCGCGTGTAGTTCCGCAACTTCGTCAAAATGATAGGAATAAAACTCTTGATTGATCGTGTCAAAGTTGATGACACAAAACTCATAAGTTTCTTCTCCTAAATCAACAGAGAAAATAAAAGAAGGATGCTGTTCAGTTGTATCCGTATCAAATAGAAGCTCAAAATCCTCAAATCCTTCACATACATCTGGTAGACTTACTCTTACTGCATTTTCCATTCTTGAAAACCACTCTAAACTCATGAACACTCCTCCTTAAGTTACGATATGTATCGTTCTCCATTTTGCCCAATTTCTACTATTCTCATTCTGAAAATGTCAAATAGAAACATTTGGAAAACGAATTGTTTGACTAGCTTGTGAATTATCTGTATAGTTATATGTATAAATATCTATCGAATTAACTAAAATAAATTTGTAGCAGATTCACTTATTATAAAAAGTATAGTTTTGGGCTTTTTATAATGTGTGAATTTTTTTCTTTACAAATTTGGTAATGTAGGTAGCCATGGGTCTGGTATTAAATTTGTTGCTATCCAACGTTGTTTTTTTGGTAGCTTGGAGGGATTAATTATGGCATTTGGTAGAAAATTTGAAGAAGAAGTAGTAAAAGTTGAAACAAAAGTTTGGGAATGTTCTTCGGATGAGTGTAAATGTTGGCTGCGAGATAATTTTAAAAGCACGGAAATTCCAGCTTGTCCATTGTGTAACAGTGAGATGGTAGAAGCTACTCGAGAGCTCCAAGCGCTTACAAACCATAGTGCTATTAATAAAGCTACAAGCTAAAAAAGGAAAGCTCGGATACTCTTGTCCGAGCTTTTACTATTTAATCAACAACAATATAAGCAATCATTGGTCCATTGTGTGCAATATCTTCGTGTGTTAGACAGATTAAGCGATAAATTCCCTCTTCATCAAACTTTAGATTGAGGATGGTTTCCTTACCCTTTGTTACTGTCCCTTTGATGTCAGTGCCTTCAATGATGAATGGATGTTCCTTGCCATTCACTCCGTAAATACTTAACTTTACGTTTTGTCCCTTTGGAATATAGATTGTTCCTGGGTCCCATCGATAAGCTTCTATTTCCTTTCCGTCTTCAGTTTTACTCTTAAATTCCCCAGTCACCATATTAATGACAAATTCTTGGTTTTGGTCTTGGGCAGTAGGCAAGGTTTCACGATCAACCACATACCAACTTGTAATGGCGGCTAGAAAACAGAATGAAACAAACATAATCCATTTTTTACTTATGTACACCAGCTTCATTTAAAAATCACCCCTAAGCATGTCTTAACTTTCTTACTAGTATGTATATGCATGTACAATTGGAAAACTTGTCTATTTTAGGAAAAAAATCTAGACAAATAGTTAATAGGTAGGTTATATTATGAATGAATAAAATTAAAAGGAGAATGTTTGTATGCAGGGAGTCGTTCTTAACTAAGTAATTTCATAAATAAACTATTTTTCCACAAATAACGTCCTAGGGTCGTCTTATTTGCTATGGTTAAAAGTTTATTGTTAAGAACACATTGCGTAAAACATTCGATAAAGAATTAGATGAGACGCTGTGCTTGATGTACAGTTTTTTGTATTTTAATAAGATTCCATGAGAAGGACTATTCTCTTGGTTTATTTGAATACTATTATTTAGGCTTATCTATTCTTACTAACGTTGAATTTTGAAGTTTACCGCAAGGAACGATGTGTTCTTTGCGGTTTTTTGCGTTCTTAGAGATAAATGAATGAATCATAGAGTGGAAAAAACAAACAAGAGTAAAAATATTGGAGGAAAAACTGTTGAATCAAAATACAATGAAAACATTACAATTTCAAATGATTAAAGATGCAATTTCGAAATACTGTATTTCTGAATTAGGAAAAGAGAAGGTTGATTTGCTGTCGCCGTCTACAAATAAAAAGCAAATTCTTTCCTGGCTAGAAGAGGTGACAGAAGCAAAGGAAATTTTACGAAAAAGTTCTAGTGTTCCTATTCATGGCTTAAAAGGTGTACAACTTATTTTAAATAACATGAACAAAGGTGTACCTTTACGACCAGACCAACTACTAGCGGTCTATGATTTAATTGATTGTGCTGAAAAACTACGAAGGTTTATGAAAGATAAAGAGGGAATTGCACCTAAGATTAGTACTTTTGTTTATTCATTATTTGATTTACAAGATTTAGCCAGTGAAATTGCAAGATGTATTCGAAATGGTAGGGTAGATGACTATGCTTCTAAGGAACTCTTGAAAATCAGAAAGCAAATTGCAATCCTTGAAGAAAGGATAAAGGATAAAATCGATAAAGTAGTAAAGTCAACAAAGTATGCTAAATATTTGCAGGATGCAATTGTTAGTGTCAGAAATGGACGGTATGTTATTCCTGTTAAAAAAGAGTATCGAAAAAATGTAAATGGTACGGTGTTAGATGCTTCTGCTTCTGGGTCTACAGTCTATATTGAACCAGAGGAAATCTCCATTATACAAGATGAAATTAGTGGATTGAAATTTGAAGAAGAAGTGGAAGAGCATCAAATATTAATGATGTTAACCGGCAGAGTAGAAAAACATGAACAAGAAATCAAGGTATCTGTTGATACAATGGCCCATTATGACTTTGTTTTTGCAAAAGCGAAGTATAGTCATGCCATTAGTGGTCGTTCGGTTCAAATCAATGAACATCATACGATTAAGTTAAGAGGTGCTAAGCATCCATTATTACATGAACAGGCTGTGCCATTATCATTGGTTATTGGTGAAGAATATGATGCTCTTGTGATTACAGGTCCAAACACTGGTGGGAAAACAGTTACCATTATAACAGTCGCGTTGTTAACGCTTATGGCACAATCTGGTATCCATATTCCGGTAGAAGAAGAAAGTGAGATTGCGATTTTTCATCAAATCTTAGTGGATATTGGGGATGGCCAAAGTATTGAGCAATCGCTTAGTACGTTTTCATCACACATTAAGAATATCATTGAGATTTTAAAGGAAACAACCTTCCAAACGCTTGTATTACTTGATGAATTAGGGTCTGGAACAGATCCAGCTGAAGGAATGGGTCTAGCTACAGCTATTTTACAGGAGCTTTATAAAAAAGGGGCGACTATACTAGCAACAACGCATTATAGTGAGATTAAGGATTATGCAACCAATACAGAAGGATTCCAAAATGGGTCGATGGAGTTTGATATTGAAACCCTTAAGCCAACCTATCGTTTAATTGTTGGAAAAGGAGGGAAAAGCCAAGCTTTTGCGATTTCATTGAAACTAGGCATACATCCTCAAATTATTGAAAATGCTCATAAAATTACGTATAAAGAAGAAAAGAAATATGGTTATTCTGATGATTTTAGAAAAGGTGAGTTAGATCGTCAATTGGGTTCCGAAAACAAGCATATTAGAAGCCAAAAACACAAAGTAAAGGAAGAACAGAAAAAAGATATATTTGAATTTAGCATAGGAGATAATGTCAAAATTCCTTCTTTGAACGAGATTGGTATAGTATTTAAACCGGTTAATGAAAAAGGAGATTTAATTGTACTCGTAAAAGGAGAAAAACAAGTAATAAACCAAAAAAGAGTAAATCTCTATATAAAGGCTGAGGAGCTTTATCCTGAGGATTATGATATGAGCATTATCTTTGAAACCAAAGAAAATAGAAGGATTGATAAGCTGCTTTCTAAAAAGCATGTAGAAGGATTAAAAATAGAGAGGAATGAGTAATCATTCCCCAGCGAACTCTAGATTGATGTTATATTCTTTCGTTAGGTCCTTAAATTGGTTTTCATGCTGGTCAAGTAATTCATTTACTTGATCAACTTTGTTATTTGCTTCGTCAAATAAAGCATCATTGTCTGTTTCAAGAGATTGCTTGAAATCAGTAAAAACTTCTAACTGAATCTCCATTGCTTCTATATAGATAGCGTGGAGGTTTTTTACTTCTTCCGTTTCTAGTTGAACACTTCTAGTGTCTTGTAAAAAGGTTTCAAAGGGGGGGATAATTTCCTCGTTCAAATGATTCAATGCGACCTCATTATCTGTTTCTTCTACAAACCCTTGTTCATATTCCGCGAGTAGAGTATTTTGAACTTCGTTTAATTGGCCAATTTCTTCAATATAGCTATTGAGTTCAGATTTAACTTTCACTCCACTAAACAACTCAGTTGGTCCTGCACATGCTGTTGTAAAAAGTAAAAGAAGAAACAAAAAATGAATACTGATCTTCTTTTTCAAGGAATCACCTCATAATTATCGTTTCTACTTA
Source organism: Cytobacillus luteolus (assembly GCF_017873715.1). Taxonomy (NCBI): domain Bacteria; kingdom Bacillati; phylum Bacillota; class Bacilli; order Caryophanales; family Bacillaceae; genus Litchfieldia; species Litchfieldia luteola. The sequence goes on from NZ_JAGGKM010000003.1 coordinate 471,582, forward strand.
GCTTAAACCATTACGGTGATAATTATGTTCTACATGACAAAATGAAAAAAGTACGGTATTATATCACTTATATTTTTCGAAATAATAAGAAATTTGTTTGAAGGGGATGCTTTATGAAGTTTACAGTAGCGACTAGAATGAATGCCTTCAAGGAAAGTGTGTTTAATGAATTATTGAAATTTAAAAAACAACTACTAGCAGAGGGAAGAGACATCGTGGATTTAAGTGTGGGTAGCCCAGACTTACCACCACCAAATTACATAATGGATGAGCTAAATAGCTACGTAAATAAGCCAACATCCTATGGATATACATTAACTGCAATTGAAGAATTTAAGGAGGCAGTTTGTACTTACTACAATAATAAGTACCAGGTGTCTTTAGAATTACAAAGTGAAGTATTAATGGTAATGGGATCGCAAGACGGGCTTGTGCATCTACCGATGGTTTTTGCGAATCCAGGTGATTTTATTTTAGTACCTGATCCAGGCTATACTGCCTATGCAACTGCAGTAGCAATGGCAGGTGCTAAGCCTTATCCGATGCCTTTATTAGAGCAGAATGAATTTTTGCCAGATTTGTCATCGATTCCAAAAAATATTGCGGATCAAGCTAAAATGATGATACTGAACTTTCCTGGAAACCCAATTCCAGCGTTAGCAACTGTGGATTTTTTTAGGGAAGTCATTTCTTTTGCAAAAAAATACAATATTATCGTTGTTCATGATTTTGCTTACTCCGAACTATATTATGAGCAGGAAAAACCAATAAGTTTCTTATCAGTTGAAGGGGCAAAGGAAGTCGGAGTGGAATTTAATTCTCTTTCAAAAAGCTTCAATTTAGCTGGTTGCCGGATTGGATACATAGTAGGAAATCAAGAGATTATTCATTCTTTAAATGTTCTAAAAGGTAACTTAGATTACGGTGTATTTTTACCAGTCCAAAAGGCAGCCATTGCTGCACTGACAGTAGAAACGGATTTTAGTGACCAATTACGAGCGACCTATAAAAAAAGAAGAGACAAATTAGTTAACGGATTAAGTGCATTAGGGTGGAAGGTTACAAGTCCGAGTGCGTCTATGTTTGTATGGGCAAGAATACCAAATGGTACTACATCGACGAAATTTGCTTATGATCTTTTAGATAAAGCTGGAGTGGTTGTCACACCAGGTAACGCTTTTGGTGAGTCAGGGGAAGGGTATGTACGGATCGCTCTTGTTCAAGATGAAGTGACATTGGAGAGAGCTATAAGCCAAATTAAATCCAGTGGTTTATTTACAAACGATTAGCTCTAAATTTTAGTAGAAAATCGTAGTTGAAATTTATACTATAGGTAACCAAATTTTTAAGGAGGCGACGTTTTCGCCTCCATAACTCGTTAAACCTCAACCACGCTCATAATGGTTCATATCAGTTAGTTCAATAATATAATCTATATTAGCAATTGATTTTTCGAGATTATCTTTTTCCTCATGAGATAAATTCGGTTTCTGTAACTTATGAATTAACTCCATCTTAGATGCCTCTAATTTTTCTTTAACTTGTTTGTAATCCATATTTGTCACCCTTTTTAATGAAGTAGGATAAGTGCACTTTTAATAAATTAAAGCGCTTTCTTATCTATTTTTAGTATAAATGAGAATGTGAATTTTTTATTATCAGAAATATTGAGATATTGTGAAACTTTATAGGTGAGAAAAAGAAAGGAGCATGTAAATTGAATTTTAAGCTGAATGAAGCCATTGAGGTGTTAGAGCGAACACCGCAAACATTGGAGCATTTTTTAGTTGGATTAAATAAAGACTGGTTATTGTGTAACGAAGGTGAAGGTACATGGAACATTATTGAAGTAATGAATCACTTAATTGAGGGTGAAAAGACCAACTGGATACCGAGAATAGAAATTATTCTTAACGAGGGAGAAAGCAGGCCATTCCCGGTTTTTGATCGTTATTCACATTTAACCGATGGCAATAACAGATCAATTGAGGATAAAATGATTGAATTTAAGACCTGCAGAGCAGAAAGTTTATCTAAATTGAAGACGCTTATCAAAGCTGAGATGGATCTGGAATTAAGCGGCATTCATCCTGCCTTTGGGAAAGTCCACATAAGGGAATTATTATCAACCTGGGTTGTACATGACTTAACACACCTAAATCAAGTAACTAGAATAATGGCTGAGAGATACAGAGAAGACGTAGGACCATGGAAGGAATATTTAGGGATATTGAGAAGGAACAAGACAGGGAATTAGAGGGTATAAAAAAGAGAAAAATCCTCCAATAGGAGGATTTTTCGATTCTAAAGGACAGTCGTCTATCGAGTTCCACCAGTACCAGTACCTCCGGCGTTGTTACCACCAGGTCTAGTTCCTCTTGGATTTCGATCGTTGTCGTTACCACCTAGCATATTACGATTACGATTATTATCGTCGTTATCAAGGATATCAAGGTCGTTATCGTTATTGTTATTCAAAATTCCACGACCGTTATCGTCATCCATCATTTCAGTGATAGGACCCTCGTTATCAATTGTATCTCCGCGGCGATAGTTTAAGTCATTATTATCGTGGTACCCACGGTCTAATATACGAGCATCTCGATCGTTATTAAACGTATCGACATTATTATCGTTCATTCCACAACCAGTTAGACCCACGACCATTAATGCTGCTGCTGAAAGAGAAACAAGTGATTTCCTCAAACGTAAAACCCCCCATTGAAATGTAACGCCTAAAAAGGAATGTTTTTAAGCGCTCGTTTATAGGTTGTCTTAATATCTAAATTTTAAAATGTTAGTTTTTTGCAATGCCTTTAAAAATTGTTAAATTAACGGTGAAAAGGGGGAAAGTCAGATTTAAAAAAGATTACAATTTAGAATAAGATATTTCTAAAAAAGGAATGATAATTATAAAATGAATGGCCTTAAGCACTTAGCAGACTTAGCTATTTAAGAAGGTAGAAGAGTTTTAATGAATTTCATTATTGACTTAGTTAAAAATGTAAATTAGGATTAATATGGAAAAGATACGAATAGGGGATGTTTGTTTGAAAGTTGTTGTTCTTAACTAATTATTCTATTTGTGCTATTTAGTCTTTGAAATAAGTTGCATTTTATTATGCTTATTCCATTTTTACAGACTATGTAACCAGGGTTAAGAACATCGTTTTAAACAGACCTATTATGGTGAACTTGCATGCAGTTTTTGTATGCTCTTTTATTGTATGTAGGCAGAAAATGACGATTGTTCATTTTCTGCTTTTTTATTTTTAAAAACGTATTTGTACGGAGGTCTTTTAGTGGGTAAAAGAATGATGGAGGAAAAGAAAATGAACCTAGTAATTAGAGAAGAACAAGAAGAAGATTATTTAACAATTGAACAAGTAATAAGAAGTGCATTTGCAACTATGCCGTTCAGTGATAAAAAGGAGCAAGAATTAGTTTCTAGACTTAGAGAGTCAACTGAATATGTGCCAAAATTATCATTAGTTGCAATAGAAAGTGTTAGTAAACAAATAATCGGACATATTCTACTTTCAAAATGTCAAATCGTAAATCCTAACCAATATGTTCAAGCGCTCGCACTTGCTCCTGTTTCAGTACATCCAGAGTTTCAAAATAAAGGGGTAGGTAGTACCTTAATCAAGGAATCGTTACAAAAGGCAAAATTACTAAATTATGACTCTGTCATAGTTTTGGGGCATCCAAATTATTATCCAAAATTCGGTTTCAAAAAGGCTTCATTATGGAATATAAAAGTTCCTTTTGAGGTGCCGGAAGAATTGTTCATGGCACTAGAATTACGTGAAAACGCACTTACCAATGTATCTGGGAAAGTAGAGTATTCAAGTGCTTTCTTTTAAGTAAAATAGAAAAAGTCGTTAAATGGGTTTTGGAGGTTAGAAATGATAACAAAAACAATCGATAATGTCTCATTCGAGCTTAAAAAAGATTTCGATTTTAATTATTTATCTGAATATGGCAAGGTTTTTAAGGTATTTGCCAATCAGGATTCTGGATATTTATGTTTTGGTGTTCAAAATAAAAACAAAAAGCTGTTCTTAAAAATGGCTGGAGCATCAACTCTAAGAAGCAATGTATCTCCTGATAAAGCAATAACAACCCTTAAATCAACTATATCTATATACGAAGATTTAAGACATCCCAATCTCATTGAAATAATTGAATATAGAGAAACTAAAGATGGATTCCTAACTGTCTTTGAGTGGTTTGAAGGTAAGTGTATGGGTAAACAATATGATTCTTTTGATAAATTCATAGCTTTGCCACTAGAAGAAAAGTTAAGTATTTATAAAGAGATTCTGATATTTCATCTACATACGAACAAATGTGGTTATATTGCGCTTGATTTTTATGATGGGAGCATAATGTATGATTTTGCTATAAAACAAACAATGATTTGTGATGTAGAATTATATGCTAAAAAACCTGTCATCAATACTATAGGACGGATGTGGGGGTCAAGTCGATTTATGTCTCCAGAAGAGTTCCAACTTGGCGCACAGATTGATGAGAGATCAAATGTATTTTTAATGGCAGCAACAGCTTTTCAGTTATTAGGTGGTGGACTTGATCGATCTTTGGATAAGTGGCAAGCAAATGAAGAGTTGCACGCAGTTGCTTTAAAAGCTGTCAATCTTAAAAAAGAGGATCGTTATCAAACATTAGATGAGTATTTCGAAAAGTGGAATAGCGCAGTTACTTAATGTAACGATTACAGATGTCATTTTAACTCAATATTAACAAGAATGAAAAAAAGGAATGTCCCTGACGCTAAAGGACATTCCGTTTATTATCTTTTCTTATTTAGATCTGCTAAGATTTGCGGATATTGTTCATCAAGTTTGTACATCCACATAAGTACAGTTTGTAAAACTGCTAAAACAAATGGAATATAAATATTGAGTGCTAGAATCATAGTCGTTGCAGATGCTGTTTGTTCGTCAAGTCCGCCAACATAACCACCAAAAGCTAATAGCCAGCCGATTAAAGCTCCACCAAGACCCGCCCCAACCTTCATGCCAAAGCTTGCAGCACTGTTAACTAGTCCTTCTGTTCTAATGCCGAACTTCCACTCACCGTATTCTGCAGTGTCATTAATCATAGCATATAAAAACATAATAATTGGTATCAAACCAAACCCCTGAATAGCTGTGCCAGCTAGGAAGACAGCTACATTGGATGGGTCAATCAGCTTTACAATGGGACCTAAAATACCTATCACAGAAACAGTTAAAGCGATGTTTCGTTTTCCAAACTTTGCTACTAATTTTGCCATGAAAAAGAAGCAAATAATGGTAGGTAAAAAAAGCAGTAACCCCACTAGGGAAAAATAAGAGGCATTACCGAGAATATAAGAAGTATAATATAGTCCTGCTCCGGCTAGAAGTGCGTTAAGCGTATAAGCAATTACACAATATAAAGTAATAATTAGCCAATACTTATTTGTGAATAATGCCTTTAAACCAACTTTGAACGGTATAATATCATTGGTTTTAACAACAGAAGCACTGACACGTTCCTTTGTTGAACGAAAAGCAATGTAACTTGTAATCATGATAATTACTCCACTGGCAACTGCCACAATAGTCCAGCCTAGCTTACCGCCAATTGCACTTGCAACAGGCTGAGCAAAGATCATGATAGCAAGTGTACTTAACATCGTAAACACACCTGTGTAAATATTTAAAACAGATCTTCCATAAGGCTCCTGCGTCATTAATCCTAGTAAGGTTTTATAAGGTATTGATACAGCCGTATAAACCAAAATGAGCAATATATAAGTAACATATGCATAGATGATTTTCCCTGTATTTCCAAAGTCTGGTACAGAAAATAGTAAAATAGTGGAGATACCTAAGGGGATTCCCATCCATAAAATCCAAGGACGTGCTTTACCATGCTTTGACCTCGTTCTGTCTACTAAAGTACCCATCCCAAGATCTGTTACTCCATCAAAAAGACGAGCAACTAGCATAAGCGTTCCAACCACACCGGCGGAAACTCCAGCTACATCTGTATAATAGTAGGGTAGAAAGGTACCCACTAGTGTCCAGACTAAAATAACACCAAAAAACCCCAATCCATAATTCAACATTTCCTTATGTCCTGGAGTTGCAACCTGTAAGGAACTGGCCGAACACTCTTGTTGTTGCTTTTCTGCTAACATCTTGTTAACCCCTCTCAATATGTAATTGGTTCAATATGAAAACGCTGTCAATTTATAGAATTTAAAATTCCCAAAGTTTTATATACCAACCGGTTAGTATAGTTATAGTATACATTAATTATTAGATAATTGTATATATTCTAAAATCAATAAAAATTATTTGGGATTGAAGCAACAATAGTTGGTGGGGGGAACAGCTAGAATAAATTGTAAATTCCTCCATTTTATCAGGGATGTATGTTACGTTTAAAAGAGAGAACACGGAATGAGAGGGTTAGTAACTTAAATAGGAGGGTTAGATATGACAAACAATAATCTTATACGTTTTATAACTATAGGCTCTATATTGACGATTGTAGGATTTATACTTTTGTTTTTCAGTACTTATTTTGGCACATCAATGGCTGAAAATTGGCTAATGAAACAGGGGGGAGCGGATACTGCACTATTTCATATCATGATAGAAAGCTATATTACTAACTTTGTAGTTGCTGGCGGTATCCTTTTAGGGATAGGACTGGTTACTACTCTCGTTACTTCTTTTATGATATTAAACGTAAAGTGAGAATCTTTTTAGAGGCAAGACCTATGTAGCGAAATCAATTTTAAGTTTGACCTAACGTATAGTTATCTTGCCTAAACTGAGGATTAGATATAATTTAAGAGAACTGAATAATCATCAGAACTGCTACTAAAACAGCTACAACGATAATCGCATAAAGCCAATGTAAACGATTTCCTTTTTCTACTCTGCCTTGTTGATTTTGAGCATCTTGATCCATATAACCCATATAATTATTCCTTTCTATATCAGGATAACAAATAGTATCTTCGTTTATGATTTATCTTATTTTTAGTTTAAATAGCAAAATCATGCATTTTGTAATAAAAAAAGTAATTATAAAGTAGAGAGAGCAGAGATGTGAGTGGAATGGTCACTGACGGTGAAAAACTAATACTATTCGTTTTAACTTTGTACACTACTAAATTTTTATTAAAGATTGTACTTATAGATGTATTCAAGGTTGATAAAAAGCCTTATCATATGGAATTTGTTAACAACAAACATCAAAAAATTAATATGATTGTTGTAGCTTTCATTATTATTAATCTTCTGCTCTTTTACTACCTTCAGCATTTAAATATTATTTCACAGATGTTATTTTTGGGTTTATGCTTTGTTCACTTAGCTATTCCTTTATTTATTGAAGCCTTTCTCTGGTGGAAGGAGGATAATGAATCAAGGTATTTTGTGTTATGTATTGGAGATGAACTATTATTTATCACTTTTGGAATAGTGATCTGGCAGTTTGGTATTTTTGGACTAACCACTATTTAAAAACGTACTTTTACGACTTCAAAATTCTTAGAATTTGCCTATCCTGGATTTGTTCTTTAAAATCTATAAAGGAATACCTCTAAGAAATTAATGACCACATGAGCTTCCAAGTAGCTATAGAAGAGAAGAAGATGTGGATTGGAGATTTAGGTTAGGGAGAGAGAATTAATGATTAAAAATAAAGCAGCGTTTTTTGATATTGATGGCACTTTTTACCGTGACTCATTATTAATTGAACATTTTAAAAGACTAATTAAACATGAAGTCATTTCGCCATCTGTATGGCATGAAAAGGTGAAGCATACTTTTCAAGATTGGGATAAACGACAAGGAAATTACGATTCTTACTTACTTGATGTAAGTAAGACCTATGTTGAGCATTTAACCAATGTATCTAAAGAAGACATTGAGTTCATTGCTAAACAGGTTATTCGCCTTAAAGCAGATAGAGTGTATAAATACACTAGACAACAAATTGAGTGGCATTTAGACAATGACTATAAAGTGATATTTATTTCAGGTAGTCCAGATTTTCTAGTTTCTAAGATGGCTGAGAAGTATCGTGCAACTGATTTTTGTGGTTCTACCTACCACATAGATGATGAGGGCTTTTTTACAGGACAAGTTGAACCAATGTGGGATTCAGTTAGCAAAGAGAAAACAATAAGAGCAATGGTGGAAAAACATAATATTGATCTAACACAAAGTTACGCATATGGTGATACGAATGGTGATTTAACGATGTTTAAATGTGTTGGTAACCCTGTTGCAATTAATCCTGCAAAAGAATTGTTAACAGCAATTACAGAACAAGAAGACTTACGAGAGAAAACTCGAATAGTCATTGAAAGAAAAGATGTTATTTATCAAATCAATCCTAAAACGAACACGATACAATTTGATTAGCTATACATTTCTGCTAAACTAAAAAACCCCCATGATTCGGGGGTTTTTTACTACCATCGATAAGCACCTTCGCATGTATTAGCTTGTGGTTCATAATAACAATGTAGTTTAAATTGACCTGAAAATGGTTGACCGTACCATGTAGGGGGACATGGAGCATACGGATTAAAATACCAAAGAGCATACTTAGATGGATGTTCTCTCCAAAAGTCTAAGGTTTGTTTGGCTAATTTTTTTTCAACCTCTCTTGCTGGGTTATAAAAAAGATTTCCCTTTTGTACAGCTTCAAATGAATAATTTCCACCTTGAATCTGAAAAATGACATCTCGTATTGACCTTAAACCTTCGAAATCACCACAATTGGCTTTTCGTCTATTTACAATTACATTACCAACCATAAGCATACCTAGTCGTCCTTCACCCTCGGCTTCCGCCCTCATCATCCTTGCAATTAACTCGATGTCTTTATCGGTATACGCAACTCTCGCCACTTTTCATCACCTCTAAAGAATTGTATTATAAAATTCCTGTAAAAATGTTAACCAGTTCATTTTAAGAGGCAAAAATATTAAATTAAATCTAATAGCTTTATATTCTTTTGTTTATTACATGATTTATCGACCTAAAAATAGAGCCCAAAAAAATAGACCGATAAACCTTGGAATCTACCTTTGAAAATACAAAAAATCGCTAGGAACATAGTTTCCTAGCGATTCGTAAGTGCATTAATAACTATTCGAAGCTCTTTTCAAGCTCATCCACTAATGAACCTACATAAGCTACAGCTTTGCTGATTGCTTCAGGTTGAGACATGTCTACACCTGCATATTTCATCAGTTCTAGTGGTGTCATTGTTCCACCAGCTTTTAATACTTCTAACCAACGGTCAACTACCGGTTGACCTTCTTCTTTAATTAATTGTGCCACTGCAGTAGAAGCTGTTAATCCTGCAGAGTAAGTGTATGGGTAAAGGCCCATATAATAGTGTGGTTGACGCATCCACGTTAAGCTTGCACCTTCATCAATTTCTACTGCATCTCCCCAGAATGTAGAAAGTGTTTCAGCTTTTTGCTGACAAAGTGATGTAGCCGTTAGTGGTTTACCAGCTTCAGCAAGTGCATATACACGACGTTGGAATTCACCTTCAAGTAGGTGAGTAACAAAGTTATGATAATATGTGCCAAGGAACTGTAATAAGATCCAGCGCTTCATCTGTTTGTCATCTGTTTTTGATAAGATATGCTGTCCAAGTAATAACTCATTCATTGTTGAAGGTGCCTCAACAAAATAAGTGGAAGGACGAGTATTCGATAGTTTTTGATTTTTATTCGCTAAATAGAAGTGTCCTGCATGGCCAAGCTCATGAGTTAGAATGAAAGCACCTCTCATCGTATCTGTCCATGTAAGCAAGATATAAGGGTGAGATCCATAAGGACTAGCGCAGAAAGCACCAGTTGCTTTCCCGACATTTTCAGCTAAATCTACCCAACGGTCTTTTAACGCTTTTTCCATAATTTCCATATATTCTGGACCCATCACTTCTAATGACTCTAAAATTACTTTACATGCATCTTCATAAGTCGTAGAAGGGTTGAATTCTGGATCTAGTGGAGCTTTTAAATCACAGAATTGCATTTTTTCTAATCCTAAGACTCTTTGCTTAAGCTTAGCAAAACGGCGCATATGTGGTGCAAGTTCGTTTTGAATAACGTCTAATTGATTATTATACATTTCTAATGTAACCTGTTGAGGCTGTAAAAGCATATGTGTAACAGACTCATAGTTACGAAGTTTTGAAATTGTTACTTGTTTTATAACTTCAGTCGCATAGGTTGCAGCATACGTGTTTTTGTACTGCTTTAAGGTTTTAACAAAGCCTTCATATGCTTTTCTACGAGTTTCTGTATTTGGTGATAATTCATAGCGATCTTCAAATAAAGCGAAAGATAGAGGTAGTTCTTCACCATTTTCATCTAAAAATGAATCGAATTCCATATCAGATGATTTACTGCGAGAATAAATCATATATGGTGAGCTATGTACTTCACCAAGTGCCGCTAATACTTGCTCCGTTTCAGCAGAAAGAGTATAAGGCTTTTTGTCTTGTAAATCTTTTAAGGTCTTTTTAAAAGTAGTAAGTTCTGCTTCTTCTTCTATGTATCTTTCTAGTGTTCCTTCAGGTAAGGCTAAGACTTCAGACTCAATGAATGATAGTGAAGCATTAATACTAGCAAGAACTGATCCTACTTTACCTGCATTTCCTTGATTCTCTGGGCTTGAACCATCTTCAGAGATACGTAGGTTTGCGTAAGTAGCAACTAAAACGATTCTCTCAAACAATTTTTCTTGTGCAGTTAAGCATGCAAGTAGGGTTTGAGGTCCTTCTGCTAATTTTCCTTTATATTGTGTTACGGAAGGGAGTTCTTTTTGAATAGCTTCTAGTTCTACTTCCCATTCTTCTGTTGTTTTAAATAAATCTTCTAAATTCCAAGTTAATTCAGTAGGAACCTCTGAGCGTGTTAGACGCTTTTGTTTAACGTTTTGCATAAAGAATTCTCCTTTTTTTAGTAGATTTTATACTAATTATTTCGAAACACTAACAATTTTTATTATATAGTATAAAGAGGAAATTGGGTAGGAATTTTCTGACTTTTTAAGATGATAAAGAAATACCCTACTACCAAATTGGGAGTAGGGGTGATTCAGTACTTATTAGCACTTTACATCTCCATTTTTTCTTGTGTAGAAATACCAACAGATTATCAAACTGATTGCATAGTATCCTAAGAATAAATATAGTGCTAAGTTTGCAGTGCCTGTTGTTGCAATTGACCAACCGAAAATTTTTGGAATGAAGAAAGCGCCATACGCTGCAAAAGCTGCGATTAGTCCTAATACAGGAGCGGCAAATTTCTCTTCAAAAATAAATGGTACCATTCTGAATGTTGAACCATTAGCAATCCCTGCACCAGCAAACAATGCTAAGAAGGAGAATAAGAAACCTACAAAATTAGCTGTATTTAAGAAATAAACAACACTTGATGTTGCTAGCATCATTAAAATAATCGTGCAAAAAGTTACCTTTGCTCCGCTATTCACTTTATCAGAAATCCAACCTCCGAAAGGACGTATAGATGCTCCAACAAACGCTCCTAAGAATGCATAACTCATTACATTGATTTCTGGGAATTCTGAACGAATTAACAACGGAAATGCTGCTGCGAAGCCAATAAATGAACCAAAACACATGATATATAACCAAGTCATAACCCAAAAATGCTTCATCTTTATTACAGACAATTGACTACTAATACTTGGTTTAGCTACTGGAATTTCATCAAAGAAGAATAGTGTTAAGATAAATGATACAACGATTGGAATAACCCAGATAAATGCAGCGTTTTGGATATAAACCTCTGTTCCGTCAGGCATCACCTGTGCACCGCCTGTTAAAGCTCCAATAAAGCCTAATCCAATTACAATTGGAGTTAATAATTGAACAACGCTTACTCCTAAGTTACCAAGACCAACGTTAATTCCATTTGCTGTTCCTTTTGACTGTTTAGGGAAAAATGGGTTTAATGTTGCTGTTGATGAAGCTAAATTACCTCCACCTAAACCACATAGTGCTGCTAAGATTGCCATTGTCATAAAACTAGTGCTTGTGTCTTGAACAGCAAATCCAATTCCAATTGAAGGGATTAATAATACTCCTGTTGTTAAGAGTGTTGTTTTTTTACCTCCAATTAAGCTTGGTAAAAATGTATAAAGTAATCGAAGAGTAGCCCCTGTTAATCCTGGTAATGCCGCAAGTGTAAATAGCTGTTCTTGGGTAAAATTAAACCCTGCATCATTTAATCTTACTGCGGTTACTGACCAAAGTTGCCATACGCAAAATGCTAAAATTAAAGCGAATACAGAAAGTCCCAAGTTTTTTCTTGCACGTTTTTTTCCTTTGGTTTCCCAAAAGTGACTATCTTCAGGGTTCCATTCACTAATTCTTGCCATGATGATTTCCTCCTAATTGTTTCTTCTTTCTCTTTTAAAATTTTATAAAGAATTATTACTACACTCATGATACTTTTTATTTCAAAAACAAAATGTGAGGTTTATCACAATTCTAGGTGGAAAATAATTGTCCACTACTGATTATCATAAAGTTGTAACATTTCTAAAATGTAGTGAAAAAAATGATTTCAGAAGGAGAACTTATTTCGTTTGTCGAAATAGTATATATATTTTTTAATTGGAGGAATGTCGATGCTTACTGTAAGGAAGAGTGACATAGTAGAAAATTTTCATGGCACGAGTGTTGCTGATCCGTATCGATGGTTAGAGGATACAAATTCGGTTGATACAGCGGAGTGGGAAAGAGCGATGGGAGTTGAATGTACAGAATACTTTTGTCAATCTTCTTCAAGAACAACTGATAAAGAGCGCTTAACTGAGCTTTGGAACTTTCCGAAATATTTTGTTCCTAAAAAAATTAAAGGAAGATTGTTTTATCAAGAGAATGATGGGTTACAAAACCAGGCTGTTTTAATGATGAAAAATAATGAAGGTGAAAAAGTCGTTATTGACCCAAATGCTCTTTCTGAGGATGGTACCGTTGCGGTAACTAACTACTCATTTGATAGCGATGGTCGCTATGTAGCCTATGCAACATCTGCCAACGGAAGTGATTGGCAGCAAATTCAGGTTAGAGATATAGCAACAGGGAATGATTTAACTGACCTTATTAAGTGGGTGAAATTTACTTCAATTACGTGGCATCCAAGTGGGGAAGGTTTCTTTTATAGTAGATTTCCAGAACCAGGAACAGTCAGTAAAGAAGATGAAAGTAATCATCATAAAGTATATTTTCATAAACTAGGTACCGAACAATCAGCAGATTTTCTGATTCATGATCAACCGCAGGATAAAGAGCTAATGTTTTCAACTATTCTTTCCTATGATAAAGAATACCTTTGTTTACATGTAAGCTATGGCACAGCAGCAGAAAATCGTTTCTATGTGAAGAAACTAGATTCTCAAGAGGGATTTAGTAGAATACTTGATGACCAGGATGCAGAGTACTCCTATATTTTTAACGAAGGTAAAAGGTTCTACTTTAAAACAGACCTTGATGCATCAAAGGGTCGTGTAATCGTGATTGACCTAGATTCACCTGGGAGAGAAAATTGGACTGAAGTTATCCCAGAACAAGAGAATGTAATAGACCATATTAAATTTGTAAATGAGCGATTCATTATTGGTTTCTTAAAAGATGCACATCATGTGGTTCAACTTTTTCATGAAAATGGAACCTTCGACAAGGAAATAAACGTTCCATTTATCGGTTCTTTAACTGAACTATCCATTAATAAAGAAGAGAATGAAATGTACTTTGGATTGACTTCATTTTTACATCCAACAACAGTATTTAAGTATGATATAACAATCGATCAATTAAGTGTGGTTGCACAATCCAATCTACCATTTGAGGTTTCGGATTATGAAACTTCACAAATCTTCTATAGATCCAAGGATGGGACAAATATTCCAATGTTTTTAACCCATAAAAAAGGCTTGAAATTAGATGGCCAAAACCCAGTCATTTTATATGGGTATGGAGGGTTTAATATTAGCTTGTCACCATCCTTTAATCCTGCGATTCTTCGTTGGTTAGAGAAGGGTGGAGTATATGCAGTAGCAAATCTTCGTGGTGGGTCAGAATACGGAGAAGCTTGGCATAAAGCTGGTATGCTTGATAAAAAGCAAAATGTGTTTGATGATTTTATTGCTGCTGGAGAATGGTTAATTGAAAACAAGTACACGTCAACCAATAAGCTTTCAATTATGGGAGGCTCAAATGGTGGTCTGTTGGTAGCAGCTTGTATGGTCCAACGTCCTGACCTTTTTGGAGCTGTTATCTGTCGAGTTCCAGTTATTGATATGCTACGTTATCATAAATTTACCATTGGTCGATACTGGATTCCTGAGTACGGAAATGCTGAAAACCCGAGTGATTTCCCATATATGTATGCTTATTCTCCACTTCATAATGTTACAGAAGGAGAAAAATATCCAGCCATTTTAATAGCAACAGCAGATAGTGACGATCGAGTTGTTCCTGCTCATGCTAAAAAATTTACAGCAACCCTAAAAGAGTTGGCTGACCCATCAACCAGTGTTATTCTTCGGTTAGAATCGAAAGCGGGGCATGGGCTTGGCAAACCAACATCTAAGTTAATCGATGAGTGGGTCGACTTTTACGATTTCCTCGATAAAGAATTAGTTTAAATGAAATAAAAGCGAGGAGTCTTCCTCGCTTTTTATTGGCTAAAAATCAAATTTGGGAATAATATGAAAGTAAATATAAAAATATTTGATAGCCCCGTATCTTTTCACATAGGGTAAATCGTTAGTAAGGTAAGAGAGGTGTTAAAGAGTGAAGAATATGATTAGCAAGTTAAGAGAGGGTACGAACCAAACAGGTAAGGAACAATTCAGCTTAGAAGAACTTTATACAAATCTTAAGAAATATTGTTACTTCCTTTCTAAAAATAAGTGGGACGGAGAGGACCTTGCCCAACAATCGGTCCTTAAAGCTTTGGAGCATTATCAGTCGGAAATTACTCAACCTTTATTAAAAAAGATTGCATATCATCAATGGATTGATACAACTCGTAAGAAGAAAAATGTCCTTTTAGATGAAATACCAGATAAGGCCAATGAATCTGGGTTTGAGTCAATTTTCACGATAAGGGACTACTTAATGAAAGGTCTCACTCCAAAGCAGCTCGTTATTTATGTACTAAAAGAGGGATTTGAATATCAATCGAAGGAAATTGCAGATCTACTGGATATAAGTGAGACAGCTGTAAAATCTATTCTTTTCCGAGCAAGAAAACAGCTTGAGAAAAGAAAAGATGAAGACGAAAAAGAGCCGTCTGATTTATATTGGGAAGAGGTTGATGAGGAGCTACTTTCAACTGTGATATACGAGGCTTTGTATCTAAATGATCCAAGTACTCTAATTACACAGATCCGATTGATACCTGCTTTATTTAATGTTGGTCATTCTCCGAAGCTTGTTAGTCAAAAACCATTCACTCGGAAAGCACATTCTCCTACAAACAGCTTTTACTCTATCGCTGCATAGAGTAATGGCTAATTACTAGCGGGAGGCTATATAAATGACGACAATTCCTTATGTAATTGAGCAATCAAATCGTGGTGAGCGTTCTTATGATATATATTCAAGGCTTCTAAAGGATCGTATTATCATGATCGGTGATGAGATTAATGATCATGTTGCAAATAGTGTAGTAGCACAGTTGCTGTTTTTGGCTGCAGATGATCCTGATAAAGATATATCCCTTTATATTAATAGTCCAGGTGGCTCAACCACTGCAGGTTTTGCCATCTATGACACCATGCAATACATTAAGCCAGACATTAGAACCATCTGTATTGGGATGGCTGCATCCTTTGGTGCAATGTTATTATTAGCAGGGACCAAGGGGAAACGCTATGCTCTTCCAAATAGTGAAATCATGATTCACCAGCCACTAGGTGGGGCACGAGGTCAGGCGACAGAGATTGAAATTTCGGCACGAAGAATTCTTAAACTAAGAGAAGACATTAATAAAATAATTGCTGATAAAACAGGTCAATCTGTTGAAAAGGTTGCAAAGGATACAGATCGTGATTATTTTATGACTGCACTTGAGGCAAAAGAATACGGGATTATTGATGAAATCATTAGTGGAAAATGAGTAATAAAGTTACCCAGTAAGCTACCTTTATGTAAGGTACTACTGGGTAGTTTTATATAAAGGAAACTACTTCAAAATAAAGGAATTATGTAGGACTTACCGAATATAATAAAGAGATTTTGAGTAATTAAAATGGGGGAATATACATGGGTCAAACAATTCTAAAGCAGTTTGAAATGACGAGAAACTTTTTTCTGAAAAAGGTTGAAGCACTTCCTATCGACATTCTTGAAGTGCAGCCGGAAGGGTTTAATAACAATATCCTATGGCACATCGGCCATGTATTAACGGTAACTGAACAATTTATGTTCGGATTTCCAAAGAAAACAACCTTTTTACCAGAAAATTATGTTGAGTTATTTGGAAATGGTTCGAAACCGTCTAATTGGATTGAGGAAGAAGTGCCACAAATTGAAGAGCTAATCTCACAACTCAAAGAACAAGTGGTTCGCCTAAAAGAAATCCCGGTAGAGAGTTTTGAGCAAGTCCTTCAAAAACCTTTCCTAGGCCTTGAAACATATGGGGAATTAGCCCAAATGGCATTATTCCATGAAGCCCATCATCTAGGACAAATACATACAATCCAACGAGTTATTTCAACACAAAGCATTACAAACTAGCAGAAAACTTAATACTTGTGAATTTGATTAATAGACTAAGTCGATTTAATAGTTGATTTGGTCTATTTTATTTCATAAAAGTTTGTGAAAAGTAGCCAAACGAAACAAGTTTCAATTATATGGTATAATTAGGGAAAATAGTTGGGGGCAGAGACGTTAAAATGAAGCAATTAATGAGTGTTATTCTTACGGTATTTATCTTGTTTTTATCTGGTTGTAATAATAATGATACGTTAATAGAAGAACAGCAGAAACAATTGAAAGAATTAGAGAATCAGATTGCTGATCTTAAAGAAATAGTCAAGGAACAGGAAAAAGTAATAAATAACCAAAATAAAGAGTTTTCTTATTTAAGAGATTTTACAAAAGAGGAAATAGAATCATATGAACAGTTTGTAAAAGATAAAAATCCACAACACCTATTAGGCTTTTCTCCTGAAAAAATACTGTTGATTTATTACCATTCAGTAGTACTCGGTGATGTTGAAGCAATTTATTATCTAACATATGACGATGGTACATTACCAGACTTATCTACTTTTAGAGAGAAGTATTATAAAGAAGGACTGAGTAAAAGTGAGCAAGAATCCACAGTTGATTATAGATACTACAATTCAATTAAAGTGAAAGAAGATACTAAAACAGAAAATGAAGTTGTTGTCGAAATGAATGTAAGTTTGGGGATTTTTCAAGCAACAATCGTTTATGGGCTGAAAAAACAAAATGATATTTGGAAGATGGATATCTTACATTTGATGGAGTATTTTGAAGATAAATACAAAAGTGCCTCATTATAATAAGGCCAATTATAGCTATTTAATTTTCTATCACTATTAAAGTCTTATTATCTGTACTCTGAAAGTATGAATTACATGCAACAAGGAGGTTATATGATGGAAATTATCCTGAGAAAATCAGGTATTTATGGATTAGTACTTGGATTGGCTATTGCTATTTTATTAGTTGATTATAAGGACGTTTCACGGCTTGGTCATAATGGTACTGTGACTACTTATAAACCTATATTTGAATATATAGTATCTATCTTACGTTTTGGGATTATTGGAATGTTTGTTGGATTGTTAATTGGATGGAAGAGTTATGAAAGAAAAAATAAAACAGAAAAGAAAAAAACGTATTACATCGAATTCTTTATTGTGGTATTTCTAATTACTGTAGTTCTAATGTTTGCTCTCAATTGGTGAGAAATAAAAAAATAAGTAAAGTTACCAAACGGACACATATGTTATTGTAAAATCTCGATTTGGAATTACACTAGGTACTCTATAATGATTTACAACTTAATAAAGACAAACGCTGCCATTCTTCGCTTCTTGAAGTATGGCTTTTAATAATGAAATTGGTGGTTAATGATATAGAAATAAGTTAAAGATAAAGAAGTAAAATTATAGTAATGTCAAGACGAAATAACTTGGAGGTTTCTTTAATGAAGAAGTGGGCTTTTGTCTCTGATTTTGACGGTACGATCTCAAAAGAAGATTTTTATAAAATGGTGATGAATCGTTATTATTCTGAAGGAGAAGAACGATATAAGCAGTGGAAAAACGAAGAAATTTTAGATATAGAGTTCCTGAGTGATGTATTTACCTCAATTGATCAGGAAGAGGAGCAAATTTTAAGTGATATCCTTACCATCCCAATTGATGAGTATGTACCGACGTTTATAAATCATGTACAGAATCAGGGTGGAGATTTTTATATTTTGAGTGCAGGTACGGACTACTATATTTATCAGATCTTACAACAATATGGTATCAAAGATGTTAAGGTATTCTCAAACGAGGGATACTATCATGAAAAAAATATCCATATGAAGATTGACAAAAAGCACCCCCACTACTCAGAAAGATACGGGATTGACAAGTCCAAGGTTATTTTAGAGTTAAAGGAACAATATGATACTCTTTATTTTGCGGGGGATAGTGAGCCAGACTCACACCCGGCGCAATATGCGGATGTGACCTATGCCAAGGATGCACTACAGGACCTATTGCGAGAAAAAGGCATTTCCTTTGTACCTGTTCAATCATTTGAAGAAATTGAACAAGACTTAAAAGCTAGAGGGGTGCTCTCCTGATGGTAGGGAATCAAGTCACAAACATTCCCATCCCAGGTATACTTGAAATTGGTTCTGGTATTCTTACAAGAATTGATCAGATATTAAAAAAACACGCTTTTACATCTGCTGTTATTCTATTTGATGACTATTCCTATACAACGTTAAAACAACAGATTGAACACAGTTTATCATCCTTAAAGGTAAAGTGTGTTGAGATGTCAGATTCACTTGATATTCATGAGCTTGTTTCACTTGGGTTTTCCTGGGACCGCTATGATGTCGTCATTTCTATTGGTGGAGGAACGGTTGTTGACTATGGAAAATACATTGCGTTTTCAAGGAGAAGTCCTTTTATTAGTATTCCAACGGCCCCTTCAAACGATGGCTTTGCCAGTAGTAACTGCTCGTTACATGTTGACGGAAAAAAAACAACCGTGCCAGCAAAAGTTCCTTATGGAATCATTGCTGATCTTGATATCATTCGTAATGCTCCTGAACGCTTTATCCTAGCAGGTATTGGTGACTTAATGTCTAATATAACCGCATTATATGATTGGGATTTTGAGCAAAGACATGAAGTAAGCAAGGTCAACGCGTTTGCTTATATGCTCAGTAAAAAAGCGGTAAATAGCTTCATTCGGACACCAATGGACGATATTAAAAATGAACTTCTCTTAAAAGAATTAGTTAGTTCTCTAACTATGGGAGGCATATCGACTGTAATTAGCGGGAATAGTTCCCCAATAAGTGGCTCTGAACACCTTATATCTCACAGCCTTGATATCATTTCATCGAAGCCACAAATGCATGGTATTCAGGTCGGTATAGCTACATACATCATGTCACATGTCCAAGAACATAGATCCATGCGCATGGAGAAAGTTTTTACACGAACAGGCTTCTTCGATTATGTTAAAACGTTAGGGTTAAAAAAAGAGGAATACTGTGAGGCTATTATAATGAGTCCTTCTATTAAACCTGATCGTTATACTTTCATACACGAAGAAAGGTATCGAGAAAAAGCATTAAAAGTAGTGAAAGAAGACTCCATCCTGCAAGAAATTTTCCAATGATAGTCCATTACTGATTGTTAAGGTTGTGTCCACTATTTTTCTTAACACTTAAGAGTATTTTCTTCATAAAAGTAGTGAGCCGCTTGGTATCTAATCTGATCCCAAGCTTTTTTTTGTGATTTCCCTTATTTTATTAAGTGTCACATATTAGGATAATAGTTTAATCTCTGATTGCATTTTCTTACCTAAAAACAGGGCAAATTTTTGGAATATTATGTTAACATTAAGGCTAGGCGATAGGGTACTAAAGATTAGAATAATTAAAGAAGCTGGATATTAATACTCATTTCACAAGGTCATAAGGTAGTGAATACAAATTAAATTCATAAAGGGGATGAAATATGAAACGGTATTTTATATTGACTGGAATTGCTGTAGCATTAAGTTTTTTGTTCGCATGTTCAAATAATGAATTAGACATGGAAGTTTTAGCTTCGGAATACGAAACAAAGATTGAAGAGAAAAATGGCGAGATTAATAAATTAAAAGAAGAGCTACGATTAACGAAAGACGAATTGAAACAAGAAAAGGAGAAACTAGAAGAAAGTAGCGTTGATTTACAAATTTACGACCACAAAGCAAGAAGAATTATGAGCCTAATAACAGAGAAAGATTTTGATAAATTAGCAAATGAGTTTAATGTTGATTTTGAAGTTAGTGATGAAAGTCTTGTTTTCAATAAACTTCGTGATTATCCAACAGCACCTGCATTTCCAATAGCTATAGCTGGATTGCCTATGTATTTTGCGTATTATAACCATCAACCTGAATTTACAGAAGTTGGTTACTTCCTATATGACAGTGAACGAAAGTATGATATACATTTCCACTTCGGAAAAAATAAAGAATTCGAGTACGTATCTTCGGAATAAAGATTAGCGAGATATTTGCCTTTTAAATTATTTGATACAACTAAAATTACTCTCTTGGGGGTTATAGTATGTTATTAAAACAATTGTTCATTTTAGTTTTGCTAGCATTGTTTCTAAGTGGATGTTCTAACAACGAAAAAGTTGTAGAATTAACACAGGATTTAGATGAAATGTCTGAACGTTTAGAGGAGAAGGAGAGTGAGTTAAAGGCACTATATCAGCAACTAGAAGAAACAAAGGAACAGGAATATATCAAAATTCCTAAAAATGAAGCTCCTAAATTATGGAGTAATCCTGATGCTCAAATATGGGAAAATGTATTGAATTTTTCCTTCGCTGAAGAAAATGGTTGGAAGCGTGGTAGTACAAATTGGAGAAAATGGGATGGTGAATTTGATCCGTCATTATCAGCCCCTAATCAATCATGGGAAACGCCAGGTTTGTTAATGCTGGCGTGGATGACTGATGTTGAAGCCACCTATTGGTTGGGTCAAGAAGTATGGGAGATAAATACTAGAATCGAATTTTCTGATGAAAGTAGTGCAAAGGGTTATATATTGAGTTTTGGTTTTTTTGATGATTCCATTGATGGAAGCGATATAAAAATAACCATGAAAAAAGAAAATGGCTTTTGGTACATTGTAGATGTTGAAGAACGATCCCGTTGCTCAAGGGGTCTGAGTGAAGATGATGAGCTTTGTTTATAATTTATATTTTTAGGTTAGAAGGTTACTAACTTGCTTCTATAGGTAGAAAGGAAGGCTTTAATTCTTCTGAAAACGGATAAAGGACGGGGAGGGATTACAATTACTGTCAAGAAAAGGGCTGCTCTTTATACAAATATGGTTATTGGTTCAATTGGTATGATTATGATTGGACTAGGCTTCGTTAGCTATTTTACTTTAATATATGACATTCAAGGTTATTTCCTTTCTGTAGTAGGTTATGCCTTGGTTAATAACTACATTTATACTTTAGAAAAGAAGGCTGGCATCAGTAAGAAGCTAATTTGGATAAAATCAATTCTTAGCATACTGACTCTGGGTATCATTTCGTACATATTTTATTTATAATCATTTAAATTTTATGAATTGAAGCGTTAATCAAGGAAGGGTTATTGGAACTTTTTAAATACATACTCGACTAATTGATTGAGGGGTGATATATATGAAATTTTATAAAACTGGGATAGTTATGTTTACAATGTTTTTATTTGTAGTTGCTGGTTGTGTAAAAGGAATAACAAACGAAGAACAAAAAATAGTAGTACAAAAACGTGTTGGTGAAGAAAATAAATATGGAGAATTTAAAGAGGTTACTGACAATGTTATAGTTCAAAAGGTTAAGAAGATAGTAGAAGATGTTGTTTGGGAAAATGCAAAAGTGAGTATGGTACGTCCTGCTGATTATCGGTTTGCATTTCAATATAAGAATCCAGAAATTGAAGCAAAAGGCATATTATATGAACTTTGGATCAGTCCTAATAAAGATAAGGTGGAGCTTGTAATAAATGGTGAAAGTAAATATGCGCAATTAAATGAGAAAGATTCAGCTGTTTTGTTAGGGATATTGACTGGAGGAATGTAATCAGATATGGGCAAACCGATAAACTTGTTGATGCTAATACTAAAAAGTAGTTTGTTTTATGTCTGATAAAAATAATTGTTTTATAAAAAGGTGCTGCTCTTCAAAATGAGATTGGCACTTTTTTTTTTATAAAAACGAAGCCAAATGTACTAACTTAAGGGTTTTAATGTTACACCTTTATTACAATTATTACAGAATTATAGGTTTTATAAATTACATATAGGGTTAAACATTGTCATATTAACAATTAAACCGTCTACTATGGAAAGTAATGGTTTAGTATTGCAGTGTAGATTTAAGGTGAAATTTTAGCTAATATATTATCTTTTAAGACTATTTAAACTACTGTTAACCTCTATTATGAATCTACAATATAAACGTATTTTAACGTTGCTGTAACAAGTTTTATGCAAGGTTTTAGTAAAATAGTAGTAGCGTTATATGGAGGGATTAACTATGGAGAAAAAAATACTAAATTATGAAGATCTATTAGTTATGCTGGATGATTTTTTAAGGGAACCAAAAGAATTCTGGGATACTTTTTATGAAGATAGATCAAAGGATATTCCATTTTTTAAGGTTAAGGGACCTGATGAGAATTTAGTTGAGTATTTCAGTAAAGGACTTGCTCCTAAGAAGGTATTGGAAATTGGTTCTGGACCTGGGAGAAATGCGATTTATATGGCACAGAAAGGATGTACCGTAACTGCATTAGATATATCTGAAAAGGCGATTAAGTGGGCAAGAGAGAGAGCTAGTAAAGTTGAAGTAGAAATAGATTTTCAATGTGCCTCTCTATTTGATTTTGAATTTGAGCCTCATTCGTATGATTTTGTATATGATTGTGGGATGTTCCATCACATAGCCCCTCATCGTCGTTTAACTTACGTTGAAATCCTAAAAAAAGCACTTAAAAATGGTGGTCTTTTTGGAATTGTTTGCTTTAATACAGAAGGTGCTCTAGCTACATCAGATTGGGATATTTATAATGAAAGAAGTCTAAAAGGGGGCATAGGTTATACAGAAGAAAGACTAAAAGAAATATTTAATGAAGATTTCAATATAATCGATTTTAGAAGAATGAATAAGATGCTCCAATCGGATGAACTATTTGGAGAAGACTTCCTATGGACGAGTTTAATGCAAATTAAAAATTAGATGACTGTTTTCTATACAACTAGCTGTGGTACTGTTCCGTGAAGGAGTAGTACCATATTAATTTTAGTGGAAAAGAATATGGACTAGGTAAAGGGTAAAGCGCAGGGCTTATAGTAGGAGAAAAAAACCATTGTAATTCCATTATTTTGAAACCTTTTATTGAGTTGTCCGTATTAAATCAAATAGTGTCTCTTTACATAATTTTATTTTTATCAATTGTATTGAAGGTGATGAAAAAATGTTGCGATATTTATTAAGTACAACTGTTATTGTGGCCATTCAACTAGTTATATTTTATTTCTTATCTCCTATGTTTAACCTAGCATATTACGATGCTGTATTTATGTTTGGTGCATTAACGTGTGCAGTTGTTTTTTTCTTTTCAAGCAAGGGTGACATATATGAAAAAAAAACAAATCACAGTGCCTTTATCGCACTAGGGCGAACTCTTGGTTATGATAATATGAAGACAGAAAAATTTAGCATTGATATGAATCCATTATTATTCGGTTCTGCAATAGTAACTATTGGGGGAGCTGTTGTTTCCTTACTGGTCTTTTTAGTTCAGTAACTATTTTGGCTTAGTAAAAACTTTGCCATTATTTAACTCACACCAATCGTCCAACTCGTCATATATGTCTTTATTTCCGTATTTATCTATAAAGGATTCTTTGTCTTGAAATACTTCCATTAAACCATCTTCTATTAATGTTACCATTCGAAAAGGGTTTAATTGGAAAACCTTAGATACTGCTATCAATTCACCAATATGAACAACGTTAGCAATATTTTTCATTATTTCATCTCCTTTAAATTGATAGCTATTTATTCGTAAAAACAGTAAGAAATTAATGTTGAATGTACTTTAGACAATAAAGTCTTACTATTAGTATTGTCAGTTTTTGTGATACTATGTGTGGCGATTATTTATACGCAGGATCTTGGTAAAGAATTAATTGATTAAACTGTTTAAATTTTATTCGCCAATTAGCGTTATACTAGCTGATTGGTTTTCTTTATAATTTGTCTGTCTTGTTATTGGGAATAAAGACTTTTCTTTCTTGCGCTCTTCTGTTTTATAAAACACTTATGGTAAAATTTACAATGTAAATATTGTGAAGCGGAAGACTTTGAAAGGGGCTATGTAGTTATGGATTATAGGGGACCAGAGGTTTATGAAAAGGAGGATTTTCTTTCGAATTATATGAAGAGGAGATCTAGAAAGGATAGTCCTAACAATGCAATTGAAGGTCCTATCATTTATGAACTTATAGGAGATTTTCAAAATAAAGATATATTAGATTTAGGTTGTGGTGATGCTTCGTTTGGAAAGGAATTACTAAACCACGGTGCAAATCTTTACATAGGTGTAGAAGGTTCTGAACTTATGGCAGCTTCCGCAAAACTTAATCTAATTAATCAAAATGCAACAATTCTCCACGAGACAGTGGAAACATTTAGTTATCCAATGAATAAATTTGATTTTGTTACTTCTAGGTTTGTGATCCACTATGTTTCAGATATTCATTTACTGTTTAAAAACGTACATAAAACGTTGAAAGACAAGGGTAAATTTATTTTCAGTATACAACATCCTCTCACTACCTCATCGTTTCTCAGTAAACAATCAGGTGAAAAGAGGGAGAACTGGGTAGTTGATGATTATTTTATCGAAGGAGAAAGAAAAGAACCCTGGATAAATAAAACAGTCGTAAAATACCATCGAACTATAGAACATTACTATACAGCACTTACTAAAGCCGGCTTTACAGTCAATGATTTACGTGAAGGAATGCCTAAGCGTGAACATTTTAGTAATGAAGAAGAGTTTGCTCGAAGACTAAGAATCCCAGTCGTGCTAGCATTTTCTTGTAAGAAGTAATCTGAAATTTAGTTACTTAACAGGACCTCTGATTAAGAAGGATATATATAAATAAATGATTTTATTAAACTATAAAAATATTAATCGAATATGTAGGGGAGAATTATGGAAAATAGACCTAGAGCGTTTGCAGCACTTATAAAAGGTGATTCCATTCTAATGGTACACGTCGTAACCGGTTCAAAAGACTTTTGGACGTTACCAGGTGGGGGGTTAGAAGCTGAAGAGACATTTGAGGACGCTGTTGTGCGTGAGGTACAGGAAGAAGTTAATTTAAAGGTGAAGGTAGTTAAAGAATTATTTACTGGGACATATGAACGTGGTATTGAAAAGTGTTTTTTGGTTGAAGAGATAGAGAAAGCATCAATACCCACATTAGGTTACGATCCCGAGCTACCCAGGCACCAGCAAGAATTAAAGGAAGTAAAATGGCATTCGATTACGAACGTTCGAGAGGATTTACATGTTTCAAAGGTTATTGAAGCTCTGAATCTAAAGGTATAAAAAATATAAAATTAAGAGTGGGTGTTTTCTTGAAAACAACTAAACAGCATCAAAAAGAGATGAAATTGACTTTATGGCTATTTGGGGTATTTGGAATTATTCTACTTATAGGTTTATTGCTAGGTATAATACCTCCTAATTTTTGGGTAATATGTATTGTTCTGATCGTAGGTTTCCCTTTAATCTTAAGAGAAGGAAGAAAGACTATAGAAGAAGTTAAAGAGAAACAAGCAAGAATGCTCCAAAAGGGAGTATGGAAATTCATATTTGTTTATGGAATTCTTCTATTTGGGTTCCCTTTAGGTGTATTTACTGCTCTTGAAGAATGGGGAAATACAGCTTTGTTCGTCTTTACAGTTTTATCAGCTATGGTAATTGGAGGTAGTTTTTACGGCTCTATAATGTATCTTGTTGTGAAGAACAATTACAAGAAATATAACATGTAACTATTAATCTAAAAGGGAGTTGTCAAGATGGTTGATTCTTTTGCAAAAGAACTGACATTTTTTTAAGGTCACAGGTGGCAAATTCGATGATTCAATATGGAAGGATTTTTTCAAGTAATTGTATGGATTGGAGGGGCTGGATGAACAGCAATAAAGTAGCTTGGATTTGCCTTGTGATTTCGGTAATTGTATTAATTTCACTAATTACAATTAATTTTGTCTTATATGCAGGTGTTGTCTCGTTAGGTACTTATTTTCCTTTTATTATCATCATGCAAGTTTTGTTTTATAAAATAAGAAACTATACTATTGGCTTACTAATATTAAATACTACAATTATATTAACTTTTCTAGTTGTGTATCTGAGTATCTTTCCTTCGTTTGATTATGAAGAAGGTAAAAACTTAATTGAAAAAGAAGTTGGGCAGGATAATTTAAATTTTTTAGAAGTAGATTATAAGACAGTTCCAACAACGGATAATAATCAATTTTTATACAGAAATTTAAACTATTATTATAAGATTGCACATCTATCAAGTGAACAATTTTTTTCAGTTGACCCAATAACTGGTAAGGTTTTTAAATTAAATAGGCCTTTTTACTGACATACAAGATAGGTAATGATTTGGTTTATAAAATAAAAGATAGTCAAACTAGTTGAGTGGGGTGAGGGTTTGAAGCGACTAATAGATTTCAACCAATTTAAATGGATACAAGAGGAAACAGAGCGCATAGATTTCAATAATTGGAGCGGTTGCTATGTTTCAAATTTGATTCCCAATAGATATGAACATTATTGTAAAATTATCCACCCCATTTATCGTGATATGAATATTCAAGACGAGAATCTACTGTGGAGTCAATGTGACCCAAATGATCCTGTTCAGTTTCAATATGGTGAAAGGTTACTATTAAAAGACCTAGCCAAAAGGTACAAACTTCAATATACAAAGGAAATTAGTAGTTCAACAATATATCATGCATTGGGAGGATATCCACGATACTTAATTCTTTCAGATGAAGGTAGTATAGACAAGGGAACCCTTGAAGAACTCATTTCTGTTTTGTCTCGCTTTATAAAAGGTGAGCAGTGTTACTTTCATTACGATTTATTAAAAACCGTCAATGAGTTTCAAGATATTTGTACAAATGGACATTTATATTATGGAAATCTCGAGGATGTTAATGAGTTATTTGATATGGGAGACTTAGTCGGATTGGGGTCACCTACTTATTGGTGGACAGAGGATAGAGGTTGGTGTATTCATACAGATTTTGATTGTCGTTTCTCCTTAATAGGTGGTAGTAGAGAGTTAATAGAGGCTCTTTTAGCTAACAATCAATTAGAATGTATTAAGATAGACAGTAAAACAAGAATAGATGATGCAGCAGATAAGTTGAATAATCCTGATTGGGATTAATGAAAAAATCTGAATAATCATTGTGAAAGAGGATGTCTAGAATTATAGATGTAATATCTTAGGAGGGAGAGCAATTCCATACAACAATATAATAGTAATGATTGTAGTCGTAATTCTTTCTTCCTTGCTTATACAAAATGAAATCCATGCAGCTATAGATAATAAAAATGAAAAAATAATAAAAATAGAATCTGAGATCGAACAAAATATGATTAGACATAATATACCAGGCATGTCATTTGCATTAGTGAATGCGGATGGTATTGTATTTTCAAAAGGGTATGGAACGTTAGACTCAAGAGACGACACTCTAGTAATAAATGAAGATACTAACTTTCATATCGGTTCATTGTCAAAAGTTTTTGTATCCTTAGCAATTATGAAACTACATGAAGAGAAGAAAATTAGTGTAGAAAAACCTGTAGTAGATTACCTCCCCTGGTTCTCAACAAAGGATGAACAATTATCAAAACAAATCAAGATCAAGCATTTATTAAGCCATACTAGCGGGTTGCCGGGTCGGCTTAATGTTCATGAAATTGAAGAGACAGATAGACAAGAGATTATTAGTCAAATCAAAAAGAAACTAAGAAATGCTAAGCTAGTAGGAACACCAGGTGATACATACGAGTATACAAATATGAACACTGACTTGTTGCAGCTAGTGATTGAAGAAGTCACAGGTAAGAAATTTACGACATATATGGAAACAAATATTTTTAATCCATTAAATATGAGTCGTACTGGATATTTTATTTTTAATGGTAGTCATTTATCCAATACAGCTATGGGACATCGCTATCATTGGGGAAAGATAAAACCTTATGATGAAAAGTTAGTGTATGCCACCTCTGGTTCAGCAGGCTTATCTTCAAATGGTAATGATTTATCGAAGTTCATCTAACTTCTATTAAACTATGGAAACAGTCATAATGGTTCTATAATCAGCACGGATAGTATGAACCAAATGTTCCAGCCTGTTCAAGGAAGAATGGCTTACAATTGGTACGTTTATCCTCATAATGTGTATATGGAAGGTGGTTTACCAGGCTTTACTTCAACAATGGTTATATCATCAGATAAATCGTTTGGATTGGTACTTTTATCAAATTCTAAACAACCAATAACACTAGAAATTGGATTTAATATTTTTAGGATAATTGAAGGAAAAGAACCGGTGCCATTATTGGAATCGCAATATTCAAAACTAAATTCCGATGCTCAACTTCTCCTTTATATGTCGATTGTATTTTCGATTATTACTCTCGTTATTGTAGGGGTTACATTGTTTCAATTAATGAAGAAGAAAAGAAAATTCTCTTTAATGAAATCTAGCTTTAAAGAATTTGTTATTAGTAGTATTATTGTTTTAATTTATTTTGGGGTAGTATACTACCTTCATGTTTATGCCCCTTTTACTATTGGAGTACCCACAATCCTTGCATTTCAGAAGGAACCGGACCTTGTCACGTCAATAATAGTTTTTTCAGTGGTGTACAGTTTTTTTTTAATAGTGTTACTTACCAGAATTAATTTTATTAAAAAACCTTACGATTTCATCAAAAGCCATGAACACAATCTTTAATAAGTTCTTATTCAGAAGGTCTAGGGACTTTTATTGTTGAAGTAATTTGCATAATAATCGTTGTTTATTAATAAGGGATGTGTAATAGATTGAGAGAATGGATGGGTTCTGCTGCAATATGCATAAATGAGGATAAAGAGATTTTGATGGTAAGAGGTATAAATACATATTCTTGGGCAGTACCCTCAGGCGGAATAGAAGACGGGGAAACACCGGAACAATGTTGTGTAAGGGAAGTGAGAGAAGAAACAGGGTATGAAGTGGAAATAATAGAAAGGTTATTCATTAAAGAGACCGTTATTAAGGGTATAGATGTTAAGACATATTATTTTAAAGTGAAAAAATTAGGAGAGAGTAACGGCATAGATGACCCTGATAAGACAATTGTTGAGACAGAATGGATGTCCTCCTCAGAGATGAAAGCTATTTCACATGTTTATCCTGAAGACTTGGAGCAACTTCTAGCGTGCCTAAGTGACAATGAGACAATAAAGAGGAGAGTATAAATGAAGGTAGCAATCAGAATCATGTTAAGTGTCATTTTATTGATTATTGCCATTGGGATAATTGATACTTTTGTTGAAAAAGGAATATTGAAATTTATATTAATTGGTGTTTCAGTTAGTGTAGTGGCGGTATTTAACGACAAGCAAAACCTTAAATTAAGAGAAAAATAATTTGTAACTCAATGTTCTGGTGGCGGAAATTATAATAGAATTAGGTGATTTTGTGGTAAAAACAATACCTAAAAGAATACATATTATTGGCTCAGTCGCAAGTGGTAAAACAACTCTAGCAAAAGAATTATCTAAGAGGTTAGGTATACCTTATTATGAACTGGATAATGTAGTTTGGATAAGGCATAAGTATGGAGATATAAGAAGAACTGACCAAGAGAGAGAAGAGTATCTAAATACTATTGTACAATCTGAAAATTGGATTATTGAAGGTGTACACAATGAGGATTGGGTAAGCAATTGTTTTAAAAATGCAGATTTAATCATTTATTTAGATCCAAACTATCAAATAAGAACCTATCGAATAATTAAGAGGTTTATAAAACAAAAACTTCGGTTGGAAAAATCAAATTACAGACCAACATTAGAAATATTTTTTAAAATGTTTAAGTGGAATCGACATTTCGAGGAAGTTGGAAGGGTTAATTTTTTCAACAAATATGGATTACATAAAGATAAGATAGCAATTATTAATAATACAAAGAACCTTAATAATTATTTTAATTAAAGAGAGTAAGCTAAATGCACTGGAGGGCACTATGAAACAAGCACCACCATTATTTTTCTTTGCAGCGCTACTAATGTTTATAGCAATACTAGAAGGACTATATTTTCTTATTCAAGGATTCAATAACTATAGCGGGTTAAATAGCGCATATATAATCTGTTCCATTTTTGGATTCTTCTTAGCATTAAATAGTATTCTACATTTTAAGTCAAAGAATCAGAAGAGAGGGACGTTTTTATTTCTCCTTGCATTTTTGGCACTATTATTACTAAACGGGAGTCTCATGATAGACAAATATGTATTGAGTTAAACGTGCGATAACTATATAAAGGTTATCGCCTTTTACTTGCAAAGTATAATACAGAATAGTCTTAGGGAACATTAGAAAGGGGTTTGTTCAATTGAAAATTTCAGATGTATTTGATGATTTACCAACATTAGAAACAGAAAGAATATTATTAAGGAAATTCAACCTTGATGATGTTAAGGATATGTTTGAATATACTTCTATTCCTGATGTATCGAATTTCGTACCTTGGGAAACACATAAATCTATTGAAGATTCTTATGGTTTCATAAATTACATTTTAAAACAATATGAAGATAGTAAACTAGCTCCTTGGGCTATAGAATTAAAAGAAAATCAAAAAGTGATTGGTACAATTGATTTTGTTGCTTGGTATCCTCAACATCGCCGTGCGGAATTAGGCTTTATTTTATCAAAAGAGCATTGGGGGAAAGGGTTAATTCCTGAAGCTGCAGCTAAAGTGATTGAATTTGGTTTCGATAGGATGAATTTGAATAAAATTAAGGCACCATGTATGGTAGAAAATGTACAATCAGCGAGAGTTTTGCAAAAGCTTGGAATGACTTTAGAAGGTATATTGAAAGATGAATATTTTATTAAGGGTAAGCTTAGAGATATGGCTGTATATTCGATATTAAAGAAAGATTTTCAGAAGCAGCATAATATACTTGGCTGATATAAAAAACTGAGGCTTGATTAACTTAACTGATAAAAATGGATGATACAAGTGTTTTCCAAGGCGATTAGAAAATTAATCGTCTATTTACTTTTATAAAAAGTGAATAAAATATTGGAATATTATGTTAACATTGATACTGAATAGGCATTTTTACTATCACCTTTAACCTGATTTATAGATTTTATCTAGTTTTAAGGAGAAGAATTAGTGGAATATTATAAATATCTGAGACAGTTTGTAGGACAAAGACCAATTATCTTACCTGGTTCTGTCGTAATTATATTGAATGATCAAAATGAAATATTACTTCAAAAAAGACATAATGGATGTTGGGGATTACCAGGTGGATTAATGGATTTAGGAGAAAGCTTTGAGGAAGTAGCAAAAAGAGAGGTCCTTGAGGAAACAGGATTAGTGGTTGAAAACTTAAAATTAGTTAATGTGTACTCTGGCTCTGAATATTATTTAAAAGTACCAAATGGTGATGAATTATATTCTGTGACTGCAGTTTATTATTCAAGTGATGTCAGTGGGGAAATGAACATTGACTATAATGAGTCAGAAAAAATGCAGTATTTTCCATTAAATCGTTTACCAGCTACATTAACTGATGAGTATAGAGGGTTTATTGAGCAATACATAGATTTTATTAAATGCACCTAAAGCAATTAGCGAAGATGAAGAAGTTTCTGCACACGGGAGTGTTATGAATGATACATCAAATGGGTTTGTACGGAGAATATTTCTCATTAATTAAAGAAGGTAAGAAAGTAGTTGAAGTACGATTAAACGATGAAAAAAGAAGAAAAATTAAAGTTGGCGATTCTATTCAATTTATTAAGGTTCCAGAACAAGATGAAAGTTTACAAGTGGAAGTATCAGAACTGAAGATATACGACACGTTTCAAGCCATGTATGAGGATATTCCGTTTAAATATTTTGGTTGTAAAGGTTGGACGATGAAAGAAATGGTGGAGGGAACGTATGAAATATACACACATGAGCAAGAAAAGGAGTACGGAGTAGTGGCTATTACAATTAGTTACGTAAAAGATAGCTGAGGATAAAGTATTGTGTTAGTGAACGTATTTATCACCCTCTAAAAGGAGAGGATCTTTTGTGAAAATAAAGGAACTGATTAAATTCATTATCGGTGGCTTTATAGTCGTAATTACATACTGGTTACTAACAGGAGAACCTAAATGGTACAGCTTTTTATCAGCTATAGCTTTGCTTTTCATTATCATTTTCACTATAAAATTATTAAGGTGGAATTCAAAGATATAGTATTCTAAGAAAAAATCAAAGTGGGGGTTAAACATGATTTTACTTTTTGGTATTTTAATATTTTCGGCTCTATTTGCGATATTTGACGCTTTAAGAAAGGTGAATAATAATATCTTAGACCAGACAGAAGAGATAAAAAAATTAAGCAAAGTATTAATAGAGATTAATAAGAAGCAATAATTCTTTTTTTGTAGGGGGATGTACATGATATATGTCATTAGACATGGACAAACAGACTTAAACAAAGAACGTAAAATGCAAGGGAGAATGGGGTTGCCATTAAACGATTTTGGGATAAATCAAGCAAAGGCTTTAAGAGATAAATTACAGAACATCAAGTTTGATTTGGTATTTTCTTCGCCTCAAGAAAGAGCGGTGCAAACAGCAGAAATTGTGACAGGGGTTCGTGCTGTTTTAGATGATAGACTAGATGTGTTTGATTTGGGTGAAGCTGATAGACTATATGTTAATGAAGTAAAGAAGGTTGGCCCATTACCCGATTCATCTGTCTATCAAGGGGTTGAAGAAACAAGTGAATTTGTTAAAAGAGTGTTTAGCTTTATGAAGGAGCTTGAAATCCAATATGGAAAGCAAGAACTAAATATTCTTATATCAGGTCATAGGTGTACAACCGGTTGTATTGGTGCTTATTTTGAAGGTGTACCAAAGGATGGCAATATAGTAAAATTCTCCTCAGATACTGGTGATTTTAAAACATTTAATTTTAGACTTACATAGAAAAAAGGAGCATTCATATGAGAATAATTGATACTATTCCTTTTTTTATTAATAACTACCAGCCTACATTAACTTTTCTTAAAAGTTATTACAATGAATATCCAGAAATATTTAAAGAATACTTTGCTTATCACTGTAAAGACACTGAAGAAAGGCACCATCAATCAATCTCAAAATACTCTGATGCATTTTCTACTATAAAAAAGGTACACGAGAATATTGTACCTATTATCGGTGAAGTGGCTGATGAATATAGCAGAATATATCAGGTTTCATATCCAATAGAGGTAAATTTAATCGTAGGCGGCTTTGGTTCAAATGCCTATAACCATAGACAAATCATTCCTAATATAACTTTTGCATTAGAAAAGTTGTCTCCTGAAACCGACCATTTAAGGACCATTGTTGCACATGAATTTGGTCATGCCACACACAACATACTATCAGATGAGGCTAGAACTGATTGGAAACAAGTTCAATGGACCAATCCTCTTACTTGGCTATTTCAAGAGGGGGTAGCTACACATTTCTCAAGAATGATAGCTCCTAATCTTGACCAAGCTATTTATTTTTCGTTTAACGAAGAAGGGGATGAATGGCTTGAATTTTGCGAATCAAATAAAGAAAAGATTAAAAAGGAATTCGTAAAAGATTTAGCTATTGAGAATCCACAATCATTGTTTCGTGAGTGGTTTTCGATAAATGGAGGCAAGCGATATGGGTACAACAGACTAGCCTATTTTATAGGTGACATGCTTTTCCAGCATTTAGTCCTTATGAAGGGTGAGAAGAATGCAATAATCTTATGGAAAGAACATGGGTTTGAAGAAGAAATTAAAAGTTGGTTATATCAAGATTGAGAATATAATTGCATTTGGGCAGTTATAAGAAAAAATTAGGAATAGAGGGCGAAAGAAATATGACAAATAAACTCAAAGGGTTATCCCTAGAACAAAGAGAACAGCTACTCAATACATTGAAGACCCGTTTTGAGAAGAATATGAACCGGCATACAGGTCTTGAATGGGCTGAAGTACAAGCTAGGCTTGAGAATAATCCTGAAAAGCTATGGTCACTCAATGCAATGGAAGAAACCGGAGGTGAACCGGATGTTGTGGGCCTTGATAACGAGTCAGGAGAATACATTTTTTATGATTGTTCAGTAGAAAGTCCTAAAGGTCGTAGAAGTGTTTGTTACGACCGTGAAGCGCTTGAGTCAAGGAAGAAACATAAACCTGAAAATAGTGCTATTGATATGGCAACTGAAATGGGCATCGAACTCTTAACAGAAGAACAATACAGGGAGCTTCAGAAACTTGATCATTTTGATATGAAAACATCGAGCTGGGTGCAAACACCAGAAGCCATTAGAAAACTCGGTGGTGCCATCTTTTGTGATCGTCGTTACGACACTGTCTTTATGTACCATAATGGGGCAGATTCCTACTATGGTGCAAGAGGTTTCCGAGGTTCGCTAAGGGTTTAAAGTTTGCCAAGACACTATTAAATAGATTGCTCCTTTCTAGACATTTTGATTAGGAGCATAGTATTGTGCTGTCCTTCATTCCATTGATGAAGGACATTTTGATTCAAAAAGTTAAAAATAAAATACATGTTACGTTTAAATAAAGACAAACTATGGAAGTGTTAAAGCAATATATCTATCCAATGGAGGAATGAAGATGTTAAAGAGAATTTTAATAGCAACTCTCATTTTATTGTTTTCACTTCCAGCCTTTACTGGCGCAATCACTATGTTTAAAGAACCACCATTTGAGTTTTATAAGGTTTCAAAAGGTGATTCATTTTGGTTTATTGCCCAAAGGTATGGTCTTGATTACAAAAAATTAATGGAGCTTAACCCAAACGTAGAGCCTAGAAATATGCATGTAGGGGAAATTATTCGTTTAAAAGCTACTGCGTCTAGCCCAAGTACTTTCGAAAATCAAGTAGCAACGTTAGTTAACCAAGAAAGAGCAAAGCATGGACTAAAGCCACTTCAACACAGAGCTGACGTGAAGAATGTTGCACAAAAGAAAGCAGAGGATCTTATTAACTCTAATTACTTTTCTCATACTAGTCCAAACTACGGATCACCTTTTCAAATGCTAAAAACATTTGGTATCAACTATCAAGCAGCGGGTGAAAATATCGCAAAAGGACAAAAAACACCTCAGGAAGTAATGAATGCGTGGATGAACTCTCCTGGACACAGAGCGAACATCTTAAAGCCTGAGTACGATACGATTGGTGTCGGTTTTTACCACGGTGCATGGGTACAAATGTTTATCAAAGCAAGATAATGCTAATAATCCAACTCATAAAATGGGTTGGATTTTTTGTTGACTAAACACCAGAAATTAGATTATTATCTAATTAGATAATAATCTAATTGATTGGAGGAATTAAACTATGTTGAATGAAGAAGAAAAAATCATTACAACCTATTTTAAAAATAATGAAAGATTATCACTTCTACCAAAAAAGGAAAAGAAAAAACTGATTATATTGAAGTACATTCGAGAAAAGTATTTTCAAGAGGATTTAGAGTATACAGAGAAAGACATCAATCAGATTTTAAAAAGTGTATACGGTGATTTTGTTACATTGAGAAGGGATTTAATCGATTATAAGTTTTTAAATAGAAATGATGATGGTAGTTCATATTGGCTTTAAAAGCATAAAAAAAAGGGGGAATCCCCCCTAATTTATGTGTTAGATTGCAGATGTTGTGCAATCTGTTCATGTTCTATATCTTTAAGTAATTGTATGAAAATCTCTGCCGTCATAATTGCATCGTAGAGAGCATGATGACGAATCCGTTTAGGTATATTAAACCTTGTAACTAACTGATCCAGAAAGTTTTTTTCATCCGGGTAAAGTGAATTAGCGACTAAAAAGGAATCAACATAAACAGTTTCAAAAGGAGGTAACTCCCATTTATGGAGTACTTTTCGTAAGAAACTCATATCAAAGCTCGCAGGATGGGCTACTAGAATTGAGCCTTCACTAAATTTTAAAAAATCTTGAATGGCATCTGGAAGTGAAGCACCTTTAGCTAGGTCTTCTGTTGATAAACCTGTCAGCTTTTTAGTAGCCTTGGATACAGTATGAATGGGCTTTACAACCTTATAAAAAGTTTTGTCGTACTTAACATGACCTTCCTTTATTTTAATTGCACCAATTGAAAGAATTTCATCACCGATATCAGGAAAGAAACCGGTTGTTTCTAAGTCAAATACGGTAAATTCATTTGTTGTGAAGTTATTTTGATCCATCACTGGCTGTCGATAGCTTTCTAGTGCTTGGTTTAAGCTTGAGTAGGATGGGTGAAGCATTGCCTGATTCATTTTATATTTTTGGATAAATTGTTTATATAAGTAGTATTCAATGATTTGAAAATCGACAGGCAAGCTAAATCACCCTGTTTCTATTCAAACTGATTTTTTGCGCTTGCTGCATTCGGTTTGCAACTTGCAATGCTTCTTTTAACTTATCCTTATCCTCTTTTGACAGTCCACTTAAACTAACAACATTAGATGTTGGGATACCATCATGTAACTCAATAAGATTTTGCTTTAACCTTAAAGTGATGAAATGGTGTAGTGCAGTTTTTGCATTTTCTATATCTCTAGGGTGAAACACTTTTAATTTTTTTAACTCATTTAGTCTTCTGATGGTGTTAACTTCTTTAATGCCATATTTCATTGAGTGAATTCGAACCGCATTTATGATTTGCATAAGTCCAGATTTTTTTAAATCAAGTGATTTCTGTTTTGTTAAAAAATGAATCTTACCTAGCGGATTAACAGGTATACGGAATCTTAAAGAATCTCTAATTAAAAGTTGTTGTAGATTTAATGACCTTTTTACCTTATCAGCAATGACTGTTCTTATCTCTTCGGCAAGAGTAAAGTCACCATAGAGAGGCCTAAAATCATAAAGCATTGTAAAGCTTTGAATCTCTTCAGCATCCATTTCTTTTGACCAATTGAGAATTTCGGTATTCCACTCTGAAAGAGTTTTACGCCATTTTTTCTCTCTAGCCATAATTCCACCAGTACATTCTGTAAAACCACAGGCTGCCAATCGGTTATTAATTTTGGAGGTGAAAATTTCAAAGTATGTTGTGATCGATGAATGATTGGCAAGATGATTATAATCACTCACGATAATTCCGTTATCCTGGTCTGTATGGAAGGCTTGCTCTTTGCGACCTTGACTGCCCATAACTATAAAACAATACGTAACAGGAGGGAGTCCATATCCTTCCTCTCTCATTTCTTCTTCTGTTAATTTAATGATTTGTTTATAAATGTGATCATTATGGTTTGTAATTGTTTCTGAAATTTCGTAAGCAAAATAATCCTGTTCATGCAAATGTTCAATATGATCTTGGAAGAGCGTATTTGCTTCAGGAGAAAACGAGTGCAGTTCATCAAAAGAACTAGATTTAATAATGCTGTATGTTAAATCTACAATGCTAGAGTTTTGTACTTCAACAAAAGATCCCTTTGTGATTGTACCTTTAACGATATCTTGGTTATTTGTTATCGGAATAAAGTTTACTTTGTGTACCTTTAAAAAGGACACAGCTTCATATGCAAATCCATCCTCAAGAAGGGTAGTTGGGTTAGTGATTTGATAGTCTCGAACCTTGCTTTCGATAGGTGATCCATTGGTAATATAACGTAAAAGATCTTCTTGCGTTATGATTCCATCTAGCGTTTTCTCATTTTGACTGACAATAAGTCCTTTTACTCCTAAGCCTAACATTTTTTCACTAGCAGTCCTAATCGACTCATCAGGTTTAATGAAATAGGCTTTTTCTATAATTGACTTAATTCTAGTGCGAAACAGAAAATTGCTTGTTGATTCGTCTTTATAAGATTTATATTTAATTTCATCGTATAAAGTCTTCATCCGTTCACCGATGCTTTCAAACATAACTTTAGAGAAGTCTTTGTTTTTTGTCATCACTTCAAAAAAGTCAGTCTTGTTAAATCGGATAACTGTACTTTCTTCAAGAATCTGAACAGAGAACGTCATTTCACCGCTTGTCACCATGATCATTAGGCCCATTAAATCTCCGGGATAGTAATAGCGGAGAGATACTTGGTCACCAGTAGGACGATGTAAAATATTTTTAGCAAGACCGCTCACTAAAAAGTAAAGGTCTAAATCTTCCACCTTCTCATCTTCATGAAAAAGGTACTCATTTTTGGAAAATGTCTTTTTAGAAGATTGATGGATTAATTTATCAAGCTCATATTCAGTCAATAAATTGAAGGGATATAATGTTTTAAACAGAGATTGTAATTCTTGATGATTCATCTATACCACCACCTTATTATTAACCGTAACATGGATAAAAGTAGATTAAAAGGGATATGGGGAAATTGGGACTAGGAGAACATAAAAAAGACGCCTGTTAAAAAACAGACGTCTTTGCGTATTGAGGCGAGGGACCGAACGCCACATCGTTCGTGCCAAAAGGCATGTCCTTCGACTTACACAATTCAGCTCATCGCTAGATTAATATAACACGTGTGTGGGATTTATACAAGTAAGATTTCGCATCCAATTATAGGAAATAAGCCTTAGGTCTTAGATAAATATATTTCTCTAGACAGTATAACCAAACCATATTTTACCTTATGATTAACTCAGATGGAAAAATTAAGGAGGACTTATAAAATGAAAAAAATAGCAGCACTAGTAATGGTAGCAGGAGCACTTAGCTTTTTAACAGCATGTAATGTATTTACAGTTACAAATTTGAGTTCAGAACAAGATGGATTTACGATTGAAAAAGACAAAGCAAAAGAATTAGAAGTCGAGTTAAATTTAGGGGCAGGTAAAATGGAAGTATCTCAAGGAACTGAGGAATGGGTAGAGGGTATTGTTCAAATCAGTGACAAAAAACTTAATTCGGAAGTTTCCTATAAGTTAAAAAGAGACATTGGGCACGTTTCGATTGATCAGCCAGATAAGAAATTTGGAAATATTACAAAGGGTAGTCTTAAGAATGAATGGGATGTTAAATTAACAGATCAAATTCCATTGGACCTGCGAGTCAATACTGGAGCCTCAGAAACAGTACTTAATTTACAAGGTCTTCAACTAAATGATCTTCAGGTGGATGCTGGAGTTGGTGATATAACAATCGATTTAAGTGGCGATTGGAAGGAAAGCTTTAATGTAGACCTTAACATGGGGGTAGGAAGTGCAAGAGTTCTGTTACCAACAGATGTGGGTGTTAAAATTGTCGCTTCAAAAGGAATTGGTGAAACAAATTTTAAGGGCTTAATTTCAGAAGGAAATGGAGTTTATGTAAACGAAGCATATGATAATGCAGATGTTATTATCACGATAAAGACAGATTTAGGTGTTGGATCTGCAACGTTTGAGACGAAATAAAGAGCTACTAGTTATGGATTGTAAGGGATTCTCTTTTGGAGTGCAAAATCATTAATAACAGTACTAATAACATAGTAAAAAGCATGGTGATTTGAAATTTAATCATCATGCTTTTTCGCTTCCTACTATTATCCGTTGGGAGATCAGATAAGAACACGATTTGATAAATAGACGGAAAAATTCCGCTTAAATCGAAAATACCATTTAAAATAGCTTAAATAGACGGAGAGATTCCGCCTATTGACTCGAAAAACATGAAAATAGTGAATTTTGCTTGGCATAACCGGAAATCGTCCCCATATTTAGCCTCAAAAGAGCTCCATTCTGTATTTAACCGGAAAATCTCCGTTTATTTTACTATCGCTGGTTGCGTATTTAAGGACATGTCATCTAATTGGTAAGGGGTATTATAAATAAGTCAATTGAACAACAACAAAGTATTCTCAACTTGTGAACGCATTTGCTAAACTAGAAGATAAATATAATACTGTATAAATTACTTTGTAGGTGCATTTATTGGTGAAAGGCTGTGAAGTTATTGAGAGCTTATAAAGCGATGCTATTTGACATGGATGATACCTTACTTAATAGAGATAAGGCAGTAGAAAACTTATTTTTGATTGTTTTAGAAAGATGCTACGGAGACGTAAATCTTTCACTTAAAAACGAAATGCTGCAAAAATTTAAGGTATATGATAAAAGAGGCTATGGCTTTAATGATAAAGCGATAGTTTTGGAATCATTTTTTGATAAGTATCCACCTAAAGCTAGAATACTACGTAATAAGGTTCAAGACTTCTGGAATGAACATTTTCCTCTTTGTTTTTCTATTGACCCAAATACTATACATATTGTTAATACGATAAAGAGGCATGTTAAAGTTGCAATGATCACAAACGGCTCAACTCAAAGACAAAAAGCCAAAATAAGGAATACAAATTTAAATAGTTGTTTTGACACAATCATCATTTCCGAAGAAGCAGGATTTAGTAAACCAGATAAACGCATATTTGAACTGGCATTAAATAAGTTAAATGTGAAGCCAGAAGACACATTGTTTGTTGGAGATGACTTAGAAAAGGATATTGGTGGTTCTCAGAATGCTAATATGAAGGGCATATGGTTTAATCCTTATAAGCTCAAAAATGATAGCGAGATAAAACCATTTGACGAGATTGATTCCTTTGATAGATTGTTAAGTTATTTTATAGATGATAAATATTTTTAGAATAGTTATGTATTTATAAGAAGGAGATCACAACTTTTTTATTGAAGTAAAGAGCAAGTTTAGGTAAATAGGTGAAAGATGGAGGAAATATGAATGGAAATACTAAAACAAAGGGTTTTACAAGCATTGGGTTTAACAGATGACTTTTATAATCATATAAACGAAGGTTGTTTAGGATTAAAAATTTCAGACGTACCCTCAAATACATTTGGAGAACAAGCATATTGTATTATTGGAGCAAGAGAAAGCTATTTAAAGGCTTTAAAACTAGGTCAATGGGCAGGATTTGATTGCAGTCTAATTCAAACTAATGATAAAACTTTAATAAGTAGCAAATTGGAAGAAACTCATAGAAACATAGAGAACTTTCTACAAGATAATTGCATAGGTGAAATTAATAATAATTTACTAATTGATTTACTAGAACATGAGGTTCAGCATCACGGGCAGTTAATTCGCTTTGCTTATGCTAATAAAATTAAGTTTCCAAAAAGCTGGAATATTCGTTATACTGTTTAATTTCTTCTTCAATTAGCGGTATCTACTGTAGATGATAGTGATATTTTATTGAACGATGCAGTTTACTTCAAGAAGTGGCCCTTAAAATGACACTAAAAAATAATATAGAGATATTTCTTATTACATACGGAATGGCAAGCTTATTAGATAGCCAATATAAAAGAAGAGTTCACGGAAGAAAAAAGGTACTTTGCTTTCCATAGATTGATAAAGGGTTGTTGGTGTGGGTGAAGAATGTGCTTCTAGCCCTATGGTTTCCGCCATTAACATGGCTCGCTTCATGTGTAATGGGTCGCTTACGATGATAAAGGTTTTTAAGCTGTTTTTAGATGCTATCATATTAGCATAGTAGAGGTTTTCTTCAGTTATGTTTGATTCTGTTTCTATTAAGATATCTTCATCGGGTACATTCATTGCAATTGCATAAACTCGTGCCACTTCAGACTCGGCATATGAATCTTCTCCAGACTTTCCACCAGTAAAAATAAGTTTAGTAACGTATCCATTCTTATAGAGCCATATTCCATGGTTAATTCGTTCCTGAAAGACTGGTGAGGGCTCGTCATTCCATACAGCTGCACCCAGAACAATTGCGGCATCAGACTTTTTTAGCTCGTTTACTTTACTAAAAGACCAGATGCTATAGGCGGTATAGACAATAAAGGCAATAATAAGGAAAAAGGAGAGTAAGAGTGTGCTATACTTCGCTTTTTTGGTCATTTCTGAGTCACCGCCTTTAGTTGAGTGAATTTATGTAGGTTTTTATGTCCTAATATTTTACAATAGTTGCAAAAAATATTAAAATACTTGCGATATCAGTTGAAATACTTGCATGTTTTTATCCAATACTTGCGAAACTATCTAAAATACTTGCAAATTAACTCTAGATATTTGAATAAGAACAAAAATTCTTTTATGTAGAACAAAAGGACCAATACAATGAAGGGATTGTTCCAGGAATTGGCTATTTCAAAGTATTCTCGTTAACTTTATAGGAATAAATCAACTCATCAACAAATTGAGTAATTACTTTCCCAGTATCTTTAAAGCCTACCGATTCGTATAGTTTTTTTGCCTTCTCATTTCCAGGGTGGAAGGCTAATAAAATTTCATCACAATCAAACTGTTTAATCATATTATCGATAACAAGTTGGATTGCTGTCTTTCCAAAACCTTTTCCTTGGTGTCTATAGTCAATCATAATCCTGCAAATCTCATAACTAAAGAGCTCTTCGGAGTATCCGTACATCGTAAATCCTATCGGTAAATCTTCATCATAGATTGCTTTAACGTTCCAAGTTCCTTCTATGCTCGCTTGTGCTAGAGAAAAGCAATTTGAAGCAATATCTCTTTCAAAGATTTTATTTCTTTGATCCTCAGCACTTTGAAGTTGGATAATTTCAAACCAATTCTCTTTTGTAATCTCTTTTAATTGAATCATTAGTATACCTCTCTAAAACTATGAAGTTAAATATCTTACCAGTGATTCGACATCTTATTAAAAAATCCCTCCTTTTTTCCAATTGTTAAAAGGGGATTTTTAGTTAATCGAGAATATAAAAATAGAGGAGGTAGGTTAACAATGTACGAATATAAGTTTGTTGAGACAACACTAGGTGGCTTTTTTACAGAGGCAAGCCATAGAGAAACCATCATGGAGCATGCAAAGGATGGGTGGAGACTTGTACAAGTTTTGCCAACGAATTATAACGGTCATGGAAAGCCTAGGGAATATGAGATTATTTTTGAGAGAAGATTAGAAATGATCGATTGAATCGAGAGAAATATAATCGCACCATTTTAGACAGGTTCGTAATGAAGAAATAATGTTAGGGAGTAGCAAATTTATTGCTACATACAATGATATAAAATAATGCATATTGCTAATACCCTCATCTTTTTGTGGGTTAACGGAAGAATCCAATTAAAAAGAACCACCCGTGATGATATAAGCTGCTGCCCCAGAATATAATTGGGAAAATGAAGATGATTTACCGACGAAGTATCCCGTCGGAGAAAACCCACTAGTTAATAGAATACAAAGCTCAATGAAAACGGGGTGTGATACGTAATGATGTGGTATTTCATAGGTGTTCCTGTCATTTCAGTTTTACTTGTATCAGTGGTTGTTGACATTCGAAGGCGTAAAAAACAGAAAAGATTAGGTGATGAACAAAAAAGCGCAAAAGATTTGGGAGATGTACATGCGCAGCGTGGGGCAAATACTATTATAAACGAACAT
The DNA here is from genome assembly GCF_017873715.1 of Cytobacillus luteolus. NCBI lineage: Bacteria > Bacillati > Bacillota > Bacilli > Caryophanales > Bacillaceae > Litchfieldia > Litchfieldia luteola. The sequence goes on from NZ_JAGGKM010000003.1 coordinate 515,673, forward strand.
AAAAGGCATTAAACTTATTGTAAAGATATGATTCGGTTAAAACTCTCCTGGTTTCTAAAAATAGAAATTGCCCGAATAACTAAAGACCAAATCCAGTTCGGATTTGGTCTTTAAATTAATCTACAATACCATCTCTGATTGCACGTAGTGGAAAAGTAGTTTTGCCGTATTTTCAATCGATGACTCATGTGTACGTTCAAATGCATGTGATGAATCAATTCCTGGTCCAATTAGGCCGTGAACGATGTCGTGTCCTGAGCGGATAGCTGCAGATGCATCTGAACCGTAGTAAGGATATATATCAAGTTTGTAACCAATCTTGTTTTCCTCTGCCAATTGAACAAGTTTTTTTCTAAACTCATAATGATAGGGACCACTTGCATCTTTCACACAAATGGATACTGTGTATTCGTCAGTTGACTGACCATCCCCCATTGCCCCCATATCAACAGCTAAATATTCAACTGTTTCAGGAGTAATATTCGAGTTACCGCCATATCCGATTTCTTCATTATTTGAAATTAAGAAATGAGTTGTATATGGTAGTTCTATATTATCTTGTTTAATCTGTTTAATTAATTGAAGTAAAATTGCCACACTTGCTTTATCGTCTAAATGACGAGATTTTATGAAGCCGTTAGGCGTTGTTTGCACTCTTGGATCGAAGGAAACAAAGTCCCCAACTTCAATACCTAAAGCACGAACTTCATCTGCATTTTTAACAACTTCATCGATTCGAACTTCCATGTTATCTTGATTACGTTCTGCCTTTCCAGCATCTTTGTATACATGTACTGAGGTTTGATGCATAAGAATCGTACCTGTATATTTTTTACCTGAAGATGTTTCGATTTGGCAATATTCACCTTCAATGGAGTTATATTTAAACCCACCGATTAGATCTAACTTTAATCTTCCACTCGGCTTAATCTCTTTCACAATTGCTCCTAGAGTGTCTACGTGAGCAGTCAACATACGGTGCTGGCTGTCATCTTTCCCTGGTAAAGTAGCAATTAATCCACCTTTTCGGTTTCTCTTTGTCTCAACATTAAACTCAGATAAAAAGTTCTCAACATATGTAATTACTTCATTTGTATTTCCAGAAGGACTTGGAATTGACACTAAGCTTTTTAATAAATCAATTGTTTCTCCTGTATTTGGATAACTCAACAGTAAAACTCCTCTCAAACGATAGGTTGCTATCTTTATTTTCCAATTATATCATGTTTAGAGTAGATTTCTAGATTAGAAGTTAAATCGGTTGGATATTAAAGGAAATTGAGTGTGTTAAAACGAATACAACTATATATAAACAAATGAGTAAAAGCAGAGCTTACAGTAAGGAGATACCTATGAAAACAATCACTCTATGTGGGTCTACTAGGTTTAAAGAGCAATTTGAACAAGCTAATGCATATCTCACTCTTAAAGGGAATGTCGTAATCAGTTTAGGTTTTTTTGAGAAAAGTGTGGGTGTAGTAATAACAGATGAGCAGGCTGAACTGTTTGCAAAAATACATTTGAAAAAAATTGATATGTCAGATGAAATTTTTGTGATTGATGTTGATGGTTATATTGGAGAAAGTACAAGAAGTGAGATTGATTATGCAATGAAGAAAGGTAAATCAGTGAATTACTTTTCTGATAGTGAACTTGTAAAAAGAGATGAGAGCCTAAAATGAGTAAATTTATAGACCGAGCAGATAAAGTTATGCAATCAAAAGCTTTTAAAATGAGTTTAAAGAGTGTTCTATATCTATGTATTCTTTTAGTGGGTCTTGTATTGTTTATGGTGGGGAGTTTTCTATATAAGGTTTACATAATAGATTATCGGTTTGATGATGGAGAACTGATGCCACCTAATGAAGCTTCAATAACAGTTGAAAGATTTTATATTTAGAGATAGGGGAGCATCACTTTTGCTCCCAATTTTTATACCTGTCATAACAATCCCGGATCGCTCTTTCGAATTCAAGGACAGTTGGTTCATCTTTTTTGTCAGTGAAACCAGGTAGATTTGAAACGAACATGAATTTTGCATTTCCAATTTTAAATTCCTTCATAATATCCCCTTTACCAGATTCATCAACTTTCATAATTCTTCTACTATCATTAACCCAAATCAAAAAGAACTATACATTCATAACACATGAGACAACATTTTTATGAAATAAGTCCCCTCAACTTTAGCCTTTTCCTACATATATTACAGAAGAAACCCTTTATAAGAGGTGACATCAAAAATGCTAAAGGCCAGGATAGGGAGTAACAATTATGAAATGTATGGGGAACTAGAAACCTATTTTCAACAATTTCGTAATGGGATTATTGGAAACAATCAGGAATTTGTCTCTCCGTATGGTCTGAAAAAAATTATCTATGCTGATTGGATGGCAAGTGGACGATTATATAAACCAATTGAGGATAAAATTTGTAATGAGTTTGGTCCGTTTATGGCCAATACACATACCGATTCAAATTTGACAGGGGCTTTTATGACCGAGGCTTATGAGGAAGCAAAAAGAGTCATCAAAGCACATGTAAATGCCAATCATGATGATTGTCTCATTTTCGCAGGAGCTGGCATGACGGCTGCCATTAATAAACTTCAAAGAATTATAGGATTAAAGATTCCAGAGCAATTAAGAGATAAAATAAAACTAGATGAACAGGATAAGCCCATTATTTTTGTTTCACACATGGAACATCATTCAAACCACACTTCTTGGTTAGAAACAATTGGTGAAGTCTGTGTTGTTGAGCCTGATTCAGAGGGAAATGTTTGTCCAGAAAAATTGAATCACCTTCTACTTAAATATAACGATCGCAAAATGAAAATTGGCTCTTTTTCAGCTTGCTCGAATGTAACAGGTATTGAAACACCCTACTATGAACTAGCTAAGGTAATGCATAAGCATGGAGGGTATTGTTTTGTTGATTTTGCAGCTTCGGCCCCTTATGTGAAAATAAATATGCATCCTGAGAATGAGGTGGAATCATTAGATGCAATATTCTTTTCACCTCATAAATTCTTAGGTGGTCCTGGTACTAGTGGTGTAGTAGTTTTTAATTCAAAATTGTATTCAACTAAAGTACCAGACCATCCTGGTGGTGGAACAGTTTCATGGACGAATCCTTGGGGAATGAAGCAGTATATTACGGATATTGAAAAACGTGAGGATGGTGGGACACCAGGTATTCTTCAGGCAATTAGGATTGCTTTATGTATCAGATTAAAAGAACAAATGGGTGAAGAGAAAATACTCCAGCGGGAACATGAACTCGTTTCATTGCTGTTAAAGGAACTAAACCGTATTCCTGGCCTTCTAGTGTTAGAGGCTAATAAAACAAATCGTTTAGGAATTGTATCGTTCTGTGTTGAAAATCTACATTATAACTTGGTTGTTAAGCTCCTTAATGACAGATATGGTTTCCAGGTTAGAGGTGGGTGTTCCTGTGCGGGGACATATGGACACTATCTATTTTCAATTACTAAGGAAGACTCAAAAAAGATTACCGACCTCGTTGATCTAGGTGATCAATCAACTAAGCCTGGGTGGGTAAGGTTTTCTATTCATCCAACTATGACAAATGAAGAGATTTACCTCTTTATTACTGCAATAAGGGATATTGTAAGGAATGCTGAGACATGGAAAAAAGATTATGTCTATAATTCAACAACAAATGATTTTTACTATATAGACCAAGAGAAGGTAGATACAAGAGGATTATTTAGAGTAAATTGATTAAATAATTGCGTTACTGGTAACCAGTAATGCTTTTTTATTTTTAGCACACAATAAATAGGGATTATTAATTCTTTACATAAAATTTACGCAAAAAAGATTGAAATGAATATATAAGTAAACTATTATATAAGTAAATTGTTATATGTTGATATTATATTCTCTGGCTAGAGGAGGTGTTTTCGTGGAAGACTCAACACTTGAAGTAGAAAAGGCTGCAACAATCTTAAAATTATTAGGTGATAAAACACGTTTAACGATGGTGAAAATTTTGGATTCACATGATTGTTGTGTTTGTGAGTTTGTAGAAATCTTTAAAACGAGCCAACCTGCAATCAGTCAACATGTTCGTAAGCTAAAGGATGCAGGAGTTGTTCGTGAAACGCGAAGAGGACAATGGATCATCTATTCGTTAAATAAAGAAAGCGAGCTTTATCCGTTTGTTCAAAATCTACTAGATCATCTCCCTAATCAGGATTACAGGTTAGAGGAGCTAGCAGAACAGGGATTACGCATCTCGTGTGATTAATAAGGGGGATATGAAGTGACATCGGTAATCGTAGCATCATTGATTTTTTTAGCAACACTTGTCTTAGTTATATGGCAACCTAAAGGTTTATCAATCGGATGGTCTGCCTGTGGAGGAGCTATTCTTGCTTTACTAGTAGGGGTCGTTGATTTTAAAGATGTTATTGACGTAACATCCATCGTCTGGAATGCAACTTTAGCATTTATCGCAATTATTATAATATCGCTTATTCTTGATGAAATTGGGTTCTTTGAATGGTCTGCTCTTCATATGGCTAGAGCAGCAAAAGGAAATGGCGTTCGCATGTTTGTGTACGTAGCCATTTTAGGTTCACTTGTAGCCGCCTTTTTCGCAAATGATGGTGCAGCTCTAATCCTGACACCAATTGTTTTAGCGATGGTTAGGAATTTAAAGTTTGAAGAAAAAATGGTATTTCCATTTATTATCGCTAGTGGTTTTATTGCAGATACAACGTCTTTACCGTTAGTAGTTAGTAATCTTGTTAATATAGTTTCAGCTGACTTTTTCGGAATCGGATTTGTTGAATTTGCTTCAAGAATGATTATTCCTAACTTCTTCTCATTAGGAGCGAGTATTTTGGTTTTATATCTATACTTCCGAAATAACCTTCCAAAACAGTATGATTTGTCACACCTTAAGAAACCAGTAGAGGCCATTCGTGATGAAAAGATGTTCCGTCTTTCTTGGTATGTTCTAGGTATTTTACTTGTTGGTTATTTCGCTAGTGAATTTATTGGAGTACCGGTATCTATTGTGGCAGGTATTGTCGCTATTTTCTTTTTGATGATGGCAAGAAAAAGTACTGCAGTTAATACACAAACCGTTATTAAAGGAGCACCATGGGCGATTGTATTTTTCTCGATTGGTATGTATGTTGTCGTTTATGGATTAAGGAATGTTGGGTTAACGAATATTCTAACAGATCTTATTCAAGTAACGGCTGACCAAGGATTATTTGCTGCCACAATTGGTATGGGTTTTATTGCGGCAATCCTTTCATCTGTTATGAATAACATGCCAACCGTAATGATCGATGCTTTAGCCATTGCAGATACAAATACAACTGGTGTTGTTAGAGAAGCACTTATCTATGCAAATGTCATTGGTTCTGATTTAGGGCCAAAGATCACACCAATCGGTTCACTTGCAACCTTACTGTGGCTACATGTTTTATCTCTTAAAGGGGTAAAGATATCATGGGGTACCTATTTTAAAGTAGGAATTATTCTAACCATCCCAACTTTGTTTATTACACTAGTTGGTCTATACATTTGGTTACTGATAATTCATTAAACAATAAAGGAGAATTTAACCATGTCTAAAAAAACAATCTACTTTCTATGTACAGGAAATTCATGCAGAAGCCAAATGGCTGAGGGATGGGCAAAAAAACACTTAGGTGATGAGTGGGAAGTGAAAAGTGCGGGTCTTGAGGCACATGGATTAAATCCAAATGCCGTAAAAGCAATGAATGAGGCTGGAATTGATATTTCAAATCAAACATCAGACACGATTGATCCTGAAATTTTAAATAAAGCTGACCTAGTTGTTACATTATGTGGTCACGCAGCAGACCACTGCCCAGTAACACCCCCACATGTAAAACGTGTTCATTGGGGATTTGATGACCCAGCAAAAGCAGAAGGAACAGAAGAAGAAAAGTGGGCATTCTTTGAGCGTGTTCGTGATGAAATCGGAGACCGTATTAAACGTTTTGGTGAAACTGGCGAGTAAGAAAAAATTAAGTAGCCAAGAGTTAAATTACTCTTGGCTTAAACTTTGATAAATATATAGGTTAATACTTATATTGATATCTTTAGGAGGTTATACCAATTGATTAAAGTTGAGATCTTCGACCCAGCATTATGTTGTCCGACTGGTGTCTGTGGTCCCAGTGTGGATCCTGAATTAACAAGAGTAGCAACTGCTATCTTTTTATTAGAAAAAAAAGAGTTAGATATCAAACGATATAATTTAGGAACTGAACCTGGTATGTTTGTTGAAAATAATGAAGTTAATAAGGTTCTTCATGAAAAAGGTCCAGATTCACTTCCATTAACCCTTGTTGATGGTAAGGTCGTTAAAATTGGCTCTTACCCTACGAACGAAGAGTTTGCCCAGTTGTTTGGTGTAACTACTGATGAACTAAAGGCAAAACCTAAGGTTGGTCTGAAAATTGACCTTAGCCCATCGAAATAGAAAGAAGTGAGAATCATGTTCCAATCTTTCGATATAGAAAAAGTTAATAAAACAAAATTTTTATTTTTCACCGGAAAAGGTGGGGTAGGAAAAACTTCGACGGCTTGTGCGACAGCTGTATCTTTAGCTGATGAAGGGAAAAAGGTGCTGCTTGTTAGTACAGATCCTGCCTCTAATCTCCAGGACGTGTTAGAAGTTAGGTTAACGAATACTCCATTGGCAATTCCAAATGAACCGAATTTATATGCTTGTAACCTAGACCCAGAAGAAGCAGCAAGAGCTTACCGAGAGCGCGTTATTGGACCATATCGTGGAAAGCTCCCAGATGGAGTTGTAGCAACAATGGAAGAACAATTGTCAGGGGCATGTACGGTAGAAATTGCAGCATTTGATGAATTTACAAACTTGTTAGCTGATTCTACTGTTGTAGATGCATATGAACATATCATCTTTGATACGGCTCCTACAGGTCATACCCTACGATTATTACAGTTACCTTCAGCTTGGAGTGGATTTTTGGATGAAAGTACACATGGTGCCTCTTGCCTTGGTCCACTTTCTGGGTTATCTGAAAAAAAAGAGATATATTCTTTTACAATGAAGGTACTCTCTGACTCAACCAAAACGACATTGTTCTTGGTTGCAAGACCGGATGAATCATCATTACTAGAAGCGAGTCGGGCATCAAGAGAATTAAAAGAAATAGGAATTGTAAACCAATCCTTGATTATTAATGGATTAATGGAAACCTATATACCAGAAGATAACGTTTCCTCATCATTTTATAATCGTCAACAGAATGCAATAAAGCAAATGCCAAGTGATTTACAACAAGTTTCCACCTACTCGTTGCCATTTGTTTCGTATTCTTTAACCGGTGTTGAGAACCTGCGTAATTTATTTAAGAATTATTCTTTGCCAGCTACTCAAGTAGAGGTTGAAAGACAAACAATTAGTCTACCTGGTTTAAATAAAGTGATTAACAACTTTTCTCTTAACGAAACGAGAGTTATCTTTACGATGGGGAAGGGTGGAGTCGGAAAGACGACAATGGCGTCTGCTATTGCAGTAGGATTAGTGGAAAAAGGTCATAAAGTCCACTTAACAACAACAGACCCAGCAGCACATCTAGAATTTGTTTTTAAAGAAAGTGAAATGAATGAAAATTTAATCATCAGTCGTATTGATCCGAAAGAAGAAGTTGAGGCTTACAAAAAAGAAGTATTATCTAAGGTAAGTAATGAGCTTGATGATGATGCAATGGCTTATATTCAAGAAGATTTAAACTCACCTTGTACTGAAGAAATTGCAGTTTTTCGCGCTTTTGCTGAGGTTGTTGCAAAATCAGAAGATGAAATCGTTGTAATTGATACTGCTCCGACCGGACACACATTGCTCCTTTTAGATGCAGCTCAGTCTTATCATAAAGAATTGGCTCGGTCTACTGGTGAGGTTCCAGAGAGTGTAAAAACATTGCTACCTCGATTAAGAAATCCAAAAGAAACGAGCGTCGTGATTGTAACACTGGCAGAAGCAACACCCGTTTTAGAAGCTAGTCGTTTACAGGAAGATCTCAAGCGAGCAGAAATTGTTCCAAAATGGTGGGTAATAAATCAAAGTCTTTACGCGACAGAAACAATTGACCCAGTTTTAAAGGGGAGAGCACTGGCTGAAGTAGATTGGATTCAAAAGGTAACAAATGAATATTCCAATGATTGTGCTATTGTTCCTTTAATCAGTCATGAAAGCCCTGGATTTGAACAGATTAAAAGATTACTTAATTATTGAACAAGATGTGAAGTAGAGTAAATTGTCAGGAAGGTGGAATAAAAACGATGACTACAAAGAACTATCACGAATTAATTAAAGACCGTATTTATTTTGGTGGAGCAGATGATGTGAAGGACATGATGGCGAACGAAAAAGCTGATGTTATTTTCGACTTGCGCGCAGAGTCACATGAGAACCAATCAGGGTATGACCGTGTCCATAGTCCGATTGTTGATGATGCCGCAAATCAAGACGAATCAATTAAAAAGTCGATTGAACATGTGGTAAACGCTTATAATGAAGGGAAAAAGGTCTATTTTCATTGCGGTGGTGGAAGCGGCCGTGCAGGCACGGTTGCAGTTGGTACACTAATGACATTAGGTAAAGCACACACAATAGATGAAGCAGAAGAAATGGCTAAGTCAATCCGTCCAAAAGTAAATGTGAAGCCTGAAATGAAACAAGCATTACTACGATTATTCCCTAGTAATTAAAAGGGAAAATGAAGTAAAATAATTAAGTAAAACAGTTAAAAAGGAGAAATCTATGAATATAACAGATCAGGCTCGTGATGTATTAAAGAATATGCTACAACATCACGACGCCAAAAACTTACGTGTCTATTTTGCAGGCTTTGGCTGAGGAAAGCCACAAGTGGGACTGGCTCTGGATGAGCCGGAGGAAAATGATAAAGTTCTTACCATCAATGAAATTTTGGTAGCAATAGATTCTAACATTGAATCTTATACGGATAATCTTGTTTTAGATTTTGATCAAGAATCCAATGGACTTGTTTTAGTAGGAAACGAATCAGACTGTTGTTAAAACAAAAATGGTGATATACCTGCTTAATAGAGGTGTATCTTCATTTATATTAGAAAAGAAGAGGCATAACATGTTTGTCATATAAAATATGGTTATGCCTTTTATGTGTTTTCTTTTTTAAAATTCGGGTTCTAGATACTATTTTTGTATGGCGCGTTTTTAGGAGAGATAGATAAAAATAAACGCCAAATAATGGCGTTTATTTAGTCGTTTCGTCTGTTATCATTATCTGTTGCATTTGAAATAGCCTCTGCAGTTGCGTCTACAGCATTCATTGCGGCATCCTCCGTAACTTCTAATCCTCGATGAATAGAATGGAATGCAGCCCCAGCTTTGTCTTTAATGTTTTCTGAAACATTTTGATTATTATCTCGATTAGCCATTTTACAATCACCTCCTGAGCAGCCTTATGTTATGTAAAAGAGGAAGAAGTTATTCTCCATGATTTAGAAAATAAACTATACCTACAACTGTTTGTGGTCTCACTTTTCTTAACCCTATGTTATAGCTAAAAGTTGTTGGATTTAGAGGGCTTTGTGAAGAATTTCACTTAAAGTAACGGGAAGGTTAGTTGAATAAATAAGTGATCATTTCTTAGTACACAGTTGAAATTTACTACGCAATAAATCCTTTTTGATTTGAGGTCCTTATTAAGTACTTTACTTAAATGGATCGGTAAGTTTATGAAGGATATCACAAATAGCAGTATAACAGCACACTGCTATTTGCAAGGGGTGAACCTCTATTCAGTGATACCCGTTTCAATAATTTTAACATCTACCTTCAAATTAATTTGAGTATTTGGATACTGCTCATTCCATTTTTCAGAATCAAAACTTCTTACTTGCGCTTCATATTTAGCACCAAGTCCCAACGGATCAACATTTAGTTCACGAAACTGCTTAATTAGATCTGTACCTTCATCTTTCAAATGTTTTTCTAAATTTTTTTCTATTTCTTTTTTGTCGTTTGACAACGTTTCTCCATTGGAGGAAGAATATTCGATGACCCTTGCTTTTATGTTTAATTGGATAGTAATTGTTGGTTCTCCATTTTTCATTTCTACATCATAGATGGGACGGGAACGGATAACTTCAATCGCCAGATTATCATTATTTTCAAGTGTTGTTTGATGGATTCCCTTTTGACGTTTTTCTACCATACTACAGAATATAAAGGTACTGTGCTTCGAAACTTGGAAAACTAGTTTGTCATTCTTCATAATTCCGACGCTAGGAATTATGACGACTTCATCTCCATTTACCTCTATAATAGGCAAATATGGATCGATTCCTTCCTGATGATATTGATACATAAATGTATTAATATCAGTCCTTGGGAGTGTTCCGTTTTTGATATTCTGTTCTATCATTTCCTGTAGGTGAAGAGCTATATTGTCAACTTCCTTAAATTTTCTATCAAGTACCTCACTCGTATCTCCATCTACTATTGCCAATTGAGCGATTCTCCCGACGGATGGATCACGGTTATAGGTGTCAAGTACTGTAAATATTCCTTTCTCTGAAAATGTTTTACTGAAAAGCATTACACGGATTTGACCACTCATAATTTGGTATCGTGTTTTACGGTTGGCTTTATCTCTTGTATCTTTACTTGAATCTCCTGTTGCTGTAATGGTTTTGGTAGACGGTGGCTCATTTCTGCCTTTATAAATAGGAAACATAAAGTGGCTTTTAATCTCTTGTTCTTCCGTAAGATCATATCCAGCTCCTTGGATTATATCTATCTCATTAATCACTTTTGAGGGAATAAGAGCCTCACAACCGGTTAAGAAAACCAGGAGAAGAAGGAAGAATTGCCTGAATTGTTTCATGATATCTTTCTCCTTTTCCAAATCATAACAATGGCGGATAACAAGGGAATGTACACATAGACTAGAACAATATGAAGGTAACTTACATATTTTTTGAAAGATACACTCAGCTCACTTCCGTATAAAAGTTGACTCCCTATAACAAAAAGAATAATCCAGAGTAGCAGAGGATATTTTTGTTTGACTCCAAACAAAAGTTTACATCCTCTGCTAGAGCACCAGAGCAATAGTGAGAGAAGTGATAGTATGACAAGCATGTATATGCAAATATAGACATATTCAAACCGTTCCAGAAACGGATATTGTATTAATTTTGTAATGGTAAGTTCTGGCCATTTCTGGAGTTTCAACTGTGATTCACTGAAAAATAAAAAACAGGCAATTGCTGACCACGTATAAAGTAAAGTAGTGACAATTATAGCGTAGTGTGCATATTTTTGAGACGGTTTATTTTTCTTGATAAACGGATAGATCATTAAAATCACCTCAAATCCCGCCATCGTATAGATGGTTCCGTTTATTCCCATAAGGATTTCAAGAAGCGAGTGATCCATTACAGGAAGTAAATTGTCCAGGTGATAGTATTTGCTAGGGGATGAAAAGGCTGTCACTTGACTGAATAAAGGGAAGACGGTTGAAAAGAAACAAATCCCAACCACAGCCCTAAATCCACCGGACACGATGTAATATACAAGGCCCATAATGAGAAGTGATAAAATCCAAGCAGGAAGAGTTGGAAACATCCAAACCTGAACAATTTCAATATATGATTGCAAGACAGAAAAACCTAGAGTCCCATAATATATGACAAACAGAAAACTGATTCCATTTCCAGTTAATTTACCGAAAATGATACGGTTAACATGGAGGAGGTCCCCGTCCAGTGTAGTCATCAGTTTATACATAGTAAACATGATGATTTGAACTATGCCCCCTGCTAGAAGAACACTTATCCAACCATCGTAGCCTGCATATTTTGCAAGATCACGTTGAAAACTTAAAATTCCTACTCCGACCTGAGAAGAAATAATGATGAAAAATACAAAATATGGTGATACTTGATAGTTCTTAGGAATGGACACAGTAACCCTACTTTCTATTCATCGAAGTCAGTTGTCCGTTTGTTTTTAGAAACACGACGGGTTGTTTTATTCTTTTTCTTTGGTTTCAGTAAAGTAGGATTTTCTTTCTGTTTAGAAAAGGGAAGACGAATCCACATATCCTGAATATTAGTTTTTCGAAACGGATATAACCCACTGAACGGATTCCCCGCAGAAGATAATCGAACCACATGAATCAGAGTAAACAAGAACCCGATAAACACTCCTAGTACACCAAGTAACTGAGCCAAAAATAGAAGTGGAAATTTGATAAGTCGAACACTGTTTCCTGTCTTATATATAGGTGTAACAAAGTTAGCAACCGTACCAAGGCTTACGATTATTAACAGGATATTACTTGTTAATCCGGCTTCCACAATTGCCTGGCCAATTACAATTCCTCCAATAATTCCGAGAGTCTGCGCTACTTTGAACGGTAAATGCATCCCTGCTTCTCTTATTGATTCAATCAACAGTTCCAGCATCAAGGCTTCGATAAAAGGGCTAAACGGTACTGTAATCCGGGAAGAAGCCAGGGCTGAAAATAACTCAGAAGGTATTAGTTCGTAATGATAGGTCAACACAGCGACATACATAGGTGAAAGCAAAATCGAAAAGAAAAAGGCAAAAAACCGAAGAAGTCTGAAAAAACTAGACACCATCCACGGATAACTGTAATCTTCGATTGAGATAAACGACTCTAGTAACGTAATAGGTAGAATGATTACATCAGGGGATCCATCAACAACTATTGAAACCTTTCCTTCTGTTAATCCTCCGACCACTCGGTCACATCTTTCCGTAACAATAGATTGTGGAAATAGGGAGTTGGAATTGTCATCAATCATTGCTGCTATGTATGAACTATCCAATATTTGGTCGTATTCAATATTGCTTATCCTGTACAAAATGTCGTTTACAAATTCACTGTTTGCAATATTCTCCATATACAAAACAGCCACTTTCGTTTTTGTAAATGCCCCAACATTCACTTCCTTAACTAATAGTTCTTGAACTGGGAGACGTTTCCTAATAAGATTCACGTTCGTATCCAACTCTTCAATAAACCCTACCTGTGGACCAAGTACAGACGGCTCTTTGAGTGGGGGGCCAACTGTACGGAATTCTGTTTCAGGAATGTTTACAAGGAGACATGGTTTATCTTGTTTTTGTTTGCGAATGGCAACATGGCCAGTGAGAATTTTATCTATAATTTCTTGGTCATCTTCCGTTAATACAATATCCTGGATCGGTATACTAGCGACTAATTGATTAAGAGGTAAGTTAGCATCCAAATACGGAAGAACATCTCGATGCAATATTTCCGATTTAATTAATGTCCGATAGTATGAAATCCAAAAAGGTTGGGATGAATCAAGAGACGTATGATAATCAACATAGTCATTTGATTTTGCGAGGTTTTGATACCAGGTGTTATGATTATCAGAGGGTATGTGATCTGTTAACTTTGTATCATTCATTTGCATAACTTATGTCCTCAATCTGTTTTTTTTTATTTTGCTAAAAAATTTGAAATATCATTCATGAAATGGTCAAAATGGATAAATTCAACAGTTTTATTAAAAGAGGTAAGTACCTGAAGATACATCCATTGATAAAGTTTAAATAATTTATAATGATTCTTTAAATAAGGGGCTGTGTACGATGACAACTTCAAAAACTTTAAGAACTTGCGACAAGGGGCAACGATTCTATAAAAGTAGCAATTGTCTAAGCTGCCCGACTTGTGAGAAAGAATGTAAACCTGACAGTGGTTTTCTTTCACGACTTAGAACACCAGCATGACGTGCGTTAGAAAACAGTGGAATTACAACATTGGAGCAACTATCTACATTTACAGAAAAAGAGATTTCGCAATTACACGGAATATGACCAAAATCTTTATCTAAACTTAGGGTTGCTTTGGAGGAAGAGGGTTTATCTTTCGAAACTAAACATCCATAATTATTCGGATAATTGTTAAAATATTGGGATAAGGATTATTATTCAAAAATTGAAAAGAGCGATTATTGAATATGCGAATGGTTAGCTGCGGCTGATTCTTTTGCTTTTATAGGGTGTTTAGCAGAACATGAGTAGGTTCCAAAGGATGGCAACCGACTCATGAATTTTACTAAACGATGTAAATGCGGTTTTACAAGACAATCTTCGGTGGAATGTAAAGAATTCTTTGCTTGTCAAGTGCAATTTGTAATTTTTATATCTTTTTTACCTTGTGTTTATCAAAGTAGTCTTCACCTAAGTCTACATATATTTCTTTTCTTGTTAAGAGATAATAACAGATTCACAATATGGCATGAGAAACTACTATTGCGGCTCGTTTAGTTCCCTTACGGGCTGCGGTATGTCGATATAATGCCCCAAGATAGTTTTTTGAACCTCTCACAGAATGAGCTGCTTCTTGTAAGGCAGACTTTAAATATTTATTCCCCTTCTTTGTCTTAGAAGACTTTCTTTTGCCAGCACTTTCGTTCTGTCCAGGAACCAAACCTGCCCATGAACACATATGAGAAGCACTTGGAAATTGATTTTTTACATCAGTACCAATCTCGGCTAGAATCTGTTGAGCCATTCTTGTAGCTACGCCCGGAATCGAATCTAATCGCTCAACGTCATCTTGATATGCATTCATTCTTTCTTCAATTTCTTTATCAAGGTTCTCAATTTGATCATTTAGAAAATCCATGTGAGCTAGAATCGTTTTAAGCATCATTCTCTGATGTTGGCTAATATAGCCACATAATGCTAATTCTAGGTCGTCTTTTTTTCTTTTTTAATGTATTTCGAGCTAAGTTTGCGAGCTTTACAGGATCATCCTCACCGTTGGCAATTGCCCTAAGCATTGCCATAGAGGAAACACCTTTGATTTGTGATACAACTGAGCCAAGTTATTAGCTCCTTCTAAGACTTTTTGAATTCGATTTTGTTGCCTAGCTCGTTCTTGAATGATACTTCGACGGTATCTTACTAATTCACGTAATTCTCTTTTGTTTCGGTCAGGGATATAGCTGGCTGTTATTAATCCATGATGAAGAAGTTTCGCAATCCACTCAGCATCGTTTACATCTGTTTTTCGCCCAGGAACAGCCTTGATGTGTTGAGCATTTATTACTAAAAATTCAATTCCCTCACTTTCTAGTAGATTTACAATTGGCTTCCAGTATACGCTTGTGCTCTACATTGCGACATGAGAACAATTGTGTTCTTTAATCCAATCTAATAGTTTCAAAAAGAACACCGTTTTTGTTTGAAAAAGTTTTAATCTCCTTTCCTTCTGGTGTAAGAATACATGCAGTGATAGAATCTTTGTGAACGTCCATACCACATGCTCGTTCAATGATTACATCCATTGTAAACATCCTTTCTACGACAGATTATGGAGGCTGGTGCAACAACCAGAACAGGATTAATCTACTATGAGTGCTTCCCGCAAGGGAGCAACATTCAGTGGTGCACCGTGGTCGAAGGAGTCAGACTAAAGGATGGGCTCTAACGCACCATAGTTTATCGACCTTCCTCTCCCAGCCGTAGAACAAGTATTGACGGGTTTAGTACATTTTCATTCTCTGTGGTGCAGCGCCGATTTTTGCGCTGCATGGGCGGCTAAAGGGTGCATTTATTGAACAAACTTTGTATCAGAAAATGCTGATCCCTTTCAATTTTTGTATGGTTGTTTAGTTTAATAGAAACGACTATTTAAATTTAGTAAGATGGCATAATTAGGAGAAAAGTTTGGGGGATAAGGATGTTAAAACGTAAGTATGGAGACCTTTCAGAATGGAAACGGGTTATTAAAAGGAAATATTCACAGTCGTATTTAGATACTAAAGAATTCAAGGGCTATATATCTTTACTGAATACAATAGAAGTAACAGAACCATTATCGGCAAGCTATGGAGAAACAAAAGTATGTATTGTGGATAATGGTTATATGTGGCTTCAACAGTTCCCTATAGAGAAAAACCATTCAGTAACTACGATGTTTGATGCTAGAGGAGAAATAGTTCAATGGTATATTGATATATGCTTTCGTAATGGAATAGAAAATGCTATTCCCTGGATGGACGATTTATTTTTAGATATTGTTCTTTTACCGTCTGGAGAGTTAATTGAAAAAGATGCCAATGAACTTGAAGATGCGTTAACAAAAGGTACTATTGATAAACCTCTTTACGATTTAGCGTGGAACGAAGTAGAAAACCTTAAAATTTTAATAAGTACAGGAAACTTTGATTTGATAAAGTTGTCAAACGATCACAAAGAGATCTTATCTAATATTTTGAAGTAGCTATTATTTAATTAGAGGGTAGCAAGAGTTGAAAATCAAAATGGATTATCAACTCTTTTTTCTATTGGGGATGCTTAGTACATGAAGGGAAATTACCATTAGGTATCGAATAAGATTAAATGTTATTTTCTTTGAGAAAAGAAAGAGGTTGACTATGAAACTTGTAAGACCAACACAACATTACAGAGAACAAATAATGGCTTATAGGACAACATTCTTAAATATAGGAGAACAGCCATATGGTGGTTCTTCTTTAAGAAGATTTGACGACTTTAATAAATGGCTTACCAAAGTCATATACCAAGAACAAGGAGACAAATTACCACAAAATAGTGTTCCTTCCACTCAATTTTTGAGTATTGTTAATGGAAGATTAATCGGTTTAATTAATATTCGCCACCGATTAACACCTGAATTACTGATGGAGAGTGGACATATCGGATATAGCATCCACCCAGATGAACGACGAAAGGGATATGCCATTGAACAGCTTAGACTTGGCTTAATTGAAGCAAAAATCATAGGGTTAGAAAAAGTATTGGTAACGTGTGATAAATCAAATATTGCTTCCTCCAAAACCATAAAAAAAGTTGGTGGGATATTAGAGAATGAGGTAATTTCCTCAGACAAGGATGAGATTGTTCAGCGATACTGGATAGAAATTTGAACAACATGAATAACTCAGACAACCCAAACTCCAAATAAAGCTGTTATTATTGGCATGCTCGATAGTTGAAGTCAATCATTCTTTTCATTTTGAACATAAGTGCTTATTGAGCTGAGTGCATATCACAAAAATTTATTGTAGCTGTAAATATGATTATAGTTCTTCATCGGTAATTCAACCGGCACCAAGCAGGATTGGTGCCTGTTTTAATAGACCTTTAAGATGGATAAAAACATCTACTAATTTAATCAAACGAGGGAGATTTTATGAGTATTTCAATTATTGAATGTGATTTATCTGAAATTGTACTGATTAAATCTTTATGGGAAGGATTAAGAGATTACCACACTTCTTTGTCTGAAAAAGCAGCAACAAATAAAACATTTCAGCAAAGAGCGAAAGAGCTTAAAGAAAAAGTGAAAGACGGGGGGAAGATCCAAATACTTGTAGCGATTGATATAGCAGATCAAACTTATGTCGGCTATTCCGTTTCGACTATTTCAAAACAAAATGTAGGTGAGTTGGATTCCTTATTTATACTGGAACCATATAGAAGCCAAGGCATTGGAGAATTATTTATGAATAGATCAATGGCATGGTTTGAGGAAAACAATATTGAAAGAATGATAATGTTTGTTAGTTATTTTAACGAAAGTGCAATGAAGTTTTATAAGAAGTTTGATTTTGAACCAGTAAGCTACATTTTAACAAAAACGAAACAGAGTAATAAATAACAAAGTAAAATAACATAGTGTAGCAGGAGGATGATACAAATGTTTGTTGTTAATGTTGAGGGAGCTATTTTAAAGGATGGCAAATGGCTAATTATAGAACGAGGTTCAGACCTAGAACATGCTGCTGGGACACTCTCTTTAGTAGGTGGACAAGTTGAAGATGAAGGAAATACCTATGACATTATTGAAAATACTTTAAAGAGAGAGATTCTTGAAGAAGTTGGTATCGAAGTAAAAGATAACTTGAAATATGTTCACAGTTCTTCATTTTTAGCTGATGATGGATGTAAGGTTATTGATATAGTTTTTCTTTGTGAACATAAAAATGGTGAGCCTTTTAGAAATAGTCCGCAAGAAGTTGCAAATATCTATTGGTTAAGTACAGAAGATGTGATGAACCATACTAAAGCTCCAGTTTGGACCAAGGAAAGTATCAAACGTGCAGATTTGTTGCTTCATAAATTATAAGCTAGTATTCACTCAAAGTTATTTCAAAATAATATAATTTTCATTGTGGAGTGAGGATATATCTAAACAAATGAGTAGCGATTGTTCAATAAGAGCATCGCTTTTTTACTAAAGAGCAGAATTCCTGTAACAAATAAAACAAGCTTGTGAAGAGAAGAAATTCATGATTCTTGTTATGAAAACTACAAAACTATTTAAAGTAGAATAATAAAAGGATGGTACAAAATGAGAATATGTACTAGATGGGCAAATGAAAATGATGTAGAAATTCTTGTTGCTCTCAATAATGAGTTTAATGGGATTGGACTTACAACAAATGAAGTAAAAGAAAGCCTTGATAAAACCAACGAATTGATTTCACTTGCAATTCTGGATGATGAACCAGTTGGATTTGCCTGTGCTCAATATTTCAAGTCGTTTTGTTATACTAATTTGCAAGGTGAAATAACTGAAATGTATATTAAAGAAACAGCCCGAAGAAAGGGCATAGCCTCATTGTTGATATCATTTTTGGAACTAGAACTTCGTATACGAGGGGTCGAAAGCGTAAAAATAATCACTGGAAAAAATAACGATGCAGCAATTAAAACATATGAACAATCAAATTATATAAAAAAGGATCACATTGTATTGCGAAAAATTATAACATAAAATTTATATATAATACTAAAAATTTATTTGGGGGAAAATATGGTTTTATTAGAGCGTTTTGCTAAGAATAATAATATTTCTATTCATTACTTAGAATCTATGGATTTAAATTTTGACTTAATCCCTCTAGTTTATGTTCCAGGGGTATTGGGTTTTGCGGAACAATTTGAAGATGAAATGAAAGTTCTTACTCCAAGACGTTGTATTTCACTAAGAGGAAGAGGGAAAAGTGATGCACCACTTAAAGGCTATAATTTAGAACAACACGTTTCAGATATTAAATCAGTAGTAGAGAATAGCGGAATTAAAGAATATTATTTAATGGCTTATTCTATGGGGGTTCCTTATGCTATTAAGTTTGCTTCAGAAAACCCAAAACAAATAAAAGGGTTAATATTATGTGATTATCAAGCTAGGTATCCTTCAATTCCAGAGTCGTGGGTAGAAGGAGTTATATCTAGAGGTTATATAAAAGAAGACCGTCACCATGTAGTGAGAGGAATACAACTAGATTCAAAAGAAACATATTTAATGGATGAATTAAAAAAAATAACTTGTCCAGTTTTAGTTATTAAAGGTGGTACAGAACAGTCACTCTTAAAAAATGATGCTACTGAAAAATATAAGAGTCATTTGAGAAATGTTCAAATAGTAGAGTTTTCTGATTCAGGACACGAATTATGGATTCCAGATTACGATAGGTTTATGAACAAGATTGGGCAGTTTTTAGAAAAAATTGATAAAGAATGAGCGACGAAGTAGGGAAATAAAAGATTAAAAAAAAGGAAGGAAATCTCAAGACAAGAATTTGATAATATCTGGCACTCATCTAATAATGTTTTATTTGGTATAGACGACTCTTTAACCTTTGCCAACCACTTTGACATCTACTCAAAAGAAAATTATCCAAAAAACGCTAATATACTTGCAGGGGAAGTCCAAAGTTTCTATAGAGAATTTTTAAATAGTAATTTTCAAGATAATATTGAAAGTGTTCCTCTTTCAGAGAGGGATATTGAGTACATAAAAGTATTAGAAGAGCTATTTGAATCAATTGGAGCATTAACTACATCTGAAGCAGAGCTACTGAACATTGAAGAATCCATAGATATAGTAAATGATATTAGTTCTACCTATGAGGAAAAGTTAAACAAAATTAGGTTATTTTAGACGTTCATGATTCTGCTAACGTGGTGAGATTGTTGAACAAGCAGCAGTCGCTTCTTTCGTTTTAGATTCAGGTTAATTCAGGAGAGTATGTTGGACGGAGGGTGAAATAATGAGGATGTTTTTGGTTATTCCACTTATTCTTTTGGGTGCGATTTTGTTTGGACTTAGAATTGAAAACATCGGCAATTTATGTAATATTATTCTAAATATAATAGGTGTTGGCTTTATTTTGTTGGGCGTTTTTATTGGGACCGGTAAAAAGAAGAAACAGAAGCTCTTATGCTAAAGGGTGCGAGAGTTAAACAAGGCGATCAATAATTTGATCGTCTATTTCTTTTAAAATTTTGGGTCTGATGTTGGAATATTATATTAATATGGGTATGAGTATGAGATTGTTCTATATCTACATATTTAGTTAGTACAAGGATTGTTAGGGGGATATTCTTGAAGAAATATTTATTCATTTCTCTGTTATTAATCATTATTGCTGTTATTTTAATTTACTTTTATAAGTACCGTGAGCAAAACCTGGGTGATCTATTAGATATAGGTAATGTTAATAAGGTTCATATTATTACTCAGCATAAAGGCTCTTTTCAATTTGAACTTAAAGAAGTAGATCAAGAATATATTAATAAACTAACTGACTTTTTAAATCAATACCAAGTAAAACTAACTAATGTGCATGGGTGGGTCTCCAAATATGAAAATGAACGATTTGAACTTTTCCTTGGATACAAAAATGGAAAATCAGATAGATTTACCATTGAACATGACGTTGTTGTATCAACCCGTGTTTACAAGGTATTGAATGCTCCTTTGGATTATAAATGGATACAGGAATTTGAAAGGAACATTAATCCTAAGTAAGGGATTTATTTAACGAGGGGGCGTATGTCAGTCGCTTATGGTCCTAACGGTGCAGGTTAGTGGAAGTAGGGATTTAACAGTGATTCTTTGAATATAAGTAAATAAGGGGTGATTAAATGGCATATGTCTATTCTTTATTCGTAATCTCTATAATTGGATTTAAAATTTATAGAATGTTAAAAAAGGACTCCACACCATCTAATAGATATACACCATACGATGATATTACAATGGGGAACAAAATTGATGTAAAACGCGATAGTCCTATAGAAGACTCAAAGCACATTATTCAATACGAAGAAAAGGTTGAAAATGACAAAACAATTTAATTTCTAATACCTCCTTTTAGTAATGGGGGAATTTCTTAAAGAAGGAGAAGTGCTCTTTTTTGTGTAACTTACATATTAAGTAAAGAAATTAGATAGAAAAAGACTATTGAAAAAAATCCTGGAGAGTGATTGTCACTTTGAAGACTAAAAATTCTTTATGCAAATTTGTTTTGTTGGTTTTTTTCTGTTTGCTTATTTTTCTTTCGGGATGTAGTCTTCAGGATGTATACACAGAAGAAAACTGTACAAATGTATTTATTCCTTGTGTAAATGCAAGTTCTGTTAATCATAAAGTAAAAGTGTTAAATGGCGGTTCTTCTCTTAAAATTGGTGGTAGACGAGAGGAATCACTTGGAGATTCTAACTACTTAGATAAAAATGCCCAAATACTTAAAGCTTCTAGAAATGATGTTGTTACACTGGAATTTATAAATAAGACTCCTTTATCTTTGAAGGTTTATGACCGTAATAATATGAATAAAGAAATAATAGTGGATAACTTCTCTTTCAATCTACCAAATGAAGTTGGAATCTACGTTTTTAATATCGCTGCAGAATATTCAAATGGTGGAGTATTTCATTATTTGAAAGTTAAGGTAGAATAAATTAAAATCCTTTTAAGTAAGGGATCAACAGCTTTGTGAATTTGTATACTTAAATTAAAGGTAGCGCTACTTTAATAAGAAAGATGACAGATCAGCTGGCAGGGTGCTGGTCTTATTTTATTGTGGAGAAGAAGGAGAATAACTAGAATAACTAGTTAATAAGGAAGTATAGAAGCAGGTAACTTGATAATGAGTGGTGAGTCGTTAGAGAGGAGTTTAACCAATGAATTTATCACTTTTAGGCATATCAATATCATTATTTGGAATAGCTATTTTTCTGGCTTCAGCAGGTGGTGGGCCATCATCAGTTGGTCTATTTATATCCCTTTTGGAGTATTAGTCTCACTAGTTGCTTGTGTTATAAATGAATTTAGGAAAGTTAAAAAAAGTTCTTTATTGAAGTAAAGGTGCGGTTTCCAAATATGATATGGACAGGGGAATGTATGAGAAAGCTTGTACTTGTGTTTATTGTGTTGTTAAGTATTTCAGGATGTTCTGAAAAGGGAAAGTTAATAAGTAAACTTGAAGAAATTGATGTTATAAATCTATCAACGTTTAAAATTTCATCGCAAGCAGCAACGTTTGAGAGCAATAATGCCACAATTTATGATGACATACCTACAACGGTTCGCCCTAAGCCGAGGGTTCTATTATATGGCGAGGAAACAGATAGTAAGCACGAATATGATTTGCATATCCAAATCTATGAAGAGTTTGATGAAGTCATATTAATATCTGATTACGGAACAGCTACAATCAGCGTGGATTGGGATGCCTATTCAAGAGAGAAAAAGAAACTATTACAGAATGAAGACTTTGTCAAACAAACCTCAGTGATCCAAGCTATCTATGACATGCTACATAAGCAACAAGAAAAGCACTAATTTTGGTCACCTTCACAGTGCTTTTTTGTTTAACTATTGAGCTTTAATTCAAGAAGGATTAGAGCTTTTTATTGAAGTATAGAGCAGTTTAGTGAAAGAAGGATGGCTTATTCCGAAAAACATACAATTTGAAATGGGAGGAGTTTAATGAAAAGATTTTTAAATCTAAATACGGTATATATTGTTGCAGCATTAATAGTTCTTGGTGTTTTGTTCATACCTCGAGCAGTTGATATATACAACCTTCGGACACAGGGGATAAATTATTTTACTAATGACAATGAAAATTATCACAATAATGCACACCCTATTGAAGGAGAATATACAATCGAGATTGATTTAAATAATTTGGATAATAACAAAGGAAAAGTGCTTTTTGATGATGGAGAAAACCAAATTTATGTGTCGAAAGTAATCGCTCATAATACTAATGAATATGAATTGTTCTTTAGGTCAAGTGGAAGTTCTAGTTTAGGTGGTGCAACAATAATATCAGGTGTTGAACACAAACATAATAATGAAGGTTTAATAAGTAAATTTCAAGCGAAAGCAGAAGCAACGTATAGAGGTGATACTTATAAACTAATTCCTTCTGAATATTCAGGCTTAAACTACAGTGATGCAGATGAGTTTGGCTTTTATTTGAAGTTACCAGAAGAGTTAGTTCCTGATTTTGAAGAAGAAGGAATGATTGATGTGACAGTTACAAACTTATATATAAATTTATGGGCAGAGAAATCATTTTAAACTAAATGGTGCTTAAATACAACAACGGAGATCGTCACTTGACGGTCTCTTTTAATTAAAGAGAAGGATGTGGAGCCAAAAAACTGGGAATTTGTGTTAAGATTATTTTGCTAGAATGAAACCTTCATTTATGTCTAATTTATACAGGGGGAGAGTAAAGTGAGGAAAGTAGTATTGTTTATCGCTCAGAGTTTGGACGGCTATATTGCAACTAAAGCGGACTCTTTAGATTGGTTATTTTGCGTTGAAGGACAAGGTGACAATGGTTACTCTGAGTTTATTAGCAATGTTGACACAATTTTGATTGGTAAGAGGACATATGATTGGATTATGAAGCACGAAAATGGCAATTTTCCATATAAAAATAAGCAGTGTTATGTCTTTTCGAGAACAGTATATCAAGATAACGAACACGTCAAGTTTATCAATGAAGACATTATTAGCTTTACAAATAACTTGAAAAATGAGGAAGGGAAAAGTATTTGGATAGTTGGTGGTGGAGACTTATTACATACATTTTTAAAAGAAAAGCTTGTTGATGAATTGATGTTGACAATTGCTCCAAAGATTATTGGAGAAGGAATTCCTTTATTTAAGTCAGGTGATTATCAACTCGACCTTTCGTTAAAAGGTACTAGAACCTTTAATCAATTTGTTGAATTACATTACACAGTAAAAAATTAATTATCTTTTTAAATTATAGGGTGCTAGTTTTGAATAAAAGAAGTCTAACTTTGAACCAACGCAGGTTAATTTAGGGTGCAATTGTCTTAATAAAATCACTGAAAACTAAGGTATTTACATATAATATTTACTCTTTAAATAATGACTACTGAAAGTTGGAGGTTCGCTAGTGGAATTATGGGATGTGTATGATATAAATCGAAGCAAAACAGAACGTACATGGGTTCGAGGTACAGAGCTTGATCCTGGGGATTTTCATTTAGTTATTCATGTATGTATTTTTAATTCAAACGGGGAAATGCTCATTCAACAAAGGCAGTCCTTCAAAGAGGGTTGGCCTAATCTGTGGGATCTCACTGCAGGAGGGAGTGCCATAGCTGGGGATACAAGTCAAACTGCTGCACAAAGAGAATTGCATGAAGAGATTGGTTTGAAGGTAGACTTTCAGCATTTACGACCTCACTTAACAATTAACTTTGATAATGGATTTGATGACATTTATTTAATCCAGGAAGATGTGCAATTACATATGCTTACTTTACAGTATGAAGAGGTTCAAAATGTGAAGTGGGCAAGCAAGGAAGAAATTTTAACGATGATCAAAAATGAAGAATTTCTCCCATACTACGAAAGTCTTATCCATTTACTATTTGATTGCCGAAACAAGCGTGGAACTATTTCAAAGGTATAACAATGATAAAACTTTTTCTAAAATGTTGAATATTAGTTGCACCGTTTACGTAGTAGTGTAATCGTCAGTTTGAGTTAATACTTAGAAATATATTCCAATTGTTAGTGTAATATTATTTAAAAATGAGGGGTTTTATGGGGTGGATAATTGTTATCCTTGTTGTTGCCTCGTTTTTAGTATTTGGCTTGTTAGTAGACAGGAAAACAGACCGCTATAAGTCAATAGAGGATAAAAACATTAAAGAAGGTATCGAAACAATTAAAGATGATTACCAGAAACAAAATCATCCTAATAAAAACCAACAGGGTCCTTTTTAAACAAAATTGTTGAGGTGTAATGAAGCGTTAGCCCCATTTTGGATTAACGCTTATTGTTATGGAAAAGGTTTAAATGTCGTGAAAGTAAAATGGGGTTTTATGGTAAAGTAAATATGATAAATAGTGTTCATGAAAAATTATAAAATGTATATTGAAGATTTACTAAACAATGGAAATGGAACTCGGTTTTTTAGGGGGATTAACGCATGATAAAAATAAGTACGATAAAAAATGAAGAAGTTGTTAGTGTTGCTAAATTTATTTCACAAATTAACAGAATTGAAGAATCACATATTGGCTATTGTGGAAAAGATTATTTAGAAGTCGCTCACTCTTTAAGCGAGGACGTTACTGATATTCCTTACAATAACAGTTTTTTGACTGTATATGATGATGAAGAACTGATTGGCGTATTAGGATTTGACGCAGACCTTGAGAGCAATAGTGCTGAAGTCTGGGGACCATTTGTTAAAGAAGATAAGTGGGATATTGTGACTAGCTTATGGGAAAAGATGATTGAATTAATACCAGATGAAATAAACTCTATAAGTATGTTTCCAAATAAAGAAAACAGAAAAGTCCTTCAACTAGCTAATGACCTTTCTTTTAATAGACACAGCGATCAAACAATATTGAATTTTAACCGAGAAAGAACAAAGGAATTAGAAGAGGTTAGTATTATAGAATTAACGGAAGATTATTACTTAGAATTGGTACAACTTCATGATAACTCTTTCCCTAATACTTATTATAGTGGTCAACAAATTGTTAACAGACTAAATGATTATAGAAAAGTTTTTATTATTGTAAATGACGGTCAATTATGCGGTTATATCTATGTAGAAGCTGAACCATCATATGGAGAAGCTAGTATTGAATTTTTCACTGTTAGAGAAAGTGAGAGAGGGAAAGGAATAGGAAGAATACTATTAACTGTTGCTCTAAAATGGCTTTTCACTATTGATAGTATCAATTCTATTACACTATGTGTCAATTCAGATAATCAAAATGCTATAAACTTATATAAGAAAGTTGGATTCCAACTGATACATGAGCTATGTTTTTTTACTAAGAGTAAATAATAGACTGTTTAATTTGATTACACGTAAGGCAATAGATAAAAGGGGAAATACATATATGTCAATAGTACAATTGAAAAAGCTGTCATTAAAGATGCTGAAATTCTAACAGAAATAAAGAAAAAAACCTTTGATGAAGAAGCTAGGAAGTGGCTTTCAAATCAAGATGGTGTAGTTGATTTTAATATACAACCACCAGGATATGCATCAATCGAAATGACAAAATATATGATTGAAGAATTAGAGTACTTTAAGATTAAATACTATGAAAAAGTAATTGGAGGAATTATAGTAACAGTAACTGGAAAGTCTTTTGGCAGAATAGACCGCATTTTCGTTGAACCAAATTACCAGGGGAAAGGAATAGGCTCGCAAGTAATAAATTTAATTGAGGAGCAATTTCCTAATGTAAGAACTTGGGATCTTGAGACATCAAGAAGACAAGTTAATAATCACCATTTTTATGAGAAAATGGGTTATAAAACTACTTTTATGACAGACGATGAGTATTATTATATAAAGAGAAAAGCTAACTTTCTATCAAAAGAAAACGTTGTGGAAGAAAAAAATATTTCAAATGTACAGTACGAGAATTGCAACATGGAAAAAACAGAGTGTTATCAGGTGAATTTAGAAGGATGTTCTTTTACTAACAGTAATTTAATGAATACAAATATAAGTAACTGTAACCTCAGCTATTCTAAATTCCGAAATATAAATCTTAGACATTCTCTATTTGCTGATTTAAACCTTTCTCACAGTAAAATGAAATTTGTTACGTTGGGTGGCGTTTCTTTTATAGATACCAATCTCGGAGTTGAAGAACAACCTATTTCATTTGAAAGATGTGACCTACAAGGTTCAAAAATAAGTAATAGTAATTTAAAAAACCTAGAAATAATAGATAGTGATTTATCAGGAATGAAAATAGATAATATAGCAGTTAAAGATTTACTTGATGCTTATTATCAAATGAATGAAAAGAAGTAACGTTAACTTTCCTATTAAATTAATGGATGCTTATCTTTAAGAGGGATAAGCTTTTTTTATGGAACCAGTAGCACCATTGTATTAACAAAGGATCAGAGCTTCTATCGTTAATCTATGAGCAGACTTTTTGAAAAATAACAAATGTGATTGAAACCTTTTATCTTTGCAATAGTAGCGGTGATGGTGCTGTAAGGTGAATTTGGTTCATTTCTGCGGGGGGCAATGATATTTAACTTTATGCAGTTCTTTGCAACAATAATTCCTATAACCTATCCACGTTGTATGGGAGCATATAGCGGTTATCCGTCTGATGGTTTGCAACTACTACGATTGTTTAGAAGTTAAGGTTGGAGAAAAAATTCTTAATATTATGAAACTTAAAATATCCTGATTCGTATAAATCCATATAATAAAATAAGGGAGGAAGTAATATGGAACTTATTAAAAACTATGAAAAGAGACATATTGTTGGAGTGATAGCAGTTATATTAGCACTAATAACTCCTATGGCGATACCTTTAATTCCTTATATGGTTAACGATCTCTTATATGCAACATCAGATACCTAGTTTATACAAATTCCAAGAAATTCATATTTCCTGTATGGAGCTGGATTAATCCTATTGTTACTTGGAACACTAATTATCTTTTTATTTAATCTAAAAAAATTCAGCATATTAATAGGCTTTTTGCTCTTTATAAGTAGTATTTATCCGTTTATTTTAGGTGCTACACATTACAAACAAATGAGTAATGATGGCATATATTTTAGTGAGCTAGGAATCACCAACCACAATTTTTATGAGTGGGATAAAGTAGAAAAGGTAGTTTATCATTTAACGGAGGAACGAGGGGGATTTTCTAACTTAGAATTTCAATTCTCTGATGGCAACAGTGTAATTATAGCTAGGGATTCGCATTTTTCTTCAGTGTTCTATAAATTTATGGATAAGCTTAGTGAATATAATATTGAATATGTAGGAAGTGATTAATTATAGGCAACGGGGAGCGAGTGCTGAACAGGAAGCAGTCGCTTTTTTACTTACAAGCAAGAGTTATTAAGAAAGAGCAAAACTCTATATGGTGTGATTTCGTAGTATAAAATAGGGGGATTTGAATGAATAAGGAAAAACAAACACCTGAACAAAGGAGAGAGGACTTACGACGTAAAGAATTAAACAATCCTCCAAGTAGTTTACGTGGGAGCAATCTTTCTGATTTAGTAGGTAGTTTAGGCTGGAGGGGTACTGGAATACTTATTATCCTGGTAGTATTAGGGGTTATAATTTATGCCGTATTTTTTGCTAACGGAGGTTAGAATAGAACAGGGGTTTCCCCCTTGCTGAAAATATTAAGGAAATTAACTGCAGGTGGTGGTTAAATTTAAAAGAAAGCCATTTAATTTGTTATTATTCTTTGGAGATCTATTAGCTATGTTATTATTGTTTTTCTATATTTTCGTTTTTCATTTGTTGTCGTTTGGAAGTTTTATGTTAGATAGTTCTCAAGATGAAAGAATTGCGTGGAATCTTACAGAATGGATACAACCAACAATTTTTGTCGGAACACTCACGTATATCTATATCAAATATTTAAAGGGGAAGGAAAAATATAAAAAGGTTAAAATCTATACTCTGATTATGGGATTTAGTATTTCTTTTGTATTTAATGTAATTTGGATATTACTTCATTTTGATAATGAAAATTCTAATTACCTGTATGTCCAACTGTCTGTATTAGGAGTTACTTTACTGTTAATATTTTATGCCGACTCTGTAAGAAAAAAGTTATTAAGTAAAGAGGGAGTTTGACTTTCGTTTCCTAGACCAGGGAAAAAGCCATTAATTACCACAACGAATAGGGAAATAATGTTAAAATAAGTGTAGGTTGGAGTGAAAACAATATGAAAAGCAAAATAGGTGGGGTTTCAACTGTTTTATTTTTTGTAGGATTACTTTTATACTGTTTAGCATTTATGGGTAATGATCGTTTTTTACTAGGTGCAGTTATTGTATCTGCAATTGGATTAATTCTAGCATTAATTGCAGGAAAAAGTACTTATAAAATTATTGGTCTATTTGGCAACGGAATTATCATAATTATTACAATTGTTGTTCCATTTTTGGTTACTACTTTCTTTTGGAATCACCCTTAATAGTTTGTAAGGTTATAAGTTCAAAAGTAAGGTGATACGTTAGGGGGGGAATAATGAGCAACCCTGCTGGTTTTGGTGTTAGGTTAGGTGCAGCTATAGTTGATATGATTTTTCTGTTCTTAGCATCAGGAATTATTACAACCATCATCTATCAGGAATTCTTTATGGAAAACGAACCTATAACTTCTATCTTAGAAACGTTGTATTATTTACTGTTACCTGTATTTTGGTATGGATACACTGTTGGGAAAAAAGTATTAGGGATACGTATCGCGCGTGAAGATGGTGAAAGAGTAGGTATTGGAACAATGCTTATGCGTAACTTAGTTGCCGGTTTAGTGTATGTTTTAACATTAGGGATCGGTATTATTGTTAGTGCTTTCATGGTGGGTCTACGAGAAGATAAGCGTGCTATCCATGATTTTATTGCAGGGACTTACGTTACTTATGATGAGCCTGAGCCTGAAAAATACCTAGAGTAAGGGCATTAATGCCAATATGAAGGACTATTGTCACCATCAAATTGTTTTAATTGTCCTCATCCTGTTCCTTAGATTGACTATTATGAGAGACTTCGGATGATTTGGAGAATATGATGGTTTAGATACAAGTAATAAAGTTTCATTAAAAAAATGTCACAATCCATAAAAATGACGGAGGTGAAAGCTTATGATAGTTTGGTTTCGGCACTTACCACAGAAAAGTATGGATTTGTCAGAATGGACTCCTTTCATAAAAAATAATTGGTACCGAAGACATTACATGAAGTTTGTATACTTACTTCAGATCATCATTTTTCTTATACCACATTTCTATACTGCAGAATTCACAAATATTAATCTATTTTTACTCATCATTGTAGGCATCCTCGTCTTCGTCTTTCACGAATGGCTACATATTTTGGTCATAACCAAAAAAGGTGATATTAGCATAACGTTTAGTGGTATATTTTTTTGGATAAATACAAATGCAAGCCTCTCCAAAGGTAGGTTCTGGGTCTTTATGAGTTTGCCATTTATTGTATTATCGGTGGTGCCAGTTATTATATCATTCTATGTATCTGGAAATATCAAATTAATACTATTATTTGTTGGTTGGTTCAACACTTTGATTTCTTCCTCAGATATCATTAATTCATTTTTAATTGCATTTAAACCCAAGAACACAGTTTTTTGCAGAGGGTATTACAGGATGAAATGAATAACCCACCTTTTCTATGGAAGTTAAAAAGTTAACGAGATTAGTTGAAAAGAAAAATGTTCTATATAAAAGGGGTCGGCTAGTTGAAGAAATTAGGAAGAGTGCTTCAATGGCTGGGTTTATTTATTGTTCAGTAAGAAAAATCGCTTTTTGTAACAAGATAGGTGTGTGTAGGATTAATTCAATCTTGCGGCTTTTTTTGTTTTTTACTCGAATAAAAGGTAATTAATGGTAAATTTATTGATATTTGTTTATAATCAATTGTAGTTTACGTAAATAACCGAAAGGGATGGGGAAATGAACCGAAAAATAGTAAGACATACTTGGAATGCTATTTCTGGAGTGTTTGTTTTGTTATTTTCAATTTGGTTGAGTGGACCAGGCATTGGAGAAGGTAACACACCAACTAACAGATGGTACTTTATGTTATTATTCATTTTATGGGCAGTTGGTTTTACATTACAGTTTAAGGAACGAACAAGAGTTATTGGGTTTGTTATAACGTTCATTCCAATCATATACTATTTGGTTTTATATGTAAGAGCAGCAGCTCTATAATGGTTTAAATTCCCAATAATCAATGTGGGTAAAGAAAAAAATGTAAAGTACTTTTAAATAGTATTGATATGCTATTTGGGATATTAATGTATACGGTAATGTACTTGTTATTAGGAGGGATAATGGTGAGAAATTTAATAATGTTTTCCTTCTTTTCTTTGTTGATGTTACTTCTCCTAAATGGTTGTAATTCAATTGAAGTTATTGATGGCGAAAATTTATTTGAATTCAAAGATTCGTATGTAGGAGATGCAGGTGCTGTTGGGAATATCACCAGACAACTTCCAAAACCGAGTGGGGAGCAGATCAGTGGAATGGAACTGCAAACTTCAGAAGAACCTTATGGTATTATTTTGAATTATATTGCTGTGGAACATAGTGAGGATATCGAGACAAACTACAGTGAACTAGCTATATATAATGCTACAATTATACTTTCATTAGTTAAAAATGCTGATTGGGTTAACTTCAATTTCATCAATCAAGAGTTTGAAGTAAGGCGAGAGGATTTACAAAAATTTTACGGAAAAGATATCAGAGAATTTAACACCGAAGAAGAATTAAGAATGTTTATGCAAAAGAAATTAGAGGATGAGAATAAAGTTCTTCAGTTTTTTAAATAAAGTGTTCAAGAACTAAGTTGAGGCGGCCATTGATTGGTCGTCTCTTTATTTGAATATTGGTTAATGTGTAGAATTTGAAAATAGAATAACCAATGAAGACTATAATTTGATAGAAGTATGACGAGTTGAATGAATAGGTATCTATTAAAAAAATTAGAGGAGGGATTTTATATTAGTTTGTGGAAATTAAAGGAAAGGAGATGTTGAACAATGATATATAGAAGAAAAACGTATAAAATTAAACCTGAAAAACTAAATGATTTTAATCAATTCTTTCATTCTTACTTATATCCAAACCAAATAAAGCACGGCGCAAAATTAATTGGTCGCTGGGTCAATGAAGATAAAGACGAGATTTTAGCAATATGGGAATATAAAAGTATAGAACATTACGAAGGTATAGAAAACCTCATTAGAAATAGTGAACTACACCAAAAAGCAAAAGAAAAAAGAATGGAAATAGGGGAACTCTACATAGAGAACAACCAAGACTTCTTAACTTCTACAGCATCCCCTGCCACATATCATCCCCCTAAACATATTGTTTCTGTCAGTGGATATATAACTAATGAGGAGGGAAAGGTGCTTCTTGTTCGTAATTTTCACCGTTCAGATACGATGGAAATGCCAGGTGGTCAAGTTGAAGAAGGTGAAACATTAGAAGAGGCCATTCACCGAGAAATACTAGAAGAAACTGGAGTTAAAGTCCAATTGCAAGGAATAACAGGTATTTATCAAAACATAACCAACGGAGTAATTTGTGTAGTATTTAGAGGGCACTATGAATCAGGTGAAATAAGAACTGCTGAAGGTGAAACATCAGAAGTATTTTTTACTGAATTAACTAAGGAACGAATAAATGAACTAATTACTAGACCACACTTCAGAAGCAGAACTCTTGATGCTATGGAACCAAACTACCTACCTTATGAAGCTTTCAAAGCAATACCTTACGAACTTATTAAAAGGTTTGAAGTCAAAAAGGAGTTTAGTAGTTAGCGATGCAACTAAGTGGGCGTTAATTCTAAAAGATTTAACGCCTATTTTAATAGAGAGGAGAACCATCAAGGGGGATGTTCAATGCCGAAAACGATGTTGGTGTGCATTTTGTTTTGTATTTTATGTGTTATGACGGCCTGTATTTCAGTCGAATCAATAAAAGGAGAAAAATGGGACGATAATAGTTCAAATTTTACGACTGAATATGGTGAAATGTTTGGTGAAGAAGGAAGTATAGGAATTATCGGTTCTAAAACTGTTACAGAAACTGGCCAAAAGTGGATGTGGCATTTTTGGGGAACTGAAGATATTTCCTACAAAGATTGGGAAGTAAAAGCATTTAAGCAAGGCGAAAAGAAGAAGTTATTAATCCAATAAGGTTTAAGGATGAGCAACTAATCCCACGTGGTGCTGTCATAAGCGGACATGCGCGTTCGTCTGTATTGTTTCCATCATCAGGGATGTGGAAGTTGAAGGTTTATATTGATGGAGAATATTTTAATGAGATTGTTGTAGAGATAAATCAAGAGTAAATCTATTTAGGTAAAAGGGAATTTTACTTTGAAAAAAGCAGGCGTTGACCCAATCAGGATAGATGCCTATTTTTGTAGAAATAAGGAAGTAGATGTAGTTGCTTAATACTAAGGGTTAATAGGGGAGGAATTACATGAGCCCTAGTGAAAATATATATTTTTTTCTAATTGGAGCTATCGTATTGATTGTTATTATTATTTTTGTGTGGCTTATATTTAGAAAACGCAAAAAATGGGCAATCGCGTTAACGAGTGTGGTTGTGATTGGGTATGTAGGATACTATGTATACTATCCTACTTTAAAAGTGAACACGCATGAAGATCGATATGAACGACTTGTCGCCTATTTAGGAGAATATTACCCAGATAAAGAATTTACTATTTTACCGGAACATTATGAAGAAGGATATACGGTCGGTCAGTTCGATGTTAATGATATAAAAAATCCGACGATGGGTGTGACATTACGTGTTGACAAGGAAGGAAAAGTGACACAGATAGGCACTTGGTCAAATCAAGAATATCCAACACAACTAGAACTGTGGCGAGAAATTGAATTTATGTATGGGGAAACCTATACATTAAATAAAGAAATCTCAGAAATAATCAAACGTGATGAATGGATAGATGGTGAGCTAACAGCATTTGCATTGACCATTGATGATATGCCTACCATTGCGTTATTTAATTACTCAAGTAAAGGTTATAGCCTATTGGAATTGCGAAAAGGAGATCATGAAGGATTCGTTTCTATTGAAGAAAATGGTTATGTTTTTGTCTATATCCATGAACGCTATCAAGGAGAAACAGTGACTTTTCAATTAAAAAATGGTGAGGAGTTCACGTTGAATGTCGACCAACATAAAGGTCGATTGATTGTAGAGAATTGAATGGAGACTTTTATTATTTACTCTAAAAGAGAAACAAACACCGCATTCAATTTTAATTTTTAGTGCAACAAAGGTTAGTGAAGAAACAGAGGTATCGAGAAAATATAGTTAGTAACCTAAACTGGATCTAATTTGTGATTTCAGTGTACTCTATTATTAAAAGATTGAATATTTTGGAAAAGAGACAGTACTTAACAGAATTGAGGATAAAATAGATTTGTTATTGGAAGGCAGATGGTATAAAGATACTCTTGTGAAAGCAACAAGAATATGTCAGGGGGACTGAATAATGATTTATGGTAGTTTTAGCGGAGCCATTTATACATTGTTATTCTGGTGGTTACTATTCTTTGTGTGGCAAAGGCTGGTTTATCGTTACCCTAATAATAATTGGAAAAGAGATATAATCATAACATTCATCCAAAGTTTAGTGGTGCTGATGTTACTGCCTGTTATTGCCCACTTTTTTAGATAGCGAAATAGGTAATATTCATGCTTCTGTAGAATGAAGTATGCTAAGCTATTAAGCTTTTAAATAAAGTAATACAATTAGGAAAATGATTAGACCAATCATGAAGATAGACCCTAGACTTGCACTGTAAACGACAAAAACCTTTACATGAAGAATTACATGTACAATTAGCATAATTAACAGGCAAAATAGCAAGAAAATAACTAAATCTACGTTCTTATTTCTACGCAAAAAAATCAGCACCTTATAGAAACATATTAGGTAAAGAGGTTGTCTTTATTCTTTTATATTATTTTGTAACTTAAATTATTCATGAAATTTACTTTCAAAAAGTAAATGAGGGTGTTAAATGGAGCTTTTTCTTATTATTATGTTGCTGCAATTGCTGGGTTTTCTACTGTTATTTGTCGATTTCTATACTATATTCTCTTTTCAAACGGTTAGATTAACCTGGATTTTATTAATTATCATTGGCTTATTCTTTGGTTTCAGTGGGGTATTAAAGTATAAGGAAGAAATAAGGATGTTTATGCTATCTACTTTAACTGTAATTTCTAGCTTATGCCTATTGTTCTTTATGTATTTAGTTACTTTGGCATCAATGTAACTTAAACAGAAACATTATACGTTGAGTAGTGCTATTACTGAAATGATAAACACTTAATATAATTTATTTCTGGGAGAGTTTATGAAAAAAATAGTTGGTTTGTTTATAGTGATCCTATTTCTAACTGCAGCCATTTTTTATGGAGATAAATATATTACCTATTCAAAAATGAAAGACTCATATAAGGAGCCATATTTAATTGTAGAAAATTTAGTTCAGGAAGCTGAACAAGATAAGAATTTTAGTAACCATGTTCTGAGTGAAAAGGAGTGGAGGGTAATTTCACATGATTCTGTATATCGCATAATTAGAGAACCTTTAGATTGGAAAGCATTTAAAGAATTTGTCCAGGAATGTAAACGGCCTACGTACTCGTTATCATATCCAAATGGAAAAGCTACTTTGAATGTCATGGAAAGATATTATAAAGATAATATGCGTTCAATAAGCCTGAAATGTTTTGAATTTGATGAGGATAATGGGGAAGAAATTGGAGTAAGGAATATCATCTTACTAATGCAAAATATTAAAAGTGATTGGAAGGTAGTAGGGATTGCGAAGGAAAGTATAGAATAATATCAGGCACTAATCCATAAGGAAAAAGTGCCTGTTTATATTCAACTATAGTAGCAAGATGTAAAGGGGGAATGAAAGTGAGCCCAATGGTTAGTTTGTTTGCTTTGGTTTTTATAGGAATTCCGTTAACAATCTATTTATTATATTTCATTTTTGTAACTATAAAAAAGACAGATTCAGGTAAAAAGTTTATGATTTTTGGGTTACATATATCTATAGTTGGAGGAATACTCGTCCTTGATAACAATATAGATCTTAAGGGGTTTGAGTACACAATTGTTTGGTTGGGTTTAGTTTTTTCTCTTATAGGTATGAGAAAGATTAATTAACCTGAAATGGTAATGGGGTTAAATCAAATTAATAATGGAGGTTACATTGAAAACAACTTGGTTCTGGTTAATAATTGTTTCTATTGTGACGGTTGTGTTTACTACTGGTTGCTATGCTGATGGAGGAAGGGTAACTGCTAAGGATGTATTAAAACAGAATTCGGAAGCTGATATTATTCAGTACAATAATGGTAATGTTTATTCGAATGTTACTGAGCTTGAATGGTTTCAGGATGAAAAAAGTAAGTATACTAAGAAAAAATTAGTTGGTAAAGTTATAAAACAAACGCAAAGTAGTTTTTGGTTTAAAGACTTATATGCAACTAAACTACCTGAAGGAACGAACGTATTCTCTACTGATGATGATGATGTAAAACTTTCTTTTATTTTGATTGTTGAACATGATGGAGAAGATTTATATTACATGAGGTTATTAGAGGGGTAGAGTAAGGAAAAGGTAACCGGAGTGAAACAGGCGATTTTACATGATCGTCTTTTTTATTTGGATTTTTGATTAATTTTTGGAATATTATGTTAAAATTAGCATGAGGTGAAAATGTACTGACCATTCGAAAAATTCCGAAGAAGACTATAAAAAGGTATATGGAGATCGGAGGAGTTTGGACATGAACTTAAAAGATATTGTTCGTATAAGTGTATTATTGATCATTATAGTGGGTTACTTTTTATATGAAAAATCAAAGGAAACCACATATGAAGAAATTATGGCTCAATTAATTAATGAGGAAGAGGTTGAGCACATCACAGTTTATAGCCAAATACCACTTGTTAAAAAAACTGCTTCAGTTACCATTAATGACTCGGAATTAATATTTAGTATTATAAATGAACAAATAAAGCTTAAAAAGATTGACACGAGGGACTTACCACCAGTTATGAGTACCTTAGTGATTAATACTGATAAAGATTCATATAAAATTGGCTTAAGAGAGAATAGCATAATGATTGGAACGGAGAGATACTTAACGACTCCAGTGATGAATCCAATTTTTATGATGCTAGTGAAAGAAGACTTGGATTGGGAAATAATTGAGTATACGCCAATTATTTGGAAATATAATTGAGAGAGGATTTTTAAGCTGGTGCAAGAGTTGCAAATCATTTAGAGATAGATAATCAAAAATTGTGAAATAATGCCTGTATTCATATACAAGGGGATTAGATATTATCATAATCATTTCCGATTACTAAATGGAAAATAATTAAAGCACTATGGTTATACAGACGAATTCAAAAAACAACTTAGCAACGTTCCTGCAGTTCCAGATTTACAAGAAGTTAAATCTCAAGATGTTGAAAAATTTGTTCCTTATGTACTAGGTGATATGGAGTACGAAAAGGAAGTAATACATAAAGACCTTAATGTATTTACTTTTAATCAAATCATTGGATATATAGAAACATCAGTTGAACTTGGGTTATTAAAAATAGAGTCCGTTCCTAATATGTAAATATCAAACTAATGTCCTTTTCAATAATTTCTAATCAGGAGGTTAAGATGAAGCGCAAGATTCACATCTTTATTTTAAGTAGCTTACTAATTCTGTCGGGCTGTACAAGCAGTGTCATCGAATCAAAAGTTGATGAAGACAAGACCTATACCCCACCTTCTTCCTACACATTTACACATAACAACCAACAATTTGAAATCATCCCATTGTATGAGGAATTAATGTATTATGTTAGTTATGTGAAAGAAGGAAATGTTAAGGATGAAAATAAATATAAAGAGTTTTTTTTAGATCCTTTTAGGGAAAAGGCATTTAGTGAAAATGACGGTTATTATATTTATACAGCTGCCTATGAGGACTATTTTGGTGTCCCAAGAGATATTTATCAATTCGAACGAGACATTCTCGCTCTAAGTGAAAAACAAGACCTTATCAACAGTGCTATTTCCGAGGCTTTAATAAAATCAAGTAACATGCTTCCAGGAGGTAAAAAAAGGATCTATATTATTCCTTTTAACACTAATGGGTTCTCAAGAACCTCAGCGGGTAGAACATTCAATGAAGAAGTAGTGCTCTTACGAATAGGCTCTTCTTTCCAAGAAGACGATCTTAAAAATGTGGCTGCACATGAATATCATCATACAATCTTTATGGAGCATGAGGATAAAGTTAATCAAGTTCTTCCTTCACTAATTAGCAACATTCTTTTAGAAGGAAAAGCTGTTGCTTTTGCCAAAATGATATATCCTGATATAGCTAAGCCAATGCTAGAGGAAATACCATACGAGGATGAGAAACATGTATGGGAAGAAGTGAAAAAGGATCTTAACTCAGCTGACTATAAACTATATGATAAGTTTCTTCTTGGAGATGGACATATACCTCCTTTGTCCAATTACAAAGTGGGCTACCAAATTATGAAGTCATTTTTAGAACAAAATCCTAATGTAGACGTCTTAGAATGGACCTTAATGTCTTCCGCAGACATACTATCAAAAAGCAAATATGAGGATAAGTTTATAGACTAATTACTATGTAAAAGGAATTTTAGGGTTATTTTTAGAATAGATAAGTAATGAAGTAGATAGTAGGAGTGATAAAATGGCGTATGTCTACACATTATTCGTTATTTCTGTAATTGGATTTGTAATGTATCGAATGATGAAGAAGAAAGTAACACCATCTAACAGATATACTCCTTTTGATACCATTACAACTGGGAACAAAGTTGATGCGAAACAACATGATAGTCTAGTTGAGGATAATAAACAAAATTCATACAAACTAAAGAAGTGAATAAAGACAAAACTATTTAATATTTACTCCATTTAAGGGCATTTCTTCAACAACGAGGAAGTGCTCTTTCTTAAAAAGACCTACCACTTACCTAGGAGGATTAACTTGAAATATATAAAGTGGATAGTCATTATAGTCCTCTTATTAAACATTCTTTGGTATGCAGTCGATTCTTTCAGGCATAGCAATGATTACTATGTGAAGAAAATAATAGGTGAAGTTAATGAAGAAACTGTAGTTTTACATGTATTAAAGATTGAGCCGGATGCATCCTATATGCCCCTTGAAGTGAAAATCACAGATAATACAAAAATAACAGCATTGGGTTTTAAATCTCTCTTTATACATAATGTAGGTGACTTGAAACAGGGTCAAAAGGTAAGAGTGTGGTACGGAGGAAATGCTGACAATGAAAACATAGCTGAAAAAGTGGTTGTGTATAGCTTAATTACATTTAGATAAAAGTTCCTAATTAAGGGATGTTGTAGGTTAATAGATTCTTCAAAAATTATTAACCATAGAGGAGATGCAATGAAAAAAGTAACAGGGTTGATTTCTAAACTATTCTCAATGAACGTTATTTGGAAAAGAGATTGATGTTTATAGACTATTTAGGGATGATAAACTTTTTATAGGGGTGAAAAGATGCTTATGAAAAACTATATAAAATTGTTATTGTTCACTATTGTCATTTTATCAGGCTGTCAGATGTCTGATACGCTAACTTTTGTTGGAGAGAGTGAAAGCTGGTCAGCGGAGGTAATCTTGCATCAAACATCTGGAAAAGAAAGTGAAGATATAATACTTAAATATAAGGATGATAACTTTGAGGACGTCGGTAGTATTAAATATAAATTAGAAGCACCAAGGTGGGGAACTGGACAAGAGGGAGTAGAGCTAAATAATTCAGGGGTCTATAAAAGTGAAGGTGTAAGTCTTAATGAGAGAAAAACATCAGAAAAAGCAGAGCTTATTATTACAATTGAGTGGAACAATAACTCAGAAACTATTTTATTAAAATACAAATAATTCTATGGAGATTGAAAATGATTCAAATATAGTAGATTTTAAAAATAGGTTAGATATCATAAAAGGGTTGGAGCTTATTTTTGTAGTGTTAAAGAAAAGACGATTTTTGAGTGGTGCCTTTTAAGGAGTAAATTTACTAGTAGTTCTGGAAATAGAATTTATTATTGGAATAATGTGTTAATGTTTAATATAGACAATGAAACATATAAATGGGGGATTCAGATTGTCCACTGATATACTGGAACAAAACAAGAAAAGCTGGGATAAAGTAGCATATCATTTTAATGGAAAGGATGCACTACCTAGTTATGGACCTTTTGCACAAACTGAAGATGAATTAAAACTATTTAATGAAATTAAAAATAAAAAAATTCTTGATATTGGTTGTGGGAGTGGCCATTCCTTAAGATACATGGCAGATAAAGGTGCCATTGAACTTTGGGGAATTGATTTGTCAGAGACTCAAATAGAAATAGCAAGAGAAACTCTCAAGGATTTAAATGCTAATTTATTCTGTTCACCAATGGAAAAAGACATTGGAATACCTAAGCAATATTTTGATGTTGTTTATTCGATATATGCTGTCGGTTGGACTACAGATCTTGCTGCCACGTTTGATTTACTATATTCATATTTAAAGCCTGGCGGTAGCTTTATATTTAGTTGGGATCATCCTCTTTACGTACATTTGAGAAGCAGAGAAGGTCAAATATTACTTGAAGGGTCATATCAGGAAGAAGGCGTAGTAAACTATCCGAACTTTAAGGGAGAAGAAGCCCCTGTTACAATTCCTACAAGGAAGATGTCAACCTATATAAATGAATTAATAAGAACAGGTTTTACAATTGAGGCTGTCATTGAAAGTGATGTTTCAAGTGTTTTTGATAGTGTAAGTGAGGAGGCTTCTGAACGTTATTATTCCTTGTTCAAAGCCAGGAAGTTTCCAACTACCATGATTATTAAGGCAACAAGATGATAGTGTCTATCGATATTCAGAGTTTAATATGAGAATTTTAAGTTTATAATAAAAGTGCTTAAACAAGAGAACTGTTTGAAATCCTCATTTACTATATAAAAAACATTGACTGAATGTTAAGTCTATTGTATGATTAAAAAAATTTTACATAATCCATAATTAAAACACAATGATT
The DNA here is from genome assembly GCF_017873715.1 of Cytobacillus luteolus. Taxonomy (NCBI): domain Bacteria; kingdom Bacillati; phylum Bacillota; class Bacilli; order Caryophanales; family Bacillaceae; genus Litchfieldia; species Litchfieldia luteola. Next base: position 556,782 of record NZ_JAGGKM010000003.1, read on the forward strand.
AGGAGTATTAAGGAATCTTTATTGTTCAGAGAGCTGCCGTTTGCTGAAAGGTGGTCAATAAATTCCCCAACTCGCCTATGAGTGGTTAGACTGAACGTGTAGGTCTAAACGGTTTACTACCGTCATGTAGTAATTGAGAAGGTTTGTTCTAATATAACTTTTAGGCAAATCAAGAAGAGTGGTACCGCGTTAGGGTTAATCCTATCGTCTCTTTATGAGATGATAGGATTTTTTGTTATATAAAAGAACTACAAAAAAATAATACGAGGGGTTTTTATGGTGGAACATTGCTTTATTTGTACTAAACATATTGGAAGTATAAAGGTAGCTGGAACTGTCATTTACGAGGACGAATATGTTTATGTTGGACATATTGATAATAACGGCAAACCAAATTATTTAGGACATCTTATGATTGACCTTAAGAGACATGTGCCAACACTTGCTGAAATGAATCCAGAAGAAGCAAAAGGATTTGGGGTTATCATGGCGAGAGTTAGTAAAGCCCTTAAAGAAGTTGAAAGGGCTGATCATGTATATGCTCTTGTTTCGGGGAATAATGTTCCTCATCTTCATATGCACCTGGTTGCTCGCTACCCAAATACGCCTGAACAATATTGGGGTCCTTTTGCCGTCTATGACTCTCCTAATGCTAGAATTGGAAATGATATTGATGTAGTAGAGTTATGTTCTAGAATAAGAGTACATTTAGAGACAAATCCATATGAATAAATATGGTATTGACTTAGAACATATTTGGGTAGGAAGCCAAGAAAGTTTCGTAGATGAAGTAAATATATGTAAGATAGGTCATTTGGTTTTGGGACGCTTTGGAGGAAATTCATCTGCAGGCCAGTATAAAAATGAAGATGGATGTATTGTATGGGCTAATAAAAAGTTAAATTATGAGTTTGTGGTGCTTTTAGATGCACATAAAACAGCTCAAAGTGCTGAATTAATTGTGTCTACCATAAAGTCTTTAAAAGAAAATATCAAATACTTACTAAGTTATACACCGCGAAAATCTTTTACTTGTCTATATGAGCTGTTATTGACTACTTTTGAAAGTGATTATTTTAAAGAGGCTTGTAGAAATGTACAAGGAGAAACAGCCTTTCTATGTGTTGTGAGAAAGGATAAATTCCTATGGTGGTTCTCGGTAGGTGATTGTGTACTCTATTTAAATCATCCCGACCTAGTTGCTTTGGATGAATATCAACAAAACCATCGCAGCTTTTATGAATGGATTGGGCAAGTAAACACTTTTGAGTTAGAAGTACCTTGCTTTAGTTCAGGAACAAAGGAACTTAGAAAAGGAAGAAATCAGCTATTTTTAACGACTGACGGTCTTATAGAATGTCCTAACACAAATTATAATAATCCAATTGAACTATTCAAACCATTTGAACGTTTTACAAATGATGAGAGTGTAAGAAAGCTATTAAAGGAAATAAAGCAAAATAATGTCCGTGATAGCACAACAATAGTATCATGGTTTGTTGATATTGAATTGGAAGGGAGTCGACCGAGTAATTGAGTAAATTAAAAGGTAATCAATCTCTATTGGAGAATAACACATTTACATACTTCACTCGGAAGTAAGCTTCATTTTAAAAGATTTTGATAGGAGAAAAACAATGATTAGAATTGCCATAATTGGATCGGGTGGCTCAGGGAAATCAACATTAGCACGAAAGATGGGAGATAAGTTAAACCTCGAAGTTTGGCATTTAGATCGGTTATTATGGAAGCCAAACTGGCAGTTAACAACTAGAGAAGAACAAAGGGAGATACAAAATGAACTAATTGCTAAAGACAAATGGATTATCGATGGCAATTATACTAGAACCCTAGATATTAGATTAAATGCAGCAGATACTATTCTTTTTTTAGATATTTCAAAGGTTATTTGTGTTACTCGTGTAGTAAAGAGAATGATTAAATTCAGAAATAGCACTCGGCCTGATATGAATGAAGGATGTAACGAAAAGATTGACTTGAGGTTTATAAAATGGGTTTGGAAGTTTCCTAAGACTCAAAGACCCTATATTCTTACAAAGCTAGAACAGCTATCTACCAATAAAGAGATCATTGTATTGAAGAGTCCAAAGGAAATACAGCGATTCTTAGATAACTTATAAAGTTATTGATCAATGTAAATCAATAACAAAAGTACAATCTTCATTGTTTTAATTACATCGGGGGTGATTTGAATAGAAAACCTAGACAAAAAGGAAGAAACCTTAGCAGGAGGGAATGTTTCAAACGTTATCCGTTTGGGAGATACTGTCCGAAGAGAATTAAAGCAAGACAGCAACAAAATACACAAGCTGCTGAAGCATCTGGAAAATAAGGGATTTTGGTATGCACCGAAGTTTTTAGGAATTGATGACAAAAATAGAGAAATATTATCTTTTATTCAAGGGGAGGCCGGCAATTATCCTTTAAAAGAGTACATGTGGTCTGATGAAGTTCTAAAAGAAATTGCAAAGATACTCCGGCAATACCATGATGCTGTGCGTGACTTTCCATTATCAGATGAATGGAAACCAATAGACAATACTCCCAACAAAATAGAGGTTGTGTGTCACAATGATTTTGCCATCTATAATCTTATTTTTAACCATGAAAAACCAGTAGGTATTATAGACTTTGATGTTGCTGCTCCGGGTCCTAGATTATGGGATATAGCTTATACCCTGTACACTTGTATTCCTTTAAGTAGACTTTATCATACTGAAACCGGTAAAGCAGTTTACTATAATAGTACACTTGATGCTGAGCGTATAAAACGTAGAATTGAACTATTCTTTGAAACGTACGGTGTTAAGGGAATGGAAGACGATTATTTGGAGATGGTATTGCTACGGTTAGAAGGGTTATGTAAATATATGAAAAGAAAAGCGGGTGAAGGTGACAAGGCTTTTCAAAAAATGATAGATGAAGGACACCTGGACCATTACCAACTAGATATTGAATTCATCCGGCAACATGGAGAAGAGTGGATCTAAGACACGGATTTTACATAAAGAAGGATCGTCTTTTCACTACTTAGAAGGTTAGGGTAATAGAAATTTACAATTATCTAAATTTGTTTTCTGGTTAATATTGACAACATTTTTAGATATGTATACATTATATATAACCACATAGTTATATGAAGAAGTGAGGGAAGAATGATGCCAGATGTTTATCGTGCTTTAGGTGATTCAACACGACGACGTATTCTAAGCATTCTTAAACAAGGAAATAAAACCCAAAAGGAGATAGTGGAATCATTTGAAATCTCTCAACCAGCCATTAAGAAGCATTTGGATATTTTAATGGAGGAGGGAATTATATCGGAAAGCGTGAAAGGAAAATATCGAATTTATTCATTAAATCTGAACTCCCTTCAAAATGCCTACAATGAAATGCTTCATTACATCGGAGATCTACTTGATGATCAACTCGTCAGTCTTAAAAATTATGTTGAAAAAGGAGGTTTTAAAGATGAACAAGATTAAAAGAGAAATTGTAGTTAATGCTCCTTTGACGCAAGTTTGGGATGCGTTAACCAAGTCAGAGCATTTAAACCGATGGTATACCAAAAGTGCTGAAATAGATTTTCGAGTAGGTGGAAGAGGTTATTTGAATCATGGCTGGGGGGCAACCTCTGAGGGTGTTTATACAGAAATTGATGAAATGAAACGCTTTGTACTTCAGAGTTCTGATGGGGATTTTACTACCATTACTTCCTTAGAAAAGGTCGAGACTGGTACGCTAGTTAGTATTGAATATCACGCTTCCTTTATTGGTGAAATGAGTCAGGATACGAAGGAAAATATGTTATTTGGTACTGGTCAATTTTTAGAAAATCTGAAGAGTGTTTTTGAAAGTGGTACTGATATTCGCTCTACGTTGTGGAAAGCATGGATTGGTATTACACATACATCTGACGAGAGTGGAAGGGGCACAAGGGTTATAAAGGTAAAGGAAGGTACCGTTGCACAAGAGGCTGGCATTAGACCTGGAGATATTATTGTTGAAATAGATGGAGAAGAAATTGTAGGTTATGAATCGTTTGAAAGAATATTGAATAAGAAAACTGTTAACTGTCATGTTACCTTCACCATTGTAAGAAATAGTGAAAAAATGAATTTGAACTGTATTGTAGATGCCTATCCAGTACCCTATTAATATACCTTAATCAATTAGTATAGTAGCCCTTTCATCTCCTATGGAAATACTTATCTATAAGAAAGGCATCATATAGGAATATGTTAATTAATACATATAGTAGAATTTTAGATTATAGGGAAGAGGAGTGGTTTCGTGTGATAGATACTCAATTAATAGAAGTAGATTCTAAAACACTTGAAGGAATAGGGAGCTACTGCCTAAGAAGTAAGAAAAATTCGCTTGGTTATATAAACAAAAATAAGTGGCTTAACGAAAGGTTCGAAGAAGGGTTAAAGTATATTCAACTATTTGAAAATAAAAAACAAGTAGGATTCATTGAATACAGTGACGCTGCTTTTTCTTCCAGAGTAGTTCACGCCGATGATTATTTGGTTATTCATTGTTTATGGGTTAGCGAGACTGGTAAAGGGTACGGTACAAAACTTATAAATAAATGTCTTATCGATGCAAGGGAAAATTCTAAAAAAGGTGTTGTTGTTGTAACAAACCCTGAAACCTCTTGGACACCAAGTAAGGATATTTTTGTGAAGAATGGTTTTAAGTTAATAGATGAAGCACCCTATAATTTTAGTCTGCTTGTTTATCAGTTTGAAGATAGCACTTCACTACCTTTCTTTCCTTCCAATTGGGATGAAAGAGTTAATAGGTTCGATGAACTTACTATTTTACGGTCATTTCAATGTCCTTATGTAGAAGTGGCGACAGAAAATATTATTGAAGGTGCAAGCAGATTAGGCATTCAAGCCAACATAATCGACTTGAAAAACAGAGAGGAGTTAATGGAGTTATCCCCAACACCTTATGGAATTTATTCAGTTATTTTTAAGGGGAAACTTATTTCTTTTCATAGGTTAACTGTACATTCGGTCATAAAACGTCTAAAGGAGATTATGTAATTAGTGAAAAAATATAAAGAAGTGGGATGAGAGGATGTAATTTATGAAATTTGTTCTTATATTTGGCCCCCAGGCAGTAGGGAAGATGACTGTTGGACAGGAATTAGCTAGATTAACAGATTTTAAGCTTTTTCATAATCATATGACAATTGACTTGGTAAGCCACTTTTTTGATTACGGTACAAAAGAAGGAAAGCGATTAGTTGGTTTGTTTCGACAGGAAATATTCGAAGAAGTATCAAAGAGTAATTTGAATGGATTGATCTTTACTTATGTATGGGCATTTAATATGCAATCTGATTGGGATTATGTTAAACAAGTCTCCCAGCTATTTGAGTCTAGAGGAGGTACTGTTTACTATGTCGAACTTGAGGCAGATATTGAAGAAAGACTTGAGAGAAATAGAAGTGCTAATAGACTGGAACACAAACCCTCTAAAAGGGATATTGAATGGTCAGATCGTGATTTGAAAAGTTCAATGGAGAAATACAGATTGAATTCTTTAGAAGGCGAAATTGAATACTCAAACTACATAAAGATAAATAATACAAATTTAAGCGCATCTGAAGTTGCGAGAGTTATTAAAGATAGATTTCAATTTTAAAAATATAAATGGTTTTACAACTCGCTTTGGTCTATAAGAACGGGGAAATGGGGAAGCAACATGTTTGTTAAAGTATATACATACCATATTCAACATGACAAAGTGGCCGAATATTTAGCTATTCAAGAAAAAGCATTCAAAATTTACAATAGATATTTAGATTTTCAAACTATTTATCTACAAAGCAAGGAAGATAATACTAAATGGATGGAAATCACAAAGTATAAAGATGAGGAAGAGTATAAAAAATGTATTGACTTGATTAACAAATCTGAAGAAATACAAGAACTATTCAATGCATTTCAATCATTACTAGTAAGCCAGATGAAAATAAGTGAAGAGGATTTTATTGAAAGAAAAATATAATTAACTAAATAGAAGGATGAAGTAAAATGAACGAATCAATGAAATACACGATTAAACAACTTAATCAACTTAAGTTAGTAGGATTTCGAGTTTTGTGTGCTGGTGATCAATACATAGTTGAAATACCAAAAGCATCAAAGTGTTTGCAAGAGAGTATAAGTGAAATTAAACAGGTGGTCAACCCGTTAATACAATATGGTGCATTTGTCGTTGAGCCTGAAACTCATGAAGAGAATGGTTATTGGGTTTGTGTTGAAGTTCAAGAGTATGATGAGATTCCTTCTAACATGGTAACACTAACAATCCCATCTCAAAGATATGCTGTAACAAGACATATTGGGGCTAATTATCAAATAATGGACTCATATAGTCAGTTACATGAATGGATTAATGAAAACAACTATTCAAGATTAAAAGAAAAATGGCATTTAGAAAAGTTTTATAGTTGGACTAATACTGAGAAGGTTGAAGTGGAGCTATTTGATACGATTAAGTAGTAAAAGAAATGGTAACAACTTCAGTGGATTGGTTCTTAGTTTTTTTGTTCAAGAGAGAAACAAAATTGCATGTAAAAACGTTCGGAAATAATTACTAGATGTTTAAATATAAGTGAGGTAATATGAATGGTCTTGTTAAAAGAAAGCATTAGTGAATTTACTATGATGCATGATGAGTTTATCTCTGATTGGAACCTGGCGATGATTTCTGGAGATACAACTAAGCTAGAGCGAATGGCTGAGGATTATTATGTTGCTTTTTTTGATGGTGCAAAGGATAAACCTGTCTTTTATAACAAAGAAGATGCCTTAGCCGGTATGAAACAATCTGTTTTGCACTTCCAGGGGGCAAATAAGAGGTTTGAAAATAGAGTGATACGTCTAAAGGATAATGAAAATGCAGTGGTATTTTACGAGCAATTGATTGTAAAAAAAGAGGAAGTACTGGCTCGATTATTTACTATTGAATACTGGCAACTTTCGAATGAGAAGTGGATGATTATTAGAGAAACGGAAGAACGTATCAATTAGCTTTATTCCTAAAAGAAAAAGCAAATTGGTTAACAGGAGAAGCTAATCTTCATGATGGAGGATAGCTTCTTTTTGTAGTAGTAACTATATCCTTCGGACTCAAGTGCAAGAAAATTTTAAGTACGTTTCCTATGCATAGGCATATGATATTGGGTAACTAAACCTGTGAAGGGATTGAACAAAGTGTATTTTGATTCAAAAACAACTTCTTATCCTTACTTTAATTCATCCGTGTATTATCCAACCTCTATGCTTAGAAATCATCAAGAGTCATATGATTCGATACTTAATGGTATAAAGAGAGAGGCCTCAGCAATTGACTTGTATAGTCGCTTAGCAAATGAAGCACCTAATGAAAATCATAAAACTCACATTCTTCATGCATTAGAACGAAAAAGAGCTCATTTGTCACACTTTACGAATTTATATACTCAGCTTACTGGTGCTCAACCTAATTATCAAATTGATGTAGTTTCATTTCAAGGATACAGAGATGGTTTGCAAAAGGCGTATCAAACAGAGGTGGAAGGTTATCACGAATATCATAGCAATTGTCTGCGAGCTCAACATCCTCACATTCAAAATGTATTTATGTGGGCATTAGCAGGTGAACAGGAAAATGCAGCCCGATTTAGTTCGTTAAATGGGGATGTTTTAAATTCGTTAACTGACTTTGGATCCGAACCATTTGTCGTTAATATTGAGGAAGCTACCGTACAAAATGATAACTTTCGCACAGCTCTGTGGACAGGAAGTCACTTACAATTAACATTAATGAGTATTGATGTTGGTGAAGACATTGGCTTAGAAAACCATCCAAACCTTGATCAATTTCTACGTATTGAACAAGGTCAAGGACTAGTCAGGATGGGCGATAGCAAAGACAGATTAGACTTCGAAAGAGAAGTGTTTGATGATTTTGCAATAATTATCCCTGCTGGAAAATGGCACAACTTAATTAATACTGGTAATGAGCCAATTAAATTGTACTCAATCTATGCACCGCCTCAGCATCCATTTGGTACCGTTCATGAGACGAAGGAGATAGCGATGGCTGCAGAAGAAGAGCATAACCATTAACTCTAAAGGGTAAATGTGGTAATTCGTACACTATTTTCATCTAATTAAAAATAGAGCCAAGAAAATGCTATAAACAATTAACTAAATTGGAGGTATGGACGTTGTTCAAAAAAACAGTGCCAATTCTAATTTCCTTGTTACTCGCATTTTCTTGGCAATTACATAGTCATGCAGACACATTGCCAACAAAAGATTCCACTGAATTACAGATGAAAGATATGTTCATGCTCTTACTGAGCCCCGCGATCGACAAGGAAGTTTCTGATTACTATTCGGATTTCTATGATACCACCCCCTTAGTTTACCCGTATCAAATAAATGTGGTGAATACTAAAAGAATAGGTGGGTTTCGGACTTTTCATTTTGAGATTACTATTGAAGTAACACCTGTAGTTGGTCCACATGTGTCTGTAGGAAAAGATAAATTAACCTTTGAAATATCACCGACCTTAGCTGGTCAAATAAGACTTAAGGAATATAAGCACTTAGAGACACATGAGCTACCTCCAAATTGGCAGCATATTATTAAGAAAAAAGTTGATTGATATTATATCTTACTAAAGCAATTACTTTCTAAGAGGGTAATTGCTTTTTTTCTAACTCTTTTAACTTTTTTACATGTTAACAGAAGGAAATGGCCCTTTTATGTAGTAATATATACTATTTAACAAGGGGGAGATGGAATGTATCAGTATTTTAACGGATTAGTCATTAGGGAAGGGACTGAAGGCGTTCCGGCTGATTATGTAGAAGCACTTTTTGAAGATGCGGGTTGGGCCAGAAATACTCCGTCTTGGCAAAAGGAAAAGTTTTCTTTAATATTTGAAAACTCTACTTGGGCTTATACAGTTTGGGACCAAAACAAAATGATTGGCATGGTACGCGTACTATCTGACAAAATAATGGCTGCAACCATAATGGATCTAGTTATTTTATCTGAATATCGTGGGAAGGGAATCGGGAAAAAACTTGTGGAGCTTTGTGTTCAAAAACTTCCTCATGGTGACTGGTTTGCTCATACTTCAGCTAACAATTTTAGTTTTTATGAAAAATGTGGTTTTGAAGTTAAGGATTTAGCTCAAAATGGGACTTGTGCTTATTATGGATACATCCAAGCTCGGAAAGATGGTCATAGGTGATAAATAGTTAACGACAACTTAATTGTACCCTCCATTTAATTTGTAATATTAGTTAACTGAACTTTTTTCCTACCATAAACGTATAATCTATAACTAAAAAAATGGTTAAAAGTACATAACTAGATTATTTGGAGGGTACATAGATGAGTAAAGAAATTGAAGTGATAATAGAAGGAACTTATCCTCTGGCAGCAACACTGACTTTACCTGAGGGAAATATGAAATTTCCCTTAGTGGTTATGGTACATGGGAGTGGGCCGACAGATCGAGATTCAAACGCAAAAGGCATGCCGCTAAATATATTTAAGGAAATAAGTGAGGTTGTTGCGAAAGAAGGATTTGCAAGCATCCGTTATGATAAGAGGGGCATTGGAGCTAGCAAAGGGGACTACTATGAAGCCGGTGTATATGATTTAATCGACGATGCAAGAGCTGTTTTGGAATATGCTAAAAAACATCAGAACATAGATGGGAATCGGGTCATCTTACTAGGCCATAGTGAAGGAAGTATTCTTGCACCATTTGTTAACGAAATAATTTCAGTAGATGGGATGATTCTTCTTTCAGGTACAGCTGAACCTTTAGCTGAAACAATGAAATGGCAACGTCAGGAAATGATAAATGATATTCGTTCGTTAAAAGGATTTGAGGGCTGGGTTACACGTTTAATTAAGCTAGATGAGAAAATCACAAAAATGAACGATGGATTAATTAAGGTTATATCAGAAACAGACAAAGCGGTGATTAGGTATAAAGGTAAAAAGATGAATGCCAAATGGAATCGTGAGCATTTACAATTTGATGTTTCGAAACCTTTGCAAAAGGTAAATTGTCCTGTTCTTGCTATAACAGGAACTAAGGATGTTAATGTAAAGCTGAGTGACTTAGAAAAAATCAAGGCACTCGTTCAAGGTGAATGTGAAACACACATTATTCAAGATATGACCCATATGCTTCGGAAAACAGATGTTGCAAATAGCATGAGCAAAATCATGAATGATTACAAAAAATCAATTAAACAGCCAATTGATTCAGAATTAAAGGATATAATTATTACTTGGTTAAGAAACTGGAAGAGTAGAGATGTAAAAGTTCACGAGTCAGAATTCATTGTATAAGAATAAATGCTTGTTCGGGAGTTAAGGCATATATGTACTGATGCCCAATTTTGTCTTAGGAAAGGTGGATTTTTAGTGAGCGGGAAATTAGTTAGAGTTGGAACTACATATATCCCAGTAAACAATGTTGATTTATCAACTGAATGGTATGTAAATAATTTAGGTGCAGAACTAAGTTATAAAGATGACGACAAAACGATTATTAATCTAGCAGACCAAAGTTTCTTTCTTGTTAAATCACCTCAAAATGAAACTTCTAATTTTATAGATATATATGGTGAAGAACGTTTTTCCCTAACATTCGAGGTTTATGGATTAAGTGCTTTAGAGGCAATACATAGAGCGTTTCAAGAAAAGGAAATTAGAGTCGGAGAAATAGAAAATAGAGGCCACGCTGGAAGGAATTTTGTGTTTTACGACTTAGATGGCAATAAATTCGATGTATGGAGTGGTCCAAATTCATAGAACGTAATACCGTTGGTTATCGACATTAAAGTTTAGGGAAGTCCTGATATATAGGTCGGTAAAGTGATTTATCGACCTAGAAATTGGTAAAATCTTAAAAAATAGGCCGATAAAATGATTTATCGGCAATAATTTATTGAAGTCTAGGAAAAACATTCCGATAAAATGCTATATGAACCTATAATTTGATGATATCTAGAAAAAATAGGTCGATAAAATGATTTATCAGCCTATAATTTGATGAAGTCTAGAAAAAGTATTCCGATAAAATGATTTATCAATCTATATTTTGAAGAAATCTAAAGAATATAGGCTCATAAAATAAGAAATCAACCTAGAATTCGCTGAACTCTAAAGGATAAGTTAGCATTTTTTGTCGATTTTCAGGTACAAGCACAACTTCTCTCTTTTTAAAAGATTGTTAATTAACTTATAATTATCATATAATAGTAGATATGTTAAGTTAGAATTAATTTATTGTAAATTTGATAATAGGTTATAACGTGCGAAAAGGTATGGGATTTGGTGTGACTTAATTAGTGTCGTACCTATATCTTTGTGCAAATCTTAGGGGAAAAGGTTGGTTATAATGAGCAACAGAGAAACGAAAACAGACGTCATTTTAATTGGCGCAGGGATCATGAGTGCGACTTTAGGAACGATCTTAAAAGAATTAGTACCGGAATGGGAAATAAAAGTATTTGAAAAGCTTGAAAATGCGGGGGAAGAAAGTTCTAACGAATGGAACAATGCTGGAACGGGGCATGCTGCATTATGTGAGCTTAACTATACCGCTGAAAAACCTGATGGATCTGTTGATATTAGTAAAGCGATCAGTATTAATGAACAGTTCCAGGTATCAATGCAGTTCTGGTCCTATCTAGTAAAGAACAAGTTGATAAATAATCCGCAAGAGTTTATCATGCCATTGCCTCACATGAGTTTTGTTCAAGGGCAACAAAATGTTGAGTTTTTAAGGAAGCGATTTGAAGCGCTATCAAATAATCCACTTTTTGAAGGGATGGAGTTTTCCGAAGATCCTAAAAAGTTAATGGAATGGATACCGCTTATTATGCAAGGGCGTGTGCATAATGAACCGATAGCTGCAACCAAGATTGACACAGGAACAGATGTGAACTTCGGTGCTTTAACGCGCATGTTGATCGACCATCTAGAAAGTAAAGATGTTGCTGTAAACTACAACCATAGTGTTGAAGATATTACACGTACAAGTGAAGGTCTGTGGGAAGTGAATGTACGTAACCTTTTCAGTGGTAGGGTTGATCGACACACTGCAAAGTTCGTCTTTATCGGAGGCGGAGGAGGAAGTTTACATTTACTTCAAAAATCAGGTATTCCTGAAGGGAAGAATATTGGTGGATTCCCGGTGAGTGGAATATTTATGGTGTGTAATAATCCGGAAGTTGTAGCTCAACATCATGCTAAGGTGTACGGGAAAGCTAAAGTTGGTGCTCCACCAATGTCTGTACCACATCTTGATACAAGATACATTGATAATCAAAAATCATTGCTATTTGGACCATTTGCCGGATTTACGCCTAAGTTCTTGAAAAACGGTTCAATATTTGATTTAGTTACTTCCGTAAAACCTAACAATCTCTTAACGATGTTGGCTGCGGGTGCAAAAGAGATGTCATTAACAAAATATCTGATTCAACAAGTTATGTTATCGAAGGAACAGCGTATGGAAGAGTTACGCGAGTTTATCCCGAATGCAAAATCAGAGGATTGGGATTTTGTTGTAGCTGGCCAACGTGTTCAAGTAATCAAAGATACCGAAGATGGGGGCAAAGGAACTCTTCAATTTGGTACCGAAGTTATTACTGCTAATGATGGATCAATTGCTGCATTACTAGGGGCTTCTCCAGGAGCTTCAACTGCCGTACACGTTATGCTTCAAGTAATCCAAAAATGTTTCCCGGAACATATAGATGAATGGGAACCGAAGATTAAAACAATGATTCCATCCTATGGTGAGTCACTTATGAACAATCAAAAGCTTCTTCAGAATGTTCACGAGTCTACGGCTAACACGCTTGGATTAACTGAAGTAAAAGAACAGGATTATGTCTATAATTAAGTTGCCACTTAAATAATACAGCCTGTGTCATTGATTATTCTTATAATCAAAGACACAGGCTTTTTTGTTTTAATCAGGCAAGTAAATACAGAAAATTCCACAAATTAGTGGGTAAAAATGCTAAAATGTAATAGGAATACAATAACAGGGTGGTCTGTACTTGTTGGAGGAATGAAAATGTCAGATAAACTAAATCAAGAAATATTAAACGAGTTAAAAAAGATAAACGAAAAACTTGATAAGATAGAGGGCGAAAAAGAACAAGGACTCTCAACACCAATGAAATTTGTCGCTTTAGTGTTTGGTGTGTGTGTAGTGGGACCGATAGTTTTCGTAGCACTAACTGCATTGTTGAACTAGTAAAAGTGTGGTTGTTCTTCAGACTTATTGTAGAAGGGGTTAAAGCAAAATGGATAAACAGAGAACGTTTTTTTATGGGTTAATCTTAGGTTTCATTATGCTAGTCCTGCCGATTCCAAGATTTTTCTTCTGGAAAGGTGTAATGGAGCATGTTTTTGCAATCTTTCATTACATTGGGTTTATCTTACTTGTGATCTGTGGCATCCCTTTGATCATTGATGTGCTAAAGATTACAATTGTAAGATTTGTTTTAAATAACTTAGAAGAAGATAAATAGAAAACTAGGGTTAAATAAAATTAATTAAGAAGGTAGGGGAAGGGGTACATACATTGGATTATCACAGAATTGAACATGACAGCAAGTACCATGAGGGTTATAAATCTCAAGGAACGTACCACCATAGTGGTGGAGGTAGTGATGATGTTGTATCGGTTGGAACTTGGATTATAATTTTGATAATATTGGCTATTCCAATCATTAATATTATTGTTTATCTGATTTTGGCATTTGGAGATTATAATGAAAATCTTAAAAACTTCGCTAAAGCTTCGTTGATAATCATAGTAATAGGCTTCTTCCTAGCAATATTAGTAAGTGCTTGTACTTACTAGATGAACATTAGAAGGTAAATACAAAAATCCCACGACTAAAAGGTCGTGGGACTCATAGAAGGAGAAAATATAATTACTATATTTGGTCGTCGACCTTCCATTGCCATCATTGGTTAAGGGTAAAGAGTAACATTGGAATTGGTAATAGGTTATTGGTTGTACCATTACCATTTCAATTATCACTATCCTAACTAAAGGAACGAAAGCTCATCCTTCTATGCCTTGAAATGGAGTCTCACCACTTCAAGGTGTTAGAAATACTTTTCTCCATCGAAGTCTAGTTCGACGGAATAATTTTTTGCATTTATTAGATTTGATAGTCTATTCGCTTGTTTTTCGGTTTCAATTCCCTTTATACGGTAGTCCTCTGGTTCAAATAATGCCACTTTCACACGTGGTACAGAATCACCGAATGAGTAATGAAACTCCTCTTTTGTGCAAGTACCATATTGTTTATATTTTCTCGCCTTCGCTCTTAGTTGAGTTGCTAACTCAATCGCTTCGACAATTGTTATGGTTTCATCATTATACGCAATTGAATTTTGAACATTGGCCTGGTACATAAGTTTATCAAGGATGCGAAAATCTTTTCGCGTTTCATCTATTTCTACTTCAACGTCGTGAAGTGTTCTAATCTGACTAGGTACTTTACTTCCTTTTTCTATTTCGATGAATGCAATTCGATCCATTTCAGCCTCTAGCTCATGTATTCTTTTTGACATGACGCTTTTTAACTTTACCGCTTCAGCAAGAGTTATTTTAGTCATTTTAACACTCCTTGTGCAATATTCTTCTCTATCATTCTCCAATTCTTCCTATAAGAATAGCATATTTTAACGTTTGTGAACTATTTGTATTTTATGTAATTCTAGATAAGAAGGCAAGTGAAACTGTAGGTGAGGAAAGAGTAACTAGAATTTACGATCCGATAAAAGGCATTAAAGCATATGGTAAGGGATTTAATTTTATTATATTATTGGAATATAAAAATATATTGAAATTGTCTAAATAGGTGGGTGTCCTTTGATATTATTCGACTATCTAATTAATCTATCCATTTTCGCATTAATGGTTAGTATTCCATTGGTACTATTTTCGTTACTGGATTTGAAACCAGTTAAAAGACTACGTCTTTGGGTTAGTATATATGCTGGGATCGTCTCAGTGTTTTTAGTGATGTTATCAATTCAACAAGATGGCTATACCTATGACATACGGTATGCACCAATCATTCTCGTATTTGCTTATCTTGGTCCATTCGCAGGGGTAGTTACTGGAATATTTTCTTTAGTAATGAGATTGTTTACGAGTGGGAATTGGGAACCTGCTATTATAGGGTGGACAACCATAATGGTAGTTTTTTCAATTATGTGTTTTTATGTTTCTCGGCTGTCACCTGTAAAAAGATGTATCATACTATTTAGTACCTACATAGCTATCTATGTAATAATGGTACCTATTATTTTCAATATATTCAGAGATAGTTCAGCCTTTCACTTTCAATACCTTCTTTTTGTCATGCTAGGTGTAATTGTTGGGGGTCTATTGATAGAATCTTATCAAAAACTATATCGGATCATAAAAGAGAATAAGAGAATGGAGACAACATTAGCAGCAAGTGAAGCGAAATATAGGTTAATTGCAGAAAATACAACAGACCTTATTATGGTGATGGATAAAGAACATTCGATTAGTTACTTTTCTCCATCTCATGAACCAGTTTTAGGTTTCTTCATTTCTGAACTGGAGTCACTGGAATTGTGTAAATATATCCATCCTGATGACATCCAGATGTTTAAAACGAATATTACGCAAATGTTTGAAAATCATGAGTCATATACAATGGAATTCCGTTTCAAACACAAGAATGGCGGCTGGATTGATTTTGAGTCAAGGTGTATGCCTGTTAAGGGAGACAATCACACAATTGAACATATCGTTCTAATAAGCAGGGATATTTCAGAACGAAAAAAGGCAGAGATGATTCTCTTGCAATCTGAAAAGCTATCCATTGTTGGAGAGTTAGCAGCTGGTGTTGCTCATGAGATCAGAAATCCACTTACAACCATTAAAGGATTTATTCAATTGAATCATAAAGAAAACGGATCAAATGTATACAATGATTTGCTTTTGAGTGAACTCGATCGCATTGAAACGATCACAAGTGAGCTACTAACCCTAGGTAAACCTCAGGCGATGCAGTTGGTCAGTACCAATGCTAAAGACTTAATTGATTATACAATTGAGTTATTATCACCGCAAGCTCATATGAATAATATTCAGCTGACTGTAGTGGCTGAAGAACCGAATTTCTATTTTACATGTGAGAAGAATCAATTAAAACAGGTGTTTTTAAATATTATAAAAAATGGAATGGAATCTATGAAACATGGTGGAGAGATTATTGTTACCCTTCAAAAAGGGAATAATAAAGATTGTATTATTTCTTTCCAAGACCAAGGCTGCGGGATTCCTGAAGAAATTCTCCCAAGGTTAGGAGAACCATTTTATAGTTTAAAAGAAAAAGGAACCGGACTGGGCTTGATGATTTGTCATAAAATTATTAAACAACATCATGGTACAATTACCTATAAAAGTAAAGTCGGGGAAGGAACCCTAATAGAGATTAAGTTGCCATTAAGTAGTTAACTCCTAGTTCTACTTTAAATATATTTAGGTAAGGAAAAGATCGTCTGCAATTTGCGATCTTTTTTAATTAATAAGTAAACAGAATATTTTGTTAAAATTAAATATACTATCTCCAAAGGAGGGGTCAGAATGAATTCTATAAATAAAAAGGTATTTCTCTTTCTAATTTTTTCTATTATTATTATGATTCAATCTGTGGAAGCAACATTGTATGAGGATCTCACTTATGAAGAAATGATAGAGAGGGCAGACTTGATCATTATCGGTAAAAGTGTTGGAGAGGTTAATGTACGGTATGAGAAGGTGACTGACCCCGAGGTTGGAGATTTTGAAGTTGGATATACCGAATGGGAAATAGCTGTTACATCCTATTTAAAAGGTAATTCTCAAGGAGAAACGATATTAGTCTCAACTCCAGGACCAAGCAAAAACACAAATGACAATCGAACAGACTATATCGTTCGTTCTAGTGAATACAGTCTAGATGAACTAATAGAACAAATGGAAGTAGGATTAGTAACAAAGGTTAGTGATATCATTTTCTTTTTAGAAGAAAAAGATGGTCATTTTCATCCAATTATTCCAAGTGCGATTGTACCCCTAAACGTTGTCTATTGGGAGGGTAACATTGATCGAGAGATTGTAAACCAGGAAGAGATTGAACCGAAAGTTATTGAGGAGTTAGCCTATTTGAAGGAATATCTTGAGGAAACGCCATATTATTCAGCTGAGGGCAAGTTATTAAATAGTAATTACTCTTTGTATTTATATACTCTAATTGCTATCGTATTGTTAGCATTTATTGCATTATTAGCTAGAAACAAAATAATCAATCGGAGTACATAGGAAGGAAAGGAACATTGACACCATTTACAGAAAAAGTAATTGAAATAATCAAAAGTATTCCTGCTGGTAAAGTGATGACCTATGGCCAAATTGCGGGTGTTGCAGGTAGTCCCAGAGCAGCTCGCCAGGTTGTGCGTATCCTTCATTCGATGAGTAAGAAGCACCGTCTTCCCTGGCATCGTGTGATAAATGCGAAAGGGGAAATTGCTTTGCAGGACGATGAGTCTTTTAATGAACAACGAATGAATTTAGAAATGGAAGGCGTTCTAATTGGCTTGCACGGAAAAATTGATCTAACAAAATATCAGTGGCATCCTTAGGAAGAGTTGGATAATCAACTCTTTTTTTCGTTATGTTTACAATATAGTAAACATAAGTAAGGGAATATATGGTACCATTATAATTAGTTATAATATTTTGATAAATTAGAAGGTGATAAAGCTTGTATCCCGAATGGATCTCTATTGAAAACCACGTGTTTTGGGGAGCAATATTAATTATCGTCAATTTAATTGGTATAACAGGGGCTTCTGCAATCTTTATTTCTATATTTCAACAAAGCAGGATAAAGGGCTATCTTAATTTATTGGTCTTGTTTTGTTCTGTTGTTCTCGTACTGATAAATGTTTTTTCTTATTCAAAAACGTTAGGGATTATCATTTGTGTAGTAGACGTTATAATGGGTTTTATCGTTTTTAACTATTTGCGAAATCGTTCAGTTAAATTAAATACAAACTAAATTTAGGATGGTTAACTTTATGAAAGACAAAATTACATTACTGTTTATAGTTGTAGGTATGACATGCCTTTTGGGACTGACTCAGTTTGATAGAGAGGTATGGGATGTAAATGCAAAGCTGCTAGAGGAAAAGGTATCTGAAATGAACGAGTCAGTCGAGACAATAAATTTATCAGAATTAACACCGTTTGAGTGGGATAAGGTATATTTCTTCTATCCTTACACACCAAAAGAAACTGTGTACAAAACAGTTGGATATGAGTGGGACTCTATTTCTGAAACGGTTAGTGAAGGCATGAACCAGATTGTCTTTTTAAAGAAAGGAACGGTTGTTTGTTATGTATACGGGTACCCGGCTAATACTGGATATGGACTAAGTTACACGGGTGGGCCTTATAATGATGTGGCTTCATTACTTGAAATTAATGATGATTTGCTTTTCGAAGTTAAACGAGGTGACAGATTTATATTTTTAGAGAAGCGACTTTAGGATGATTGAAGAGGAAATGTTATACAGTTTAGTTTTATTCATAATTGTTGTTCTAATTATAGGATTCTACATTCTTAAAAGAAATACCAAAGTTGGGCATACCATTTTTAAATCGACAGGTGTACGACATGAATTTCCTCATGTTGATTTAGAGAAGCAAAGAGTAACTTGTATTGTTACCTATAAGAGTAAAACGTATATGACTGTAGTTGTTGATATGAAAACAGGTGAAGTAGAGATACATGGTAATGTTGATTCCCTTGGTAGAAAGGCGATGGATTTAGAATCATATATTGATATGTTCAAGCAGCAGGCGCGCTTTTTCGTTGAAAATGAGATATCTAATCCTGAAGAATATTATCAGAACTTAAAGTAGTGGTGAGTTGATGAATTTCAACTCTTTTTTTGTAGACTATTTTAGTATAAAAAGAGGTAAAGCCATGAGATATAGAGATAATTTGATTGTGTTCCTAGCTTTGATTTTAGTGTTAATAGGCTGCTCAAAGAATTCAAATGTCGAGATGAATCCAGTCAAGCCCGAGGATTTTGAATTCAGCTTAACCTATGGGACATATGGAAAGCAAAAAATAGATACCTTTAATGATTTGGTGATAAAGGACTTAGTCATCGATGGAGTTATAGAAGCAAATATTAAGCTTTCTAAAGAAGATATGAATAAGATTTATGAGGAAATGCGTTCTATAAATATTATGGGTAAATTGGATTTGAAAAAGGAGGATGAGTGTATGTCTGAACCGTCATCATTTACTGAATGGACTATACAAATGAATGGTTAGACAAAAACCATTCACTATCAAACCTATTGTGAGTATCCTAATGACATCCTAAAATTAATTGAACTTAAAGATTATATCCATAATATTGTCATTGAGAAACCAGAATACAAAGGACTTCCTGCGTCGAATGGTTATTATGAATAAAGAATTACTACGCATTGCTTGTAACAATAATATCAGGAAACTTGGTTACGTCATTGGCATTTTAGATGTATTAAAATTTAGATGAAAAATCAAATATACTGGATAAATATGGTATTATTTATATGAGATTTTAAAAGTTTGATAGGTATTCTATGTGGAAGAGTGAATAGTGAAAGGGGAGATCTCCTTGCAAAATAAAAGATTGCTGGTTTTTGGGTTAGCTATATTTATAATTGGATTTGTATTTTATCAATTTAACAAGAACCAAGGAGTACACTATATTTTTAACAATCTTGACAGGTTTGACGTACAAACAACCACCTACGAAGAAAAGATTCAGTTTAAGCTAACGACAGAAGAAATTATAAGTGGTCTTGATTTGCCATTAGGGATTACAGAATTAGAAAATACAAATATAGATTTAGTTCAAATTATTGAAAGAGAGAATACATTCTCACATGAGGACGAGATAATTTTGATAATTGGCATAAAAAGCCAGTATAAGTCTTCTGAAGGCACAATGCTATCCTTAACCAAGTTAAATGAAGATAGATCATTTACAACCTCATTAGTTGAACTAAATGCTTATGATGAGCATGGAAATCCTGGTCATTTTGGTTCCGGAAATGGAAGTTATTATGAAGGTGGCTACCAAGAGCATATCGGTTACACTTTTGAAAAGGAAGAGCTAATGTCGAGCAAGGAATGGTTGTTTGAAGTTAGTGGATTAAGACTTGTTATGTATAAAAAGAAAATAGAACGAGGAGGCATGTGATGAGGGAGAACAAACAATATTTCTTTTGGGTAGTAGCATTGTTTTTATTGTTGTGGCTTGGCTCTGAGGTACAGACTATTTTACGAAATTATCAATCTACCTATTATAAACCTATTCCGTATATTACTTTTTCCGTACTTTTTCCAGTACTAGTAGGAATGTTTCTGCGATTACCACAATACTTAAAAGAGAAAAAGTCTAATGATAACTTTTCTATAAACTGGGCTAAACTACTATTCCTGGGTCTTCCTCTGTTATTTATCACATTAAGTCCACTCTACTTTGTCCTAGGTATACCCATAGTCACTTTTACATGGACTATACTTTTTAGCTCTAGCCTTACTATTACAACAATGTCTGGTATCATTTTTGGATATGTATTAGCAGAGAGTTTGAGAGAAAAATAGACTAGTGGAGGTTTTTGCTTGATAAAGGAAATTACTTGTATAGTCACTTTATTTCTATTAGTGGGATGTAGCTTATCCACGAATCAATCTAATCAATTTATGATTGTGAATAATAGTAATACCTTGAAAACAGAGCTATATACAGTAGGGGGATCAAGGGATGAATACAGACTGATTAACGAACTCAATGGGTATTACTTGGATTATATGAATGTATCAAAAGAATCTTTTACAACTATTGATGAGAATAAACTAATCAGTTATAACTTTAAAAATGACTCAAAAGTAGTTCTTGTCGATTTAAATAAAGTAACCGAAATTGGATCTGATGGAGGGTTATTAGATTTCTATTTAACGGATGATCAAAAGCAATTGTTTTTTGAAAAAGTTACTCATGGTGAAGTCCATGGACTATTTCAGATTTCTTCGTATCATTTAGATACTGGTAAAGAAGTTTTATGGACTAATGACAACTTGTATTCGTTTTTTGATCCTATTAAAGTGAAAAATGGAATTTATGTACTACGAAATAAAGAAGGAACTTATAAAGAAGCTGCAAAGGATTTGTACTTAATAGAATGTCCTGGTTGCCCTCCGATAAAGATTAACAAGGAAGAAATGAATGTAAGTGGACTTTTAGATATTGATGAGGAAAAGAGTTTAGCATACATCGTTGTAGAGGGAAGTGGAGGTTTGACTGATCTAGTCAAGGTGTCGCTGGATACAGGAGTTGAAAAAAAGATTCTAAAAGACCAGGGAATTGTGTCCGTTTCTGTGGAACAAGCCATAATCATTTCACGAGACAATGATGGAACTTACTTAATAAGAAATCTTTACACACTTGAAGAATTATATAGGATAAATCTTGGGAAGTTTAGGAGTCTAGTGTATTTCTACACATTTGACTAGTTGATTTGTAAAGAGGTGACAGTAATGAATACGAGAAAAGAAGAAAAACCCCCTGCATTTTATTTGTTCATTGGAATTGCTTTTTTGTTATTGGGGATTGGTAATTTAACTTTACTGTTGAAACCAGGTAGTTTTTTTGAACTCATTTTGGGATTGTCTGGGATACCAGCTATTATTGGCGCAGTGATATTATTAAAAGAATATCTTCAGTTGGATAAACAATACTAAAATGTTAG
The DNA here is from genome assembly GCF_017873715.1 of Cytobacillus luteolus. NCBI lineage: Bacteria > Bacillati > Bacillota > Bacilli > Caryophanales > Bacillaceae > Litchfieldia > Litchfieldia luteola. The sequence goes on from NZ_JAGGKM010000003.1 coordinate 578,725, forward strand.
ATTGTTAGAATGTGTTTGGTGGCCTAAGTTAAATGATTAAATACAATGAACGTTTCTTTATGAGACTGGCAATCCTTTTTTTCAGTATTTCAATTATATCCCTACTTGTCCCTCTTTACTTGTCTACACTTCTAGAAGTAAATATAAAGGCATTTTCACTAAATGTAGTTAGCTTTTGCTTTGGTTTACACTTTCTTATGGTTGCTAATTATCATAGAAAAGTAGCTAAAGCCAAGAAAGGAAGTAATGTACAATGAGAATAATAGTATACATAGGTAGTTCATTAATGGCTTTAGGTGGACTTATTGTTTTAGGCAATATCATGTATGAGTATCTAGCTTCAGGTGAGTTAAAGGTAGGTTTACTTGGAATGGGAATTATTCCGATAATGGGTGCGATTTTACTTGTTATTGGAAGACATTTTTCTGAGAAGAAGAGTTAGGTGATGGGGTTTTAGTTCATGCAAAAGGTCCTAAAAATGAAGTCTTAGATTACCTATCTTTGTGTTGGTCTTTCAATGGTGTATATAGGTATGGTATTAGTATTTTTAAATGACACTTTAAAGGTATCAGGCTTTTTGTCTATTATTGGAGGTAGTCTTTACATAAGTACTGCGCTCTTGGGTTTTATAAAAAATAGGAAATAGTGAAGATGTTTAACACAGGAGGAAACCATGTTTATCTACAAAATAAATGAAGAGCTTTCTTTAAAATTAATAGACTTAAATGATGGAGCTAGAATATATGAATTAACAGACCAATCAAGGGCATATTTACGTGAATGGCTGCCTTGGTTGGATTACACAACAAAACCAGAGGATACGAATGAATTTATTAAAATGAGCATTAGTGGATTTGCGGATCGTAAAAGTGTAACAACGGTGATTCTTTTTAAAGGTGTGATCGTAGGAGTTGCTGGTTTCAACAGTATTAACTGGTCAAATAAAACAGCTCAAATTGGCTATTGGTTAGGCAAAGAATATCAAGGTAATGGTATTATGACCAAGGTAACAAAGGCCTTAGTAGAATATGCTTTTAATGAATTAAAGCTGAATAAAGTAGAAATTAGAGTCGCAACTGAGAATATAAAGAGTAGAAGTATTCCGGAAAGACTAGGTTTTATTAATGAAGGGTGCATTAGACAAGCAGAATGGCTTTATGACCATTATGTGGATCATTATATTTATGGAATGTTGGCTGATGAATGGAAAAAACAAGATATCACTACATAGAGTTCTGTTATGTTGGCTTTGGAGTATTACTCCTAACTATTATCACACTTATTGTGTTTTTAAGAGTTTTTAAGAAAACGTTGTATACAGAAAATCTTAACCTATCAAACAAAAGTAAGGGGATAGACATTTATGGGATTTGATTTAAGTACGGTGGCTGCAATTGCTGCTTCAATTATTCTTGTGGGAATCGCTGTATTTCAGGTATTGCTGGCATTAGGGTTTCCATTCGGTGAGGCAGCAATGGGAGGATACCATAGGGTGCTACCTAAGAAACTTAGAGTAGTAAGTGTGTTAAATGGTCTCATTCTTATATTTATGGCTTATGTTTTTCTTGAGCATGCAGAAGTTTTTACTTTCAATTACTTCACGACTACGATATTTGTATGGATATTTACCGTCTTCCTAGCGCTTAATACTATTGGGAATTTTGTATCAAGAAGTAAAAAGGAGAAGTATATCATGACTCCTTTATCTAGCATAGCTTTCATTTTATGTTTGATTGTAGTGTTATTTTAAACTTATGAAATTAAATTTAGTAGACAAGTGGGATGATATTCTGGAGGTTCTATGAAAACATATATCTATATGGTGAGGCATGGTGACTCGCCTAAATTTGGAGATGAAAGAATTAGAGGGTTAACTTCTGAAGGTACTGAATCAGCTAAACGAGTAACTAACATTCTAATAGATGAGGGTATTGACATTGTTGTTTCTAGTCCATACCTCCGTTCGATCCAAACTGTTCAGCCATTAGCTGACGCACTTGGTCAGGAAGTTGTAGTATGTGAAGACCTTAAAGAGTGGGTTTTCTCGAGTGAAGGTACTAGAATACCAGACACTGAACTTATCCCTTTATTAGAGAAGTCATTTTCAAATCCAACCTTATCTTTTAGTGGGACTGAGTCTAATGAGGACTGTCAAAAACGAGCGGTCTCAGATCTTTTAAAAATAATCGAGAAATACCGAGGAAAAAAGGTGACGATAGGAACTCATGGTGCTGTAATGACTTTAATGATGGGATACTTTGATAAGAAATATGATTTAAGTTTCTTACGGAGAATTTCAAAACCAGATATATATCGTATGGAATTTAATGAATTTCAATTAGTGGAAGTTACTAGATTATGGAGTAATTAGAAGTAAAAATGAGGGTGTTATTAGAACTAAGGGCAGACGAGAATTGGAGTGAATGGATTGTTTAAACAACCTCAGATTCTACTTTTTTGTTTACTAGTATTATTTTTAACAGTATCCTTTTACCCTTCATCACATGTAATGGCATGTGATTGTTATGTCCCTGAAACCGCACATGAAGCTCAAGAGAAAGCAGATGCAGTGTTTAAAGGAAAAGTGTTACAGCTAAAAAAGGAGAAGATTGAGGGAGAAACTTACAATGTAGCCTTAATATCAGTCTCTGAGACTTGGAAAGGAATTGATGACACGCAAGTGACTGTTTTTACAGATTGGACGAGTTGTCAGTTTGATTTTGAAGTCGGAAAGGAGTACTTGCTTTATCCGAATAAACTGAATGGAGAACTGAGAGTCATTGACTGTGGAAGAAGCGTTGAAATACAATTTGCTGCTAATGACTTACTTCAACTTGGAAAAGGTGAAGATCCAACGAATATGGTTCAGTTAGAAGATGAATTCCAAAACAATACATTTAAAACTTTCATTGTCCTCACGTTGCTCATAATTATGACTGTTTCCATCTTTGGATTAGCACGAAAATGGAGAAGAAGAATCTAAATTTTTTGGAGGAGCCTATAAGCATAATTAAAGGTATGAGTTGCTTTTATGGTAGGATTTTCTTTTGAAATGAAAAATCATTAATAACTGTAAATATAACTTAGTAAAAAGCATAGTGATTAGTAATTAAATCATCATGCTTTTTCGCATCCCAGTTTTATCTGAGACAATTCGAAACTGTTTTAAAAGGAATTACAAGTCGTAAGGATGTTTAAGGACTTTGTGAAGGGTTTCACTTAAATTAACGAAGCAGGAAAATGTAACAAAGAGAGTCTAAAAAAAGGAGTTGAATATTTTTGAACAAGAGGAAACGTTATTGGATATTAATGCCACCATTTTTTATTACAATGCTAATAATGTTCTTTACTTTACCTAACCCATATAAAGGGCTTTCGGTAATAGTTGTTCTAACTTTCTGGGTAACATTATGGATATGGAACTATTTTGGGGATAAAAAACAAAGGGAAATTGAGCGGTAATATTTCACTATCGAACGAACAAAAATAACATTTATTGAAGGGGGAAACCAATTGTGGGGACTTTTAATAATAGTCTTACTTTCATATTAGCAGCAGGCATACTCATTACGATAGGATTTTTGTTTTTTATTTACAGACTTATAAGCAAGAAATAGGATGAATGGGATTAAACTATCTATAGTTATCAATTGTTCAAAACTGTTATGTCTTGTTGAACAAACGGGGTGCGATTGCTGAACAAGCAGCAGTCGCTTCTTTCGTTATAGAAGCAGGTTAGTTGAAAAGATAAGTGTGTGGTTCCATCCCCCTTAAAGGTAAAATTTAGGACTAAAGGGTAGTAGATAAGAAAGTTGGTTGAGTACGTCAGTTATCAGATGAGATTCTAAGAATAGCGTATGTAATGGTTCGTTTTATTCTTTTATCAAGTGAGGAGTAACTACAAAATTTAATTATTAAATAACGAAGGAGAAACAGCGTGATTATACTAAACATAGTTCTATTATGTATGTTTATAATTGGAATAGATATTGTATTAAGGAAGTTGTTTTACAGATTTAAAAAGAGAGAATCAGTCATTCAATGGTTAGTATATCTCTTCTTACTAGGACTATTGCTTGTGGGTGTATTATGGTTCGAGAGTAAGTTCATGGGCATAATTCTACCGATTAATATTAGCTTTAATTGGCTTGGTGTTTTACAAGCAATTCTTATTATCCTTTCCATTGCTGCAATCTTATTTGCTGTTATGAGTATAGAGATATATGTTCGAAAGAAAAGAAATACGCCACTTCCTGCAATGGAGTTTTCCAAGCCAGAGGATGAGATGTTCAAAGGAAGTCAAAAATATATAGGTGCCTTTATCATTTCAGCTTGTGCAGGGATATTTGAAGAGCTAATTTTCCGCTACTATGTTTTAGGGAGACTTGAGTATGTAACAGACTCCACCCTTTTTGCAGTAGTTGTGTCCTCCCTTTTGTTCGGTTTCATCCATATCCTTGATGGAGGGTGGAAGAGTGTCATCAGCACTGGACTATTCGGTATATTTTTTTCAGTAGTCTATGTCCTCACAGGCAATTTGCTTGTAGTAATCATCATTCATGCTATATGGAATTTTCTTAGCTTTACTATTCCATTTGAAAAAATGATAAATTTTATTAATAGGTTACTGAACTAATATTGTTCGGAATTTTTTTAATATTTATTAACTCAGTTGATTTTTAACTAAAGGGTGCACTACTTTAATAGGCAAAATGAGAGATCGGGAGTTGCAGGTCTCATTTTTTATTGGAAGAAGGATATGGAGCTGGTCTTATTGAATTATAGGAGCAGGATTGTGAAATGAATTTGTTGGTTTTATATGGTAAATATAATAGACGAAATAAGAAAGTACGTTCTATAATTGACCAAGAGTAAAAGGAGGTGGAGGATGTGAGACCGAACCTAACAAAAGAAATTAGTATTAAAGATTTCGATGATTACTATTGGTTAAAGGAAGAATTACAAACGTTTTGTAGGGAAAATGGAATAAGTGCATCTGGTTCAAAAATAGAAATTTTTGATAGGATTAAAACTTATCTTCTTACAGGAAAAATTAAAAAGCCAATTAGAAAAACAAGAATAAACAAAAAGATAGAAAATAAATCAGAATTAAGTCTTGAAACAGTTATTACTGAAAACCACCATTGTAGTCAAGAGGTAAGAGCGTTTTTTAAGACAGTCATCCCTAAATTTCATTTTTCTACTTATATCCAAAATTACTTTAAAAATAACATCGGAAAAACATATAGTGATGTTGTAGTTGCTTGGAATGAGGAAGATGAACGAAAAAAAGACCCTACATATAAGAAGAACATCGCTCCTCAATTTGAATACAATCAATTTATTAGTGATTTTTTTGCTGATCCCAAAAATCAAGAGAAAAGTCGGAAAGAAGCGATTCAAGTCTGGAATAGAATCAAAAGACTTCCAGGAAGTAATAAGTATAACCCCTAATTAACCCTCTAAGTTAAGACATATAGATAAATCTTACAATGTGAAAAGATAAACTTAAACTAACGGGAGCTTATATTGAAGAAGAAGTGTTAAATAAAAGGGAGGTTCAAGTTGAAGAGATTTGGAAGAGTGCTTCAATGGTTAGGTGTTATTTTTATTGCTTTATTTCCGTTTTATTATTCGGATGAATCGTATACGAATTATATTCCTATTCTATTGATAAGTGGTGTGACTCTTGGTTTGTTAGGGAGTTTGTTGGTTAAAACAAGCAAGATAGGCATTATTGCTCTATGTTTAACTTTATTAGCAGTAATAACTTACTTCTATATTGAACAAAGATTAATTTACAAGGCTTTAATTATATCAAGTCTGGTTTTAGTTGTAGTAAAACAAATTTTGATTTTCAAGGAACAACAATTACAAAAAGCGTCTAATGAGGGGAATTCATGAAATTGCTTAACTAAGGGAGCCATACTTCAAGAAGGAAGTATGGCTATTAGTATTGAAGTATAGCGTAGGATAATTGAACAAAAATAATAGGATTTATGGTAATATTTAGAAAAATTTATTAGTCAAGGAGTGGAATAGTTTGGGGAAAGGTAACATCCTATTTTACATTTTATCTGTCGTATTTTTCTATCTGTATTTTAAGGTTTTAGGCTTTGTTTGGAATGTGTTACCGGTAGGTGTATCAGGTATAAGTAGTCTCATTAGCTTTGTAATAATCTTTTTAGTTGTTCTTCCGTTAGCACTTGTTTCAGCACAAAAATTAACTAAGATTATTATTCCTAAAAGGTAATTTAAAGATAGATTAGTATGGGAATTATTTATACTTAACTTCGGGTGTCGGGTGACGAGTGTTCAAGAAGAACATTCGCTTTTTCACGAACGGATAGTTTAATGTAACAAAAAGAGTATATAGAAAGAGAGTGGATTTTATTGAACAAGAGAAAACGTTATTGGATTTTAATTCCACCATTTCTAATTATAATGCTAACATTCTTCCTTACTTTACCGAACCCACATAAAGGACTTTCAATAAGCGTTGCATTAATTTTTTGGATAACATTATGGATTTGGAACTATTTTGGAGATGAAAAACAGAAGAAAACTGAGCGTAATATTAACTAATGGAGACCATATTTGAATAGGGATTTATAAAAAAGAATGAGGTAAATAAATGCTAAATGAAAAACAAAAGCAACTGTTTCACGCATTGAAATTTATTAAAGATGCACTTCGCTATTTCATTAAGCAGGTTAGAATAAGAGTTTGAAGCTGTTGACTTAAAGGAACAACAGAATGAGATTATTGAGTCTGTTCTTTATTCAGTAATGGAATTGATTAATGGTTATCACGATAATTTAAACTTCCCAATGGACTTAATTGAAAAAGATACAGGTCGATCTATAAAAGGAAATATACGGCTTCATGATAAATTTATGGACTATCTATACGAAGTAGAGGATAAATAATTTTTTTACTCCATTAACGGAGAGCTAATGTTGATTATAATCTGTTTCTCTAAAGGAGAATGCAATATGGATAATTGGATATTTGTTTTTATACTGAATCTAATTGGCGGATTTTTAGTTTTTGTGGGATTGAACTTAATATCAGGGCTAATTGAGGAACGGTGGACACAATTGTATTGGTAGGTGTGTTCCTATTCATCCAACTTTCATTTGTTTCAACTCTACTGTTCCAAGTGTTACATAAGTTAAAGAAGTAATAATTCTCTATGTATTCAAATCTTATTCAATTAAAGGGTGCTTATCTTTAAGAAGGATAAGCTCTCTTTATATGGAATAAGTAATACAAAGTTAACGTGCAGAATAATGGAAGAAGAATGGCTAAATAAAGCTTGAAAAAGTGGTAGCAATAAATAATTGTAAATTTGGAGGCGACAATGAATAAAAGGTTTTTGTTTTTATCATTGATGTTTTTATTATTAGTAATTTTTGTCTCTGGTTGTAACTTGAAAAATAAAGAAATTATAGCCAAAGGAAAAAGTGAAAATTGGGAGATTCGAATTACTTTTACAATGGAAGGGAATTTGCTTAACGATAAAGGGAATATAATCTATCTAAAAAATAATCCACCCAAAAAGATAGAATGGGAAACAATTCATCCGAATAGCTTTCCCATTGGTTCAGCAGGGACAATAGAAGTTTATGAGGAAAATATTATAGAACATAGGATTGGCGGTGGTGGCGGTAGCCTAAACGAAAGAGATAATTATGAAAACCTAAAAGAAAGAATTGATGAAATGTCTGTTTTCATTCAATGGGAAATAGGTGGAGAAGTTTTTAACGAAACTGTTGATCTTAATGTTAACGAATAAAAAGTAGATACTTATTCAACAAACCGGTGCGCTTCTTTAATAAGCGAAATGAGAGATTAGCAGCTGCGGGTCTTATTTTTGTTATTTTAAGAAGGAGAAGAATCTGTTTCTATTGAAGTATAAAGCAGGTTCTTTAATAAGATTTATATGAATAATGAGGGCTAAGGTAATGCGAGATAGAGGTTCGGTAGTAATAGTAGATAATGAAAAGGTTGGACTAATTCAAAGAATTAGAGATGGATCTATTTATTTTGTTTTTCCTGGTGGAGGAATAGAGAGTGGTGAAACACCAGAAGAATGTGCAAAAAGAGAAGCCTTTGAAGAATTAGGAGTAGTAGTAAAGATTAATGAGTGTATAGCAAAAGTTGAATTTAATGGAACTCAATACTTTTTCTTATCGGAAATTGTAAATGGAACATTCGGAACTGGACAAGGTGAAGAGTATATAGACGAAAAGGGAGATCGAGGAACTTATGTGCCAGTGTGGGTAGATATAGAAAAGTTATCGTCTATTGATGTTAAACCGAAAGAAGTTGCTTTAAAAATCCAATCCTTATTCAATTAAAGGGGTGCGATTATTTTATAAGGTATGCCGAAACACTTTCAAACACTTTATTAATAAAAAGCGCATAAGGATTTCTCTCTATACGCCTTTTATCTATTTATTCTCTCTTCGTTCTTTTATAAAAATAATAAGATAACGAAAATGCAATCAAAGGAAGTACGAATAATAGTTTTACCAATCCGTCTGCGGTGCTAAAGATCATGGCTGGTACCAAAATGATGATACCGCTAAGCAACAAAATTTTCCAATTACTTTTAATAAGACCCCATGTAAACAGTAAGCAATAGGCGACAATAAGAAGCCACAACAAGACACCAACTAAGAAGAAATCCACCTTTTTTCACCTCGTTTACCATTATAAGTTAATTGAACCTTCTAATTATTTGTCGGGAGAGTTAACTGATTTGTTTCACCTGCTCGTAATACAAACTTCGACATTTATGGCGGTCACACAGGCGTTTTGGTTGTTGAAAATTTATGGACTTTTCTCTAACACCTTTGTGATGATAATACCTCCACTTTTGAGCCAAATTATCTTTGTGGTATTTTGGTTTTGGGTCGGAATAAGATTTTCCAATTTAGGTGGAAACAATATTAAGAGTTTTATTATTGGAAATAGTTGAATCATTGTGTAAAGATGTATTTAAATAAATGGGAGTGTTTCTGGAACAAGCAGAAACGTATATTTCACTATTGGGCAGGAATGTGTAATAAGAAAGTCGTCATTCTTTAATGCATAGTAGACTTATACTGGGTGAACAATGATTGGCATAGTCATCTGTTATTTTTTGATATTTTGAAGTTATTACACTTAAACTAATTAACGCATCCTAAAATAAAAAAAATAATTCCCCTTTTATATGATTACGAAGAGGGGAATTAAGGGAATATCACTATAATAGTTTAGGTATTATTCTTTACGTCCAACCAGAGTATATCAGCTGCTTTTCGTCTTCTGAATATGCTTAAAATCAGACCTACTGCAATCATCTCCAACAATATATGTGAGCCTCCAAAGCTCATGAATGGCATGGCTACACCAGGTAAAGGGGATAAGCCCAGGTTTGTCAGGATGCTTAGTATAATTTGGCTTGCAAAGGTTACTGCCAACCCTATAACCAGCATTTTACCATAATTGAAATTTACGCTTTTCGCAGCACTCAATATTCTCCAAATAAAAAACACAATCAATACGAAAGCAATAATCGCGGATAACCAGCCAAAGGAATAGACTATGTACGTGAATATAAAATCTGTATGTACTTCAGAAATTAAATTGGGGGTTAGATTAAGACTATTTCCAATAAAATCAGATGCGCCTAAATTTTTTATAACCTTGGTATCGATCGATGTATAATTTTGAGATAGAACCAACAGGTTGAAGATTTGCCATATAGAGGCAGCTGCTGCGAATCCTATTGCTTGTTTAAGACTGGCTCTAGATCCAAACATAATGGCTGTGCAGCCAATAATACAAATGATAGAAGTTGCTATGGCACTTGTTGTTAATAACAATAAGATAGGGAATGCCAGAATACCTACTCCAAGCCAAGATTTTCGAGAATCATTCCAATTCCAAGAATGAAAGATTCCAGCAAAGGACATAACCAGGAGAAAAGGAGTAATCTCGGTAAAATTAATATTGGCAAAACCTAAGATTAAAAAAGGAACACCATCGACTCTAACGCCAAAAAGAACAGTTATTAATAGAATTAGGACCGTTCCCGCATATAGATGTTTGGAGAACTTTAATAACTTTCTATAATCAAACATAGACAAGCTTAGCATCAGCAGAATTCCTAACAAGTAGAAGATAAGACTTTTATTAAATACTTTCATATCCTGAATCTCTGTAAAAGTAGAATGAAATTGTAAATAATACATTGCTAGTAATCCAAACAGTGAAGCTATCATTACTGGAAGTATGGTTTTGATATCCATTGGGGCTTTATGGGTCTCGTTAAGCTGTTTTCCAAGCAACTTTACATCTCCCATACGAGCCAATGCTTGATCGATTGCCTTTTCTTCTGAGAGTCCAGCAAGCAAGGCTTCCTCCTTAAGTGTCTGAAGATGATCACTTATTTCAAGTTTTATACTAGCGTGTACATCTTTATTTCTTATTTGTTTACACAATTCTTTAATATATACTTCAAACTCGTTTTCTAATCCCATACGATTTTCTCTCCTTTCAACACTTCGTCCACTGCAGTCTTAAAGATTGACCATTCTTCTTTTTTTTCCTTTATAAATTCCTTACCTTTTCCATTGATTTTATAATATTTTCTCTTTCTCTTCCCGTGGCCTTCTTCCCAATAAGAAATAATCAGTCCTTTATCTTCAAGGGTGTGCAGGATGGGATAAATCGTTCCTTCTTTAAAACTAAAAATCCCCTCAGACTTCATTTCCAACTCTTTAATAATTTCATAGCCATACATTGGTTTTGAATTAAGTAGGCTTAAAATAAGAGTAGTGGTACTACCTTTTAGCAACTCTTTACTAATCTTCATAACAGTCTCCCTCCAATACATATTATTCATATGCATAGTAATCATAGGTATATGTTATATTACATATTTATGTGTGTCAATTCTTTTAATACAGCTTTTTGATTCTAACAAGGGTAATTTAGTAGAATCTACTCTAATCACAAGGAAATTAACTCAAAGGGGGGCATTTCTTCAAGAAGAAGTGCTCTTTTTGTGGAAGTTATTGTACTAATGAGCAAGTTTGTTCAATAGGTTATTGTGTTTGATGGTAAAATAATGGTAACGATGATTTGTTAACGGGGGAAGATTATGAATAAGGTATTTGGTATTTTTAAGAATATGTTCCTAGATTTATTCTCTATGGTTAGAGGTTTTATCTATGGATTTGTAATGGTGGGATTATTTATAGTAATTTGTGGTGCTTTGATATACGGCTTTTTATTTCTTAAAAATCTCATATTTTAATTAATATAACTTCAAATTCAAACATTTACTACTCAACGAAAGGGCGAGTGTTCAATCAGAACAATTGCCTATTGTGCAAACGAGTTAGTGGAACATAAGTTGTTGTATTTTTAGGGGGAGCATATGCATGAAAAAATGGTTATTTATATTCCCATTGCTAGTTGTAATGATATTGTTAGTTATTTTAAGTGGATATAGGTTCTCTGCATTAAGTGCTGCTAAAAGTAATGCCTTCCTTCCAGCAGATGCAGAGTTGTTGGAACAACATGATATAGGTTCTTCTGTTATCTTTATTTTTAAAAGTGATAAAGAAAAAAAGTACCGTACCGTATTAGCTGAAAAGAAAGGAATTTTCTACAGGAGCCGTATATCAACCTTTACTCCGTATAGCTCTGATATCCTTCAAACTTTTGGAGGTATTAGTTATACTACAAAAAATGACGCAGTATCGATGTTTAGTATCATATCATACGAAGAAGAAGTTGCTTATATAGAAGCTGGTGTAGAGCCTAACAGAGAAAGAAAAGAAATAAGAATAGGAGAACCCATAACGTTCATATTTTCATTCAGTAAACAAATTGACCATCTTAATCCAGTTGCAACCAATAAGGATGGTGAGGAGCTTTATTATTTTGGGGAACCTGAAAATGCAACATATACTAACCTAAACGAAGATATAAGATGGCATAAAATCAGTGGACAATAACAAATTTCTTTTTTATCAACGGGATTGAATGTTAAATAACAAAATGGGATCCGCTACGGCGGATCCTTCTTTCTTAATCGGTAGGAATCAAATAATAAGACATTATTGATAAGGGGGATTGTATTTCGAGATAGAGCTTCAGTAGTAATTATAGATTATTTTAAGGTTGGACTAATTAAAAGAATCAGAGAGGGTACTGATTATTTTGTTTTTCCTGGTGGTGGAATAGAAAATGGAGAAACACCAGAAGATGGAGCCAAAAGAGAAGCATTAGAAGAATTGGGCTTACATAGTTGAAATTATAGGTGGAGAGATGATCTTAAATAGAAATATAGAAGATAATAAAGATATTATTGATGTTGCTTGGATACCAATAAATGATAAGGAAAAGTGGGATAGTTTCACTCTTCCAATACTAAACTTATATAAAAAATCATTAAAGCGACATAATGCCGTATTCAAGTAACGAGAGCGATAGCGAAAGAAGCTGTCTTTACTTCTATAAAAGATATAAAGATAGGGAAACATTGCGGTAGGATTTTGGATATTGCATTATCTATATTTTTTTGTTTAACAATGATAAGAAGGAGTGGCATATATGAGGATGTCTACCTTATTATATTTGGTTGTTTTTTCATTAACTTTCGGATTTTATTTTTTTACTATTGAACCGCTAATAAATTATGTGTGGCAACGATTTTTGATTTTTATGCTGCTTCTTATTTCACTAAATTTTTTAGTGAGAAAGTTAGAATTGCATTTTAAGTTTCTAAATAAACGGATTGATAATCATCTTAGTGTATGGATCGTTATTGGTTTATTATCTACGATTATAGTAATTGGAATGGTGAATCCTTAACAGTGAATAATCCCAATATATTTAGAATGTCTTGTTTAACGACCATGAAAGAAGTTTCATTTTTTTGTGCTGAGGCTCTGCTTCATGTATAACGATCAGGTGCGTATCTGCAATAAAAAGACACGCTATTATTATTACAAGCAGTTTAAGAAGTGATGGAAAAGTTGAATCCTTTTGTTCCTTTCTTCGTATGTAATTAAAAAGGAAAGGATATTAGCTAATTTAATAGAAGTGTTTAAAGAGGGAAACTGTAAAAAAATCATTTACAGGAGGGGTTTTATGACGAAAAAAATACTATGGGGCTTTGGTGCTATCCTTGTCATTGGGTTGTTAGTGGTTGGTTATCTATGGAAGGAGAGCGCAGAGGATATTACGGCTACTGAACAACTTGAGAGGTATTATGAGGTATATAATAACAAAGACTTTGAAGCCTTTTATGATATGTTAAGTGAAAAAGAGCAAGAGGAGCTAGAAGCCAATAATAAAAGACAAGACATACTAAAGGGTTTTGAAAAGGCATGGAGAGTGATTGAAGTAATCAAAATTGAAGAACAAGATGGGGGAACTAAGAATGGTACAATCGTGGCTGCTACAGTTTCACACCCTCCGCATGGCTCGGAGCCTAAAATTACATTTATAGAGACCTTCAAACTAATTAAAGTAACTGACGAATGGAAATTTGATGATTATATTAGTAAAGAAATTGTTGATTAGAAAAAAAATTCGAAAGATTACTAGACAAGAAGTAGACACTTTTATACTAACGGGTGGCGATTCTTCAACAGGGAGAGACTCTTTTTTATTAAAGAGCAGGTTAGCAGAAGAGGATGATATTTGAAGACTTCGTTAAGATAATGAGGGGGAAAATCTATAATGGAGTGATTTGATTTCAGCTTTAATAATAAGTATGTTAGATTGTGGTTTATATAGGTACTTCCTCTAATAATTCTAACAGTAATACTTTTTTTCCTTTTACCACTAAAATATAAATGGATACCTTCTTTTCTCCCTATAATTACTGTAATCATCTTTAATGGTTGGGTGAAGCTGGATAAATACAAAAATAAAATTAGCTATATATTGCACTAACAGTATGAGGGAGTGGTATTGTGCCTGAACCAAGATTTAAAATGAAGAGAATTTGGACTGATGTTGATTTCTTTGAAGTAAACTTATGCGTGTTTGGTAATGGTTGCAATGTAGATTTGGATATTTATTTAGACAATGGGCATCTAGAAGATCTCAAAAATGGTATTGAGAACTTTGCAGCTAACCTTGGAAAGAATGATTTCAGTTGGGTAACAGGTCACGAAACTGAGAACACAACACACTTCTTATATTTGAGGTTTTTTCTGCATGATAAAAGAGGGATTGTAGGAATTGAATTTAAGGTTGATAACAGGGCAGAACCACCTTATTCTATGCGTTCTAATTTCTATATTCTTACGGAAATAAACCAAATAGATGATTTGAGTAGGAAGTTAGGTAAATTTATAAGAGAAGAAATTTTCGAAGTAGAAAGTCTCGTATAAAGCTTACGTCACGGAGGAATAGATTTGTATTTCGAGAGGGCGCAAGGGTGGAACAAAAAGCCAAGGGGGGATTAGATGCTTTGGAATATAGTAATCATATTAATTATTCTTTATGTCATATACAGCCTTTCGACCATTAAATATCAACTTAAATTGTTAACTAAACATCTAAATATTAAAGATGATAAGGAACAAAAGGTTAGTAATGAAGAAATTGAGAAAGAATTAGAGGACGAATTAAAACGTTAATGCTTACCTCTCTATTCAGTTAAAGGGAATTATAATTCCGAAGGAGAATATTGGATTGAGAGAAAAGGGTGGTGATTGAAATAGTGAATTTAAAAGCAGGTTATGGTCTAGACTCTAATGGATTTATTGTAAGTGATGTTAGCAAAGATAAGATAAATGATATTTACGTGCCTTGCATTCAAGAATCTGTGGAGAACCTTAAAGATTTATTTGATCAACATTTGTACAGTGTTTATGTGTACGGTAGTGTAGCTAGAGGAGAAGCGATCGTAAAAAAATCAGATATAGATCTTATAGCTATGTTCAATACCAAACTGAGTTCGGATAAGTTGGCTGAATTAAAGAAACTTTCTGGGGAATTGTCTCAAAAGTATCGTTCTCTAGTTCGTGATGTTGGTATAGCCGTAGCATATTACGACTATGCTGTTGACCCCTCAAATTATTATGAAAATGCATTTCTTAAGGAACTCTGTGTTTGTGTGTATGGAGAGGATGTAGGAGAACAATTTGGTCCGTATAAACTTACCTCAGAGATTGCAATTCGTTTTAATGGTGATATTTATGAATTTTTTAATCGGACGTTAAAAAGATTAGAAACAGCTTCTAAGGAAGAAGTTAAAGCAGTTACACAAGGCTTTGCTCGAAAGCTCATTCGAACATACTATTCGATGGTGATGGTTCGTTCTCAGATTTGGACGTCACGACTTCATGAGCAGGCTGAAGTCTTTATTCATCATTTTCCAGAAAAAGAATCAATTATTTGTACTTTACTTAATTGGATAGATGAACCCCCGGCGGATCTTGAATCTGTGTATAAGCTTTTTAAGAGTGAGGGTGAATGGGCTAGTGAGAACTTTTCGAATGAAGCCCAAATTCGCTATTAAACTATCAGAACAGAACTATCGCTTCAACAACTATTGAAACAGAAGAATTGAGAAAGAATAGCGTGATTTTAAAATTTCAAATACATACTTCTGATTAGTTAAGTACAAAGGAGAAGGATTTGGATGAAAAAAATTCCCCAAATGGATCATGAGAAAAACAATGTAAATAAAATGATGAATGAAATACAAATGAATGAATCAAAAGGAAAAGCTATTCTGTATTCTCTTTATATTTTAATTGTAACGGGTATCCTCTACTACAATTTCCCAGAAAGTCCACTCATTGTAGTCCTTTTTCTTATCATTTTAACTGTGTTTCTTACATTTACTATCGTTACCTTAAATCAGCTGTTTAACTGGAAACTTCAATTTTTTGGTACATCTCTTCTTGTAATTGGTATAGTTAGTTTCATAATGGTTGTGATTAATATAATTAAGATTTTTTAGTGTGGGAATAAAAGAGAGTGCTATTTACAAATACGATTTTTTTGATAAACGCATGGGGAAATCCTCTTGTGTTTATTTGTGTTTAGGCGTTGTTTTATCTTCTGTGAATCGGGTTATTCAATAATATCATACCATTATTTAATAAAAATTTATTGAATTACAATAATTACTTTTGTATTATAGTATCAAATACAAAAATAAGGAAGGGGTAAATAATTATTATGAAATGGGTCACCATATCCTTGCTAAAGGTATCAATTTACTTGGTCGGTTTAATTGTGCTACTTCTTAGTATCTTTTGGATACCGTGGGCAGCAGGACAACTTTCTACTCTAAATCCTGAATATGCTTATTTGAGATACCCAGTTCAAATTGGCATATATCTTACGACAATTCCGTTTTTCTTTGCCTTATATCAAGCGAATAAGCTTCTAGTATATATAGAGAAAAAGAACGCCTTCTCGGACCTGTCTGCTGAATCCCTAAGGACGATAAAACACTGTGCAATTGTTATTGTAGGTCTTTATGTTATTGGAATTGCACTACTTATTTCTCAAAATGCCCTTCACCCAAGTCTCGGGCTTATCGGATTATCCGTTGCATTTGCATCTCTCGTAATTGCTTTCTTTGCAGCTTTGCTTCAAGAATTGCTGAATAGTGCACTAGAAATAAAGTCTGAAAATGAACTAACCGTGTGAGCAGAAAAGTTGCTTAGGAATTCTTGTTGAACACTAGATGAGAGGAGTAATATTCAAAATATGAATTATTTCTTAAAATTAAATGTTGTTAGTGCTATGTATGCAATTGTGGTTTTCATTCCTCTTGAGTTAATGTTTAATGTATACAGAATTTCTAGAGTAACAGGATTTGATATTGACACTGTAAATGCTTTTAATATTATTACGACAATTGTTTGCTTTATGGCTGGGTCTCTCGGGCTTATTTACTTATCAAAGCACTGGATGAAAGGACGAAAGGCAAACTACTTTACAGTGATCTTATGGTTTCCATATTTTGCTCTGTTTGTCTATGTTTTTGTATCCTTTTTTCCAATTACATATGGAGGAGACACTCCTAATCCTGTAACCGGTTTGCTTGCTATAGGCTCATTGATAACCCATCCAATGTATATCTATCTAATCAATAGAATTAGTGTGAAAACTCCAGGCAAAGCCTAGGTTGATTTGGAAAAAAATGATAAGATTGAGAGAATGTTGAATTTGGAGGGGAAAATGGGATATAAATTTAAAGAAAATTCATTTTCAAAAATTGCAGGTAGCATCTGGCTGTTAATAGCACTTGCAAATTTAGGATTAATGATATATATGATAACAGGACTTACTCGGGGATTCGGATTAATGATGAGTCCGATATATTTATTTACCATTCTTGTAAGTGGTGCAATATCAATCTTTCATTTTAGAATTACGAAAGTTGATTACGTCAGAATGGATGACACATCTCTTTCTATATTCAAAAGTTTAGCCTTACCTAGGAAACATATTAAACTATCAAAGATTGAACAAGGTAGGATGATAGGTAGCAAACTCATCTTGATATTAAACAATGAAAAAGAAGTTGAGATAAATACGAAACAGCTAACAATTAAAGAATTTGAAAAATTGAAGGTTCGTTTGCAAGATTATTTCATGATCAGTTAGTACACAGAAAAACGCTTGGATGGGAAAATATCCAAGCGTTTTTCTGTGTTTAATCGAGTTTAAGAGTAAAAGTGTCAGTCTCAAATCCAATTGAAGTGTTTAAATCCAGTATACTGAAGTTTGCATCAATGAAATCCGCTCTGTAAAGGTCAGATAATGCAAACTGTATTTCTCCATCAAAGTCTTCAGGTGTGATTGCAATTAGTCTTTCATCTGCTATCAATGAGTTCACTTTATATAGTTTCACGTTAAGCCGGTACGCAACATCCGAGCGATCCAAAACTTTGAATGTAAGTGTATTTTGGTTCAGTTCTTCTAGAATAGGAGTATTTAAAAGTCTATGCTTATCAATCAGAAAACCTGTCTTTTCTTCAAAATAAGACTGAACCTCCGAGTTTTCCAGCACATTTGGTATTTGTTGATTGTCATGCATGGTCATTGTGTAAAAAGCTTCGTGACTTAGGACATCTTTAAAATCCACTTTTGATGTTGCACCATAGAGTAATAGATAGTCATCAGCAATGATTTCTTGTGGAAAAAGTGAATATGAATCTAACGAATAATTCCAAAAAGCGTCCCAACGAACATTGTTTTGGTCAAGTCCTCTGAGTTTTGACCACTTTGAAAATGGGAAGTGGTGTTCTGGAAAGTAGTGATACGTAAAATGATGTCCATATTCATGCGCAAGAGTTTCCCTGTACAGATGTGGTTCGGTGTACTTGTTCCCATGGAAAAGAGTAATTGAACTTGTTAGTGCATGATAGATTCCTTTAGTGTAGTAATCATCATGAGGATATTCACCTAAACCGTCACCAACAACTTTTACTTCCTGTAGAAGTTTTATTTCTTCACCATGTTTATTTTTGAGTAGTTCTTCATATAATTCCTGCAATTTGTCTTTATCCCATTCAGATGAATAGCTAAGAAACTGAATTCCTTCAGGTGATCTATAGTGAGCATAATAATTAGAGCTTGTAGTGAGTGGATCTAAGCTAACAAGAAGAGGTAAAGCTAGAATAATAGAGAGAATCAGCAATAGTTGTCTTTTCATGTTGTCTCACATCCTTCGGTCTATTCTAACACGGATAGATTCATAGAATAATGAGCTAAATATTGTAAGAAAAAATTAAATTACCAGTGTAGACACAAAAAAGCCAGCTCAACATATGTCAAGCTGGCATGATAATGAAATTAATTAGAATCAATACATGATTTGTGGCTCAGTTCTTACCTTTCATCTACTGATATAAAGAATTCCATTTGATTTCCCCGGATCTATCATTATAATCAACTTCTACCTTGAAGTTATGTTTTTCATAAAAATGTATTAGACGGTCTAGGTGATCCCAATCACGTTCTGCAATATCTCCTGTGATATATTGGATATTTTGATTTTTAGCTAGATTTTTCAAATAGTCCATACATATTGAACCAAAGCCTTTATTCGCATCACCTTTGATGTCCCCAATATGAATATTGTTGTCTTCTGAGTAGTAGGCTTGAATGGAAAAATCCCACATGCCTCGATACGGTGTATCACAGTCATCTAACATAATTTTACATGTGTTTCCATCATCCATTATATAGATAATGACCCAACTGTTATCATGTGTTTGTTCAATTCCAAGGATTTTCCACTTTTTTGCGATTTCCTTCATGTTCTCTTGCATTCTATAAACCTGGAACTCTAAGTTTTCAAGCTCTTCTTGTATTTCTACTTTATCCTTTGTTTCTACATCATCCATTCCAAATAATTTCGTGTACAAGGTTTCAAACTCCTTTCAAAAAACTGGCCCTTATATTCATTTGTATGCGGATATTTCATAAACAGTGAGTAAATCGTTTCAACAAGTTATATATTATACTTTAATTTTATTGGAAAATCAAACTGAAAACAAAATGGACAGGTTATTCCATCAAGCTTTATAATATAAAGAAAATGCAAGGAGACAGTGATTCATGAAACTAGTAAAACCATTTATACTTTTAGCAATACTCTTTTTATTTGCACTTGTTTTATCAGCATGTGGGACTACTGCACAACCAGAAACAGAATTAGGAAATGAAAATGCTGCAACAACAGGTGAAAATCCGATTGTCACTGTAACGATGGAAAGTGGAGATGTAATCAAACTAGAGCTATATCCAGATATTGCTCCAAATACGGTAGCCAATTTCGTATCTCTAATTGAACAAAATTATTATGATGGAATAATCTTTCATCGTGTCATTCCTGGCTTTATGATCCAGGGTGGTGACCCGGATGGAAATGGAACTGGTGGACCAGGTTATAGCATTCCAGGTGAGTTCACTGGAAATGGTTTCACGAACGACCTACCCCACACAAAAGGTGTCCTTTCAATGGCTCGAACACAAGACCCAAACTCTGCGGGTTCACAATTTTTCATCATGGCTGAGGATTACCCGAGCCTAGATGGTCAATATGCCGCATTTGGTAAAGTCATTGAAGGACTCGAAGTTGTAGATTCAATCGTTTCTGTAGCAAGAGACAGCATGGATAAACCACTCGAAGACCAAAAAATCAAAACAATGACCGTTGACACATTTGGTGTGGATTACGGTGAACCGAAAAAAACTGAATAAAAATTTTTAGCTAAAAGACCCGTTAAAAAATGGGTTTTTTAGTTTTTTTATCAGTTTTTACTTCGATTATCGAAATAGTTGTTGAATATACCAATCTATTGATTTAGAATTATTAGATAATTAGAAGTTAGAAACATCTTTTGGGGGACTATAAATGTTAAACGTTTTATCGTATTTAAAGCCATATCGAATTGCCATCGTTATTGCTTTATCACTTATGCTAACAGAGTTAGTGGTAGAGCTTGTTCAACCTCTACTGATCGCTAAGATTATTGATGATGGTATTTTACAAAACGACCTCTCAGTTATCTATAAATGGGGAGCAGTTATGGTAGGTTTGTCATTATTGGCTTTTGCTTCGGGAATTATCAACTCCTTTTTTGCTGCTCATGTGAGTCAAAGTTATGGATTTGACCTTAGAAAACACCTATTTCTAAAGGTACAATCCTTTTCATTTGCCAATTTTAATGAATTCCAAACATCTTCATTGATTACTAGATTTACAAACGATGTAACACAGCTTCAAAATACAGTATTTATGAGTTTACGTATCATGCTAAGAGCTCCGCTGCTTATTATTGGTGGGATGATAATGGCTTTATTTGTCAATGTAAAGCTTGCTCTTGTATTAGTAATTGCTGTCCCTGCATTATTTCTGTTCTTGATTTATTTTATGAACAAAGGAAGCGTCTTATTTAAAGCTGTTCAAGAACGTTTAGACCATGTTAACCGTGTAATGCGTGAAAACTTATCCGGTATGCGTCTTATTAAAGCATTTTTAAGATGGAAGTATGAAGTAGATCGATTTACGAACGCAAATGAGAAGTTAAGAGATAAGACGATTAATTCTTTACGAGTGATTGAATTTACAATGCCAATCTTGCTCTTGGTCATGAACTTAAGTATTATCGCTATTCTCTGGTTCGGAAGTGTTGAGGTAAATACAAAACAGGCTGGGGTAGGGGAAATTGTTGCCTTAGTCAATTATGCTACAAGAATTATGGGGGCCTTCTCAATCTTTACTTTCATTATTCTTGCTTTTTCAAGGGCAAAAGCATCTGCGGGACGTATTTCAGATGTTCTTGTTTCAGAGGCTGATATGGTTGATTCAACTGATGCCATTGAACCGGGTGCATTTGTAAAAGGAGAAATCGAATTTAAGAATGTAGCCTTTACATATCCAGGTACTACAGACGAAGTATTACATAACATTTCATTTAAAGCCAAATCTGGTGAAACCTTAGCGATTCTAGGTGCAACAGGTTCAGGGAAATCTTCCTTGTTTCAATTAATTCCGCGTTTATATGATGCAAATAAAGGTGCGGTTTTAATAGATGGACATAACGTAAAAGATATGAAACAAGATCAATTGCGAAAACAAATCGGATATGTTCCACAAGAGGCATTATTATTTACTGGTAGTGTAAGTGACAATATTAAATGGGGAAAAGAAGATGCTTCAATGGAGGAAATTGTTGAAGCCACTAAGAGTGCTCAAATCCACGATACTGTAGAAAAGCTACCTAATAAATATGATACGTTAATTGGTCAAAGAGGGGTAAATTTATCTGGTGGCCAAAAGCAACGTTTGTCTATCGCTAGAGCGTTGATTAGAAAACCAAGGATATTATTATTAGATGATAGTACAAGTGCATTAGATTTAAAGACGGAGGCAAAATTACTTCAAGCTTTAACTCGATATAAATGTACAACACTTATCATTACACAAAAAATAACAACAGCTATGGAAGCTGACAATATCTTACTTATTGAGGATGGTTCTTTATTGGAACAGGGGAATCATAATGAACTTTTGAAAAAATCTAGTCTTTATCAAAAGATATTTGTATCACAATTCGGAGAGGAGGAGCTTAGACGTGTCAAAGGATCAAACTAAGCAAATCCCAATAGACAGCGAGAAGAAAAGAAATTGGCTAGGAACACTTAAGCGAATTTGGATTTTCCTGGCAGACCGCAAAGGGCTACTATTGCTTGTGCTATTAATGGTCGTTGTTAGTTCTGCCTTAGGTTTGCTTGGACCATTCTTGGTAGGTATGTCGATTGATAAATTTATCGTAACACAGGATAGTAGTGGGCTACTTACCATGTTGCTAATCCTAATTGCAATATATCTTCTTCACTCTGTTGCTATTTTCTTTCAAAATTATTGGATGATCGGGATTGCTCAAAATACAGTGTTTTCAATGAGAACGAAACTGTTTACACATCTTCATAAACTACCAATCCAGTTTTTTGATAAGCGTCAACAAGGGGAGTTAATGAGCCGTGTTACTAACGATATTGAAAACGTAAGCTCTACCTTGAATAGCTCATTTATACAGGTTTTTTCAAGTGTACTAACGTTAATAGGTACAGTTTCGGTGATGTTGTACTTGAGTCCGTTATTGACTTTGATTACAATGACAATCATCCCTGTCATGTACCTAGGTTTGAAATGGATTACAAGCCGTACTGGGAAATTATTTAAGGAACAACAGCGCAATATTGGTGCGCTAAACGGATTTATTGAAGAAACGATATCGGGTCAAAGAATAGTTAAAACATTCTCGCAGGAAGAAAGAGTCATAGAGCAGTTTTTAGAGAAGAATCAAAACTTAAAAACCTCAGGCTACTGGGCTCAAACATATTCTGGATTCATCCCTAAGCTCTTTAACGTATTAAATAATTTAAGTTTTACTATTATCGCTGCAATTGGTGGGATATTCGCATTAAATGAGGCCATTTCAATTGGGGTAATCGTTATTTTTGCCGAATATTCAAGACAATTTACAAGACCCCTAAATGATCTCGCAAATCAATTTAATACCTTGCTTTCAGCCGTTGCAGGAGCTGAGAGAGTATTTGATATCCTTGATGAAGAAATTGAATCTAAAGATGAGAAAAATGCCCTTATCTTACAAAAGGTAAAGGGTGAGGTCGAGTTTAAGAATGTATCATTCTCTTATGAGGAAGAAGGGAATACAATTCGTAATGTTAGTTTTCATGTGAGTCCAGGTGAGACGGTGGCTTTAGTTGGACCTACTGGGGCTGGAAAAACTACGATTATAAATTTAGTGTCTCGATTCTATGATACAGATGAAGGTTCAATTTTAATTGACCATAAAGAGCTAAAGCAAATCAAGCGCGCCAGCCTTCGTCACCACATGGGATTTGTCCTTCAGGATACGTACCTATTTCAAGGGACAATCCGAGATAATATTCGTTATGGAAACTTAGAGGCGAGCGATGAGGAGATTGAAAATGCTGCTAAGTTAGCTAATGCTCACTCCTTCATCATGAAGATGCCAAACAAGTATGATACGATGATTAACCAAGATGGAAGTGGAATTAGCCAAGGTCAAAAACAACTATTGTCCATTGCCCGTGCGTTTCTGCCAAATCCATCAATCTTAATTCTTGATGAGGCTACGAGTAGTATTGATACAATTACTGAAATGAAAATTCAAGAGGCACTTAAACGCTTGATGAAAGATCGTACTTGTTTTGTGATTGCCCATCGTTTAAATACAATTCAACAAGCTGATCAGATCTTAGTGTTAGAGGATGGTCAGGTCATTGAAAATGGCACACATGATGAGCTATTAGAGAAGAGAGGCTTCTACCATGGGTTATTCCATAGCCAGTTGAAGCAAGAGATTGTATAGTTTGAAGCAGTATCCTAATGAGGTACTGCTTTTTTTAATGGGAATTCTGTGTTTGGCCAGATTGCCATTGGTTTTGGCCCGAATTAGTTGTATTTCAGCCCGATTATCGTGGATTTCCGCCCGATTCTGTCTAATTTCCGCCCGATTTTTCCACACTTTCTTTTTTCTGGATGAATAAGGAACGAAAGTAAATAAATAAGTTGGATACAATAAGGCAGACAACCTTGAAAGGATGGGATGCTTTATGTCATTAGAGTGGTTTGATCGAGTAACTGGTGAGCTTCAGGATAGTTTAGAGTCCATTTGTGATAAGTTTGACCAAGTAGGACATATGTCTGTTGACCGAGGAGCGAAACACCCGCGTATTGAGTTTTTTGTTGAAACAGAGGATGATGATAGAGATTATTTTTGCACATTATTCTTTGACCCACATAATGAGGAGTTCTATATAGAATCGTTCGATTTTGAACTAGAGCAGATCTCAAGAACTATTCTTTCAGACATAGATAACATTGTAGACGCTGTACATGAAAGCTTTCATGAATACATGAATGATGATGTAGCTGATTTTGATGACGTTGATGAAGTAGAAGAGTATTATGTTAGCGAAGAAGATGACGATCAGGTTGACTACTATGCATTAGAAGAAGATGTTGAAGATGACGATATCATGGAAGAAATCGATGTTGAGTGGACCACTCCTGAGGTGACGGCGTACTCCCACTCAGATGAAGTAGAAGTAACGTATCAATTCGGAATTGTGGAAGAAACCGGTGATGGCGTACTTCGTCGTGTTAATCGCGTTCGGACAGCAGACGATGACCTTATCGAAGACGAAACAAATTTCATATTTAGTAAAGAAGAAGCAAGCACAATCATTTCAATGGTTGCAAGTAACATGGACTATCTAAGTGAATTGAACTTTGACGAACTAGATTAAATCCAATTTAATAAAAATAATATGTAGTAGTTCAGTTATTGGATACAACAAGTAAACTTGTATTCCTTAATTGAGCTACTTTTTTAGTGGAACTTTTGTTGAGTTCTCGTTATTCAATTTATGTGACCTCTGTTCGTGGTTTTTGTGGTTTCAAGGGCTCATAAATCCGTTTACGTGACCTCGATTCGTGGTATTCGTGGATTTGAGGGCTCATAAATCAATTTATGTGACCTCTGTTCATGGTTTTCATGGTTTCGAGGGCTCATAAATCCGTTTATGTGACCTCGATTCGTGGTATTCGTGGATTTGAGGGCATATAAATTAATTTATATGACCTCTGTTCTTGGTATTCGTGGTTTTGAGGGCTCATAAATCAATTTATGTGACCTCTGTTCGTGCTTTTCGTGGTTTGGAGGGTTCATAAATCCATTTATGTGACCTCTGTTCGAGGGTTTCTTAGATTTGGAGGCTCATAAATCAATTTATGTAACCTCTGTGCAAGGTTTTCGTAGATTCGAGGACTCATAAATCCATTTGTTGACACTAAATTAAGCTAAATTAAAGCATATTATAAATTCCTTAAGGACAAATTAATCCAAAGGAGTTTGAATATGGATATTATAAATCAAATTAATCACTTACAATTGATAAATCAGTTTTGGATTGTTTTATTTTTCCTGATCCCAATGGTGCTAGTATCACGGACAGTCGTAGCAGGAACAAGATACTCTCCTATTCTAATCATCGTTATTTTTGGGTTAGCTATGGGATACCTACTTGTAATAAGCAATGTTGCAACACCTGGTCTTCCGGAATTCCCGTTTGTCAATATGATGGCTAATACTACAATCATTGCACTTACAGCAACCTTCTTTGTGGGAGGTCAAGAATTAAGAAAAATTCTAGGAAACGAAGAGATCCTTGAGGATGATTTCGTTATTCCTTCTAGTGAAGAGACGATACTAGGCACATCTAGAACACAATTCATTTTCATCATACGTTCATTCTTCATTTTATTAGGAATTGAAGGAGTAAATCGAATTATCTTGGGAACTGATTCTCCAACTATGCCAGCAAACTATTACCCTTTAATTGCGTATATTGGATTAATTGGCTCTTTAATACTCATCGATAATAAAGCGGCAATTAAAAATAAACGCGTTTATTTACAGAAAGGTTTCATCGAGATTGTTTTCATTGTTGCAGTACTATTCCTTTCATATCTAGTTTCTAGATGGATTGGTGAACTCATTTCACTACCTCAAATCTTTTTTGCGATGATGATAGGAGCAGCATTAGGTGCGATTTTTTATAAATGGAAATTTGGTCCAACGTTACGTTCGTTACTATTTGCTGGAATTCCAATTGTTTTAGCAGGTAATTTTTTGGTTGGAGGGTCTCGCATTGGTGAGGCTTTCTCTATAGAAGGGATGAATTCAGTCCTTGTCTATGGATTTTTTGGGCAATTATTTTGGATGTTTGGTGGAATCGCGCTACTTATGTTTTTTGCAAAAACTGCAAATGTAAGAAATCTAGCACCTGGTATGGCAGGTTCATTATCTCACTCTGGACTAACAGGGGCATGCACAGCAGGTGACTTTGGAAAAACGGCTGCTAATCGAGCACCAATTATGATCAATATTCCGTTTTTTGGTCATATTTTTGTATTTTCAATATTGGCTATAAGTGCTGACCAGGGAAGTTTATGGATGCTTCCATCGGCACTGTTAGGTGCTATAGGTGTTGGGTTGACGATATGGGCGATTTCTAACATGCGAAAAGCAAATGGAAATGATAAAAAAGAAGTAAACGCTCTTATACAGTTTTCTTTTGGATGGCAAATTTGTGCTGTTTTCGGAGGGTTAGTGTTACTAAGTTTTAGTGATATGTCTTTTGATTATTCAGCTATGGCTCAATCTAGTGCTATTTCTCACTTTGGATTGTTTGCAGCCATTCAAGGTGGAATGTTTGGTTCAGATGCAGCGTTGTTAATACCATTTATTTTCTCGATGCCTTTTTTAGTGCATCCAATGGTATTTTTTATGTTTGGTAAAGCAATGGAAAATGATGGCGAAATGCCAGTGAAACCAGCATACGTACTAGCACTAATTGGAGTTTTAGGTGTTACTGCTACTATATTCTTTTAATAAAAAAAGTAAGTCGATTCTAAAATAGAAATCGACTTACTTTTTTTCATAGGAATTCACATTATACAATTGTCAAATAGACAACATAAGTAGAACGATCTTCGTCAATTTCTGAAGAAACTTTTTCGTATTCAATCTCACCTAAAAGTAGATAATCATTACCGATAAAGGTGAGTGCGTCTTCATGTGAATGTAAATCATACTTAAATAGAAGATTTGACTCGGCGTTTTCCTTAAAAAGTCGAAGTTCTAATGTGACATGGGAATATGTAGTTCCGGTTTGGAATGGCGTTTCTTCCTTATCTTCTTCTACGTATATCACGTACATGTCTCTTTCAAGGGCAGTCGAAGTTTTAGAATAAACCTTTCTGTCTTTTATAAAATAATCACATAATCTCCTGCTGAAAATTTCAGTTTGTTCAAGATGGTTGTAATGGTATATTGCAGGATAATTGCTGTGAGGGTCGTTTAGTCGATATTCTAACTTTGTAATTTTCTTCATACTAACCTCCATAAGGATTAAATAAAAAAGGCATACCTGAACTGGGGCAAAATGGTATAATATGTTTTATATACGTTATTACTAACTACTATACTATATAGTGGAGTAACTATGAAAGGAGGAGCCGAAAAATGAGTAAGACAAAAAAATTGTTATCGGGTATTGTTTCTGCTGCTATGATAACGACAATGGTTGGATGTGGACAGCAGCAACAATCTTTACCACCTGTTCCAAATGATCCTGAGTGTGACGATTGGGAATGGGATGATGAAGACGGTGTTTGGGAATGTGATGACAGAAATTCGCCGAGATTTGGTCACTTCTTTTTTGCGGGAATGTTCTTTGCTTCTAGAAGCGCATTAAGAGCTGATTCTGGTTTTAAAAACTATAAGTCAAGTAGCTCGTTTAAAGGAGGAGCGAAGTCAGGCTTTGGTTCAGGGTCTAAGGGAGGATTTGGAGGTTAATGTCATCTGATTTTAACCGAGAAGAGCACATTCATGCCCGTAAGAATTTTTACGCTAATATCGCATCATTTTGGCCGGACCTACATGATACGGAATATGCACTTTATGACATTGTCTGTTTTTCAAAGGATGATATCAAAGATATTCGTCTTGCAACGAATCGGATTGGTAATCTATTTTTTAAAACAGCAAAGTTATTAAGACATTCTGATGATGACACCTTAAGAGGAATTGATATTCCAGAAGCGGCTATCCCCTTTATTAGGGAAATAAGCCTTCCCGTTGAAACTGTGATCTCAAGGGTAGACCTTGTTAAAACAAATAAGGGGCTTAAGGTACTTGAATTAAATGCTGATACACCTACATTTGAAAAAGAAGTATTTTCGGTGAATCGGAAGGTTGCACAACACTTTGGACTAGAGGATCCAAATGATGGATATGAATCTCAATTGGGTAATGCCATAGATAAAGCAATTATTGAGTCTCATATACGAACAAATCAAATCCATGATCCATACGTTGTTTTCACGTCACATGACGATCATCCTGAGGATCGACTAACTACTCTATACCTAATGAGTTTATCTAGACTCCCGGTTTCTTATCAACCTTTACATAGTCTTCAAATCGTACAAAATGAAGGATTATTTGATGAAAATGGAAGAAGGATAGATGTTCTTTATAGACAGACGTATCCAATGGAGCATTTAGTGGAGGATTTGGATCCTGTTTCTAATGAAAAAGTAGGTCTACAGCTATTAGAGCTTGTTGCATTGAAAAAACTCTCAATTGTGAATCCGATCTCAGCTTTTCTACTTCAATCAAAAGCTGTTCAAGCAATAATTTGGGGAATGATGGAGCTAGAGCATCCTTATTTCACAGAGCAGGAAAGAGAGTGGATTCGTACTTATTTTCTCCCGACCTATTTGGAAAGTGACCCATTTATTAAGCAGGGAATACAGTATGTTAAAAAACCGAGTTTTGGACGAGAGGGTGACACAGTAGAGATTTTTAACAGTGTCGGCCAGAAAATCGAAGAGGATACATATAAAACCTATCAGTCCTCATTGCCGGTGTTTCAACAATATGTTGACCTACCGAGCTATTCTATTAAAACAGCTGAGGGCTTAAAAGAAGGAAAACTCCTGATTGGTAGTTTTTTGGTGAATGGAAAAGCGAGTGGTATAGGGATTAGAGCTGGTAAACAGATTACAGATAATAATGCCTATTTTTTACCCGTAGGTATGAAATAAGAATGAAGGGTGGAACCATTACATGACATTTCTAGAGTTGTTTTTATCAACCCTAACATACATAGGGACAGCAGTAGTACTTTTGATAGTAGGTATTATTTTATTCGAAGTGACCACTAAGAATAAAGAGATTCAGTTAATTAAGAATGGAAATAAGGCAGCTGTTTATGCGTTCGGTGGAAGGATTCTAGGCTTAGCAATTGTTCTATATGCAGCCATTTCTAATTCGGTAAATTTATACGATATGTTTATTTGGGGAAGTTTGGCGATTGTCATCCAAATTGGTCTTTTTTATCTAGCTGAATTATTAACACCAACCTTTAATATTACGAAGGCAATCGATGATGACAATCAGGCTGTTGGATTGTTTCTACTATTTTTATCTCTTTCAATAGGATTAATTATAGCCGCTTCGTTAACTTATTAATATCTAAAGAGTTCCAATGGGTTATCTATTTGGGGCTCTTTTCTTGTGTCTCTAAGATTCTAAAAGAAACTCTTAATATAAGCGGAAGCTAAATTTCAAAGAAGTTGAGAGTGTTTAATTATGTTTATGTAAATATAAATAATAAGTTTAAAAGAGAGTGAACGTTGTTAGAGCATACGGAATTGATTGGGAGAAGAATGTATGGGAGAAAATGAACAAGTGATCACAGAAACATGTGAAATTGAATTGCTAAAAAAAGAGAATGAACGGTTACGATTAGAATTAAAAACTTATAAGGAATTGAGTAATAACTTTACTAAAGATAGTAAGTTTAAACTGTTATTTAATAGTATTTCTGATGCAGTTTACTATTTTAAAGAATATGAAGCTGGTATTGCAGGAGAATTTATCGAGGTGAATGAAACTGCATATACTAGATTAGGATATACTCGAGAAGAAATGTTGAATATGTCACCACATGATATAGACATCCATTCCAGTGAAGAAATGGTCGAACTCCTTACAGAAGTATATAATAATGACACGACTTCATTTGAAACGGTTCATCTCCACAAACACGGAAGTCATATACCTGTTGAAATAACGACGCATATCTTTAATGTCCAAGGTGAAAAATTTATCCTATCAGTTTGTAGAGACATGACCTTTAGAAAAAAAGCAGAAGAATCATTACATAGATTAGAATCCTTTTATAATCACAGTTCAGAAGGAATCGCAATTTTTGACCTCGATGGCAAAGTCATGCAAGCGAACAAAGCATTTGAAAATATATTTGGATATACAGAGGCGGAAGTGAAAGGGAAACGGCTTCCTGTTACACCTGATTTTACAATGAAAGATGCAGAATTTTTATTAAATGAAACATTAAAAGGAAATAGTATTAAAGGCTTTGAAACCATCAAGCAGAGAAAAGATGGAGAGTTTATAACTGTTGGCATAACGATGTCCCCACTACGTGATAAAAACACTAATGAGATTTATGCATTGGCGGGGTTAGTTAGAGATATTACAGAGCAACATGCCATAAGAGTTCAACTAGAATCGTTTATTAGCCATAATTTGGACCCTATTCTGATTTTTAATGAAGAAGAAAAGCTAATACGAACGAATGGTGCATTTGAACGTGTATTTGGTTGGAAGGAAAGGGACTTATTGGGACTCTACATAAATGAAATGCCAATAATTCCTAGTGAGAAAATGACAGAAGTGATAAATTATACTGAAGTTATTAGGGCTAATAACGGAATAAAAGGGATTGAATCCTATAGATTACGAAAAGACGGAACATTAGTTGATGTTTTGTTAACTACTTTTTCTATCAAGAATGAATTTAATAAAAACACATGGTTTGTTGTCATTTTAAAAGATATTACGGAGAAGAAAAAAGCAGAAAAGTTATTAGTTGATTCGGAAAAACTTTCGGTAGCTGGTGAATTAGCTGCCAGTATTGCACACGAAATTCGAAATCCCATTACAGCTATTAAAGGGTTCCTTCAAATTATGGAGGAGGGGATTTTCGATAAGGCATATTATAGAGTAATAGATTCTGAAATGAATAGAATCGAACTGATATTAAAAGAACTACTTTTATTGGCAAAACCTCAAATTCCTAAACTAGAACGAAAGAATATTTGTGAAGCCCTTGAACAATCTATAGCCTTATTGAGTGCTCAAGCGAATATGAATAGTATTGTTATTAATAAAGAGTATGAGAAGGCTGAGTATACGATAGTTTGTGAAGAGAATAAGTTAAAACAGGTGTTTATTAATGTTATAAAGAATGCGATAGAGGCTATGCCTAATGGAGGCCATTTAAGTATCCAGATGAGAGCAATTCTTGATAATAAGAAATTACTTGTCCGTTTTATTGACCAGGGATATGGTATACCTGAAAATGTTTTGTTGAGACTTGGAGAACCTTTTTATACGACAAAAGAAAAAGGGACTGGGTTAGGGTTTATGGTGTGTAAAAGTATTATTGAAGATCATGGTGGGGAAATAAATGTTTTTAGTGAAGTGAACGTTGGTACTAAAATAGAAATCGTTTTACCGCTGGTTAACAACGAATTAGACATTTAGTGGATAAAGCCATAATAGATACGATCTATTATGGCTTTTTGATTATTTGACAAGGTCATATGTTTTTTCATCACAGATAATAAATAACTTCGCATTTGGCGGAATGGCTGTGTCAAGGTTAGATAATATTGAAAAATCATTATGATTGGATACAAGTATCGCACCTTTAGAGGATAGGTCCTGTGATGCGTCTCGAAATGTTACCCAGTTCATGTTTTTAGGTACATGATATAAATCATAGCCTTCGTGAGATGTGAGTTGACGAATGACTTCACTTGATCCGTTAAATAGCATAGAACGAGCGGCTAATCGGGCAGCTGTGTCATTCGGAGTGATAAATTCCTCGACATGTGCATGTTTAAAGGCAATAATATGTTTTGAATCCAAAACCTCACAAATGGTATAGATGTTCTTTTTGTATTTTCTACCTACCTCTTCTAGAACAGAAGCTACTAACAGTGTTATGCCATCTGCTTCAGAGGGTCGTTTTGTACCATCTTGAGCAAACACCATAATCGATTTTGATTCTAAAAGATTTGCGCGTAACATTGTGTCTTCCAAAGTAGGATCCCCACTAACAAAATCAACTCGCTCATGTAAGTATGGATTTTTAGCTAAATATTCATCAATAATGACGATATGTATATTTGTAAATGTATGTAGCAGTTCTTGAAGAGCAATTTCTGCTCGTTTTGACCAGTTGACTAGAATAATGTGGTTCTTCTCTGTAATTTGCAACTTCCCTTCCTCCTTTAATCTTTTTCGGTAGCTTAAAGCCTCAATAATTTTACCAATTACAACTGTCATTAAGCCGATTCCAATTACGTAAAGAAACATGGCAAATACTTTTCCACCAACAGTTGTTGGAGAAACATCACCATATCCTACAGTAACGACTGTTGTCATGGTCCACCATAATCCCTCAAAAGGGCTGGTGAATACAGAGGGTTCAAGATAGTACATAAAAAAGCTACTGAATAAAATTAAAGAAAACATGGCAAAAAACAAGGTCCAATTGCTCATTTTAATGGCCTTAATCCAAATTCGTTTAAAAAAGATCAAAAATGCTTCACTCCTTTCGTAAAAAACCTCTACCTCTATTCTAAAGGTCTTTTAGGGAAGTTTCTAGTTCAAAGAATTTTTCCTTTGATTTAATTGTTTCTTGATAACCTTCCTGCATTTGTTCCCCGTCACCATGTTCAAAGCCTTCAAGTAGTAGACCTAATCCTTCTGTGTACTCTGTTAATACAATCGTAATCTTTTTTTGTATAGCTAGTAATTTAGGTTCGCTAAAGGTAGAATTACTAATCTTTTCAACAACGATTAACGCTTCCTCATGTGCAATACTCATTGCATCAATTGCGCTTTCTAAATCGTCACCTTTTGCCATTTCTTCTAGTAAATAATCTAGTTCTCTCATAATTTGACCAGCCATTTGTACGTCGCGCGTGAATTCAGAGAGATCGTTTTGCTCACTTTTAACAGGTGAGGGTTGTTCTGTACGATTACTTATTGACTCTGAAGAATTGATAGATTTTGAAACCTGGTTATTAGTGAAAATTGTATATAGAACAAAACTTAATGCAATTGTATAAAGAATGTAAAACATCATTGATTTCACACTGATTCCTCCTATGCGCTTTTACTAGTAAATCTTATGTACAAGCTTTAGTTAATATGTTTATAGATAGGGTGGTTGGTTTATTTATTTGGAAAGAGGAGTAATTGAAACAGAAAAGGGAAAAACTGGAATTGAGAGTACCCAAAGAGTTGCAATGATACCCCTGAAAGGGAAAAACTGGTATTGAGAGTACCCAAAGAGTTGCAATGATACCCCTGAAAGGGAAAAACCGGTATTTAGAGTACCCAAAAAGCAGTAATGGTTAATCAGTTTAACGAAGAAGCTGCATTCTCACTCAACATTTTGATTGAAACACATCATTTTTTGAAGGTTTTACATAATGTAGCGAAGGAAATTTATGTTACGATACAAATTATGAAGTGATTATACTACTCTTCAACTAAATTTTCCGCTTGGGGGGTCTATTAAAAATGAAATTAAGAGTTTCCGCAGTGCAATATCACCTGCATACAATAAATAGTTTTAAAGAATTTGAAAATCAAGTTACGCATTATGTGAAAACAGCCGCTGAATTTAATTCAGATTTTATCCTTTTTCCTGAATTTATTACGACTCAATTAATGTCAATTGATTCGGAAAATGTTTTTTCATCAATTAATCAATTACCACACTATACAGAGCAATACTATAACTTATTTTCTTCTTTGGCTAAAGAAACAAACACACACATTATTGGTGGTACACATGTCATTGAGGAAAATGGGAAATTATATAATGTCGCTCATATGTTTTATCCGGATGGAAGAATTGGAAAACAACCGAAGCTTCACATAACACCAACTGAAGTAGACGAATGGAACATCACACCAGGGGAGGGTTTACAGATTTTCCCTACAAGTAAAGGTACTGTAGCTGTACTCACTTGTTATGATATTGAGTTCCCAGAAATCGTGAGAATGGCCAAAGCAATGGGGGCCGATGTAATCTTCTGTCCATCTTGTACAGATGATTCCCACGGTTTCCATCGTGTGCGCTATTCATGTCATGCTAGGACGATTGAAAATCAAGTATATGTTGTAACAACTGGAACAGTAGGTGCTTTACCAACAGTTGATTTTATGAGAGCAAACTATGGTCAGGCAGCAGTAATCACACCAAATGATGTACCATTCCCTCAACGTGGAATCATGATTGAAGGAGACATCAATAATGATATGATTGTCACTGCTGACTTAGATTTAGACCTTCTTTATGAGGTTCGTGAAAAAGGGTCTGTTACAACATGGCGTGACCGACGCGTGGATCTATATCCTGATTTTGAAGAACTTGTAAAACCTAAAAATGAATTAATTGGATAGGGGTGGTTTTGTGTATCGAAAAGAGTTATATCTCTATCAACAAGACACACCGATAAAAGCGATAGTTCGAAACTATATGAAAGAAGATTTTGATCAATTAATTGAAATTCAAAGAGAGTGTTTTCCACCGCCTTTTCCGTCAGATTTATTATGGAACGAAGAGCAATTAACAAATCACATTACTCTTTTTCCAGAAGGGGCCTTGTGTATAGAAATTGACGGTGAAGTTGTAGGATCTATGACAGGTCTTTTAGTAGATTTTGATCCTAATCACTCACAACATACATGGGAGGAAATAACAGACAGTGGTTATATTCGTACCCATAACTCAACCGGAAATACATTATATGTAGTCGATATAAGTGTAAAACCAGCATATCGAAAGTTAGATTTAGGTAAGTTATTAATGCAGTCTATGTATGATGTTGTCATTCATAAAGACCTTGATCGCCTGTTGGGGGGCGGAAGAATGCCGGGCTATCACCGGGTTTCAGAAGAGTTGAGTCCTCAGGATTATTTAAACAAGATAATTAGTGGTACGTTAAGAGACCCTGTAATTTCATTTCTATTACGATGTGGTAGAATGCCGGTAACACTTATTGAAAATTATCTTGAGGACGAAGAGTCTCTCAATTATGGAGTATTAATGGAATGGAGAAATCCATTTAAGTAAATGGTAGGTAGGAGGAAAAATTCATTGGAATATGTACAATTAACCGATATTAAAGATCCATTATTTGCACAAATGCACCAACTAATGCAAAAGATTTTCCCGAAAGAAGAAGTGCTAGACTTTGATTTGTGGGAAGGTCCATTACAAGATAATTCAATCCGTATTTTCGTAGCAGTTAATGAAGATGAAGTTGTTGGAGCAACTGAGTATCGCTATTATCCTGATACAAATATTGCAATGACAGATTTCACAATTATCGGAAAAGAAGGATTAGGAATTGGTCGATTTTTAGCTACTAAACGTTCAGAGGACTTAAAGCAACTTGCAAATGGTAAAGAAATTCTAGGGATGTTTGCAGAAATCTACAATCCTTACAAAGTAGAATCATTACCATTTGGTGAAGTATCGGTTATGAATCCGTTTGTAAGACGTGAAGTATTATCACACCTAGGCTATCAAAAGTTAAACTTTACCTATGTACACCCATCTTGGTTAAACGATGGTGAGGCAGTATCAGGTCTTGACTTATGCTTCTTACCATTCCAAGAAAACATCAAGTCCTTGGAAGGAAAGTTCATTGCGCAATTTTTAAAAACCTATTATAGTGTTTTATCCAATAAACCAGGACAATGGATTGAAATGGTGGAAGAATTAGAAGCAAGAGGATCTGTCGAGCTGTTACCAATTTAATATACGTAATATAAGCCTACTTAAGTGTTTTGAGTAGGCTTATTTTTTTAGAAATGGTACTATTATTTGTAATAAATTTGTTGGAAAGTGGTTTTGAAATGAGCTTACAGTGGGTTACGGTCTTAAATAAATATCGAGAACAAATGAATGGAAGTAAAGAAAGATCACGATTTATTTCCTTACATATTTTTGAAAAAGAATCTAGCTTTTCATTTTTCACAGAACAAGCGGGTATGTTATTTAATCATACAGGATCCTTGGAATATCAAATCGGTGATGACGAGTATAAAATACTTAACCAAGGAGAGCATCTTTTTTATCCAAAAGGAGTCACACTTACGATAGAGGTTAAAGAAGAGTGTTTTTGTACACAATTTTATTTAAAGAAAGAAATCATCGAGCAGTTTATCTGGTTACTTAAGCAATATGGAAACTACCCAACTTCAATTGAGAGTCAACCGTACAGAATTTGTATCTTCCAACAACCACAAACCAAACTCATTGACCATTTGCTGGAGGAGCAAATCCACTCTTACTTTGAGTTAAAGCAAGATCATGATTTTTTTATAAGTCTGTCTTTATGTAAAATCATGTATTATATTTTTCCGGATGAACACATGCTTTCGAAAATTGTTTATTTGGTAGAAACTCCTTTTTACCCAGAGGAAATTCAAAGGGTAGAAGCCTACATGCTTGAAAATTATCATCAACCTATTCGTATGAAGCAACTACTCGAAGTAGCAATGGTAAGTGAATCTAACTTAAATCGTTTATACAAAAAGCATTTTAACTTATCGCCGATGGAAAGGTTGACTGCGATCCGAATGGAGCAGGCTGCATTATTACTTAGGGATTCATCGACAACAATTACTGAAGTAGCTGTTCAGGTAGGATATCAAAGTATGTCCGCGTTTGTTCAGCAATTCAAGAAAAAATTTGGGGTATCTCCTAAAAAGTATCAGTCAAGTAAATAAAAGGATGTGTAAGCTATATGGAGGGTTTAAAACCTTTGAAAGGGCAGCATCATGTTTCTGCCATTACCGCAAATGCTAGTCAAAACTATCATTTTTATACGAAGATATTGGGCTTAAGGCTTGTAAAGAAAACAGTTAATCAGGATGATACCTCGATGTATCACTTGTTTTATGCAGATGAAAGAGGGAATCCGGGTACAGACTTAACCTTCTTTGAAATACCTAGAGCAGGACATACTTATTATGGAACAAACAGTATTTCTACAACTTCGTTACGAGTGCCAAATGATGCAGCTTTAGATTATTGGAAGAGTAGGTTTGAGGAATTTGGTGTTGAGTATGAGGAGGTTTCTCGTGCGACTGGGCGTGCAACGTTAGCTTTCAAGGATTTTGAAGGCCAAAGACTAGAGCTCGTTTCTGATGAACATAATCAAGGGGTAGAAGGTGGAAAGCCTTGGGACAAGAGTCCTGTACCGGTTGAACATGCGATTCTAGGGTTAGGTCCAGTTTATTTAACTGTAGAGGAAATTGAGAAAACCGCTAAAGTATTAACAGATGTATTAGGATACCGAAAAAAAGGGACGTATACATCGGAAGAGCGGTTTGAAGTAAGTATTTTTGAAACAGCAGAAGGTGGAACAGGGGCAGAAATTCATTTAGTAGAAAGAGCAGATTTGCCAAAAGAGAAGCCAGGCCGAGGAAGTGTACACCACGTGGCTTTTCGAGTCGAGAATCAAGAGGAACTAATGAAGTGGGTTCAATTACTAAAACAACTACGGATTCCGAGTTCGGGCTTTGTTGAACGGTATTATTTTAAATCACTCTATTTCCGAGAGCCAAATGGAATTTTGTTTGAACTAGCAACCGATGGACCTGGATTTGAAGGTGATGAACCGTTTGAAAGTCTTGGTGAGAAACTTGCACTTCCACCTTACTTTGAAGATCGCCGAGCAGAAATTGAAGCTCGTATAAAGCCTTTAGATACAAAAGAATAAATGGGTTGAAGTAACGCTGTCGTGGCGTTACTTTTTATTTTGTAATTGCATAAGATTCAATTCGCAATGGAAATATAGGCGTATGAGATACTTATTGATACCTATAATGACAGTTATGCTACTATTTTTGTTGCCGCATGACAGTAATGCCGACGAAATGGTAAGTGTAAAACTTCGTAATTACATTAAGGACACTTCAGAAATAACCTTTAAAATTTCAGGAGAGTATTTTTCACTAGATCCAACGATAATGTTAAAGGAAGGAGTTAAGTACAAGTTATCTGTAAAGGATGGAAAAATAACTGTGAAGGGTGATGGACAAACACAGGAACTTGGAAGTTCATTTGCTTTATTACCGGACACATACAATGTTCATCATTTTATCCATATAAACGACAGGCCATATCTTGGTGCGATGGAGTTCCTGGTTGAAGAAGGAAATATAATCCGACCTGTAAATCAACTCCCACTTGAAGATTATTTAAAAGGAGTTGTCCCGCATGAAGTTTATCCTTCATGGGAAATTGAAACTTTAAAGTCACAAGCACTAGCGGCAAGAACCTATGCAGCCTCTCATCTAGGAAAAGTTATTGATGATACAATTTCGTATCAAGTCTATGCTGGATATAGCTGGGATGATCGAACGACGGTTGCGGTTGTGGAAACAAAAGGTGAAGTTCTAACGCATAATAACCGGTTAATCGAAGCGTTTTACTCAGCAAGTAATGGTGGGATGACAGAGAATAACTCTCATGTTTGGGGAGGGGACTACATTAATTACTACCCAATAAAGAAAGATCCTTATGATCCAGTGAACCCGTGGGAGTTTACACTAAATCAAACTCAAATTGATTTAGCGGCTATTGATTTTGAGAATAAAGATTGGTGGGACAAAAGTAAGGAAAAGGATGAAGAAATTACGAACACAATGAAAGGGTGGCTGAAAAAGAATGGTTACCCAGGTGATTTGAAAATCCTTTCGATTCCAACCTTTTCATTATCTGAACAAAAGAACCAGTCAACAAGAGCTGAAAAGGGATCCTTGCAGATTGAGTTTTTACACAGATTATTTGATGGTACGATTATGATTGAACGAGCTGATTTGCAGGATCAAGAAATAAAGAACATTCGCCGGCTAATAGGTGGAAGCATTTTTAAAAGCTTTTTAATTGACTCACTGGCTCTTGAGGATGGGGTCTATACTATGAAGGGCAAAGGCTACGGACATGGTGTTGGAATGAGTCAATGGGGAGCTAGTGTGATGGGAGAACAAGGAAAAAGCTATAAAGAAATTCTCCAATTTTACTTTCCAGGTACGGAAATTACGAATATGCCGCAGAGTGAATCAAAAAAATAGCTGTAATTGGTGATCAAATTTTATAAAATTTGGTCTTTTTTTTGCTTTCATTCATGATGATTTTCTCAGTGAGGAAGAATATGGTAATATGAATATAAGTGAAACAATTGAAACATTCATAAAAGGCTAAAATGGATAAAGGGAGGAACTGATTTGTACGATAGTGTTATATCTACAATTTATACTGTATTCATTATATGGTTGGTATTCCTTGTGTTCCAAAGGGTTAACAATCGTTATCCCAAAACTAATCCCTGGAAAAAAGACATTTTACTAACTTTTGTTCAAAGTGTTGTCATTGTCTTAATAGTGCTTCCTATTTTATCCCTTTTTATTAAATAGGCTATGATTATCTTTATTTAGCATTTCAAAATCAGAAGACATTGGAGGTAGACTATTGAAAAAAACTCTTTTTATATTTTTCTTTTTTCTATTAATCTATAAATCTAATGTTCAAGCTTTAGATTGGGCTTACTGGTTTGTTGTTCATGATGGAAAGGTCTATGAAGTAAAGGAACAAGAAAGCATATCAGCTAGTGAATTAGGTGAATTAATCGGAGAAGTGGAAACTCAAGCAGATGATTATACAGGTGATTATTATGGGGATGCGTCTAACTATTATAAAATTGGTACTCGTTATTTTGAAATAACAGGTGTACCAATTAAAAATGCAATAGCCGTTGAAACAGGACCAAATTCCTATACTAAAGCTGTTTATATACATGATGTACCACTAGAAAAGCAACTTAGTATTTTCAATGTTAGCCTCTGGATTATAGTGGGAGCTGTTTTCTTTGTTATGCTATTTATTGTCGTATTAATTTCAAAACAAAGGTAAATTTGATACCATTTCAAAATTTCAGGTAAATAAAAAAAGACGAATTCACAATAAATTCGTCTCTTTTTCATCTAAAAACCTATTAGTTCATCCTAATACTTACTCCTCAAACCAAAACATAGCTACAGTGCCTTCTCCTGCATGAACAGCTAGTGAAGAACTGATTTCTCCAATGACTACATCAATGCCTGGTATAGCTTCTTCAATACTTTTCTTTAAATCTATTGCCTTTTCTAGAACATTCCCGTGCATGATTCCTACCTGTTTAACAGTATGTTCTTCATTTGATTGTTTCAATAGCTCAATTAACTTATTTGTCGCTTTCTTTTCAGAACGGACACGATCAAATAATCCTAATTCGCCTACATTGTTAATCGAGAGAATTGGTTTAATTTGAAGTAGGTTTCCTAGTAAAAATTGAGCACCGGACATTCTTCCACCTTTGTACAATTGTTCAAGTTTACCTAGTAAGATTAAATTCTTTCCCTTAGTTACATGATTTCTGAGTTCAGCTGCTATTTCCTTAACATCCTTATTTTCTTCAGCTAACTGCAGTCCTTTATTAATAAGTTCTGTGATTCCATAGGAAAGAGAAAGGGAATCTACCACTTCAACATCAAACCCAGCTTGGTCTTTTCCAGCAGTAGAGCTTGATATTGTACCACTTAATTTATTCGATACATGAATGGCTATCGCATGATCATAGTCCTTTTTTAGGTTTTCATATAAGTCTGCAAATTTACCAATAGAAGGCTGAGAAGTTTTAGGTACTTCTTTATTGTTACGAATAATGTTGTATAGCTCCTCAGAGGACAAGTTAACCCCATCTTCATACTCATGACCCTCCGAAATAACGACAATAGGAGCTACGTATACATCAGGGTGATTCAGTAGTTCTTCCGTCAAATAAGCTGTACTATCAGTTACAAAAGCAATTTTCTTCTTTTCCATACAGGCTTTCATCCCCTTCAAAAATCAACTAATTATAGTATACTTGATATCTCTGAAAATACCAATACCAACTGTTAGTAACAGGTACTATTTTTTGAAAATAATGACCTCTTTTATTTAATTCGGTATCATTTTAGAGGGTATATAACTACCAGTATGGGAGATACTCACATAGCGCATGAAAAAAGACGTTTTAACATAAAATGTTAAAACGTCTCTAATTAGTTAGTATTTATATTGTAATAGAACGCAAAAAATGGTATTATAAATTGTATTTACCCTACAAATGGTAAATTTGTCAATATTTATCCTATTTTAATTTTACAACATATCTTGGTGGTTGTCAAACCTTTTTTAAGGAGTGGTTGTGTGACTGAAAAAAATAAGAATTGGATCGTGGAAGAGGAAAGAATTAATCAGATTAAAAATGTTATTTTATCAAAGATGGAAAGTCTCAAGGGGAATACTGGAGATTTAAAGGGTGACATTATCGACCTGAGAAACACCTTTTGGGATGATGTGAAAGTCAATTTAGATGGTTCTGATGAGATTTCTGAAACCTATTTAAGCATAAAACAGCAAGCTGAACTATTATCTGAGCGTGAACGCAGTCACAGGTTATTTCATAAGCAGTTAAAAACACTTTCGAGATTAAAGGATTCACCGTATTTTGGAAGAATTGATTTTTTAGAAGAAGGTGAAAAGGTTTCAGAACAGATTTACTTAGGTATTTCTTCCTTAATGGATGAAAACGACGAACAATTTCTTATTTATGATTGGCGTGCACCAATCTCTAGCCTTTATTATGATTTTTCTCCAGGTAAAGCTCATTATGAAACAATGGATGGAACGGTGGAAGGTGAAATGGAGCTTAAACGCCAATTTATCGTACGCCAGGGAAATTTAAAAGCGATGTTTGATACGGGCGTTACAATTGGAGATGACCTACTAAAAGAAGTATTAAGCAACCAGTCAGACAACCAAATGAAAAGCATTGTTGCAACGATTCAAAAAGAACAAAATCAAATTATTCGAAGTGAAGGGAAGTATTATTTAATTGTTCAAGGTTCGGCCGGTAGTGGAAAGACGTCTGCAGCTCTGCAAAGGGTAGCTTATCTATTGTATCGCTATAGAGGAACATTAAGCTCTGATAATATCATGTTATTTTCACCAAATCCTTTATTTAATAGCTATGTGTCGACTGTTCTACCTGAACTAGGGGAAGAAAACATGGAACAGACTACATTTCAAGAATACTTAGTAAACCGAATTGGTGATAAGTTTACTGTTGAAGATGCTTTTTCACAGAT
Source organism: Cytobacillus luteolus (assembly GCF_017873715.1). Classification (NCBI taxonomy): domain Bacteria; kingdom Bacillati; phylum Bacillota; class Bacilli; order Caryophanales; family Bacillaceae; genus Litchfieldia; species Litchfieldia luteola. Next base: position 621,207 of record NZ_JAGGKM010000003.1, read on the forward strand.
GGAATTTCTTTTAACTAGCCAAGAACAAAGCCGAGAATTTGAAACTAGACTTGCCGGTATTCGTTATAAAGCAAGCTTAGAATTTAAAGATTTAATTGATAAATATATTGAATTATTAAGTGAAGAGGGTCTTCGTTTTCGTGATCTTCGTTTTAAAGGAAGAGTACTCGTATCTTCAGTAGAAATAAGTAATTATTTCTATAGCTTAAATAAAAATAGTTCAATTCAAAGTAGAATGATGGATGTTGTTGATTGGCTTTTGAAAGAACTCCGAACAGAGGAAAAGAAAGAACAAAATAAAGATTGGGTTATAGAAGAAGCTGAACTTATGAGTCCAGAAGACCATTTGAAGATTTATAAAAAATTGCAGAAACAAACAAGGTTTACGGAAGATACTTTTGATGATTTTGAACGTGAACAGAGGTTGATAGCAAAGGTCATTGTTAAAAGGTATTTCAAACCATTAAATGAGTCAGTGAAGTCACTTCGGTTCATTGATTTAGAATCAATGTATTTAGATTTGTTTGTTCAAAATAAAGACAATGATTCTGCCACGTATCCACAGGATTGGAAGGGAATTTGCAATCAAACGATAAATAGATTAAAAGATGGTACCTTAGCATTTGAGGACACAACCCCTTTCATTTACCTACAGGATCAACTAGAGGGACAGAAGTCAAATACAATGATACGACATTTGTTTATAGATGAAGCACAGGACTATTCACCGTTTCAGTTGGCTTTCTTTAAACAGTTATTTCCTAAGAGCAGAATGACAATATTAGGTGATGTGAATCAAGCCATATTTGCACATTCCATCTCTTCTCCGACCTTATTATCTACTGAATTATATAAAGATGAGAAGGTAGAAAAGATTACACTTACTCAAAGCTATCGCTCAACTAAGGAAATTATTGAATTCACGAAAGGAATCGTGAGTGGTGGAGAAGAAATCAAACCTTTTAATAGAGCAGGTAGTAAGCCAACTGTGCTGGAACTAGAGTCCTCAGCTTCCATGAGAGAAGTGATTTTAGATAAGATTAAAGCATTAAAAGATGCAGGACATGAAACAGTTGCGATTATTTGTAAAACAGCCACTGAAAGTGAAGAGGTTTATAAAGAGTTAAATTCTGAGATCACTATAAAACTCATGAAAAAAAATACCTCAACCTTTGATAAAGGAGTTCTGATACTCCCAGCTTACCTAGCAAAAGGAATTGAATTTGATGCGGTCTTAATTTGGGATGCGTCTGACACTAACTATCACAAAGAATATGAGCGAAATCTCTTTTATGTAGCATGTACGCGGGCGATGCATGAATTGCACTTATACTCACTAGGGAAGATGAGCCGATTTATTGCAAATACGAGCACTACTTCGTATGATTTAGTAGAAGTACGAGTATAAGATTTAGTAGTGAAAGGAAGTTGTGAATCGTGGAGCGCAATATAAAGTCAGTTAAGACAGTACACCATAAACAGCAAAGTCCAACGCATAAAGTTGGTTTAATAATAGAGCCTGGAAATTGGGTAGAATATGATCCATTTTTAATCTTAGCAGAAGATTGGTTTCAAAAGGGAACCTTCGATTTACATCCTCATCGGGGGATAGAGACTGTCACTTATGTGATTGAGGGTCGTCTAGAGCACTTTGATAATAAGGCTGGTAAGGGTGAGCTATTACCTGGTGATGTTCAATGGATGACAGCAGGAAGTGGAGTTATCCATAGTGAAGACCCAGCTGAAGGGGAAACCGTTCATTCCCTTCAGCTTTGGGTGAACCTTCCAGCTAATAAGAAGATGACAGAACCCCGTTATCAAAATATGAAGGCCAGTGATATGCCAGTATTTGAAAAAGAGGGAGCATTACTACGTATATTTTCGGGTTCATCGAATGGAGTTACATCTCCAACCCTAAACCATACGCCAGTTACCTTTGTTGAAATGAACCTTGAGGCTGGAGTAGACGTAAGACAAGAGTTACCGGGAAACTATAACGGGTTTTTGTATGTATTAGAGGGACAAGGAACATTCGGTTCAGATCATACCGAAGGCCGAGCTGGACAAGTCTTGTTCTTAGAAAATGTTGAATCGGATGAAGGATCATTCATTACTGTCCGAGCAGATCAGCAGTTAAAGGTTCTCCTTTATGCTGGACAGCCAATTAAAGAGCAAGTAGTAGCAAGAGGACCATTTGTCATGAACACAGAAGAAGAAGTCCGTCAGGCTTATAAGGATTATATGGACGGGAAGTTTGTGTAATAGAAGTAGAATCAAAAATTTATGGAGATTCAGAAGCACACTAGTTAATTTAACTAGTGTGCTTTAAAGTATTTCTTGAAAATATTTAAGGAATCTAGAAATGTTAAAATATAAATAAAGGGGGATGACTATGAAAATAAGAAAAGCAATTTTAAAGGATGCAAAGGCGATTGCTAAAGTCCATGTTGATAGTTGGAGAACAACATATGCAAACATCTTCCCTGCAGATTTTTTGGATGATTTATCTTATGAAAGTCGTGAACAACTGTGGCTTCAGGGTATCCCTGATGGAATTGTTTATGTAGCAGAAGATAATAGTGGTGAAATCGTTGGATTTATATCGGGAGGAAAGGAAAGAAGTGGGAAATATGACGGTTTTGACGGTGAGTTATATGCAATTTATATACTTGAAGACTATCAAGGTAAAGGAATTGGGAAGGCACTAGTGAAACCACTTATAAAAGATTTAAAAGAGATTGGATTGAATGCTATGCTTGTTCTTGTATTAGAAGATAATCCAGCATGTTCTTTCTATGAAGCACTTGGGGGAAAAAAGCTAGACACAATGGAAGTTGAAATTGCAGGTAAGAAGATAAAAGAAGCAGTATATGGATGGGAAGATAGTAAGGTTATAGGTTAGTTAAGAAATATAAAAACAAAGTTAATCTTCTAAAGTTTTTTACATAAAGTGTTGTGGAGTATTCCTAGCTTAGGAATACTCCTGTTTTTTTACATGTATAACGAAAAATAATATTTATTTATTGAATTACGATAATATATAAAGTAAAATCAAAGTGATTAAATTTTTGTTATGTGCAAATCGGAGGTGCATTATATGAGAGCACTAAAACAACTCGTTCATTTTGGCTGGGAGCAGGCGTTATCGTGCTTGTTTCCCGTCGTGATTTTCGTCTCCTTGGCTATTACCCAAATTGTATCGCTTCCCTTCCTGCCGCGATATGACTGGCTGCTCATCATCTGCCTTCTAATGCAGTGGTGGATGCTGCGTTCAGGACTTGAAACACGTGATGAATTAAAGGTGATTACTCTGTTCCACCTTATTGGGCTAGCGCTTGAACTTTTTAAGGTTCATATGGGCTCTTGGTCTTATCCGCAGGAAGGCTTTTTCAAAATTGCTGGAGTGCCTTTATATAGTGGATTTATGTACGCAAGTGTAGCGAGTTATCTGTGCCAGGCGTGGAGGAGACTTGATGTTGAATTGGTTAAATGGCCTCCGTTTTTCGTAGTTGTCCCACTTGCAGCAGCAATTTATTTGAACTTTTTCACTCATCATTATTGGATCGATATTCGTTGGTGGTTGACTGGACTTGTCATTATCGTCTTTTGGCAATCATGGGTCTCATATGAGATTGCTGGAACGCGATATCGTATGCCAATTGTACTCTCTTTCACGTTAATCGGATTTTTCATATGGATAGCTGAAAATATTGCGACGTTCTTTGGTGCCTGGGAATACCCAAACCAAACTGAAGCATGGAGTCTTGTTCATTTGGGAAAGGTGAGTTCATGGCTTTTATTAGTGATTGTTAGCTTTCTAATCGTAGCCACATTAAAGCTCGTTAAAGGAAAAAGTGCAACTAAGATTACTACTAGTCAATTTTTATGATAGTAAAACTCCTCTAAAAAAGTTGTTTCCTTAGAATTATAAGGAGACAACTTTTTAGTTAAAGAGTGTCAGAGTAACTATTGGAGTTAAACATATATTCTTTTGTCCTTTATTTACTTGATTATTTAGAGCTATTCAAATTAAATGTAACACCAGTTAGTTGTTCGGAGACATCCCACAATTGCTTCATTGTATTTTTGTTATAAACATCCTTCTGAGGAGTTTGAATCGTTGGATTTCCTTTGCGATTTCCTAAGCCGTCAGGACCTATAAATTCTCCACCTTTTAATGTTTCGTCCGTTGCTGCCATAATAATTGGAAGTGCTCCTTTAGAGGCTGGTTGTGCAATAAGTTTCATAATTAGCTTAATAAACCATGGAGTTTTTTCATTTCCTAGATTAAATAAATTAGTAGAAGAAATACCAGGATGAGCAGCTAAACTTTTTGTTTTGTAATTAGCTTCTTTTAAACGATAGTCAAGTTCTTTTGCAAATAGGAGGTTTGCGAGTTTACTCTGACAATAAAACTTCATTGCCTTATAGCCTTTCTTACCATCCAAATTATCAAAGTCAATTTTTCCATTTCGGTAAGCTATGGAGCTTAGCGTAATAACACGTGGATTTGCTCCTTTTTCTAAAAGGGGTAGAAGTAGAGTAGTTAAAGTAAAATGACCGAGATGGTTACAACCAAATTGTAGTTCAAAACCTTCTTCTGTTTTTGAGTAAGGAGGGATCATTACACCAGCATTGTTAATTAATAAATCCAATGTTTTATATTTTTCTGAAAAACTTCTAACAAAGTCGTGGACCGTCGATAAATCTGCTAGATTAAGATAAAAAAGATCAATTTCTGCTTTTGGATAGAATGTTAGCAATTCTTCTTTTGCTTTCTTTCCTTTTTCCATATTGCGAATGGCCATTACTACTCTGTATCCCTCGGTAACAAAGTATTTACAAGTTTCAAGACCTAACCCACTGTTAGCTCCTGTTATAACAACGGTTTTTGACATCATCTGACACCTCTTTTCACAACAATCTATATCCTTCAATTAGACTGTAATCAGTATTTTAAGACTATCCATTAATTTTAACAGTTTTGACATTTAAATACTAAAAAATTGTGCTAAGGTTACATAAGAGTATCTTTCTTGCTTATAAAATTTGACAGGATTTTTAAACTTATAAAAAAAAGTAGAAAAACATCGTTTCTCCGTGTAAAATTTAATCAAAAAATAACATCCATTTTGAATTATAGGAGGAAACTAGTCCAAAATAAGAACTAAATTAGCCTGATTTGTTATAAATGATCTAAGATTTCCACCACTATATTAATTTGAAAAGGTTGATGCAAGTTGACAATGGATGCTCACGATATAACAATTAAAGAGCCAACGATTTTTAATCATATTGGAAATAAAATCAAAACTGATGATAGAGAGATTAACATCATAGCGAGACTAGAAGAACCACTTGTTGTCATTTTAGGTAATGTACTAAGTGATGAAGAGTGCGATCAATTAATAGAGTTCTCAAAAAGTAGAATTCAGCGTTCTAAAATAGGAAATGCACGAGAAGTAAATGAAATGAGGACGAGTAGCGGTACTTTTTTGGAAGAAGGAGAAAATGATATCGTTGCTAGAATAGAGAAGAGAATTTCTCAAATCATGAATATCCCTGTTGATCATGCCGAGAGTTTGCACATCCTTAATTATGAAGTTGGGCAAGAGTACAAGGCGCATTTTGACTTTTTCGCATCTACAAGTAAGGCCGCAAGTAATCCAAGAATTAGTACACTCGTTATGTACTTGAATGATGTAGAGCAAGGAGGAGAAACCTATTTTCCAAAACTGAACTTCTCCGTATCTCCTCAAAAAGGGATGGCAGTCTATTTTGAGTATTTTTATAATGATGCAGCTTTAAACGATCTGACGTTACATGGTGGTGCACCGGTAATTGTAGGAGATAAGTGGGCTGCAACACAATGGATGAGAAGACAAAGGGTAAGATAAAAAGATTATTTCTATAAATTATAAGCCGTGCTCTAGAGGAGTATGGCTTTTTAATGTTGAAATAAACATGTATGTCTTAAGGGGGATGTTAGGATGGAATTACAAGAGAAATTTGTACAATCAGTCCGAATGTATTTCAATCTTCAAGGAGAAAAGTGGTTGAGTAGACTTCCTGAAATCATCCAATACTGTGAAAATAAGTGGAATTTACAGATGGAAGAACCATATGCTCTTTCAATTAATTATGTTGCGCCAGCTGTTATGGAAAATGGAAGCGAGGTAGTAGTGAAGATCTGTATTCCTGGTAAAGGGTTTCAAGACGAACTAGCAGTATTGCGGTTATATAATGGAAAAGGCATGGTTAAGCTTATCGAATATGACCAAGATAATGGTATTTTCATTCTAGAAAAGTTAACACCAGGAGGTACCCTTGCCGAGGTACATGATGATGAGGAGGCCTGTCGGATTGCGGCAAATGTTGTTAGGAAGTTATCAGTAGTAGCTCCAAAAAATTGCAAAATACCATCCGTTAAGGCGAGAGAGGATAATCTAAGAGAAATTGTTGAGAAACATCCTAATGGTATCGGTCCTTTTTCAAAAAAAACTCTTGAAAAGGCACTGAATATTTTTACATATCTAAACAACACTACAACTCAGCAATATCTTCTTCATGGTGATTTTCATCATTATAATGTACTTTCTTCAGAGAACAACCATTGGACAGCAATTGACCCTAAGGGCTTAATTGGAGAAATTGAGTATGATTTGATTCAATATATGTTAAATAAGCTCCCTGAAAACAATGCTTATGATGTAATTAAAAAAAGAGTGGAGATTTTTACTGAGGAATTAAATTTAAGTGAACAAAGACTTTTACTTTGGGGTTATTGCCATACGGTATTATCAACCTCGTGGAGTGTTGATGATAAAGATAACTATGAGACTAGTTTTTTTCAAGGAGTAGCAATATTTGAAAAGCTTTATGAAGAACAGTTTGGATATATAGATGAAATAGAGACATGGAGTGAATAAATAAAGGATAGACTAACTTAACTATCCAAGAAGAGATTAGAGAATTAATAAGCCAGGTCGATTCTTCTTGAAAATACAGTTGGTACCTTAAAGTATGGCTCCCAAACACAGAAGGTCTGGAATCGCTGTTTATTTATGCTGACCTATTCGGGTATTAAGAAAGTAATCGAACTTGAGACTAATCTTCTTGTGAACAGAAAATTAAAGTTGTCCTAAGGAATACCAGCTTCCTAAGGATAGTTAGCTCTTGTATAATTACCTCTTGATAAAAATTGTAAGCGTTGTCATACTCATAGTAAAGGGGGAGTTACACAGTGACGGAAAACAAAAGCAGCCAACCAGAAACAAAAGAAGGAATACATAAAGATTTTACAAATGATATGACTTACGGTGATTATCTTCAATTAGATAAAATATTATCGAGTCAGCAGGGATTATCAGGTCACCATGATGAAATGTTATTTATTATCATCCATCAAGCAAGTGAATTGTGGATGAAGCTTATTTTACATGAGATGAATGCAGCGAAAGAGAGCATATTACGAAATGAACTTGAACCAGCTTTTAAAATGCTATCAAGGGTATCAAGAATACAACAGCAGCTAATCCAGTCATGGGATGTATTATCAACACTAACGCCCGCTGAATATATGGAGTTTAGAGAAAAGCTAGGGCGTTCATCTGGTTTTCAATCCTTTCAAAATCGTTTAATCGAATTTACTTTAGGGCATAAAAAAGAGGGAGTATTATCTGTATACAAACATCAGCCAGAATTATATGAGATTTTACAGTCGGCTTTAGAAGACAAAAGTATTTATGATGCAGCCATTCTTGCTATGTCTAAACGAGGATTAGGCATTGATGCAGAATGTTTAGATCGAGACTGGACGGAAGATTATACAGTGAATACGAGTGTTGAAGAGGCGTGGTTAACCGTATACCGGGATGTAAATAAATACTGGGATTTATATGAACTTGCAGAAAAGTTAGTTGATATCGAAAATAAACAACAGCTTTGGCGTTATAACCACATGATTACTGTAGAACGAATTATAGGGCATAAGCCTGGTACAGGTGGATCAGCAGGAGTCTCTTATCTGAAGCAAGTGATTGAACACCGCTTTTTCCCTGAGCTTTGGAGTATACGAACAAAACTATAAATGATGAAGGAGATGGAAAAATGAATCCTATTAAGGATCACATCAAAGAAAATTTAGATGTTTTATTTGTTGGTTTTAATCCTAGTATCCGCTCATCCGAAACAGGACATCATTTTTCCAATCCAAACAATCGCTTTTGGACGATTTTACATAAAGCAGGCATAACACCGAGAAAATACGATACCACTGAGGACTATAAGTTGCTGGATTTAGGCTATGGGCTTACCAATATTGTTGCTAGACCAACAAAGGCAGCAGATGAAATAACGAAAGAAGAGTATTTAGAGGGAAGTAAGGAATTAAAACGAAAATTTGCCTATTATAAACCAAAGATTGTTTGTTATGTTGGAAAAGGAGTCTACCAAGAGTTAAGCGGGAAAAAGAAAATTCCTTGGGGTGCTCAGGAGGAATCAGTTGTACCCGGAACCATTGACTTTGTTGCACCATCGTCTAGTGGATTAGTTCGAATGAAAATTGATGAAATTGTTGAGATTTATAAGGGGTTGAAGGACATTTTGTGATGAATTTGCTGCTTTTCCAGTTTATTGTAACCGGAGGCAGCTTTTTTGGTGTAGAATTTAGGTTAACAGACCAATAAAAAATTATAAGATTCTAGTACTATCAAATTATTCGTCTAGTCGTATAAGAAATTCGTCTATATTGGAATATATTCGCGGAAGTTTAAATATTCTCGTCTACAGCCCTAAAATATTCGTCTAACAAAATAAATATTCGTCTTACTCTAAATAGCAATTTCTATTCCGATAAAGGAGCGATACACCGTATGAAAAAACTACTTATTGCAGACCGTGATCACAATGAACGAATTGGCATTCAGTGGCTAGTTTCTTCTTATTCGCTCCCGTTTGACAAAATTTTTTTAGTTGAAAATATAGAAGACTTAGTCGTGACATTAGAGAATGAACTCCCAGAATACGTAATCATTGAGCTAGATATGATTCCATCTAACCAGTGGGCTCGTATTAAGAAGCTCGTTCAACGCTATTCGAAACAAATCATTGTAACCACAACGGAAAGAACGTTTGAGCGTGCTGTGCAAGCTGTGGAGATTCAGGCTAGTAATCTCCTAGTTAAACCACATTCACCAGAATTCATCCGTAAAACATTATATAAGTGCCTTCACGATCAAACAAGTGTGGCAAAAGAATATAACCCCAGTAAGGCCACTTTCTCAAATATGGTAAGCTACCAATCACTTTTTATCGAAGAGGCTCCAAAAGGCAAACCGTATCAACTATGTATTTTGCAAATGGAAAATAAATACAGCATACTCTTACTTAGACATTTTTTACAAGAATACGAGTTTTCAATTAGGCCGGTGATCCTTCCATTAACAGACATCGTTGTATGTGTATTTGAAGATGAAAACCCTCAAATTAGGCAAGAATTGAATCTTCTATTATTAAATTGGAATGAACGCTATGAAGAGCCATTGGCTATAGTGCTACACTCGTTGTCGGACGAAAGTTTGTCACTTCGCCAAATGTATATCCAAGCCCGTCATGCTCTTGAACTAACATTTTATAAAGGATACAGACAAATAATTAGCATTGATGAGGAGTGGAAATGGGGAAGAGTTGAACCGTTCCTAAGTCCAACTGAACAAAGAGATTGGATTGAAATGCTTCACAACAATAACCACGAACAAATGAAAACTTGGATGTACCAAGAATTCCTAAATATACACGAACCCTATCCAGAGCCTGGTTTAATAAGGACAAGGCTGACAAGTATATTAGCTCAGATTCGCAGATTTATGAAAACGTATGGACTTGATCAAGATTTATATGAGAAGCACTATCATCAGGTGTTTGAAACGATTCTGTATAGTCCAGTACTGCATAGAATAGTTCAAGAGATTCTGCTCTTTATCTATCAACTATTAGAAGGTGTGATTAGGCATCAAGAATCATCCAAAATGGATGTGATTGAACGTGGAATTCAGTATGTTGAAACTCATTTTCGTGATAAAACCTTATCCTTACAAAAAGTGGCTGAGTTCGTTGAGCGCAGTCCAGCTTATTACAGTCACTTACTTGTAAAAAAGCATGGTCTATCTCTTAGTCAGCTAATAACAAACAGTAGAGTGAAGGAAGCTAAAAAACTACTACTAGAAACACAGCTAAATATCCAAGAAATTGCAGCAGAATCTGGCTTTGCAAACGGTAACTATTTTAGCCGTATTTTTAAAGAACAAACAGGCATGACTCCTAGTGACTTTCGAAAACAAGGTTATCAGAATAATAGAATTCATTGATATAGAAAAAGGAGTGAAAAAATGACATCGTTACAACCAATAAAGAGAGGCAAGTTAAGAATCTATCTAGGGAAGAAGTATTACCGGATGAAACGCTATGCCCAGTGGTATACGGGAGATAAAAAGTATGCCCTGAAAAAAGAGTCATCAAGGTTGCCAAATATAATATTTACTCATAACACGCTCTTATTACGTCAACTCAAAGATGTTGATATGTGGCTCCAACATAACAAGATTAAGAATCTAGCAATCGCAATTAAGCAACTAAATACGATTGTGATCAAACCAGGTGAAACCTTTTCTTATTGGCGCTTAATCGGGAACACTACTAAAAGAAAAGGTTATGTGGATGGAATGATTCTTCATTACGGAAAAGTTACAACAGGTGTGGGAGGGGGACTGTGTCAGTTATCAAACCTTATCTATTGGATGACACTACATACACCACTTACTGTTACGGAGCGGTACAGACACAGCTACGATGTATTTCCGGACTCCAAAAGAAGTCAGCCGTTCGGAAGTGGAGCAACCTGTGCTTTTAATTATCTAGATTTGCAAATAAAAAACGAAACAAACCAATCATATCAACTTATTGTCTACTTAACACACACCCACTTGGTCGGAGAATGGCGAGCAGAATACCCTAAAACAAGAACATACGAAGTCTATGAAAAGGAACACAGCATCACAGCTGAGTATTGGGGAGGCTATGTAAGACAAAATACAATCTATCGAAAAGTCTACAACATAGAAAAAGAATTAATTGATGATGAATTCATAGCAGAAAATCGCGCTATCATGATGTATGAGCCTTTTCTTGAAGATAAACAATCGACCGGAACAAAGTAGAAACAGAGTAACTTAAGTGCTCTTTTTCTGCTTTTATTTTTTGTTTACTTAAAAGTTAATAGTTAATCTTTATATATTTTTATAAAAATTGAAAAGCCAAAAATTACAATTGACCGTCTAATAAGTATAAAGGAAAAATAAGTAGGTGATTCACATCAATATTCAATTAGTGAAAAAGGCGCAAAAAGGTAATGAAGATGCCTTTTTGGAGCTTTTTCAAATGTATGAAGTAGATCTTTACAAAACAGCATTTGTTTATTTGAAAAATAAAGAAGAGGCACTAGATGCTGTACAAGAAACGGCGTATCGTTCTTTTAAGTCAATTAATAATCTTAAAGAACCTAAGTATTTTAAAACGTGGATTATCAGAATTGTGATAAGTTGTTCCATGGATATTTTAAGAAAGCGTCAAAAAGTAGTTTATCTATATCCTGAATATGAAGAAACAGTGAAGGATACGGAAGAAGATGATATCCCACTGTCATTGACACTTAAAGACTTAGTGGAGAATTTAAATCATCAAGAAAAAGGAGTCATTGTATTACGCTTTTATTATGATTATACACTTAAAGAAATTGCAGAAATTCAAGATCTCCCTCTAGGAACGGTTAAGACTATATTGTACCGTTCATTGAAGAAACTAAGGCAGTATGCAAAGGAGGGTCAACTATATGAGCAATGAAATTAAAAGACAACTTGATAAAATTGAGATTCCACAGGAGCTACACCAAAGAGTAAAGGTAGGTGTGGAGCATGCAAAAAGTGAGGCAAAGGCTAATAAACGAGGAATGTTTAAGAACAGAAAAATTCTTAGTGCATCGATTGCGGCGATCCTTCTCTTTTCTGCAACATTTTTTCATACAGAGGTATTAGCAGCTGTAAAAAAAGCACTTCAATTTGTGCCAGGGATTGGTCTCGTTCAAGAAGATGATGTACCAATGGAAAGATATATATTACAAAACCCTGTGACAATGAATGTGGGCAATGGAATTGTTGTTGTAAATGGTTTGATGGTGGATGAAAAAATGACAATCGTAGAAGTTGAAGCAAAGCGCATTCCTTCAAAACAGACCCTGTCTATTATAAATAGGGATGGTCATGAAATTAAACTATCTGATGCAAGTACAATTACATCATCTGGGGAGTGGAAAGCTACCTATTGGCATGATGGTCCTATCAATATTTCTGAAGAAATCCAGCTAGTCTTAGGTGGCAATAAAAAAATTGTTATTCCTATTACTCTTGAAAAAGCTAAAACGTATGAGAGCTTAAATGATTTAGGTGAGGTTTCAAGTGTAAGGGGAGTTGAAATAATAGCTATCCCTCAGCGGGTTGAGGATAAAGTAAGAGTTAGTTTTGTATCACAGCACCCGAAAGATTTTAGAATTGATCAGTATGGAATACATCAAATGTATGCAAGGGAAGAAAAGTCACTTTCGGTTAGTGACAACAAAGGCCGGGAATATGCGGTAGAACAAGTATCAGGTTTCTTAGACCCAAGTGAATTTTATTTTACATTAGAAAAAGACGATGTGGAGCGCTATGTCGTTGAAATTCCAGAAATATATGTTAGTTACTCAGACGAGAAACAGGTAAGGCTAGATATTCCAGAAGATGAAGCAACCCTAGATGTACATTTTACCTTGTCAGAATTTCCAGTTCGGTTAACTAAAATAAAGAGGATAGAAGATAATAAAGTTCGACTCTATGTAGATGTTAATTTTACCGAACAAACTAACAAGCTTTTGCACAATTTTAGAATAATGGAATTGAGTCATATGGCCAAAATGAATGAAGATAGTGGTGAAGTATTATACTTCGAATTTGCTATCGAACCTCCTAAAAACAAGGTGAAATTAACATTTGGTGAACCACAAGTACTTATTAAAGGTCCATGGACATTTGAATTACCAGTTGGAAAATATAAACTTGCGGAATAAGCTATTTAAGAAAAAAGACCGAATCTTTAGAATCGGTCTTTTTTCTTAAACCCAAATTTCCCTAAAAAACGATGAAATGGACATTTTGATAACGATGTATCATCATCATGTAAAAAGTATTGTTTCCACTCGTAATTGTCTTCTTTTCCGTAGCTATTTAAATCAGGGTGAACAGGGATACTATCGTATTTTTCAATTCTTTCACGGATTTTCGTTTTAATTTTCCCTGCTAAATGAGGGTTAGCATTAAATTCTTCAAGGACCCATCTTGGAGTAATTGCAAGTACAAAATAAGGAAAATTCCTACTTAACCGGTTTGTATGGGCAGGAGTACCACAATACATAAATAGCTTTTCCTGATTAAAGCAGAATTCCCAAACAGGGTCATGAGGATCAATTGGTATATTCTCTGGCCATTCACATTCATCTAACTCACCTAATCCATTTAACTGCTTCCAAAATAATTCCTCAAATTCTTCAACAGTATATTGAGTTTTCAGCTCTTCTGGTGTCTCGAAAAACACAATCAATGATGTATATTTACCTAAATCTCTATATTTAGCAGAGTAATCACGAAGAAGCCCAGCCAAATCTTTAGTAGATTCCGAGGACCTAGGATCTGAAACAAATCCATAGCAAAATTGTCCAAGTGAATGTCCCTGTGTTGCAGGGATGCATGGGAAAGGTCTATCTGTATCCTTTAACTTATGATCAAACAAATCTATGGCACTTCGTTGCCATGGAAGAAGGGAGACTTGATGTTTTTGTGAGTCTGTAACTAATCCTTTGATGGTCATCACCTCCAATTGCTCCTATAAGTTATGCTTTCAGTAAACTATTAGGTAATTGTCCTAAGAAAACTGGGCACCTCTTTCAATTTTGTATAAGGAAAATGTGTGAGATAAGGACTTGCCAGTAAGAATAAACATTAATGAGGGAGGTGTATGCATGCATCAATGGAGCAGCCGTTTTAAGAAATACTTATACAATGACTTAACCAATGATACGCTGAAATATTACGAAGCTTACTCAAAGACCACTAGGCTAGTGATAGGAGCTATGTTAGCCACCTTAGCTGCTATTTTTCAGTCAGCAGGAGTGTTCAGTGGAATAGGATATACTCTTTCTGTATTAACGACCTTACCGATTGTCGTGTCTACAATTATTTCAATAAAAAATGGGCTACTTACATATTTACTAACGATTTTCTTACTTACCATTATTCAGCCAAGTGAATTATTTGTGTTTCCCTTTACGACTGGATTATTGGGACTAAGTCTAGGAATAGGATTACGGTATTTCAAAAATCGGTTAGTGGTTGTAAGTATTGGATCACTAAGTCTATCCGTTGGCATCCTGATTTTGTTGTACGGTATCAAGTTCCCGATATTAGGTCCAGCAGTGAGTTCTACCATTGATGGGGTGATCATGCTTTACATTGTTCTCTTTACGTTTTTCTATAGCCTTATTTGGATGTTGATAAGTACGTACGGACTTGGAATGATGAACAAGGTATTTTTAAGGAGAACTTCCTCTGAACTATGTGGAGAGAAGATAACGAAAAACTGAGTGGATGACCTATGAAGGTTCTCACTCTTTTTTTATTTTTTGAAAGAATCAATAGAAAGTATAGTAATCTATAAATTTTATATAAAAAATATAAAATATGGTTAGATGTTTATTCAAAATCAAAAAATATCATAGAAATTCGCTGCTTTGTTATGTTTTTATCACTCGTTATTCACGATACACTTTAACTATCAGAATATTTAAAAAGGGTGATAAAGGATGCAAACAAATGAAACAGGTAAACGCAAAATTGTAAATTACTCAGGATCAGAACTTCACGCAAAGGGTTGGATTCAAGAGGCTGCATTACGCATGCTAATGAACAATTTAAATGAAGATGTGGCTGAACGACCTGAAGATTTAGTTGTTTATGGTGGCATTGGTAAGGCAGCTCGAAACTGGGATAGCTATGACGCAATTGTGAAAACGCTTCATAATTTAGAAAACGATGAAACATTACTAGTTCAGTCAGGTAAACCCGTTGCTGTTTTTAAAACACACACTGATGCACCAAAAGTATTAATTGCGAATTCGAATTTAGTTCCTGCTTGGGCAAACTGGGATCATTTTAACGAATTAGATAAAAAAGGCTTAATGATGTACGGTCAAATGACGGCAGGTAGCTGGATTTATATAGGGAGTCAAGGGATTGTCCAAGGAACCTACGAAACCTTTGCAGAGTGTGCCCGCCAACATTTCAACGGAACATTACAAGGAACAATTACATTAACGGCTGGATTAGGTGGCATGGGTGGAGCTCAACCTCTTGCGGTAACGTTAAATGAGGGTGTTTGTATTGCTATTGAGGTAGATCCTACACGTATTCAACGCCGATTAGATACGAAATACTTAGATATAATGACTGAAAATTTAGATGAAGCAATTCAAATGGCATTAGAGGCGAAAAAAGAAGGAAAGCCACTTTCAATTGGGCTATTAGGGAATGCTGCTGAACTACTTCCAGAAATGCTTGAAAAAGGCTTTATCCCAGATGTGTTAACAGACCAAACATCAGCACATGACCCACTAAATGGGTACACTCCGGCTGCTATGACTTTAGAGGAAGCGGCTGAGTTGAAAAATCGTCATCCGCAAGCTTATGTAGAAAAAGCAAAACGAAGTATTGCGACACATGTACGTGCCATGCTGGATATGCAAAAGCAAGGTGCTGTTACATTTGATTATGGCAATAACATTCGCCAAGTAGCAAAGGATGAAGGTGTTGAAAACGCGTTCGACTTCCCAGGATTTGTCCCAGCGTATATTCGCCCTCAATTTTGCGAAGGAAAAGGTCCTTTCCGTTGGGTAGCCTTATCTGGAGATCCTGAAGATATTTATAAAACAGATGAAGTGATTCTTCGAGAATTTAGTGATAACGAACATCTTTGCAAGTGGATTAAAATGGCACAGGAAAAAATTCAATTCCAAGGACTACCTGCAAGAATTTGCTGGTTAGGCTATGGAGAGCGTGCCAAGTTTGGAAAAATCATCAATGACATGGTTGCTAGTGGAGAGCTAAAAGCACCAATTGTTATCGGTCGTGACCACCTTGATTCAGGTTCTGTTGCTTCACCAAATCGTGAAACAGAGGCAATGATGGATGGAAGTGACGCAGTCGCTGATTGGCCAATTTTAAATGCATTAATTAATAGTATTGGTGGAGCAAGCTGGGTATCAGTTCATCATGGCGGTGGAGTAGGTATGGGTTACTCACTACATGCTGGTATGGTGATTGTTGCAGATGGAACGAAGGAAGCCGAAAAACGTCTTGAGAGAGTGTTAACAACTGATCCAGGAATGGGTGTAGTCCGCCATGCTGATGCTGGTTATGACCTTGCAATTAAAACAGCGAAGGATAAGGGGATTAAAATTCCGATGTTAGATTAGTAGTTTAGTTGAAATAGTTTGGGGGCATATCAGTTTATGTGACCTCTTTTGAAGACAAAGCAATGGTAGAGGGCTCATAAATTAGTTTATGTGACCTCATTTGCCGAAAAAACAAAAGTAGAGGGCTCATAAATCCATTTATGTGACCTCACTTGCTGAAAAAACAGAAGTAGAGGGCTCATAAATCCATTTATGTGACCTCACTTGCCGAAAAAACAAAAGTAGAGGGCTCATAAATCCATTTATGTGACCTCACTTGCTGAAAAAACAGAAGTAGAGGGCTCATAAATCCATTTATG